>CAJTOR010000008.1:68351-88074 GCA_910577675.1 uncultured Lachnospiraceae bacterium
GAATTGTTTCCACGATTGGGGGGATTGGGAGGGCTCATACGGAACTTAAAATAGGAGGGCAACAAATATGGAAGGAAAAGTTCATTCCCTGGAATCCTTTGGCTTGGTAGACGGTCCGGGCGTGCGCTATGTCGTATTTATGCAGGGATGCCGGATGCGCTGCAAATACTGCCATAACCCAGAAACCTGGAGCATGGAAGGCGGCGAACTCTACACCGCAAAAGATCTCTTTGAAAAAGCATACCGCTACAAAACCTACTGGATGAAAAACGGAAAATTAAACGGAGGCATAACTGTCAGCGGGGGCGAACCACTGCTGCAAACTGAATTTGTAACCGAATTCTTCCGCTATGCAAAAGAAAAAGATATCCACACAACACTCGACACAGCGGGCAATCCATTCACAATGGAAGAACCATTTATCAGCAAATTCAATGCCCTGATGGAAGTAACCGACCTCACCATGCTGGACTTTAAAGAAATCGTAAGCAGCAAACATAAAGAACTTACCGGGTGGGGCAACGAAAATATTGTCCAGATGGCAAAATATCTATCCGACCTTGGCAAAGATATGTGGATACGCCATGTGCTGGTACCGGGGCTGACGGACGATGAAGAGGGCTTATTTGAGCTGCGCGACCTGATCCGGGAACTAAAGACGGTGCGCCGGGTGGAAATTCTTCCTTACCACACACTGGGACTGGAAAAATGGAAGCACCTGAACATCCCGTACCCACTTGAGGGAATTGACCCGCCTACACCGGAGCAGGTGGCAAGGGCGGAAGAAATCTTAGAAATAGAGAAATACAACCAGTCCGCTTAAAAGTATATTATTTTACTTTGCATACAGATAATATTTCAAACAAATAAATCAAGGGGCTGATGCAATATGGCATATGTAAACAATATATGGTATGGATATCTGAAACATCCTAACCATACTATTGTGAAATAAATTGCCAAGTTTTGCAACAGCCCCTTGATTGTCCAATAAACAATATCCCGTTTTTATCAGTCGCAGTCAACCCACAGCCGATACTTTCCACAATGCAGACAGCGGAACAGATACCCCTGGACACTTCCGCCATCCACCATGTTCCTCAACATTGTTTCCGGTTTCATCCATTCCTTCCAGATCGTATCATCATCCAACACTTCGTCCACAATTCCCATCTGCTCTAACTCCTTATACCCCACATAACCCAGAAAAGCACAGTAATCCCCGCAATGCGCCCTCCAGTACTCCTGCTGCCAGCCATGATAACCAGGGGTGCGGTGAATCAGCTCGTCCAACCTCTCATCATCATCCACATCATCATCCGTTGAGTATTCATCCTGAAATTCACCATCATATTTCATCGCCGCTTCGCCATTTGCAATACAGGCAGGGCAGAGAATATCCACCTCTTCCTCCGCATAAAACGGACCACTATAATAAATATCGGTAGGATTGTTACAACACTGGCAAACCACCGCGGAATCGCTTTTTAAAAACGCCCCTGTTTTCACTGGGTCTGGATGATAACGAAACTTCGGAAACTGCACACCATCCACACTCCCCTCCAAACCACCATATTCTTGCCCTGATCCAAACGATCCCCGTTTATACATGTCCATTTAAAATATCCTTTCCAACATAAATACCGCCATTTCAGATCACTTTATTGCATCTTACACCCACACCCTATGTAATGCCCCGCATAGAACCTGGTTCGAATTACTACTGCCGATGCATCTTAGCGGGGCAAAACTAATATTAATTTCCTCCGGCAATAATTCCACACGCCATCTTTTCCCCTGCATTTCCAGATGGCTGAGTGTGGAAATCGTCGTCCATCCTGTGTACGATTACCGCCCTGCCAAGTACCTCGCACACTTTGAACCGATCCGTCGTAAAAGCAAGAAATGCCTTCCCGCACACGCCAAACAGCGGCGGCATATCCCCCGCATGGGAAGGATGTGGGCAGCTATTCGGATTATAGTGCCCGCCCGCATCCGCGAAACAATCCTCACTGTTTCCGGAGCATTTCATCCCCTCATGGATATGAAAAGCAAAAACCGGCTTACCACATAGCTTTTCCCCTAAAGGCAGCCCCTCCACCTCCGCCGTGACCATAACACAGCCACATAACTGATAAAAGCGCACGACTCCCCGGATATCCGGATACCTGCAGCTGCCGTTTATGCAAGCTTGTGCATCTGCTTTCCGCTGAAAAACCGAACAAAAATTCATAATCCACCCCAATAATACATTTTCTTTATTATATGTATCGGGGGGGCTGATTGTTCATTTCTCCCGGCTCATTGTATTTTTCACACTTTCTCCAGTATAATCTTTCCATCTTTTACTTCCATCTTAAGTTTATTATCCACAATGCCCGCCTCCGTCAACATCTCCTTGGGAATCTGGATGCGCCCGGCGCGGTCAATAATGGCATACTCTTCCTGGGTTTCCTCATCCTGCCAGTTTATTGCCGTAGCACCCTCAAGGGAATACTGCTCCTTTAAAATACGCTCGCTGCTGAACTTGCCATCGCGGATCGCCACAACGCGCTGAACCTGTTTGGAAAGTGCCACATCATGCGTTACAATAACAATGGTCTGCCCCTCATCGCGGTTAAGATGCCGGAACACATCCAGAATATAATCCGCTGTCTTTCGGTCTACCGAGCCGGTCGGTTCATCCGCAAGCAGAAGTTTAGGCTGGTTGGCCAGGGCTATGGCAATAGCAATCCTCTGCTGCTCACCGCCAGAAAGCTGGTTTAAGCGGCTTGCCTTTTTGTGCGACATCCCCACCATATCAAGCAGCTTTAACGCCTGTTCCTTCTTATTTTTTTCCGCGCCAAACTGCATCGGGGTCATAACATTTTCCAGGGCGCTAAGATACGGCAGAAGATTGCGCGCATTGTTCTGCCAAACGAACCCAACCGTATCGCGCTTGTACTCCACAAGCTGTTTTTCGGTCATCGTAAACAAATTCTTTCCGTCCACAAACAATTTGCCCGCGCTAGGCGTATCCAACCCCCCAAGCATATTTAAGAATGTTGACTTGCCCGAACCACTGTTACCGATAATAGCAAGTAATTCCCCCCGCTCCACCTGCAAATCAAGCCCCTGCAGGGCTAAAACTTCCAGCTCCGCGGTCTTGTAAATTTTTACCAAATTATCTGCCAGGATCATTGGCTCCTCTTTTGTTGCACTGATCTCCTGCTCCATAGAAACCTCCATTTCCTAAGTGCCACCTACTCTTTTTCCTCCTCCTCTTCCACCGCGTCCACACTCCCGTCCGTCAGTGTATAGACCATATCCCCGGCATCCATCAGCGACATATCATGAGTTGTCATTACAATTGTAACCCCCTGTTTTTCCACCAGGTCTTTAAACAGCTTAATTACCGCGAGAGAAGTCGCGGTATCTAGCTCCGCAGTTGGCTCGTCAGCAAACAATACCTGTGGGGCATGGGCGATCGCGCGCGCGATCGCCACCCTCTGCTGCTCACCGCCCGAAAGTTCCTGCGGCATATGCTGCGCCCTCTTTCCAAGCCCGACTAAGTGAAGACACTCCTCAACCCTCTTTTTTCGGTCGCCCTTATAATTTGACAGACGCAGCGCAAACTCGACATTCTCATACACGGTCATCATCGGGATCAGTGAAACCGACTGGAAAACAAATCCTATCTTTTGGCGGCGCAGTCTCTCCCGTTCCTTATCGGAAAGCCCGGTAATATTTCTGCCTCCAAAAAATACCTCGCCGGAACTCGGCGCATCAAGAGCACCGATAATATTGAGCAGTGTTGTCTTTCCGGAACCTGATTTCCCCCGCAATATCGTCAGGCTTTTCTCCGGAATTTTTACGGAAACATCTTTAAGTGCCATAAAAGGCTCCTCGCCGGACACAGGAAACGCCCGGCACACTTTCTTTGTTTCTATCATATTCCCCCTCATTCTGCCGCTTTCGCAGCAATCCCTTCGCCCATCAATCTTCTAATCTTCTAATCTTCTCCAAGCTTCAATGCCTGCGCAATCTTCATCCTAAATACCTGTCTGGCAAGGATCACCAGACAGAGTATAAGCACAATCCCGACCATACCGAACAGGCGCACCATATCAGAACTCTTGGTAATCAGCTCAAGCGGAAGTACCTGGTTAGCCGCAGAGTAAGCAATCTGTATCATCGGCACAAACATCCTCGATGCCAAAATGCCAATTCCCGCCCCGCAGCCAATCGATAAAAGGCTTGAAAAAATCTGATCATTCACAAGCATCCGCAAGATTTCCCCGCGTGACATCCCCATCGCTCGGAAAATACCAAAAAGCAGTTCCCTCGAGCGGATGGAAAGAATCCAATAAATAAGATAGCCGACACCGCAAAGGATAAGGATTACAATAAAACTCATTGTAAGAATTCCGTTCGTTCCCTCAAAAAGCGTATCCCGTTTAAGCCTTGAAAGTTCCGCCGCCGTATCAACACATTTTTCAAGTTTTAAATTATTTTCCTCTGCAAACTTGTAAAATGCCGAAGTGTCATCCATATCAAACCAGACTTCATATGGCTTTACCCCCCAATAATCCTGAAGATCTGCAAGATTCGCCACAATCAGGAACACAGCTTCCTGATATGCTGTCCCGTCCGGGTTAAGCCCCATCTTTCCCGGCTGGAAGCCTGGAAAATAATCAATAAAGCCGACAATTGTCGTTTCTATCTTTCGATCCTCATCACCCCGAGGCCAGAAAATAAACTTGCCCCCAACTTTGTATCCAAGCTGGTCGCGGAACGTCGGGGAAAGCAGCACGCCGAATCTATTCTCTGCCAGTCGATTCAGGTAAGTATAATAATGTTCTTCCATTAATCCTTCCGGAAGACTGGTTGTTTCACCGAAGGTTTTCGTATTAACACCGTAGAGCATAGTAGAAAGATTTTCCATCCCGCGCCTAAAGGCAACTTTGTCGTCCTGGTATACTTTTGCCATTGAATCCACGCCCGGAATCTGCCCAAATTTTCCGTATTCCGGCTCCTGGTATACCATCCTGTCAGCAATACCAGCACGTACCGCGGCAGAATTATCCTTCCATACTTCCTTAATTACCAGGTCTGCCCCTGTATGATAAACCAGATTTTTCTGTGCATTCGCCAGAATGGTGCGCGCCACTGTCGTATTGAAAATACCGAGTGCAACTGTAAGCGTAAGAAAAGTCATAATAAAATACTGCCTGCTGCCCGTGCGCAATATTCCAAGAAATGAAGCATATCCCGCTGGTTTCCAGCGTTTTTTTCCAAGAAAATATACAAATCTTACTAAAAGCGGCTGCAAACGCAGGCTAAAGAGAGCTGCACCAAGAATAAAAAGTGCCGAGCTGGTAAAGAGAAGTGGGTCAAGTGCACCGCCCGTCATAACCGCTGACAAAAGTTCCTCTTTCCTGCTCATAAAACTATAGTACCCATACAGCGACACCGCCAAGATAACTACATCCAAAAACAATCTTTGCCAAAGCGGTCTTTTGCTGCGGGCACGCGCCTGCTTCTGGTGCACAATACTGATCCCACTCTGTTTTAATGCCGGAAGCACCGAAGTTAATATCGAGAGAATGACCGCACCTGCCGCATAGAGGAATACCTCCTTATTGTAGGAAATCGAGAGTGGCCTCCTCTGTACAAACTCGAGGAACGCGCTCGCAGACCCAAGTATCCGGCAGATCAAGCCCCCAAATGGCAGCCCGGCCACAAAACCGATCATGGCAAGAAATGAGGACTGCATCAGATAGAGCCAGAAAATCTGTTTTTTGCTTGCGCCACGGCTCTTCATCAATGAAATTTCCGCCTGCTCCATCTCTGTCATCTGCCGTGAAATCATGTAAAGAAATGCACAGAGCAGCACAAGCACTGGTACCTGTAAAATCATAAGGGTAACGTCCACCTTCTTCTCATTGGCAAGGAAATTTTTCATCAGCCCGAGGTAGACAGGCTCCTCTATTTTGCCGTAACTCGAATTCTTCCCCACATAATCATCCGTTGTATTTACTATATGTTCCGCATTAAGATAATCAACGGAATCCGGATCAAACGAAACATACCAGTGTGTATTAAACTCATAGCGCTTTCCGCCGTTAAGAAAATACTTTTCAAAAACAGCCGGTGAAATCAAAAGCTCACTCTCAAATGAATCCGGAGTTTCCACCCAGTAGGAATCCTGATCGTCTGCATTGTTCACCACACCGACAATGCGGACGGATATCTTATTGTCCTGCGCATCCGTCAGAAACGAATAGTCAAGCTCCTCCCCGACTAAAAGATCCATCTCAATAAAGCCGTTCATCGTAAGTACAGCCTCGATCATCCCGTCCTCCGATAATTCATCAGAGTACATCCTGCCGCTCAAAACCGTCACATGCTCATTAAGTCCCGACATACTACCGAGCTTTAATTTCTTTTCCCTGCGTCTGCCATCGCGTTCAAGACGGGATTTCAGCGTCGATGCTACAAGGTTGTGGTGGACAATAAACTGATCCTGCACAACTCCAAGTTCCGCACACATATTTTCAGCGATTTGCCGACATTGCTCGTACTCCTGTGAACCCCCGTTCTTTCGGATACGCCCCTCGATCGACATCATAGTCGCAATCTCATTATTCTCTTCCAGATACACTCTGAACTCATCCAAAAGCATTCTCTGTAAGGAAGCTGCCTGGTACATCGGATGGCTCGCAGCCACTGCAACCAACAGGATATTGCCGATCAGAAGGCAGACCACCATCCATTTCTTATGTAATAACTTTTGAAGCATTATTTGCAGCATGGTTCTTCCCCCTTACTGGATAACAACGGTCATGCCCTCTGTCAGCCCGTCAACTGCATAACAAAGATTATTCACCGCTTTTCCGATTGTTATATAGCGTTTTATCAGCTCCCCGTCCTTTAACTCCACTACATAGTCACCGTCTCGGTCCCTGCGCACTGCTGCACTGTCAACCAGAGGCACATTGTTGATCTCAATATTCTTGTATATACCGTCAAAACCCCACGAATCAATACTCTCCGGTTTCAAGTAAGCATCCGCCGTTTTAAGACTACTGGAAAGATACTTTTCCCCGGAAGAAATAACAGTTGAGGAATATGTATTTCCCATCCCATCCTTAATCGTAACCTTCATTCCGTAGCGCAGTACATTGGCTCCACCTACTACCATAAACATCATCTCGTCCCAGGTGGACATCCTAGCAATCTCCATACCGTTCCCGATCACAGCTCCCTCACCCATATAGGAAAGGCGGATGACATTCCCGCTCTCCTGAGCCAGAATCTGGGTCATCCCTTTAAGCTCCTCATACGCATCCAATTCTTCCTGGACTTTGGCAAGGCTTTCCTCCAACGCAAGCTTATACCTGCCCTGCTCCATCTCAAGCTGCTCCAATCTAAGCTGTGCGATCTGCTTTTGCGTGCCGCTGCTTCCTGCCACCGCCTTTTTTGCCGCTTCATGCTGCTCCTGCATATTGGCAAATTCCTTATCGCACGACTTCTTCAGGCGCTCATAGCGAAGTTTTACCTCCTCAAGTGCAATCTCGTCCACACTGGTCTGAACATTGACGATGGGATCTCCCTTATTAACGAATGTCCCCTCGCTGATCGCGTAACTAATAAATTTCACGGTTCCATATTTACTTTCAAAAATAACCGGAACTATCCTATTATATGTAAACAATATTTTTGCTGTAGCTTCCACCTCCAAAGTCCCCCGCTCCACCGTCGCTGTCCGGTATACAGTATCATCTGCTGAAACCGGCATGCTTCCGGTAAGGAAACTTAAAGTCAGAATCAAAAGCAACCCTGCTTTTTTAAAGGGCAATCCCCGTTTCCTATCTTTCCACATACACACACGCCCCTTCCTTGAGCCCGCTGGTTATCTCAACATAGTTGTTGCCCTGCACACCAATTTCAACCGGCGTTTTTACCAGGGTATCACCTTCGGGAACATAGACATAATAATTGCGGCGCTCCTTGTACACCACACTCTTTGGCAGGGAAAGCACATTCTCTTTGTAATTCTCGACAATACAGAGAAAAACATTTTTTCCAAGCTTCGCGTCCTGTGCGTCCAGCATCCGGAAACGCGAAGTTTTCGTTTCGCCCTTTACAGTCATCGCCTGCAATTCCTCACTGGTGCGCGGTATGTATTCCAGCTCGTAGCGCTTTCCATCCACCAGCGCATAATATTCGTGGTAGGATTCCTCCTGTTCACTGTTGATATAATCCGTCTGCAAAAAACGACTGTCTTCGCTCGCCAGCGCAAGCATCGGCGTATTCTCCGACATTGCCATGCCGTTCCAGTTCATCATAGTTCCCGCTATCGCTGTCACCGTACCGGAAAACGGGGCGATTAGCTGGTGGTTTCCCAATTGTTTCTCCGCTTCCGAAATCAAATCCAACAAGTATTTTTCCTCGAAGGAAGCAAGTTCCTCCATCTGTTTTAACTGAAGTTTCATGCGCGCAGTATCCTGCCCGGAAAGCCTTGCAATCTCAATATCGATCTCCAAGTGGCGGATATTATACGCGTTATCCTCGCGCAGTTTTTCGAGCTGTTCTGTCAGGCGTTCAAACTCCTCCCCCGCATCATCCCTCAGTTCCGCCAGCACTTCCCCCTTCTCAACCTTCTTGCCAACATACACGTAAACATTTTCTACTATCCCTGCACGCTGGAAGCATAACTCTTCCTGGCGCGGCAGCACAACGGTTTCCAACACCTTCATCGAATATACATCCCTGTACTGCACATAGACATTTTCCTGAGCCAATTCAAGCGGCTCCAATAGCTCTGGAGCTTCCTGTCCCACCTCTTTGCTGCCGCCGCAGCCACTGCCCGCAAAGACCAGGCAGGTCGCAAGGACTAACGCCACGGCACGGCGGAATTTTCTTTGTCCGATTCCCATACCTCTTTCCTTTCTTGGGTTTTGCCCTGCCATTATTTGCGGATAACCATCTCACCCTCGGCGAGCCCCTCCACAATCTCCACATATTCTGATCCGACAAGCCCTGTCTTAATATAGCGCACGCTTTTTAATCCGTTCTCATCCTCGCAATATACATAGTAGTCCTCCCCCGCGCGGTGTACCACATTTGGCGGCAGTGCAAGAACATCCTTTCTCTCATCAAGGATAAGCCTGGCATAAGCGCGCGTCCCAACCGTGAGAGTTACATCCGCTTCCACAAGGGCAAAATATATCTTTTCCTTATCCGGCGCTTCCTCCGGGGACATTACCTTTGTGCGGTATTCCGTACCATTATTGTTTGTAAGCGTATACTCCTGTCCCAGCTGAAAATACTCCTGATATTCCATATCGTCCAGACAAAAAATACAGTGACTTTTATCGATTATTTTGAATACCTGGTCGCCCTCCCCTAAAAAGCCATCATTCAGCTTTCCATGCACCATGGATACCATCCCGTCCATCCCGGCATAAATCCGGCAGCCCGCAAGATCCTCCTCAAGCTTTTCAAGACGCATACCCAAAATATGGAGCGTATCCTTATACACGGTGATACGATCCTCATAATCCGCCGTGATCTGTGTCCTGCGCTCTTCATACTGTGTGCGCGTCAACCCGCCACGGCTGTACTGGGCTTCCAGCGCATCAAGGTCAAACGCAAAAAGCTCCTCCAACTGTGCAAGCTGCAGCGTGTTTTTCTCAAAATTATAGCGCGCCTCCTTGATATCTTCCTCCAGGTCATCCGCTGCAAGTTCCGCAAGAAGATCCCCCTTCTTCACATTGTCACCGACCTTAACATGCACATAGCGCACCGGCCGGCCTACTGTGCCAAAACCAAGCGTTTCCTCACGCGTCTGCTGATAGGTGCAGTACAAGTCCTTAATCAACTGCACATCCTCCCGCGTAACCTGCGACAGATCATACTCGACCTTATCCACAGACTGCACCAGCACCACATGCCCGCCCGTTTCCTCCGCCGGCAACAAACTGCATCCGCCAAGCATCAGTGGTGCGGACAGCAACGCAGGCGCATATTTTTTCCATATCCCCTGCTTTTTCAACTTTTTCCCCCTTTTCTTACAATAATTTCGTTATAATCCCTTCTGTTTTCTGAAAACTTAGTTTCTCATCTATTATTATACAATATTTATGTAATTAAATCAATGAAATATCATGCAATTATTTTGATATATTCTATTATGGGCATTCCTTTTTCCTATATCCTGTGTTATACTTGGTACAATACCCTAAGGAGGTGCAAATTATGTATACCCCATCAGAAAAACGCTATGAGCGGATGATTTATAACCGCTGCGGCAAAAGCGGCTTAAAACTCCCCGCTGTCTCCCTTGGTCTGTGGCAGAATTTTGGCCACAAAGGAAATTTTTCCATTATGGAGCAAATGATACACACAGCTTTCGACCTTGGTATCACACACTTTGACCTTGCCAACAATTATGGCAGCCCTTACAATGGCAGTGCGGAGGAAAATTTCGGTCGTATTCTTGACCGGGGAATGCGTCAGTTCCGCGATGAACTCTGCATCTCTACCAAAGCCGGATACGAGATGTGGGACGGTCCTTACGGTGACCGCAACGGTTCGCGCAAGTATTTGATCGCCTCCCTCGACCAGAGCCTGAAACGCATGGGGCTTGATTATGTCGATATTTTCTACCACCATATCTACGATCCTGACACACCTCTCTGGGAAACCGCACAGGCACTCGATACGATTGTGCGGCAGGGCAAGGCACTCTATGTCGGGATCTCAAATTACAACGAGGAAAAAACGGCAGAAATCATGCAGTATTTCAAGGAATTCCACACACCTTTCATCGTGAACCAGCCATCCTACTCCATGCTCAACCGATGGATTGAACAGGATGGGCTTGACAGATTCGCCAAAGAAAACGGCATTGGTCTTGCGGTATTTTCCCCTCTTTCCCAGGGTATGCTAACCGACAAGTACCTAAACGGCATCCCGGCAGACTCACGCATCGGGAGGGGGAGCACATGGATTGCGAATGAACTGACGGAAGGGCGGCTTGCAAGAATCCGCGCACTGAACGAACTCGCAGCTTCCCGCGGGCAGAAACTCTCACAGATGGCGCTGTCCTGGGTATTGCACAACAGGGCTGTCACCACCGTATTAATCGGGGCAAGCAGGCCGGAACAGATTCTGGAAAATGCAGCCTGCATAGAAAAACTTACGTTTTCAGAGAATGAAATTGCACAGATTGAAGAAATATTAAAGTAACATTTTCGTATTTTAAAGATCATATTTATTATTGGATATAAAACCCCCGCAGGCTTGTAAGCCCGCGGGGGTTTTATAAAGGGAAAATTATTCCTTCCCAATTTATCAGTTCTTCTTTTTCTTCATCATAACAGCCGCCACAACTCCTGCAACTACCACAACTGCGATAACAATACCCACGATCAGACCGGTATTACTGCCCTCATCCTCCGCCGGTGCTGCCGTATCCGTTGCCGGAGTTACTGTAGGTGCATCGGTCGGTGCTGAAGTACTCTCGGGCTCAACCGGCGCTTCTGTCGCCGTTGGCTCCGGGGTAGGTTCCGGCGTTGGGGTAGGGTCAGCTTCCACCACGGTCAGCGATTCCTTTGCAAGGCTTGCCACTTCCTCCGCGGTCAGGCAACGGTCATAAATGTAAAGATTATCCATATAGCCATTAAATACAGGATCCCATGCATTTACACCGAGGAAGAGCTGTGTACCCTCACCGACAATATCAGCGATCGGTCCCTGTGCAGCCACGGAGCCATCCACATAGATTGTCGCAACTGCACCGTCCGCAACCACAGTCACATTCGTCCATACCTCTTTTTTCAAAAGCTCATTGCCCTTGCGCACCAGATCATTCCATCCAAAACCACCCGGCACGTTCCTGGACCAAACCATCGGTCCATCCACAAGGTTTTCCTGGAAACCAAGCGGAGAAATACTGATCCACTGTGCATCCTCATCGCCACCCATAAGGCTGCCATCGTCATGGAAATTACCCATAAAGATACCCGGCGTATACTGTGCTTCTTTTTTCAGATACCAGTTAATCGAAACAGTGTACTGGCTGCCCTTAGGAGCAGTCGGAAGCTTAACACCGTCACCAAAGCCATAGAATGCAACCGCCTGACCCTTTACACCGGTCTCAAAAGAAGGATCCGGTGAATCCGCCTCGAGATGTATGTAATAACCTACAGTATTACCTGTCTGTCCGGTCACGGAATCCGTCAGGTCGCCGTCAAAAGCATAGTAGGAAGAATAACCTTCCGGCACTGCCGCTGTCACGGTGGAAAGGTCAACTTTCTCATAGACAACCGGCTCCGGGGTCGGAGTCGGATCCGGCAAAACTAATTCCGGCATTGCCGCAATAACCTCATCGATCTTGCAGGCTTCCTTGATCTCGTCCGCCGTCAATGCAGCATCATAAAATGTAATATCGTCGAGCAGCGCGCCCTGGCTTCCCCAGAAAGATCCAAAACCAAGGTATGCCTTTGTTGTTTCAGCAGAGAGGAACGGAAGCAGATCCGCAGCATTGTAGCCCTCGCCATTTCCTATTTCAGGTGTGGTAACTTCCTCGCCATTAATAAAGAGAGTCTGTCCCTCCGGAGTGATGACAACAGCATAATTCACCCACCTGCCCTTCTGGTTGTCAAATACCAGCGGTCCCTTCAGGTCAATAAAGTTTGCATCCTCGCCGCCTGCATTCCAGCAAAGATATGGTCTTGTCTGGAACGTCAGCCTCTTTACGCCATCCGTAAAGCCAAACAGACAGTCCCACTCCCAGAATCCTGCATCCTCCGGCACGTTAACCCATGCGGTAATCGTCGCCGCAGAAAGCTCCTTGCCGACATACGGGTTAGCGAATGTGGTATAGCTCTCCGCGCCATTTGCCCCAAACTCAAGCTTGATCGCGCCGCCTTTAATCTCATCGGTCGCAAGACTCGGCGCAGCCGTTTCACCGTTTGCCGCCGGTTCCATATCCCCCATGCCATCCTCAAAATCATAGGATGCCAACGGTGCCGGTGCAGCCTTCACCCCCTGCGGTGCCGCGACAGAAACTGCGCCAAAAAACAGCGTCGCTGCACACAAAGTTGCAAAAACCTTTCTTCTCATAGAATCTCCTCCATTCAACTATACGAAAATCTAAAACATTTTAGAATTTCGTTAATTCATGCTTCTATATTATACGATTCCTTGTGCAATGTCAACAACATTTTTCCCTTTTCCCAAAAAATAATTGCAAAATTACCAATTATATTTTGCGAATTTAAATTAATGTAAAATAATCTACAAAAAAGAAACAGCACCAACCAATTACAGTTGGTGCTGCCAAAAAAATATATAAAACTTCCCCGCTATGCCAGTTTAGTACCACATTCCTCACAAAACCGCGCGTCGGCAGGAAGCTGTATCCCACAATTCGGACAACGCACTGTTTCCTCCTGCCCTTTAAGCTTCTGCCCGCACATCGTGCAAAAGCGGTTTTCCCTGCTGTTTTTCGCACTGCAGCATGGACAGAGGAGACTATTGTCATCCACATCCTCCACCGGGTCAATCCTCGTACCGCAATCACCGCAGAACACGGTCGCACTGTCCACAATACGCTCACAGAACGGGCAGTAGCGGATTCCCTTTAGCCGCAGGGTGCGCAGGTAATTCCTGTGAATCTGGTCGTCCATCCCGACAAGTTTCTGCACAGTTTCCGTAATCGCAAGCTCATAGCCCTCCGGCTTCTCGTAAAAATTCCGCCCAATCTCCGCATACAGCGGCTCGAAGGAAGCCCTTAGGGATGCGTTCTCTTTCTCGAGCGCTGCAATTTCCTCACTTGCAAAAGTGCCGCCCTCCTCGGATTGCTCTTTATTCTCCTCCACAGGCATCCAGCTTCCCTCCTCCTGCGCTGCCAAATCCACTGCCAACCCATCCTGTATCTTCTGGGAAATATTCCCATTTACGCCATTTTCTGTGATTTCCTGCATAATTCCGGCACCTTTCTTAGATTTATGTGGGATGCCATCCCCTCTTTTTTGTCCCTTTTGCGGATGCCCCTGCACCGGTTTTTCCCGGCATTCTACCGCAAACCACTGTTTTTTATGCCGACTGCCATTACTATTTATTTTCATTCATTTTCTGTACGGAAGCATATATATCCGACGCAAGCTGCTGGATATCCTTATAGATCACACCGGACTGCTTCGAGAGATCCCCCATCTGTGAAGCAACCACTGCAAAACCTGCGCCGAGCGCGCCGGCACGCCCAGCCTCAATCGATGCATTGAGCGCCAGGATATTCTGTTTCGAGGCAATCTTCTCAAGTTCCTTAGTCTTCGCATTAATCTGATCCACCATCCCGGTGGTCACGCCAAGTTCCTCATCCATAACCTTTGTGGTTGTGCGGCTCTTAAATTTCGTATACTCAAAATTTATAATATAATTCACCATAAATTCAAGAAGCTTAACCGCGGCGCGTATGGACTTCTCCGAGCGCACCGGCACCCTCTTTAACGCTGCTATGTAATCCTTCTCACTGATGCCGAGCTCTCTGGCGATGCCCGCAAACTTTTCCTCGTCCGGCTCCTCCGGCAATACCTGTCCGCCGGTTATCCTGCCAAGTTTCTCCCCATTAACAACAATATCGCAGGAAAAATCCATCAACCCCAAATGACAGCGGTACGTGCCCGTGCCCTCATGGTCGCATTTGACACAGCGCCTAAGCCCCTCCCTGGTGCCCCTCGTATACCTCGTGCAGAAATCGGTAAAATTACTTCCCTCAGTAACAGAATTCCCCCTGTTGTCCACCACAACCGCCGCAAGACCCGTTGCATCGGAAAACTGGTCCTGAATCTCCTGCAACAGCCTCAAATCCATAAAGTCCTTTAATTCCATGTCGTCTACCTTCTTTCCTAATGCTTTTCTTTGCCCTGTATTTTGTCCCTGCTGCCCACACACAATACATAAACATATTGTATCACAAAGCCACACCACTTTCAATATGTTTCGAATCCATATCCAAAATTTGCAGAATATTTTGTATTTTTTGCACTATATACTATGTAATCTTTCATTGCATTTTCTGGAAAACAGTGTTATTATTTTAACAATGAGGATTTCTGGGACATGGTTCCAGCCCCCAGCAAAACCAATATTTTGAAGAAAAGAGGAAAAAAGAATGAGCAAGGGATTTGATGAACTGATCGCAATTACCGGGAGCATGAAAAAGGTCGCTGTCGCCGCGGCGCAGGACGCGCCGATCCTTGAGGCGGTAAAAGCGGCAAAGGAGCGCGGCATTGCCGATGCCATCCTTGTCGGGGACGCGGACAAGATCAATGAAATCGCTGCGGAACTTTCCATGGATTTATCCGGGTACGAAGTGATCGATGTCAAAGACACAATCGAAGCCGCCCACACAGCGGTTGCCCTCGTACATGACGGCAAGGCAGATATGTATATGAAAGGTCTGATCGACACCAAAAATTTCTTGAAGAGTGTGCTTGATAAGGAAGTCGGCCTGCGTACCGGGAAACCTCTCTCCCACGTTGCCGTATTTGAACTGCCGGGCATCGACCGCCTGCTCTTTTTATCGGATGTGGCATTCATCCCGTACCCGACACTTGAGGATAAGAAAGCAATTATCGAGCACACGGTTGCCGTGGCACATGCATGCGGCATTGAATGCCCTAAGGTTGCACCGGTTGCCGCGGTTGAGGTTGTAAACCCGAAAATGCAGGTTACAGTGGATGCCGAGGAACTGACACGCCTTAATGAAGCGGGCGAGATTACGGGCTGTATCATAGACGGTCCTCTCTCCTTCGACCTCGCAATCGACCCGGAGGCAGCAAAACATAAGAACGCAGAAAACCGCAAGATTGTCGGCGATGCGGATGTGATCCTCTTCCCTGATATCCACGCGGGGAATCTGATGTACAAGGCTCTCGTACACCTGACCAAGTGCAAGAACGGCTGCATTTTAACAGGTACCAAAGCTCCGGTTATCCTGACAAGCCGCTCCGACACATTTGAAACAAAAGTAAACTCCATCGCGCTCGCTGCCGTTGTCGCACATAATTTAAAACAGCAGTAAGAAAATATGTTTGATACCATCATTGAGCTTGCCATAGACGCGGTAACGGAAATCACAGAGGCAGTTATCACAAGAAAACTGCGCAAAAAAAAGACCAGGAATAAAAGTGGGCAAAATCCACAAGACGGAACAAATCGGGGCAATACAGCCAAATAAAAGGCAGGTGACATTTTGAACGATCTAATTAGACAGGCAAATAAACTGTTACAAAACCACGGTTTTGAATATGCCTTTTGCGGTGGATGGGCAATTGATCTGTTTATCGGAACAGAAACAAGAAAACATGGTGATATTGATATTCTTGCATATTGGCAGGAGCGGGACACGCTCATTGAATATATGCAGTCACTCGGATTCTCGGTGTATGAAATGCCTGGTGGCGGAAAAGCCCACCATATCACCGATATCAATTACCAGATAAAAAGCAAAAGAAATATTTTTTGCTGTACACCGGACTGTGAGCTGGTATGCTTATCTAAAACAGATGAAACCGACATATATTTTGTCGATTTCAAACATATAGGGCAGACAAAACTAAATTTTGTAGAGTTTTTGTTTAACACCGGGGACGATAAAAATTTATTTTATGCACGCAACCATGATATTAAGCTGGCATTATCCGATGCCATTTTGTATAATGACGGTCTGCCTTACCTGGCTCCTGAAATGTGCCTGCTTTATAAATCCACCGATACAGAAAGAGAAGGTTATCAAAGTGACTATGACAATGCCTGCTCAAAAATGGATCAACGCCAAAAGCGCTGGCTTGATGAAGCCCTGTCGGTCATGTATCCCGAAGGCCATAAATGGAGAACATAACCACATGGTATAACACGAAACAAAAAAACTGTAACTGCTTAATCAGCAAGACCATTTTCATTTATTATAAGGAGGGAAATCATCCTATGTCCATCAAAAGTCTGATTATCAACCCGGGCTCCACCTCCACCAAGATCGGTGTATTTGAGGACGAAACCCTGTTGTTTGAGGAAACCCTGCGCCACTCCACCGAAGAGATTGCAAGCTATGCCACAATCGTTGACCAGAAGGATTTCCGCAAAAACATTATTGTTTCTTTATTGAAAGAAAAGAATTTTGATATCAACTCGCTAAACGTTGTTGTCGGCAGGGGCGGCATGTTAAAACCGATTGTTTCCGGCACTTACGCGGTAAGCGATGCGCTGCTTGCCGACCTTAAAGTGGGCGTACAGGGACAGCATGCCTCCAATCTCGGCGGTATCCTTGCAAGGGAAATCGGGGATTCCATCGGTGTACCATCCTATATCGTTGACCCGGTAGTAGTTGACGAACTGATGCCATCCGCAAGATATTCCGGGGTTCCGGAGCTCCCGCGCGTCAGCATTTTCCACGCCCTGAACCAGAAGGCAGTCGCAAAACGCTACGCCCGTGAAACCGGCAAGCCATATGAATCCCTGCGCCTGATTGTTGTGCATATGGGCGGCGGCGTTTCTGTCGGCGCACATATTGACGGCAAGGTAGTGGATGTATTCAACGCCCTGGACGGTGACGGCGCATTCTCCCCGGAGCGCGCGGGCTCAGTGCCTTCCGGTGCACTTGTCAAGATGTGCTTCTCCGGCAAATACACCGAGAAAGAAATTTACAAAAAACTGGTCGGAAACGGCGGCTTCAACGCCTACCTCGGGACAAACGATATGCGCAATGTCGAGAAGATGGTGGACGAAGGAAACGAGGAGGCTATAGCACTGCGCGAAGCATTCCTGCTCCAGGTATCCAAAGACATCGGCTCGATGGCATGTGTACTTTTGGGCAAGGTTGACCGAATCATCGTGACCGGCGGTATTGCATATGACAAGTATGTGGTGGGCGAACTTGAAAAACGCGCCGGTTTTATCGCGCCATTCACCGTATATCCTGGAGAGGACGAACTGCTTGCACTTGCACAGGGCGCTCTGCGCGTAATGAACGGTGAAGAAAAGGCGATGGAATATTAATTATAAATTTCTTTTACACGTCCGTGTAAAAAGACAGGGCTGTTACAGAATAGCATATTTAAACAATATATAGTATGGATGTTTAAAACATCTTTACCGTATATCGTAAAATATCTAAATTTTGCAACATCCCTGTTTTTTTGCTATTACAATTGTAACATCAATTTTCCTCTTCGTCCATTTAAATTTGAACGCCGTCACAATCCCATCCCCCGCTTTCATTGTCCACGCACTGTTTGGTTCCCAGATTCCAGCCCCCTGCGGTAAAATCCCGCGACCGTCCTCAAAGTACTCCCCATCCTGGCTGTTTAGGTATCTTCCGCAGTATAGCTGCCCATACCTGCCATGTACAACCAGCCTCACTGCCATATCATCCCAGTTTTCAAATGCGGCAAGCACTAGGCGCTTTCCGTCAAACAGGCAGGCATTTTCCCTTGGGAATGGGTTTTGCACCCCCTCCGCTTTTTCCACAAAAGAAAAATTATTGTCATTCCATGTAAAAAGGATTCCACCATCCAAAAATATAGTCTGACAAAAACTCCCAACCTCCCTCATTTTACTAGAAGGAATTCCCATAAGAGAAATTTCTTCCTGCAAAACTAAGCTGCTTCCCAAAGACATTCCCTTATCATCCCCTATTTGACAGACAAAAAGTCTGATCTCTTCCCTCGCCTCAGCCAACAAATAAAGAAATTCTTCTTTTGCATCAAGCCATTAAATAATCCCCCCTCAATCGTCCCTCTCCTCTTTCCAGAGTTCCCCTGCCAATTTCAACACCAAGTTTGCGCATAGCCTCCACCCAGCGCCCCGTTTCAGCCAGGGTCAGTTCCCTGCGGATGTTGCGCATCGTACTTTCGTCCACACAGGTGTAACTTTTTGCACCTGAACGTGAAGTAAGTATACCCTCATCCTCCAGAATCCGAAATGCTTTCTGGACGGTATTTGGATTTACGCAAAGCTTTGCGGACAAAGCCCGGCGGGAAGGTACTTCCTCCTGATTGCTGATAAGCCCCGCCGCAATCCCCTGTTTGACAAAACGGACGATTTGCAGGTAAATCGGACTTCCATCACTCAAAACAAAACCATCAAATGACACCATCTCTTTCCCCGTTCCTGCCGCGGGTCTGCCCGCTACCGCATCCATCTGAAGTTCAAACTACAAGTGTATTTTTATTCCAACTGTATTAATTGTATAATACAGTTTGCTGTCAAGGATTTCATTTTATAACCTGAAAAAACAGCGGCATATGGAAGAATTTTTCTTCCATATGCCGCTGGCTCAGCTTATTTGTCAGGAAATACCCGATCATAAAATTCCTTTATCTGATCCTTTAAATTCTCATCCTCCCAGATACCCTTTAGTCCCTGCGTACCCTTGTTTCCATCCGGAAATCCTGTCCAGGGACTATTGTTCCCGTTTAGATTATCTCCTTCGTTTCCTTCTGGCTCTCCTCCTTTGTTTCCTTCCATTCCTCCTTCTTCATTGTTTCCTTCCTGTTCTCCTCCTTCACTCTCTATCTGCCCTTCTCCATTGTTTCCTTCCTGTTCTCCTCCTTCGCCCTCTGTTTGCCCTTCTTCATTGTTTCCTTCCTGTTCTCCTCCTTCACTCTCTATCTGCTCTCCTCCTTTGTTTCCTTCCATTCCTCCTTCTTCATTGTTTCCTTCCTGTTCT
>CAJTOR010000008.1:88082-106408 GCA_910577675.1 uncultured Lachnospiraceae bacterium
CCTTTGTTTCCTTCCATTCCTCCTTCTTCATTGTTTCCTTCCTGTTCTCCTCCTTCGCCTTCCATCTGTCCTTCTCCTTCGTTTCCTCCCGGTTCTTCTCCTTCGCCCTCTTTAATCTCCTCCCCTTCGTTTTCCTCTTCGCCCTCCTCTTCCTCCTCAGACGGCCTTGTATCCGTATACATCACAAACTCCTTGGCTGGGAGTCCCTCGTGCAGGCGGTTCATATAGTTTTGCCAAATTCTTCCAGGATAAGTGTTTCCCATCAGGTCGTCCATCGCCTTAGGCATATCACAGCCAACCCATACCGCCGTAGTATAATAAGCCGTAAAACCAGCAAACCAGCCATCCTTCTGATCGTTCGTGGTGCCGGTCTTTCCCGCTGTAATCTGCCCGTCCACCTTTAATTTCCTGCCAGTTCCACTCTCCATCACGCCCTGCATGCAAGCTGTCATCATCCGTGCCGCATTTGTCGCATAAACCCTCTTTGGCGGCTGCTCGCTGCCAACCAGCACATTTCCCTGCGCATCCGTAATCTTTACAATGCAGGTCGGCTCCCTGTAATATCCGTCATTGTACAGCGCCGCATAACCACTCGCAAGCTCCACCGCACTCACACCGTAAGTAAAACCGCCGAGGGATACCGCCGGTACATAATCCGTATCCACAATGCGCCGGAAGCCCATCTGCAACAGGTAGGAAAGCCCGACGCGCGGGGTAAGTTCCTCAAACAATTTCCAGGCAACAGTATTTTTTGAAACTGCAATTGCATAGCTGACCGGGATTTCGCCGGAATACACATTGCCAGAATTGCGCGGTCCACCCTCAAAACGCTCATCCACCACAATATCATCGGGGTACATCCCGCGCTCAAACATCGGCGTATACACAATAAGCGGCTTAATCGCGCTGCCCGGCTGGCGGAAACTCTGATAGGCGCGGTTAAGCGTATAACCGTGGCTTTCCTGGCTTCTCCCTCCCACAATTGCCACAACACGCCCGGTTCGGTTGTCAATACACGCCGCCGAGGACTGCAATTTATAAACCCCGCCGTCATTCACTTCCGTAAAAGCGATTAACTCCTCATCCACTGCCCGCTGCAACATTTCCTGCTTTTTTAAGTCAATCGAAGTATAAATACGGTAACCACCAGTAAATAACGTCTTCTGGATACGATAATATGCCTCATAGTACCGCTCATCGTACTTTTCCTTATCCGCATCATCAAGGAAAGAATTTCGGAACACAAACCCCTCCCTCGCCATCAACGCCCGAATGGCGCAGTAATATGTATAGCTTTCCGCATAGTCGCGTATTTCTCTCTTGCCCTGTTTCAGTGTGATCTTCTCTTCTAGTGCCTCCCTGTATTCCTCCTCGCCAATTGCCCCCTCATCCCTCATCTGGTCAAGAACTTTATCGCGGCGCATCATTGTATATTTAAAATTTGTTACAGGATCATAATCCGTCGGGTTGTTGGGTATCGCACAAATAAAAGCAATCTGGGATAAGCTTAGCTCCCCCACACCTTTCCCGAAATATCCGACCGCCGCCGCCTGTATGCCATAATACCCGTTCGCAAAATAAATATTGTTGAGATAAAATTCCATAATCTGCGTCTTCGAGTATTTGCGCTCAAGAGCCATCGCAACAAATATTTCCGTGATCTTGCGCTCCCAGGTCACTTCATTGCTCAAAAATACCGTGCGGGCAAGCTGCTGCGTAATCGTGCTGCCGCCCTGGTGGATTTCCCCCCTGTTTTTAATCAGCACGATGGCTGCCCTGATATTTGCAAGCAAATCCACACCATCATGCTCCAAAAATTTCCGATCCTCCGTGCAGACCATCGCCTGCACCGCATATTTCGGTATATCCCCATACTCAAGATAATAAACATCCTTCTCGCCTTTTAAGCGCGAAATCAATTCCCCGTCCGCCGCATAGACCAGACTGGTCTGGCTCGCCTTAAAGGTTTCCGCTGTGGAGCGGCGCACAAGAGTGTTTGCCTTTGATTGATAGGCAAGAAGCTGCTTGCCGTATTTGGCATAGAACCCGATACCTACGACAAGGATAGCCGTAAGCAAAAGTGCAACCACGGCAAGCAATGTCAGTTTTACCCCCCTGCCAAGCCCCCGCAGAAAGCCTCCCCGCTTCTTTTCCTTTTTCGGCTTTCTTTCACTCCCGTCGATAGCCTTCCGCCCCGTTCTTTCTACCGGATCATCCTCCGGCCTGTCAGAGGATATCCCCGCACGTCCGCCTGTCTGCCGCCCAGTCCGTACACTTGCCGACTGCCCACTCCGTACACCAACCAGCTGCCCTCTCCGTACACCCACCGACTGTCCACTCCGTCCACTGATCTGCTGTCCTGCCCGACTGCCATTTTCTCCCGCAGTCCGGGCAGACTGAACTGTTTTTGCCAATGCTGCCACCTTCCCCTGAAATTTCAAAAATCTCCCAATAAGAAAACCCGCCGTGCGTTCCCGCGGCGGGTTTTCTTCCTGGAAATAGTTAGAGTGGATATCCTTTTTTTACTGCATCATATCCATCAGGAACGGGAATTTCATCATTAACTGGCTCAAATCGCCCATAAGTTTCTCCTGGTCAAAAGAAGCATTCCATTCCTCGGCATCAAGATACGTAGACGGAACGGTAAAGGAAGCAAAATCCCGCGCTTTTGCATTGAAAGTCAATGTTCCCATCTTCAGCCCCGACATGGAAACAGAAGCATCCAGCTTTAATTCCTTCTCTGTACTTTCCAGTTTCCCTGCCACGATGATGCCCAACATATTTACATCAAAATCTGCCGATATATGCTCATCCTCCGAACGGAGCTTAAACTTTAATACCATACCTTCAAACGTAGTGGAAAGGTCAATCGAATTCTCCGTCAGGTTATCATAGTTAATCACAATCTCCTCATCCGCGGAACAGATCATAACCTTGCCCTTTTTGTCGGATTCCTTCTCCGAATACAGAATGGTTTCTTCCTTGCCCTTTAAATCAATCACATAGAGGCAGAAACCCTTCTTTGTCGAAACAAAAACCACCGAGCTTTCCTCTTCTCCCTGGATTCCTTCGATCTCCCAGGCATACTCGCCCTTTTTGCCCACATAATAATTTACATTAAACTCATCAACCTCCGCAGAAATCGGTGAAATTTTCTGCACATCGAGTTTCGGGAATTTCTTCAACTCTTCCATAAGCATTGAAAATGCCTTATCGATCTCCTCAGACTTCGCATTCGTAATATACTTATCGCCCGAAATCTTGTAATCCCCCGTACCGATGGACTGTTTCTTCTCCATCCCCTGGTAGGTGAAGGAATCAATAAATTTGTCGGAAAAACCATTCCACATCTCAAGCAGATCCTTTGCGGATGGCATACCCTCTTTTTCCTTTGCAAGCTCCTGCGCAAAATCTTCCATCGACTTTCCTAAAATATCCTTGTAAGACATGCCCATATATTGCTCGGCATATGCAGGAAGGTTCAGGTAAATATTCTCCTCATCAGTCACAATATCCGCCGCAATCACATCCTCACCATTTAGCAGAAGGCTGCCCGCAGCGTGAAAACATACACTATCCTTAACATCCACGTTCGCTTTAAGCCCAACCGAACCCAAACCAGTAAGCCCATAGCCCGCAGCAATCTGTTCCTCAAGCGAAAGGTCGAGTGTTATGTCGCAGCCCGTATTTTCAAATGAAAATGCATTCGCACTACTCTTTGAAAGCGCATCCGAAACTTTATCCGCAAACTCCCTGAGTTTTACCTTAACCATTTCTTCCGGCGCAGCATTCGCGGCATCGTCCTTGCTCCCACAGCCCGCAAAGCCTGCGAATACAAGCACAAGACAGAGCAAAAGGCTCCAAATCCTCTTTTTCATAGTTCCCTCTTTTCTGACATTGCCCTTAAAACAGATACGGCATGGCGGCAATGCCCACACCACGCGCATCAATGGAATCCCTGTAAAGAGTTTCCATTCCCCCAGCATTTTATACAAATATTATACACCTTCCAGAAGTTTTGTCAATAACACCTTTTCCTTATAATACACACGGCGCAAAAAGAGTGCATTGCCGGGCAGGAGTACCCCCGAATCCGATCGCGCACCACATTCCAGCAATTCCCTTACATTTTCTGCCTTCCTGGTTTTACACCCCACCTCATAGAGCGTACCGGAAAGAATCCGCACCATATGGTACAAAAAACCATCCCCCGTCACTGAAACCCGAACCAGATTACAAGAAGGATGCTTAATACCCACGCGCTCAACACTGATATCCGAAATGGTGCGCACGGTATCCCGCTCCACTCCCGGTATCCTGTCAGACTGCCCTAACAATCCCCGATCCTTTTTCACGCGAACCGACGAAAACATACTAAAATCATGTGTCCCAACCAGATATCCCGCCGCTTCCCGCATCGCAAAAAGATCAAGTGTGTGACCCACCGGAAACGCATATGCCCGCGCAAAAACATTCGCCCGTTCCCCCTCGTCAAAATAATACTCATAAGTCTTCCCCACCGCATCAAAGCGGCTGTGAAAGCGCGAAGGCACCACGCTTACAAGACGGATGGCAACTGCCCCAGCCTCGTCACTGTTAAGTCTTTGGCGCATAAAAAGGTTTAGCGCCAGACAAAGTTCCTCCCCGCCACCCGCATCTGGCATTTCAGAAAACTTCACCCCATCCGATCCCTTCCCGGAAAGATGAAAATTAAACACCTGCCCCACGGCATTCACCCCTGCATCCGTCCTGCCTGCGGCATGTACGCGGACTTCCTGTGAAAAATAATCGGATAAAATTTCCTCAAACACTGTCTGGAGCGACCGCTTCCTCCCCGTATTCACATTTTTCTGCCAGCCCGCAAACCGACTTCCATCATAACTTACCACCATACATATATTCATTCCATCCCCCTGTAGTCAAAGGAAATTTGATATCCCTATGCTGCTATCACTTCTTCCCCCTAATTATAACCATTGTCCGCAAAAAATGCAAAAATATTACAGTCCTATTTCCAAATCTTTCTCTTCCCATATTTTTAATAATTTTTTTCTTGCATATTTCCTGTTTTCTGCTATTATATTTACTCGAAAATTATGTTTTTACGCATTTATGCAAATACAGGTTTTACAATTTTTCGCATTTATTTTACCTTAGGAAGGATGGGAGATTATGAAATTAACAGATTTTAAAAGCCACTTTGCAAGACCGCTTTTTCGCCGACCCTTCGCGCAGGTCTTCGCCCTTGCTGCGGCGCTTACCCTGCTGGTGGACAGTTTATCACGCGAATCCGTTCTCCGCGCACTCGGCACGCTTTTTACCAATCCGCTGGTCTTCCTTTATAATATGCTGATTGTCGCAATCACCCTGGCACCAGCTCTTTTCTTTACGCGGCGTATCTTTTTTTACGCCATCGTTTCGCTGCTCTGGATTATCATCGGCGTTACTGATTTTGTACTGCTGCAATTCCGCACCACCCCATTCACCTTTGTGGATATCACAATGATAAAATCCGCAATAGGTATCTGGGATCATTACCTTACACCCTGGCAGCTTATCCTGATCGCAGCACTGCTTGCCGCCGCCATATTTGGCTGTGTAATACTATTTCAGAAAGTGAAAAAACAAGAAAAACTTCCAGCGCTTCGCGTGGCAAAAAGCCTTATCCTTATGGTGGCATGCGCCATCGTTGCGACAGACCTGGGAATCGGCCTGAAACTCTTATCTGAAAATTTTGGAAACCTTGCAGATGCATACCACAAATATGGTCTTCCTTATTGTTTCGTAAGCGGAATGTTTAACACAGGTATTGACAAACCAAAAAAATATTCCGATGAATATGTACAAAAAATAGTCAAGGCCATTGAAAACGGCACGTTTGTTACCTCTGTCGGTGCAAATAAGCCGCTGTCCCCACTGCCAGTCCCAGATATTTTTCCGGGAACCCCAACCCCTGCCCCCCTCCCAACCGCAACACCCGAACCGACACAGGAGCCTTCCTTTAATGTTGAGCTCCCGGAATCCCCGAATATCCTGTTTTTACAGCTCGAATCCTTTTTTGACCCAACCTCCATTGTCGGTTCGACCTTTACCACTGACCCAATACCAAATTACCGCAAGTTAATGGAAAATTTTTCCTCCGGCTATCTCTATGTCCCAAGTATTGGTGCGGGCACTGCAAACACAGAATTTGAGGTAATTACAGGAATGAACCTGGACTTCTTTGGTCCCGGCGAATACCCTTATAAGACCATCCTGCTTGAAACCACCTGTGAAAGCATCGGATATGTTCTTAAAAACCGCGGCTATGGCACTCATGCCATCCACAACAACGATGGCACATTCTACGGCCGCCACCTTGTATTCCCAAACCTCGGTTTCGACAGTTTTACCTCCGTCGAATATATGAATAATGTTATCCGCACCCCTCTCGCCTGGGCGAAGGATTCCATACTGACGGGAGAAATTAGAAAGGCACTTGACTCAACCGAAGAACCTGATTTCGTGTACACCATTTCCGTGCAGGGTCATGGCAGTTACCCGGACAAGGAAGTCCTTACCGACCCGGCGGTTGACCTTACACTGCCAGAACATTTATCCGCCCTGTACTACCCGCTTCTATATTATACGAACCAGATCTACGAGATGGATCAGTTTGTCGCGGAACTAATAGAAATGCTTGAGGAGCGCGGCGAGGATACCGTTCTTGTAATGTACGGTGACCATCTCCCCGGCTTTAAGCTGACCGAAGAAGACCTTGGCGGTACCAGCCAGTTCGCAACTCAGTATGTAGTCTGGAGTAACTTCTGTCTGGAAGCAAAAAAACAGGATCTGGAAGCGTACCAGCTTTATTCCTATGTGCTCGACCGCCTGAATATCCGCGACGGTATCATAAACGGCTTCCACCAGACACAAAAGGACTCCGACCTCTATCTGGAGGAACTGGAAATACTGGAATATGATATGCTCTATGGCAAACAAAACTGCTATGCCGGAAAAAACCCTTACGCACCTGCCGAAATGAAAATGGGAATCGACCCGATCGTGCTCTCTGGCATCCGCGCATTCGGCAGTACCTCCGGGAATGAAGTGCTGCCGGGGGAGGAAGAATTCAACTCCGATATGTCCGGTATGGACGAACCAGAAACGCCGGATACCCCGGAAAATCCCGGCATAGATCATAAGGCAAATACTGGAAATCCTGATATGTCTTTCACAGACGGACATGGCTCTTCAAATAACCAGGGCTCAGATAGCACTGACGGACAAAACCCTCAATATAACCAAGATACACCGGGGCAACCTGATAAAAAGGGGCAAAACCCTTCCATCACCCCAACCCTTGAACCCAAAAAAGATGATGGAGGCAGCTTCTGGTCCATCTTCGGGAAAAAAGACAAGGATAAAACGCTCTACACCGTATTTTTCCTTGGTTCGGGCTTTACCCCATACAGCTATGTACAGTTGGACGGCAAAGAACTTGAAACCATGTTTGTAAGCGATACCGTCCTGTCCGCCGTTATGCCCCTGCCGGATACAGGAGCTGAAATCACCGTCGTCCAACACGGGCCGGACGACCAGGTATTAAGCAGCAGCGAGCCGCTTATCATTACCGAATCGCTGCTAAAGAATATTTTCCCGGCAGCAAACCCGGAACTCGAGGGGGAAGACTAAATCAGGAGCTACAAAAAGTACTGGCAAAGGGGGATTATATAATCCCCCTTGTTAAGATTTACCCCAGTGCAACGTCGAGCACCATCATCGCCAGAAAACCGATTAGCGCGCCGATCGTCCCGATCTTGACACCCGACTCTACATGCGCCTCCGGAATCAGTTCCTCCACCACCACATAGATCATCGCACCCGCGGCAAAAGATAACATCCACGGAAGTACCGCCTTTATCGAACCTGCAATCAGCACGGTCAGAATCCCCGCAATCGGCTCCACAATTCCCGAGAGTGCACCGTAAAAGAACGCCTTTTTGCGGCTGATATTTTCCTGCCGCAGAGGCAGTGCAATTGCAGCCCCCTCCGGAAAATTCTGGATTCCTATCCCGACTGCCAACGCTATCGCAGACAACATGGTCACTCCCGCTGATTCACTTCCCTGCGCCACCACCGCAAACGCCATGCCGACCGCCATCCCCTCCGGAATATTATGCAGGGTCACAGCCAGAAAAAGCATGGTCATCTTCTTCGACAAATGCTGCCTTCCGCTGCCCTCCATCGCGCGCAGCTTCTCCATTTTCTGTGCATGGAGTTTTTGCAGCACATAATCTACCGCCAGGAAAAATACAGCGCCAAAAAGAAACCCGCCGCCCGCCGGAATCACGCCCGACTTGCCCTGCGCTGCCGCCTCCTCAATGGCGGGCAAAAGCAGCGACCAGACGGATGCAGCAACCATCACGCCGCCCGCAAAACCCATAAAGCCTTTGAGCAGCGACTGCTTCATCTGCCGTCCCAGCAAAAAAACCATCGCCGCCCCAAGGACGGTCATAAAAAACGTAAACCCGGTGCCCAGGACAACCGGTAGGAAATCTGCCAATTTCATAGAATATTGAAACCTCCATAATACAAAGGACTGTGTATGGATACCTGCACACAGTCCTGGTTTTTCACTCTATAAAATTATATGCATCCTAAAAGGTTTCGTTACGATATGCCCCGGTGCCTGCTTGTTCTCGTCGAGAATCCTTGCAGAATAAAGCTGTACATAAGGGTTAATCCCCGTGATCCCCTCATCGTTGTCCTTCGCGGCAATAATCCCTGCAACACTTGTGCCATGCCCGGAAATATCCTCATAAATCACAGAGATCTCATCCTCGCCCGGGATAAAGTTCTTTCGCATGTACACATCGATATCCTCGGTGTAATCAAAGCAAGGTTCCCCCAGCTCACTTAAACCGAACCGATTTTACAATGTCAAGTGCCAGCCCATACAACTCCTCATTCTCCTTTTCCACACATATGGCTGCCCCTGCACGATTCCCTGGAAATGTACAGGTTATCTGCTGGTATTCCTCCCCCCGCCATTCACTCCCTAGAAACACCTCACTTTCCCATTCCATGTAATACATCAGTTCCCCGCCATCCACAAGATCTGCCTGGTACCCATTTGTAGTAACAATCCATTCACTGCACCTTCCGGTTAGATCCGAATACATCTCCACATAATTTCTCTTTTCCCCATCAAGGTAAAAACGTAACCGAAATTCATCGCGTTCCCATCCATAATCCGCCATCCCGGTTTCATAGGCAATTCCCTCCGGCACCACCATTTCAATATTCAGGTACTCATTTTGAAAATGCACCCTGATCCTTTCACACCCCGCAAGATTTCCTGTCACTTCCCTGCCAACATATTCCGCCCGCTCCTGATAAAGGATGCTGTTATAAAAAGCTTCAATTTGCTCCCGATTCCTCTTATACCGTTCCACCGTAAGATATGGGTCGCGATCTTCCGAACTGCTAAGGGCATAATTCCAGCCCGGCATAACAAGCACATCCGCATAATAGCGATAGCCATCCAAAAACTCATCCTCATATTCCCTTGTGTGCCGAATGCTCTTCTGCCCATCTAAAAACTCAAAAGTAGTCTTTTTATATTTGGGGTAATTCCTGCCATCCGGTATGCTTTTCAAGTCAAGATAAAAGAAATTCGTATTTTGGAACCCATCCGATTCCGAATCAATACAAGTGAAACGAATCCAGGACTGTGAACCGCCTGCCGGCACCAGCTTATCATGCCAATTTTCAGGAACATTGGCGCTGAATATTGTTTCATTATCTAAAAAATAAGCATTTCTTGTAACATCCCCAAAATCAATCCCTTCCATTTCCTCCATCCCCTTTTGCGCTGGTTCTTTAGCACTGTTTTCCGCTTTGTCGGTCGAGCTGCATCCATGTAGTACAAACGTTAAAAACAAAATAATAAAAATTTTTATACTGTTTCCCATTTTCTCCTCCATATATCGGGTAATTACTTCCTGCCACTACCGTACTTGTACTGACTTTATTATCTGCTTTGCCATTTCAATCATCCCTTCCTCTTCTTCCGGCACTGAAAATTCCACCACCAAATCACTGTTTAAAAAACTAAACTGTCCGATCTTCCGGCCGCCATACTCCATAAAATAACATCTTGCATCCGTCTGATAACTCGAATCAGTCAATAAGCGTTTTTTATTCTCCCAGACTTCATCATTAAAATATTGGCACCCATAAGGGTAAAGATTTAATACACCTTCCTTCTCTTCATCCAAATAAAACTTCAGGCAGACCGCATCATTTTCCTCCACTTTCTCAAAAACAGTTCCCTCCGGTATATCAAGTTCTATATTATTGTCCGTCCGAATGAAAAGCCGTATTTTATCGCCTTGGTTTTTATCTATTCCAACCTGCCCGCTTTGAAATACCGCACTTTGATAAAATTGTTCCAATGCCTCTTTGTGTCGCCCATACTGCCCCTTATTTAAACCATAATCATAATTGCATAAGTAAATCAGATGCTGTCGATCCGCTGAAATAATACCCTCTATGTAGCTGCCTTCCTCCTCCCCCTTATCCATTTTTACATTGCGCTCAATATAACGCCTGCCAACGAAACCATCTGCAAATTTAAAATCCTCCGAAACATAGGTTAACGCATCCTCATAAACTTTTCCAACATACATGTAAAAATATTCCTGTACATCACTATCCTTTACTCCCCGATCCGGACAATGGATTTGGACGACTTCATTTGAGATATAAGTTTTCCATTCCTCCGGCATAGACGCAAAAAAGATGTTTTCCCCATCGAGCAAGTACGCACGCTTCTCCCATGAAACCTGCCCCATGCTATTTTCCTGCTGCGTTGCACAGGCATTGCCAAATAGAAAAAAACAAAACAGCGCAAAGATTTTATACTTTTTTATTATCAATCTCATACAATCCTCTTTTCTTTTTGCAGGGCAATACCATTTCACAGATATTGCCCTGTATAAATCCTTAGTTCTGTGTCGTTGTATCAAACGCAGCTTTATGTGAATAATAATATGAGGCATTAATAGCCTTTATAAAATCACCCAAATGACCAAGCTTATACGTTTTATTATATGTACTACTATATGCAACAATATAAAAATCCTTCAAATCACCTCTTTCCATATTAATGACATGTCCAATTAATTGTTGTGCCATTAATTTTGCACAATTATAACGATTACCTATATATGTCGCGCTATCCGCATTTGTATCCCAAGACTCTGTATGTGTGATTCTATTTCCACCAACATAGGAACTATGAGCAAATGCATCAGTTATTGTGTGCAAAGCAAGTCCATAAATAAACGCTCCTCTTTGAATGTAACCCCCTCCGGCACACGCAGTGACAAACTACAATACTCATTCCACAAATGAAGCGTTATTAACTCCCTGTCCATAATATCATCCTTATCATTCCCCCCCAAATCCGATTCCCTAAAGTAAAAACTCTTCAGGAAATCAGTAATTACTTCCCGGTTATCATCATACTCCTCCTTTAACATCCTAAGATGAATATTATATCTCTTTGCGGAATCACGTACAATCCCCTCATACTGATCCACCACCTGATCTTTGTAATGTAACCTCTCCTCCCAGGTTTGTTCCACCCATTCCCCCAGCGTCCCATCCTGGAATACAAAAGGGACTGACTTTTTCAGGTAATCTCCCTGGAAGCTTGCCCCCCCCCTTTCCCCACTGAAATAATAAAAAAATTATCCTCACTATCCTCCCCGCCAACTCCAATAAAATCCACCCCGCGCTTATAATAACTGTCTTCCCAGACAGCGTCCCGAAACTCTGTACAATACAAATAATTATATACCGGTTTCACCACATAACGCAGGTCCACTGGTAAGTCCGCAATTAATACCAGGTCATCTTCCAGTAAAAAAGCATGGCGCTCTGTTCCCTGTGCCGGGCTGTTTTGGGACGGCTTTGTTATGTTTTCACCCTCTTGTTGTTCCCCCATATTATTTTCCTGAACAATCTCCGTATTTAATTTCGTTATATAAGAATCCAAACCGGGCACAACTTTATTATTATAAATATCAGAAATTCCCTCCAATGTATTATGTATATTATCGCCTACTTCAGGCGCACTACAGGAAATAAAGAATACACAAATACATAGACCCGATAAAATTTTAATGTACCGTTTTAATTTTCTCATATTTATACCCCCTGTGCGTTCCAGCGCACATACCAATCAATACTTCTGTTCGCTGTAATCCCTTATTTTCTTTTTTCGCGCAACTTTGTAAGCAAGTACACAATAACAATAGTATAAATACAGATACTTTTTCCACGATTCAAATTCTCCCGACCTAATTTGCCAAAGCAACATAAAGTTATTTCGATACCTACCATAAGTTCAATTTTTTATGATAGGTATCAAAAATAACATACCTCCTTTAAGGCATTATATCATCTTGATTTATTCTTTCCAGAAAATCCCTATACCTATTATAAACTCCTTCGTCCACGGCTTTTATATAATGTTTCAGATACCCTAATTGAAAACTTCCGTCATACACATTTCCGATGGCAAAATAATCTGATGCATTCCCCTTTATCCGGAACCTGTCTGTTTCCAAGTAAAATCCCTGTAATATAAAAACAGATTCTTACCATATCACTTCAAATCTCTGACAATACATACCACGAGTATATAAATCTATATTATAGTTCCGACAGGGAAATACACACACACTCCTGTCAACCACCTTTACAGTACAGGTATATTCCTTCCCATAAATCGTTGCTGTAAGTATCGCTGTCCCCTGCCTTTTTGCACATACTTTTCCTGTCCTCCCAATCTCTGCAACCCACTCATTATCACATTTCCACTCTTTGTCCGCCACACTGTTAAAAGGAAGCGGATATGAATACTCACTGCCGACACGAAGAGTTAATTTTTCCGGTATAGTATATTTCTTCAACTTCCCACACCGTTCAAAAGTTCCTATCGGAAGTTCCCTGATCTGTTTGGACAGATAAACTTCTGCAAGTTCTGCGCAATCAAAAAACACATTTTTCCCCAGTTTTTCCACAGAATCCTCCATCCACACCATTTCTAATTCTTTGCAATGCCAAAACGCACCTTCACCAATTTCCGTAACAGAATCCGGGATATAAACAGAAGTTATTTCATGGTTGTCCATAAATGCATCCGCCGCAATTTTTTTCACCGTGTCAGGAATTATTACCTCACCGCGACAATTCTGTCCTGAAAGCAGTACACCATCCACAATCCAAAACGTATTTTCCCCCTTATCCTTACCATTTCCATACTCGCGCCAATAACGGCTACGCACAAACGCATTTCCTTCCAGTTCAGGCAGATGCTCGAGCCTGCTAAAATCAATCTCCGTTTCTGAAAAGACGCAGGTTCCTAGTTTTTCCACTGCCGATATGTCAACATCTGTTAATGCACATGATTCAAAAGCATGATCCCCGATTTCCTTTACAGAAGAAAGATTAATTTCTTCCAATTTATTACAGTTCATAAAGACCATTTTCTCAATGTAAAACAGACTTTCTGGCAACTGCACATCCTCCAGAAAAAAACAATTATAAAACGCTTCCTCCTCAATCCGCTCCATGCCATCCGGAAGCACAAGACGGACAAGCGCCGTTCCTTCAAAGGCACTCTTTGATATATTACGAAGACTTTGGGGAAATTCTATATTTTCCAGGGAAGTACAATAAAAAAATGCATACTCTTCAATTTTTTCCACACCTTCTGGGAATACCACCTCTACAAGACTCTCATTTTCCCGAAAAGCATCCGAGCCAATTATGGTCACACCATCCGGTATCACAACCCTTGCTTTATTGCCCCGGTATTTTATAAGAACATTGTCCTCAATGATAAAATCCTCCGCATCCTGCGCCAACAGGGAACCCATATTGGTTTTAGCAGAAAAATCAAAAGCATCCCCCGGTCTTTCAGCCTTTAATAATGCATAAGAATTGAAAAATAACGGCAGGCATGTAATTACAAAAAGAGTTTTTTTCATACTTATGACTCCACCTTTCCTGTTTATAAGGATGTATTTATATCCTTATTTCCCAAAGGGATTCAAGGGTGTCACAAAACACAGTGTCCACTATAGAACAGGAAGGGCACGGTTCAACATAAAATACCACTTTTGCATCCGAAAAAAGAAATGGATTTGTCGTAATAGAGTAATCATTTATCAATTCTTTCTTTCCCTTTTTTACTGTAACTATAAAGAAATTATCTTCGCCATCCTTTTCCCCACAACCGATCAACTCAATCCTACAATCATCCTCTATATCCTCTCCAACATTCACCACCAAATTCTTATAGTATGCATATTCATATATGGGGGATAAAACATATCGCCAATCTTCTGGCAGGTCTGCAATAAAAACAAGACCATTTTCCATAATAAATGCATGGCGCTCCACTTCTGGTTCCGGATTCTCAGGTTCTAAATCATCCCGCATCCCGTCAACTTTCATTTCTTCCTTCGCCAATGCTCCAAAATCATTCAATAAGGGTACCATCGCACCAACCGCTTTTATATATACATTTTGATTCGTTCGACCACATCCAATTAATAGGAGCAGTAACGGCACAATCATACAAACTTTTTTCAAATCCTGATTTCCCACCTTTCTTGGTTATCATCTCTGCGTGTTAAATATTTTTCCATTTTCCCCCAAAAATAATTCTTCTAATCAAATTGAATTGATTTTACAACTGCAAGCGCCAATCCAAACAACTCCTCATTATTCTTTTCCACACATATAACTGCCCCTGTAGGCTGCCATGGAAATGCATATGTTATCTGTCGGTAGTCTTCCCCCTTCCATTCATTCCCAAAATCCACGCCACTTTCCCATTCCTTGTAATACATCAATTCCCCACTATCCATAATATCTGCTTGATAACCATCCGTAGTGATAATCCATTCTCTCTGCTTCCCGGTTTGATCCGAAAAAATCTCCACATAATTTTTCTTTTTCGTATCAAGATAAAAACGTAACCGGAATTCATCACATTCCCATCCATAATTTTTCATACCGCTTTCATAGATAAGCCCCTCCGGAACCACCATTTCTATATTGAGATAGCTATTTAGTAAATGAACACAAATCCTTTCACGCTCTGGAAGTTCATCTGTTACTTCCCTTCCAACATATTCCGCCTGTTCCTGATAAAGGATGCTATTGTAAAAAACTTCAATCTGCTCCCGATTTCTCTCATATCGTTCTACAGTAAGATGCAGATCGCGATCATCCGAACTGCTAAGTGCATAGTGCCACCCTGGCATTACAAGCACATCCACATAATAGTAACAGCCTTCCATAACATCGTCTTCATATTCCTTTGTGTGCCGGATGCTCCTCTGCCCATCTATAAACCTAAAAGTCTTCTTTTTATATTTGGGGTAATTCTTGTGATCCGAAATACTCTCCAGATTGAGATAAAAAAAATTTGTTCTCTGAAACTCGCCTGTTTCTGAATCAATGCAAGTAAAACGAATCCTTGGTTTTGAACTGTCTACAGGCATTAATTCACCATACCAATTCTCGGGAATTTCTGCGCTGAATATTGTTTTGTGATCTAAAAAATAAGCGTCCCTGGTAACATCCCCTAAATCGATCCCACCCATTTCCTCTTGCTCCCCCTCACTATTATCTGTTTTATTGACTAAACTACATCCACATAATGCAAGCATCAAAAACAATAAGACCAAAAACCTTTTATTTTTTCCCACTTCGTTCTCCATTCCCAACCATTTTTAGTGCTATTCCTATTGCTCCCCAGGCAGACCATATGGAATCTAAAACTTTCTTTGCATATTTTTTCTCATTATATCATCCTGCCCCATATTTATCTCCCTCACTTAAACCGAATCGACTTCAAAATTACCCATGCCAACTCATGCAGTTCCGCCCTGTCCCTTTGGACATAAAGCATTGCTCCCGCTGGATGTTTCGCAAAAAAATACTGAAACTGTTGGCAGTCCTCCCTTTTAGACTTCTCCGCCCCAAATATCGTCCCATTTTCCCATTCATAGCCATATACTAATTCCCCACTGTCCAAAAACTTTGCCTCACATCCATTTTCCTCCATAGCCAGCGCCTTCAACCAGCCTGTCCGGTCAGAAAAAATATCTAAATAATTTTTCTTTTCCTTATCCAAATAAAAGCGTAACCGAAATTCACTTACCCTGTAGTCATAATCCACCATCCCACTCTCATATGCAATCCCCTCGGGCACCACCATCTCTATATTCAAATACAAGTTATGTAAATAAAGCCGGATTCTATCACATTCCAACAAATTTTCCGATAACTTCCTCCCAATACATTCTGCCTGTTCCTGAAATAGGATACTGTTATAAAAATCCTCGATCTGAGCCTGATTCCTCTTATAACGCCCCGCGGTAAGATAAGCATCCCGTTCTTCATACCCTCTCATCCCATAATTTCCTCCTGGCATGACAAATATCTCCGCGCGATAGCGGTAACCACCATCTAACATCTCTTCCTCATATTCCTTTGTGTACCTGCTTGCGTTTCTGCCATCCATGCAACGGAAAGAGTCCTTCTCATATCCTTTATAATTTTTTCCTTCATAACCATCACTTAAAAAAAGGTAAAAAAAGTTTGTCTTCTTATAACCATCCTGCTCCGAGTCAATACAAGTAAGCATTAATCTAGTCTTAAATGCATCATTCAACCACAACTCATCATACCAATTTTCCGGAATTACTGCACTGAATATCGTATCCTGCCCAAGAAAATAAGCAGTTCTTTCTACTTCCCCTAACTCCTCCACTTGCCTTATCGTTGGGACTGGTTTATTTATGTCATTTTGCTCTCTATTACTATTGTTTGTATTACTACATCCACATATCAAAGTAAGAAACACAAACAATACTATAATTTTATAATTTTTTCCCATGTTTTCCTCTCCAAATATACTGAGGGTAATAAAAATTATATTACCCCCCGGTATAATAATCAATTCTGACTCATCGCATCCAAAATATTTTTACGTGCATCATAGAACGATTGGTCAATAGCTTTAATATATTTTCCCAATTTCCCGATTTTAAAGTTTCCATCATACTTTTGACTACTTGCTACTAAATAGAAATCCAAAACATTTCCAATATCATCATTAAGTATACGGTACACTACATACTTAGACATAAGTGAAGCACATGCAAATCTACTTGGCACATATAATACACAATCTGCAGCAGACTGTGTATTATCTTTTGAAATTTCTATTTTCTCGTGGTCAATTTGCACCCCATCAAGATATGTACTATGCGCAAAAACATCTGTTACGCTATGTAATGCTAAGCCATAAATATAAAGTGAAACGTTTCGTACACTAGCTGTACGGTTGCCTAACAATGTATACCAATCTTTTTCCCCTGTCGGCTTTCCATCAGTTTCAACAACCATTCCTTTATCTGTAAATTTCTCCAATATCTCAGCCTTCATCCGTGCGACACATTTTTCCTTCAAGTTACAATCTCCATAATCTGCACAATTTACAGATATAGCACTTGTAAAATTATTGTAAAGATACTTCCCAGACGAATCCTTTTTGAGATTTTTTGCGATCTCTGTTATATATATATATGCATATACATAATTCGATTTATAAGTAATAATATCTTCCCTATGCAGCTCTTGTCCATGCCACTCTGAATTCCGGTACATGCCACTAAAGTATTTATCTGGTGCCAAAGCGCCTAATTTTACAATCGCTAAATCAGTTCCACTTAACTTCCCTATTGCTGAATCTGCTTCTGCAAATTGATCATGTACCTTATCTTTGTTATCAGCATCCTTCCACCAGCTTCCCTCCACATACACCACACCCTCAAACTCTTCCACCGGCTTCTCATTCACATCAAGCGTCCCAACTTCCACAGCCGCCCCGACCTGCTCATTCAGCACATCCGCATCCACTGCGTACACTTCCCGGAATGCATCGAACTGGCTTAACGCGAATTCAAGGTCTACCAATCCATTCCCATACTCATAATCCTCTCCGTACTGGTTTGCCGTGAACGCGAGCAGGGAGCGGATAAAGTCTGCGGAAACCGACCTGTCCTTCTGCCAGAGCACGGAAGCCACTGCTGTGACATGCGGTGCTGCAAGGCTTGTACCGCCGACAACACAGACCCCGCCAAATGCGCCTGTTGATACAATCTGCTGCCCTAGTGCGACCAACTCTAACTCATCGCCAATGGCAATGTGAAAGAGGTCACACCCAATACCACTTCACACTACATCTGCCT
>CAJTOR010000009.1 GCA_910577675.1 uncultured Lachnospiraceae bacterium
ATGACTTCCATGCCAACTTGTTGGCATTGTTCACGGCTGACCGCCGTATTTTTAATCTGCGTACTTTTGTACGTTGCGTACTGTGCGCTGTGAAGTTCCTGCTTGGCAAGCATGAGCATTTCTTTTGCCTGCTCCAACAGCATATTATTCTTGATGATTTCCCGATTGATATTGCCCCTCTCGGTCAGTATGCCCTTGCGTTCTAAAGCGTTGGCAACCGCCCCGATATGGATTGTCGGCTCTTTATCAATGCCCTGTTCCTTAAAAGAACGGTGTTCCCAATGTAACGCAATCCCCAACTGCTCATTGGTGGCATTGATTGTGTCGGCTAAATCCTTGCGCCACATTTTAGCGTTTTCTTTGCTGTTCCAGTCGGTGCTGTCGGTTAGAAAAAGCGCGGGGATATATAGAAAAATTGCGGGAAATCTCCGCTTGACCAGCCCCGCTCCTTGTGGTAAACTTTTCTTGTGCTTTTTGCGGGTTAAAAAGCCCGCTAATCCCCGCACAAAGAAAGAGGAGAACCATGAAAATAGAAACCCAATGCCTCCACGAGGGCTATACCCCGAAAAACGGTGAGCCGCGCGTGCTCCCGATTGTACAGAGTACCACTTACTGTTTTGATTCCACGGAACATATCGCACAGCTTTTTGACATGCCGACCGAATTTATGTACTCGCGCTTTGCCAACCCTACAGTGGATGCCGTCGAGAAAAAAATCGCGGCTCTTGAGGGCGGGGTGGGCGCAATGTGCACCACCAGCGGACAGGCTGCCACACTTTTTTCGATTTTAAATCTCTGCAATGCTGGCGACAGCTTTATCGCCGCATCCACAATCTACGGCGGCTCCGTCAACCTGTTTGCTGTCACCCTGAAAAAACTTGGAATCGAATGTATTTTCGTAGATGGAAACGCTCCCATCTCTGAACTTGAAAAAGCTTTTAAGCCAAATACGAAGGCTGTTTTTGGCGAAACACTTGCAAACCCGGCTCTCACGGTGCTTGACATTGAGAAATTCGCCTCGCTTGCCCACGGGCACGGCGTGCCGTTAATTATCGACAATACTTTTGCCACCCCGGTTCTGTGCCGCCCGTTTGAGTTCGGCGCGGATATCATCGTGCATTCCACCACCAAATACATGGACGGACACGCCGTGCAGGGCGGCGGTGTTATTGTGGATTCCGGAAAATTTGACTGGGCAAACGGCAATTTCCCGGATTTCGTTGACCCGGACGAGAGCTACCACGGTGTTTCCTACACAAAGACCTTTGGCTCCATGGCATATATTATCAAGGCGAGAATGCAGCTTATGCGGGATTTCGGCTGCTACCCGGCTGCCAACTCCGCTTTCCTTTTAAACCTCGGCCTTGAAACCCTTCCGGTACGCATGCGCCAGTACTGCTCCAATGCGCTCCGCGTTGCACAGTTCCTCGAAAAACACCCGAAAGTGGAATCTGTCAACTACCCGGGGCTTGCCACAAACAGTTACCATGCACTTGCCAAAAAATACCTGCCGGAAGGCTGCAGCGGCGTGATCTCCTTCAACATCGCAGGCGGGCGCGAAAATGCTGTCCGCTTTATGGATCACCTAGAGCTTGCCTCCAATGTTGTCCATGTTGCCGATATCCGCACCTGCGTGCTCCATCCAGCCTCCGCAACGCACCGCCAGCTTACGGACGAACAGCTTGTAGCGGCTGGGATCAACGCCGGTATGATCCGCCTCTCGGTCGGGCTTGAAAACGTTGAGGATATCCTTGCCGACCTTGAGAAAGGCTTTGCTGCCGTGATTTAGCAGGTTGTGGCATGGCAGAATACCAAATATGCCCGGAAGGCACGATATTTTCACTTCGTGCTTCCGGGCATATTTGATAACCTTTTAAATATCTTTGCATCCAAAACTAATTTCCCGCTACCTAAGCCTTCCCCCCTCATACCGCACACGTTTTTCAAGGGTTTTCTCCACCAGTTCCAGCCTGCGCTCAAGCGGCTCCCTCTCATCCGGTGTAAGATCGATAGAAAGCTCGATCCCCGTGATTAACTCCTCATCCATCCTGCCACGGATTTCCCTTAGCACCGTAAGCTTTTCTGCCGGTTTTTCCGCGTCCAGGAAGCGCAAAAGCTCCGGGCGCACCTGGTCTTTCTCCGGGTTATCCCAACATTGTTCAGGCTTCTTTTCCTCCTGCGCCTTACTTGTGTCCGGGTGCTTGCTGTTAATCTCGTACACCCCGGTATCCTGCCCAGGCAGTGCGGGCATGGGCGGCTTTATAGCCCCGTCAATCTCAACCCGCGTAAAACGGTACGCTGCCTTTGCATCGGGGTACTTTCCCGTATCCACCGGGCTTAAAAACTCCGCCACCGTCCTTACATACCAGCGATAATTCCCGTAAAGTGCCTGGTAAACCACAAGCGGCTCCATCGTCGTGGCATCGTATGCCGTGCCGATCACCTGATACAGGTTCCCTTTAAAATGCCGGTAAAACTCGCCCGCAAACGGGATCGCCCTCTGCATCCCATCTTTTCCCGCCATCACATCCATAATCCGCCGTCCCTTTCATTATTATTTCTGGCGCTTCCCCGCCTTTTTCTTTTCGTCCGCCTGCTTGCGGCGATATTCCAAAAAATACTTTGCGACCTCCTGCGTCACCAGGCGGGCTCTGACCATCATAGCCAGGTCATCAAAAAATTCCTGGTCATCCCCCTCCTCGTCCGCCATCTGCTTTAACATCCCGCTGATCTGTCCCTTGTATTCCTCCGTTGACAAAACCTGGTCCACCATCAGTATCTTCATCTCGTAAGCCTGGCGGTAATAGCGGCTGTACCGCTCATCAAGCACCCCGGTAAAAACCATCGGCACCCCCTTTAATATCTGGCGCAGATTTTTCATTGAAGTGTTCGTGATACAGATGCCGGGTTCCAACACATAGAGATTCTTTGTATAGTAGCGCCGCCCGCCCGCTGCCCGCTCCTTGTACACCGGCAGGAATTCCTGGTACATGGCATTCACTACCGAGGGCTGGCGCATCTGCCCGTACTCGGACAGGGGGTTGACCTCCACGTTCTTTTTGTATGTGACCTGCGTTACTTGGGACAGGGGAACGGCAAAATTGCGCGGCTTATTCCCAAGAACCAGAAAATTAAGGTATCCCTTTGCCTTCCAAAGATACGCCGGCGACTGCTTAACCCCCTCCTTAGGATAGGAGTCAATCATCACCTGGACATGGGAAGCATTCACATGGTAGGCAACCAGCAAATCCTTTAAATCCTGTGCCGAAATCTGCGAAAGATCCGCATACTCCTTCTCCTTTACTGCATTTACCGCCTCTTTTTTCGACTTTGCCGCAAGCATTTGAACATCGCCAAAGCGCACCGACTGCAATAACACGATATCCATAATCACGGCAAAAACTGCGATCAGCCCCCATGTGACCCCGCTTCCCGACACGGCGAGGACGATGCCCGCGATAAACAGAAGAAAGAGCAGGATAACAGAAACAAGAATCCGCTTTGTCTTCGCATTCCCGTAGCGCAGTGCATTCCAATACTTTCTCATATCCTCCCCTTCCTCCCTTTTAACCCGCAAAACCTATAAGCCTATTCCGGCGGCTCCCACAAAATAATCTTCCCCTCCCTTAACGACTCCTGCACCATAATTGTGCGCTGGTTTGACGAGCCCTTAAAGCGGAGGTTGACATTGTGCAACTCCTCGACAAAACGACCATCCACCAAAACATCAATGTAGGAGAGCAGCTCCCTTGTTTCCGCCCACTCCCTGCACATCCTGCCGCAGATATCCTCATCGAACAAATAACCCGAAAAACACCAGATATCCTTCTCTTTGTACTTCTCTTTCACACAGCGCAAAAAGGGCAGAAGCCCGATCTGGTTGCTGTGCTCAAACGGTTCGCCCCCCAAAAGCGTAAGACCGCGGACATAGCTTGGCGCAAGATAGGACAGCACTTCCTTAACTGTTTCCCTTGTAAAAACCCTGCCGTAGGAAAAATCCCATGCCGCGCGGTTAAAACAGCCGGGACACCCCCTTGTACATCCACTCACAAAGACCGAAACGCGCACGCCGGGTCCGTTTGCAATATCGTATTGTTTTATATCAGCGTAGTTCATTGATAATCCCCATTTCCACTAAAGAACCATTAAATCCTTAAAATTGAACGTCCCCCTGCAAATTCCGTTCTACAAATTATAGAATATCAGAACCAATAATTGCCATCACATAAAAACTAAATATGCAGCACGCGCGCATTGATCTCCTTCGTCTTGCCCACATTCCAGAAATTCTCCCCGAGATAACCGCAGGTGCGGCGCGTCACATTCATCTTTGCATGGTCTTTATTCCCGCACTGCGGGCACTCCCACTCCAGATTTTCGTTAATCTTTATCTCCCCGTCAAAACCGCATACATGGCAGTAATCCGACTTTGTGTTAAACTCCGCATACTGTATATTATCATATATGAATTTTACAATTTCTTCCAGCGCCTCAAGATTATGGCGCATATTCGGGATTTCCACATAGGAGATCGCACCGCCCGAAGAAATTACCTGGAACTGGCTCTCAAACTGAAATTTTGAAAACGCGTCAATCTTCTCCCTGACATCCACATGGTATGAGTTTGTATAATAGCCCTTGTCTGTCACGTCCGCAATCTCCCCGAAGCGCTCCCTGTCAATGCGCGCAAAACGGTAGCAGAGTGATTCCGCCGGCGTGCCGTAAAGACCGAAGCCAATCCCGGTTTCCTCCTTCCAGGTATCCGTCGCCCTGCGCAGGCGCTTCATCACGCGCAGCGCAAAGTCAAGCCCTTTGGGGTCGGTATGGCTTACTCCGGTCATCAGTTTTGTCACCTCGTACAAGCCAATATAGCCGAGAGATATCGTCGAGTAACCGCCGTGCAGAAGTTCGTCGATCTTCTCGCCTTTTTTAAGGCGCGCAATTGCCCCGTACTGCCAGTGGATCGGGCTCACATCGGAGATTGTCCCCTCAAGCGCATGGTGGCGGCACATCAGCGCCTCAAAACACAGCGATAAGCGCTCCTCCATCAACTGCCAGAATTTCTCCTCGTTCCCCCTCGCAATAATACCGATCTGCGGCAGGTTCAGACTGACCACACCCTGGTTGAAGCGGCCTTCAAATTTATATTCGCCGTTCCCATCCTTCCACGCTGTCAAAAAGCTGCGGCAGCCCATACAGCTAAATACATTGCCCTCATAGTTCTCACGCATTTTCTTTGCCGAAATATAGTCCGGGTAAAGTCTTTTTGCAGAACATTTTACGGCAAGGCGTGTAATATAATCGTATTTGCCGCCCTTTAAACAGTTGTGTTCATCAAGGACATAGATAAGTTTCGGGAATGCCGGGGTGATATATACCCCCTTCTCATTCTTGATTCCCTCAAGGCGCTGGCGCAAAATCTCCTCGATAATCATCGCGTTTTCCTCAATATACTCATCCCCAGCGTCAAGGTTGAGGAAAAGCGTTACAAACGGGGACTGCCCGTTCGTTGTCATCAGGGTGTTGATCTGATACTGGATGGTCTGCACACCGGATTTAAGCTCGTCCTTTACCCGGTCTTCAATCAGTTCCTCCATCACCTCACTTGCAAGCCTCCCGCCAAACTCCTCCTCATAGCGCCTGCGGTATTTCTCCTTCGTGATGCGCAGATATTTGCCGAGATGCCTTACATCCACGGACTGCCCGCCGTACTGGCTGCTTGCCACCGCAGAAATAATCTGTGTCATAACGGTGCACGCGACCTGGAAACTCTTTGGGCTCTCAATAAGTTTCCCGTTCATAACCGTACCGTTCTCAAACATATCCTTTATATTAATCAGACAGCAATTAAAAATTGACTGCAAAAAATAATCCGCATCATGGAAGTGTAACACGCCCTCCTCATGTGCCTTTGAAATCTTTTCCGGCAGCAGCAGGCGCTTTGTCAGATCCTTTGAAACCTCCCCGGCAATCAGGTCGCGCTGCGTTGAGGCAATGATCGCATTCTTATTGGAATTTTCTTCCATTACATCCTTGTTATCATGGCGGATCAGGCTCAGGATGGAATCATCCGTCGTGTTTGCCTTGCGCACAAGCTCCCTGGTATAGCGGTACAGTATATACGTTTTCGCAAGCGTATATTTGCCGTCCTCCATCAGCTTTTCCTCGATGATATCCTGTATTTCCTCCACCTGCATCGTCGGCTTATTCAACGACTCAATCGCCCGCACAATCCCCTCGATCTTCCCCTCCGAAATCTTTTCCTTCATCCTGACTTCGTCGTTCGCCTTGCGGATCGCCACAAGAATCTTATTCCGGTCGTACTCGACAACGCGCCCATCCCGTTTAATAACTTCCATTGCGTTACACCCTTTCTGTGTTATACTAAATCGTTACTTTGTTATTCTTACCTAAAAACACAATAAAATAATCCCTTTCGCGCCATCGGTAAAAATTTGTATGTATAAGGCGGTCGGGCATCCTGCCCCACCGCCCTATAAGCATACCACAGATTCAAGGATTTGTCCACGATATCTTGTGTAATATTTTGTGTTTCGACATCTTTCGCTCCACTATATATAGTGTATTACCCATGTGGCGGGCTATCCCATATACTGGTCGTAACCCGCCTCCATAAACCCCATCCGGATCAGCTCTTTGATTTCTTCCATCTCATTTTCCTGCCCAGAAAGTGTGTAGTCCCCGATCAGCCGGAAAAGATTCCTGATCCTGAAATCTAGCTCCTCCATCTGTTTTGGCAGGGCTTCCTCCACCAGACTTTTAAGCGCAGAAAGCTCCGTCTGCTTCGCAACATCCAGCTTTAAAAGCCTTGCCGCCAGCCCGCACGCATAGGCACATTCGTAATCCGAGAGCATGGCGGACAAAAAATCCTCGAATGAGATTTTCTGCTCGACCCCCTGCTTTGCACAATACACAACCATAATAATCCTTCTACAGATCTTCGATCTGCCAGTCAACCACTTCCTGCCCGTTCTCCGCAAGAAATGCATTCGCCTGGCTGAAATGCTTGCACCCGAAAAATCCGCGGTATGCCGAGAGAGGACTCGGATGCGGCGCTTTTAAAATCAGGTGTTTCGGATTTTTTAACATCGGTATCTTACTCTGCGCCGGCTTCCCCCAAAGCATATAGACAATCGGGCGGTCCTGTGCATTCACCGCCTGGATAATCGCGTCCGTAAAATGCTCCCAGCCATGCCCCTGGTGGGAATTCGGCTGGTGCGCGCGCACTGTCAGCACAGTGTTCAGCAAAAGCACACCCTGCTCCGCCCATTTTTTTAAGTAACCGTTATTTGGGATCGTGCAGCCTAAGTCGTCATGCAGCTCCTGGTAAATATTTTGCAGGGACGGCGGAATATCCGTCTTTGGCATAACGGAAAAGCTTAGACCGTGCGCCTGTCTGTCCCCGTGGTATGGGTCCTGACCAAGGATAAGCACCTTTACCTTGCTAAGCGGTGTCAGGTGCATCGCATTAAAAATATCCTCCGCAGGCGGGTAAACCGCGGTCTTACTGTACTCCTCCTTCACGAACTCAAACAGGGTCTTGTAGTACGGCTTGCGGAATTCCTCCTCAAGCGCCTGCTGCCACTCATCCGATAACATTGCCATAATAATCGCCTCTTTCTGTAATTTTTTATAAATCCCATTATATCATGTCCTCCATGTTTTTTCATCCCTTTTGCAATATTTTCCGTTTTTTTGTAGAAATTTCTCGATTCCTACAATACTGTAAACTACATCAGTACCCTCCCCAAGTCAAGCATCCCCCTCCCCTGCTGCTCCTTAGGGAATCCCAGATCGACCGCGGACTGCCAGAGCCTTTCCTTTATCTGATCCGGAGTAAGGTCAGGCTCCCTCTGCAACAGCAGGCAAACCGCCCCGGAAACCATCGGTGTTGCCATTGAAGTTCCGCTTTTTATGGCATACCCCGACATCATAAGCCGTCTTCTCATTCTCTCCTGCAAAAGAAGCTGTTCCCAAGCCTGCCCGTCGGGCAAAATCTTATTCTCCCTCTGCCGCCCCCCTGAAAAAAAAACTTTCCCGTTTCGCATTTCATAATTAAGCGGCCTGATACTTCTGATACTGCCCGCCGGGGCAACCAGATCCGGCTTCATACTGCCGTCGCGCCCCGGTCCCCTGCCGGAAAAGCGGTTTGCAATCATTCCAGGTTCCGATGCGCCGACAGTAATAATACGGCTGCTGCACCCGGGCAGTGTAACCGAGTTCTTCTTTGGTCCTAGATTCCCCGCTGCCCCGACCACACAGATTCCGGCATCCCAGACCTGCTCCACAAGCGAAAGTAATTTTTTGTAATCTTCATCATTCTCCTCACAGCTCGCACCAAAGGACAGGTTGATAATGCGAATACCAAATTCCCCGCCCCGCTCCAACACCCACTTCAGCGCTGCCATCACATCCGCCGCATCCCCGTCCCCGCTTTGATCTAACGCCTTTAAAACCACCAGCGAACACTCCGGCGCAATCCCGCGCCATCTCCCGTTTGCCAGTCTTCCGCTGCCCCCAAGAATCCCGCAGACATGCGTTCCATGTCCCGAATCGTCATAGGGTGCCCCCTTGCGGTTCACAAAATCCCGGAAGTAAAGAAGACGCTCCCCAGGTATATCCGGGTGCGCCCCAATCCCCGTATCTATAACAGCGGCTGTAATCCCCCGTCCGGTATACCCGGCGGCATATGCCATCCCGGCATGTACCAGTCTGCCCGCACGCTCCATCCCGCCTCCTTACCAGCCAAACGGCGGCAGCCCCACCGTTTGGCTGAAGGCTTGATCCTTTACGATCAGCCGATTAACGCAAATTTTGTATTATTTTATTCGGAGGCTCAATAAGATGTGCATTCCTTTCATATTAAGAAACTTTGCTCTTTTTCCGATACATCACAAGTTAAAAATTTTTCAGGAAAATATTGGAAATAAGGCAAGCCCATGCACATATGATACACTGTAAAATCCTTTTGGAGGTATCAAAATGAGTGATTTATCGGCTACCAACTGTGGGTGCGGATGCGAGAACAACGGCTGCGGATGCGGCAATAACTGTGGATGCGGCAATAACGGCGGCTGTGGCAGCAGCGTAGGATTCGGGGGCAACAACAGCTGCATGTGGATCATCCTCCTGCTTTTGTTCTGCGGCGGCAATAACGGCGGCTGTGGCAACGGTTTCGGGGGCGGCTGCGATTCCTGCACCTGGATCATCCTTCTGCTTTTGTTCTGCGGCGGCGGCTGTGGGAACAGCATCGGCATGAACAACAACTGTGGTTGTGGCTGCGGTTGCGGCTGCGGCTGCTAATCCGCAAAAAGGGGAGCTTGCTCCCCTTTTTTAATTCCATTTTTCCTCCTTACCCTCCCCGATATCCCTCTTACATTTTCGTCTAAAAAGCCTTGACTTTTCTTCCGGATTATGCACAATATAATATATGCTTTTTGCAGAACTTTCCCGTTAGGAAAATATCTGCAATAAATGTATATTTTTTACATTTCAGTTTTATACACAGAAAGGATATATCACTATGGCAGGTTCAAGCTTTGGAACTATATTTAAAATCACAACCTGGGGTGAGTCCCACGGGGACGGCATCGGAGTGGTAGTTGATGGCTGCCCCGCCGGTATCAAGTTTGACGAGGAACTGGTACAGGCATACCTTAACCGCCGCAAACCGGGACAGACGCGCTACTCCACCCCGCGCAAGGAAAACGATTCCGTAAAAATAAACTCCGGACTGTTTGAGGGGCGCACAACGGGCACCCCAATCTCAATGGCGGTCTACAACGAAACACAGCGCTCCGCCGACTATTCCGAGATCGCAGGCTATTACCGCCCCGGACATGCCGACTTTACTTACGATGCCAAATATGGTTTCCGCGACTACCGCGGCGGCGGGCGTTCCTCGGGGCGTGAAACGATCGGGCGGGTGGCGGCAGGCGCACTTGCCTGCGCTTTCCTGAAAGAACTGGGCATCACCGTAACGGCATACACAAAATCCATCGGTCCCATCCAGGCTTCCCCCACCTCCCGCGATACCCTGATAGAAAAGCGGGATGCCAGCCCTCTTTTTATGCCGGGGAAGGATGCATCCGATGCCGCCGAAGAATATCTTAACAATACTATGAAACAGTTTGATTCCGCAGGCGGTATTATCGAATGCATCGTTTCCGGGATGCCGGCAGGCATCGGTGACCCGGTCTTTGAAAAACTCGATGCTGCCCTTGCTAAGGCTGTATTTTCCATCGGCGCAGTAAAAGGCGTTGAAATCGGTGCGGGCTTTTCCTGCGCGGGTGCAACCGGCTCGGAAAACAACGACGCTTTCCTTGACATTAGAGATGGACATGCACACAAGGCAACCAACCATGCAGGCGGTATCCTAGGCGGCATCAGCGACGGCTCCGATATTGTGCTGCGCGCCGCGGTCAAACCGACCCCTTCCATCTTTAAGGAACAGCAGACCGTACTGCGCGATGGCAGCCCGGTTTCCGTGCAGGTAAAAGGAAGGCATGACCCCGTTATCGTCCCGCGCGCGGTTGTCGTAGTGGAAGCGATGACCGCACTGGTAATCGCGGACGCACTGCTTGTAAACATGGGGGCGCGGATGGACCGCATCCGCGAGTTTTACAGCTTCTGCCGCAGGTAAAAAAAATACCGCCCCGCGCTTTTAAACAAAAGCCGGGACGGTATTTTTTTGCCTGTGCTGTCCATATTCTACTGTCACAGAAATTTAATTGATAGGTTAAAACTATTACGGCACTGCATCCACACCGATTACAATAAATCCAAGCACTTTCTTTTTCCATGCTGCAAGCTCCGAAAGTTCCCTCTCAACCTGTGAGCAGACACTTTCCTCCTGCTTTTCCACAAGCACCACATAATCGGCTTCCATCACGGTTAAAACAGCGGTTGGGTCACTCAGAATATTCGGGACACACCGCACAGAATAGGAATCTTGCCAGTCCATCAAAGAAACAAGCTTCTCCATCTCCGAAGTTTCAATGCTCCCAGTAAAAATAAGTGTAATGGGACTTTCCCCTGCCGCTTTCGTTTTCTCCGACACAGAAACAGAGCGCTCCAACATCATCATTTCCGCCTTCACACTCTCTCCCGCAACTTTCGCAAGTGTCGCGGCATCGCGCTCACATAGCACCAGCCCTCCCATATGGGCAAATAATCGGTCAAACCCGACCCAGACCCGCTTTTTGTGCACCCCTGGCACCTGGGCAACCACACGCAGTCCAAAACGGTTTTTCAGTTCCCCCGCATCCTGGAGTTTGTCCGACATAATATACCTAAAAGCAATGAACACCGCGGCAAATACCGCACCAACCAAAAACCCGAGTATCATCTTTTTAACGGAATCCCTTACCACTGCACGGTCGGTAAACTCCCTTCCCGGCTCCGGGGAAGCCTCCCACACTGCATATTCCTCCGCCTTTTCCTGCAATCTTATACTTAACTCCGAAACATATTGCAGGTTGCCCTTCTGCCATTCATCAAGTTCCAGATTTACTGTTTCGTACACGGACTGGTTAACTGAAACAATTTCATGCTCCCCGATCGCATCAGCAATTTCCCGCTGTTTTGCCAAAATTCCTGAAAGCGCATAATCAAGGATTTCCTCACAGCTCTGCTTATCCTCCCCCCGAACACTGAGTGTTACCATCCTGTTATCATAGTCCCCAGAAATAGAAAGAATTTCCTTTAGGTAACGCAATTCAATCGGCTTTGATATATTGTCCATAATATACTGGTACATATCACCATTTACCATATAGGTAATGTAGGAGCGGAGGATACGGTTTGACAGGTCGATATTCTGGTAAGTCAACTCCGGCACAATCTGATAATCCGTTGACACATACAATTGCAGCGAAGCATTATATTCGCGGTACGGGTTAATTTTCATCAGAACCGAATTCGCATTGTATGTTTCGCGCTCCTCACGCGTTTCCTCCAGATTTGCAATCTCGCGCTCTAAGGTTTCCCCCCTCGCATAAAATGCAGTCAGCTCCCGGTTGTAATTTTCTTCCGCTGTCGTAATGTATTCTGTGTTGGAGATTTTTATTTTCTTTAGTACCAGATTTCCTGCCCCGGTCAAAAGGGCGATGGAAAGGGCGATAATAAAAATGCTCCGCCAGTCGCGCAAGATACGGTAAATTACTTTCCCCAGGTTGATTTCCTGGTTATAGGTTTGTTCGTTCATTAAATTTTCCCTTTCTTTGTTTCTATTATTTCAGACTGCTATACTCCCCATCATCTTTCCTGCACAATCTTTCCTTCTCCAACCCGGTACACCATATCACAATCCGCAATCGTCGCAAGGCGGTGCGCGATAATCACCAATGTTTTCTTTCCGTGCAGACGATTAATCGACTCCATAATCGCCGCTTCTGTTTCCGTGTCAAGTGCCGAGGTTGCCTCATCAAAAAACAGAAGCTCCGGGTTTGGGTACAGTGCCCTGGCAATCCCAATCCGCTGGCGCTGCCCGCCGGAAAGCCGTATCCCGCGCTCCCCGATTACCGTGTCAAGCCCTTCCGGCAGTCCTCTTACAAAATCTGCCAACTGCGCCTCCTCAAGTGCCCTCCAGACCTGCGCTTCCTCCACCAAATCCTGCGCAATCCCAAATGCCACATTTGCCTTTATCGTATCATCCAACATAAAAATCATCTGTGGGATGTAACCGATATGCGCCAGCCAGTCCGTGTAATGTTCCCTCACCGGCACACCATCCGCAAAAATTTCCCCCGACTGCGGGCTCAAAAGCCCAAGTATGATGTCCACCGCAGTCGTTTTACCCGCACCGGAAGCCCCGACAATCCCGACTGACTTCCCGATCGGGATTAACATATCCGCCTCTTTTAAGACAGGCTGTTCTGTACCCGGGTAACAGTAAGAAATTCCGCACGCCCTCACTTCATGTTCCAGGGAAAAGACCTGTTTCCCGGAATCTCCCCTGTTCTGCCTCCATCCCTTAATAAAATTATTATCAGATTTATTCTGTATATTTTCCCCGGGCTTATCCTCCCCCACCGAAGAAAGGCTCAAAAATAACTTATCTAAAGATGGTTCATAGTACGCCACCCCATTTAGCGCCGTGGAGATCCGGTTTGCACTTGGCATCAGTTTCAGCGCTGCCATTGCAAACGCAGCAATCGTCGGAACCAGCGCAGAAACGGATGCCCCCAGCAACACCGCGGCAAGCAGGGCAAGTAACATTGAAACAATACTCGACATTTCAATCAAAAGCCTCGGGACATTCTGCAATAAAATATTCCACCGCTCCGCCCGCACCATCCGCTGTCCATGCCTGCTAAAATTATCAAGGAAAAACCCGTGTTTATCCCCGACCATAATCTCTTTTATGCCATTCACCATCTGAAGCAGCCATTTGTTCGTCTGCGCCGCGCTCTCCTGCAAAATCTTTCCCTGCCTGTGCAACATCGGCTTTGCTACTTTCGCAATCAAGAGCATTGTCAACATCAGGATAACGCCCACCAACAGCGTCATCAGGGGATTGATTATAAATACCACCACCACAAGCGCCAGCGAAACAACGGATTCCGTGGCAAAATTAAGCAGACTTGAAAGCAGGAAAAATGCATTGGACACATCCTGCTGAACCACCCTTACAATCTCCCCCGAGCTTGCATTTAAATAATACTCATATCCCTTATTCAGATACGCGTCCATCAACCGCTGCTGCATTCGGAACCTGTTATTGTAAACAAAGCGGTTCTGCACATATATTTCAAATACCAGGTACAAGTCCTTAAATATAAAAACAAAAATTAAAAATAAAACACAGAAAATCAGGAACCCACGGTTTGATTGTATATGGAGCATACGGCAGATATCCCCAATCAGCGGATTGGTATTTATAATATCCTCCTGCATAACCACCGATACCAGCGGCACTATCAGGGATACCCCCAAAATCTCAAGAAATGCCCCCAATAACATCAGGAAAAATAATATTACAAGCTGCCTTTTCTGCCTTGCCGAAAACAATTTTTTAAACTTTCGAAACGACGACCACATAAAAATATCCGCTCCTTATCTCAACCTAATCCACCGGATTTACTTTAATCTTCACACTAAGTCTTACTTTTCAAAATATTCCTACATGTATTATTTTTCTATTTCTTCAATCTGCACTTCCAACAACACGGTATCCTCCTCCGCCTGCAAGCTGTGCAAAATCCCTCTTTCAATTGTGAAAGTATCCCCCGGGAAAGCGTCATGCTTCCTCCCCTTAATCGAAATTACAGCCCTGCCGCTTAATACCGTCCATACTTCAAGATGGTGCCTATGCCTTGTTTCCTCAATCCTCCTGCCCGCCTGCACCCGCTTTTTCTTTGTTACAGTACGGTTCCCACCCGCATCCGCGGACAAATTAAGCACCGTGTATTCCCCCCATGACCGCTCCTCAAACATCGGGCGCAAATCACGATTTTCTACATATTTTTTTATATACGAACTCTGCACCTTGTCGGCAAGCAAAATCCCGTCCGGGCTTGCTGCCACCACCATATTTTCTGCTCCCATCACTACAATCGGGATTTCCAATTCATTAATCACATGTGTATTTTTGCAATCCTTGGACATCACTACATCCCCGATCGGCTTCTCCTCCATCACCTCCGTCAAGGTATTCCATGTCCCAAGGTCTTTCCATTCCCCATGGTAGGGGAGGACTGCCACGGATTCCGCCTTTTCCACCACGGCATAGTCAAAGCTTGTCTTTTCAAACTCCCCATACTGGCGCAGCACGTCCGCATAGCAGGCGCAGGGGATAGTCTTTTTTATAATCCCCATCAGGTAGGACAGTTTTAGGGCGAATACCCCGCAGTTCCACAGCCCACCTTTTTGGATTAATTCCCCCGCAGTCTGCATATCCGGTTTTTCCCGGAATTCTAAGACTGGGAGGATCTGGCTGTTTTCGTTTCCAACAAGCCTTCCTTCCCGGCTAGTCCCCGGAAAAATCTGCGCCATCTCCTGTGGCACATCCTCCCCATCCGCTGTGTCCGGACTTATCCTGCATGTCCCTGGAAAAATCCCTTCCTTCCCCTCCCCGCGGTTTCCTGGGATATTTCTTGCAAGCCCTTTCTCATCCCGCCCATCCTGCGGGATAATATATCCATACTTTTCCGAAGGGTAGGTTGGCGCAACCCCCATCAACACAAGATCTGCCGCTCCCGCCTGCACTGCCCCATCAAGTTTATGTAACATCTGGAAATACTCTTCTCCCACATAGGGATCAACCGGGAGCACTACCACGGTTTCCTTCAAGGGACATCCCTTCTCAAAATACAGGTAGGCAGCCGAGAGTGCAATGGCGGGGAAAGTATTCCTGCGCTCCGGCTCAACCACGATGGAAACCGCCTCCCCAAGCTGCCCCTTTATGGATTCCGCCTGTGCGGCGCTTGTTGCAACCGTAATCCCCCCATCAAGTCCAGCTTCTTTTATCTGGCGGTAAACCCGCTGGAGCATGGACTCTTTTTTGCCCTCCTCATTCCGGACAACCTTTAAAAACTGCTTTGACCGGATATCATTTGACAGCGGCCAAAGGCGCTTGCCCGAACCGCCGGACAATAAAACTATTTTCATCCTCCGCCTCCTTACATCCCAAATCCACGCACATAGAAACAGTGCTAAATATACTAGCTGATAAACTCCAAAATCCTCGCCCGGATTCCCTCCGCCATCAGCCCCAGATTTAGATCCTTATCCTTTTTCGTCCCGTATGTCCTCAATACTTCCCTCGGTACACCCACACCAGCAATCCTTACTGCATATCCGGAAACAGCTTTTAACACATCCTGATAAAATGTCCCCTCATAAAACGGTTCGCATACAAATACCCTGTCCCCCACAAGATTATCCCTTAACGTCCCATAATCAAAAGGCTCCGCTGTCGTATAATAAAGCACTGTCACATCCAAATCAGAGCAAGCCCCCACGACCGCATCCAGCATCTCAGCAAACGTGATGACCGTAGCCTTCCGCCCACGTTTTAATACGGACGCTTTCCCAAATTCAACATCCACTTCCGTTTTATTACAGTGATCCGTCATCCGGAAATAAGAAGCCCTGCCATCCCTTGCACATGCGCCAAACAATGCCTCAAACTGCCCTTGCGTGCCAGGAACCAAAATCTCCATACCCGGCAAGGTTTTTAATGTTGCAACATCCTCCGCACAATAATGGGAATAACCCAAAGTCGAAAAATCATAGGCTGCCCCCGTCGTAATAAAATTTCCACCCACCCCCTGGTAAATAAAATCAAGCTTTAACTGTTCTAATGACCTCTGCACAATAAAGGGGGAAATCCCGTAGACGGTCGGGATCATTCCCGCAAGGGCTACGCCCGCTGCTATCCCGATTGTCCCCGGTTCAAAGATACCGATATTCTTTACCCTTCCCGGGTATTCCCCCAAAAAATCCCGGAACGCATATGCACCTATGTCAATCAGAAAAAATACCGTATCTTTATAATCAGTAATCATTCTCGAAACACTTTTCTTCATTGCTTCCCTCAATCCATCATCCCCCCATCCCAAAACTTTTCACATCCTCTATCAAGCGCACCAGCTCCTTCTGGTTCGGTGCCCTGTGAAACCATGAGCGATCCTCCAAAAGGATATGCGAGCCCCATCCCCTTCTCGTCCTTGCAATTACGGCACCCGGCTTTCCAATATGCACCCTTTTGATTGCCCGGGACAATTCCTCTTCATCATGCCCATCCACACAGACCGTGCTAAACCCAAATTTTTCCAATTTTTCATCCAGCTTCCCGATATCCAGCATCTCCCTTAAAGAAGCATTATCGTCCACGATCAATGTCAGGTTATCAAGTTTTTCACCCGCAGCAAAAAGGGCGGCTTCCCACATGGTGCCCTCGTTCATTTCCCCGTCGCCAGCCAACACATAAACCTGTCCACTGCGCCCCTTGATTTTTCCGGCATATGCGATACCTGCCGCAATCGGGAATCCATGCCCCAGACTCCCCGCAGAAATCTCCACACCCGGAATCTTTGTCCGGTCTGCCTGCATACTGATACGCGAGTTATACTGGCATGCTGTCCGCAGTTCATCCCCAGGGAAATAACCTTTTTCTGCCAAAAGCGCCAACAGCCCCATCGTGGACTGCCCCTTGCTAAGGACAAAATAATCGCGCTCAGGTGAATCTACTGCTCCCGGCGATATTTTTAATACCCTGTCATACAAAACCCGCAATATTTCAATGGAGGAAAACACACTCTGCAAATTCGCATCCCCGCCATGGTAGGCCATTTCCAAAACTGATATTCTTAAATTCCTTGCGGCATCCGTCATAGTTTGTCCTTTCCTTCTTCCACATATTTATTACTTTTTATTTCCTTTCCCTTATGTAAAAATTTATTTATTCATTCCATCTGCCCGAGTATCACTTCCGCCACACTGCGGACAAGCGTATATTTATCTTCCTCCGGTATCTTATTAAGGGCTTTTTCCATCTGTAATATATCCTTTATCCCATGACTTAAAAAATACCAGCCATATACCGAATTAATACTTTTACTTGCTGTCAGAAAATAAGAATGGTCATATCCCCAGTACAACTTTTCAAAAATCGGTCTGATAAAATCCTGATAAGCTTTTAAAATAACAGGGATATCATAGGCAGCCCCCTGCCGGTTCCTATATTCCATCAATAGTTCAACCGGTACATTGCCAGCCCCGCGTCCCATCCCATAAATACTGCCATCCACGTACAATTCCCTCGTTGTGTCAGAATCAAGGAACTCGATTACATTGGCAAAAGCCAGTTGGATATTGTTATGTGCATGGAAACCAAACGCGATGCCTTCCTCCAGCATGGACAGCATACAATCCGCCATCCGCCTCACATCTTTCGGGTACAGGTTACTAAAACTATCCACTAGGTACACGGCTCTTGGTTTAATACGGTTAATCCCCTTTAGCATCCCGCCAAGTTCTTCCTGTGTATACATAAAAGTTGCCATCGGCTGCAAAAACACTTCATACCCTTTTTGCAATAATTCATCCGCAAACAGCAAAGCTTCTAAAAGCTCATTTTTAAAAAATGCAATCCGGATAATATCCACGGTATCCTTGTCCCTTGCCGGGATTTCAAGTTCAGCCGCCTCTGTCTGTGTGACCATTACCGCATAACGGCAGTCCGCCCTTTTCTCCTTAAACAATGGCTCCATTTCCAAAAAGGAAGAAAACTTTGTTCCTCCTTTCACCTTCCCACCCCTTCCCAGAAGCCCGATCTCAATACAGCGGATGCCGCCTGCATAAAGACTGTCAATTACATGGACGGCAGTATTTTCATCGAACTCCCAGTTATTTACATAACCGCCATCCCGCAAAGTACAGTCCAATATATGAATCTTTTTTTCCAAGCCCTTCCCCCCGTTCAACTGTTTTCGATCCTGAATGCACGATTTACCGTCCGTATTAAATCTTTTTGGCTGATCCCATATTTCTCTAACCAGCCCCCCCGGTTATTACACTCCTCCGGAAACTCCCCATGGTAATCAATTCCCATAAGAATTACTCTTTTATTAATTCCATGTTCAAACATCAGACTTTCCAGGAAACTTCCTATCCCTGCCCTGACCTGCTGTTCCTCATAAACCACAATTGTATCATAAGGGGCAAGCATCCCCATCAGCAGCTCCTCATTAAATGGGCGTTTAAAAACATCAATAATGGTGGGTTGCATATCAAATTCTGCGTAAAACGCAAGACTCATCAGGTATCCGTAGGAAAGAACCACAACACCCTCCCCTTCTTTCATAACCCGGAATCCCTTATCCCAGTCAATCCCCTTCTCGCAGGGTTCCAATAATCCACTCTGACGGTCAATCCGCAAATAAATGGGGCTTTTCGCATGCAGGGAATATTCTGCAAATTCCTCCGCCACACCATCATCACATAAATTTAATACCTCAACCCCCGGGCAATAAGATATCACGGAGCAATCCTCCGTCGAAAAATGCGTTGCCCCGTACATCCCACCACCAAAACCAACCTCAAAAGCAACCATTACAACCGGCAGCTTCATAAGGCTTACCGCATTCCTGACCTGATCGAGTGCCCTGGTTGGCAAAAATGCCCCAATTGAATAGGTAAATGTCCTCTTTCCCGATAATGCCAGCCCGCCTGCAATTGCAACCATATTTTGTTCCGCAATCCCCACCTGCACAAAACGGGAAGGCGAGTTTTCACATAGTTGGTCAAATACCTTCCCCCGCAGGTCCGCCGCCACAATATAAACATCATATTCCTGTGCATGTCCAATAATATATTGAAAAAAAAGATCCCTGGCACTGTTATTTCCCATAGCTTCCTACCTGCTTTCTGGCAATATCTGCCTTTTCCCCTGCCGGAGCCACGCCATGCATAAAGGGGTTTCCCTCCATAAAATCAATCCCTTTCCCCTTCACTGTATTTGCAAGGATACAAAGCGGCTTTTTTACCGACCGTTCCCTGACATCGGACAATGCGCCATATAATTCCTCAATACTGTGCCCGTCAACCACCCTGACCTCCCAGCCAAAATTCCTTATCTTTTCATCAAGCGGCTCCAAACCAATCATGGATTCAGTAAATCCGGTCATGCACAACTTATTGCGGTCAAGTATGACAACCAGGTTGCTAAGTTTTTGATAACCTGCAAACATCATCGCTTCCCACATACTCCCCTCGTACAATTCCCCATCACCAATAATACAAAAAGTCAGCCATTTTTCCTTATCACATGCCGCAGCATACGCCATCCCGCACGCTGTACCCAAACCAATCCCCAGGCTCCCCCCTGCAAAATCAATTCCCTTAACGGATAATTTGGAATGTGGGGAAACTGCTCCCCCATTCTTCCCAAAAGTTTCCATGGTTTCCTGTGAAAAAAATCCAATATCCTTCAACACAGGATATACCATAACCATACCATGGTTCTTGCTCATAACAAAACGATCCCTGCCCGGTGCATCCGGATGCCTGGGATCCACATTCATAACCGCATAATACAGGACACAAACAATTTCCGCACAGGAAAAAGCCGATGTCACATGCCCGCTCCCAATGTTAATACATAATTCAAGGCATTCTTTTTTAGCATTTTGCACCTTTTTTTGTATATAATCCAATTCCATATTTTATCCCCATCTTTTATGCACTATAATTCTATATATTTTCGACTACAAAGATTCTTTTTCTCTATTCCTCAAATACAGTCAGTCACCACAAAAAATATCCTGCCCCCCATCCCCATCTTTTACTGGGATATCATAGAGCGCTATCATAACACAGTCCTCCGGGAAATACATACTGTGCACTGTAAATGGGAACACCATAAAAAAATCCCCCTTATGGAAGATTTCAACCTGTTCCCCGGATTCATTTTTTAAATGCACTTTTACGGAACCACTTATTACAAAAAAAGCTTCCCTTGAAACTTTGTGGTAATGACCGCCACGGCTCACACCCGCCCTTGTTTCTAATACATTTACCTGGCTAAAGCCTTTATGGACAAGCTGTGCCAACTTTCCCCTGTCATCTTCATGCTCAAAATCAACCGACAACCTTTTATACAACTGTGCCACTTTTTAAATCCCCCAAAACCTATAATGAACCCCTCAAATATCCAAAATGGTTCCCTGTTACGCATCCCTTTTTGAAATAACCTGCGCCGCACCAGGCCACCGGATACAAAAACGATCGTCATTCCACTTGTAAGTAAATTGTTTATACTCCCCATAATAAGTGGACTGTTTATATGAATAGACTGCCTCCTGTGAAGTTACATAATACCCATTTCCATACATTGGTGGAATATAGATCTGATACCTGTTTTCTGCCGAGAGTTCAAACGCTTCCCATTTCCCGAATTCATCCGATGCCTCATCACAATTTAAAATCACTGCATACACACTGCCATGGACGCACTGCACCAACTTATAGGTTCCCGCATCACCATGCATCCCTTTTAGGACTCCTTTTACAGAACAGGAAATATCATCCTGTACAAAGTCTGCAGCCAGTCCCGCCGCCTTGTATTCCTTCTCATTATACGTTTCATAAAAATTCCCGCGCGCATCCTTATGCACTGCGGGCTTGACAAGATACACACCTTTTAATGTTGTTTTATTTACATCAAGCATTATTCCCCCACATTTAACCGCCAGCGGCGATTCTGTTTTAAACGATTTTTCACAATCAGAAACCTTGTATTTTGCACAGCTCTTTTCCTGCTTATGCAATCCCCTTTGCCGCCCTCTCCTTCTGCGCCAGTTTCAGATCATGCTCCGTCATCCTTAAAACAAGCTCCTCATAACTCGTTTTTAGCGGATCCCAGCCAAGTACTGTCCTCGCCTTTGCCGGGTTGCCCCACAAATCCACTACATCTGTCGGGCGGTAAAATTCACGGCTTACCTCAACCACCACCGCTCCATTTGATCGATTAATCCCTTTTTCCCCCACACCTTCCCCACGCCACTCAATCTCAATCCCCACATGACGGAAAGCCAGGGTCGCAAACTCCCGCACGGTATGCTGCACCCCCGTCGCAATCACAAAATCCTCCGGCTTATCATGCTGGAGCATCAGCCACATACACTCCACATAGTCTTTCGCATAACCCCAGTCACGCTTCGAGTCCAAATTGCCAAGATAGAGCTTATCCTGCAACCCACAAGCAATCCTTGCCGCTGCAAGCGTGATCTTCCTGGTCACAAAAGTTTCCCCCCTGCGCTCGGATTCATGATTAAAAAGAATACCGTTGACAGCGAACATCCCATACGCTTCACGGTATTCCTTCACAATCCAATATCCATACTGTTTTGCCACCGCATATGGGGAATATGGGTGGAACGGGGTTTCTTCATCCTGCGGGGTTTCCTCCACACGCCCATACAATTCCGAAGTGGATGCCTGGTAAATCCGGCAATGTTTTTCCATCCCAAGCATTTTTACCGCCTCGAGAATCCTAAGGACACCCAAGGCAACCACATCACCGCAATACTCTGGTGCCTCAAAACTAACCGCCACATGACTCTGCGCCCCGAGGTTATAGATTTCATCCGGTCTGCATTCCGCAAGGATGCGGACAACGGAAGAAGAATCTGCCAGGTCACCATAGTGAAGTTTTATTCTGTCTTCCCGGATAAGATGGTCAATGCGCGCAGTATTTGCAATGGATGCCCTGCGCAGCATCCCGTGTACCCTGTATCCCTTTTCAAGTAGAAATTCTGCCAGGTAAGAACCATCCTGTCCGGTAATGCCGGTAATTAAAGCTGTTTTCATGTTTTTCCTTCCTTCTTTAATTTTATTTTTGTAGCCCCCGGTCTAAAGTTACCACTTCTGTATAGTTGGAGCCATTTGCTGCCTTTATATATTGTGCTGCAAAACTAACGTTTGACAATCCAGCTATTAGTGAATCACACGCTGCTAACGTATAAACATCCCTGAGCACTTCCATTCCTAACAGATAGTGGTGGTTTTTTCGGGAAATTTCTATTTCATGAACCCCGACATCCCCGTCTGCGCGTTGAACATCATTATAAAATACAAGCACATTACCAAATATCCTGCTAAAGAGTTCTATTGCCTCAAGGCTATCCGTAGCCAAAAAAATTTGCTCATATCTGCCCCCCCCCCATACATTTTTGCACTGGTTCTATAAAATCTTTTGCCTTGATACATACTGGATGCCCGTGTAAACCCTTTTTAAAATCCGTTCCCCTAATATGTACACCCAAACTTTTTTTCCCATTAAGAGTTTCCCTCAAATTTCGGTCAATGTAATCTTTTGTTCTTTGATTTAATTTAAAATATTTTCTATATAATTCACCATATTTAAAACAGCTTTCCTGACGGCTTCTATAGGTAACTTCCTTTTTTTCACAAATAACCATCCGCTGTTTGTAATAAGAAAAAATTACATTCCTACATTCACGGATATCATCATTTGATATTTCAGAAACCGGATTGTAATAATATTCATATACATTTTTCGTTCCATTTACCGGAAGACTTTCTGCATAGCACCCGCTCCAATTCACATAGGGAGTTAAATGATACTTTTCAGCATACATCAAGTACTGCAAAGTAAATTCTACCATCCCAAAAAATCCCAATTTTTCAGTAATATCAATATTATACACCAGCTTGTCCGGATAAAGATTTCCAAGGTGTTTTACCATCAAGATATCTGCCCCCTGAAATCCCCTGACATATTCCCTGAAATCTTCATTTTTACATGATTGTATTATTTTAGCCCAAAAATACCATGTTTTATTATCTTTAATTCTTTTTACAATTCCCAAAATATTCTGCCACCTTTCTCGCAATAAAAATATTGCACTTTTTTTCGTAATGTATTTCATCTATATGACGGAATTTTTTCCCTTCATTCCTCATATAAGAATATAAATCATTAAAAGCCAAACCATATTCTTTTGCCAAATCCCGGGTAATATTATTTCTTATGGATAATTCTTTATCCATCTGTTCATTGATTTTTTCAATACATAATGGATGCAGATTACTGAAAATAAATGCTAAGTATTTATTTGAGCAATTCCAGTACCTGTTAATAACAGGAGTTGTCGATGCCAAAACCAGCCTCTTTGTTTTTTCCGATAAATATTCAATCAAATTCTGATATTGATTTTTATACATATCATAAAAGTCACTATTTAATTCAGTATTAATTTCAAGAATCCCATGTATTCCAATTTGTACTTGTATAGCTCTGTACAGATCTACCCCCCCCCAGTCAAAAAAACTCTCTATTTCGTGCAAAAATAATTCATCTAATATAAGAGAAGAAGTTCCTATATAATCCACTGGCATTCCCAAAACTTTTTCTAGACTTCCCCGATATCCACGGGATACAGAATCACCTATCAATAAATAACGTCCAGTACACTCCCTATCAGCTTTCGCCCACCAATAATTTAACCATTCAATTTCTTCCCTGATGGATCTCGTCGCATAGTCATGCTTCACTCTTTTTAACATTATATACCTCAAATAATATTCTTCTTAGTTTTCCATAAATCTCACTTTTATTAAGTCCATGCATCCCATTAAACTAACCTTTCCCGTTCAATCGGACTGACTGCTGCTTTAATGGCATATTCAGCAGAATACCATCCCCTATTTTATATCCCATCATTGCATTACAAAATCTTAAAAAATCTTTTTTATTTTATACCAAATATTATGTGTCAGCTTGTTCTTTTTGATTTTCATCCATAATTTTATCAAGATTTCATGCCCGGCTATATTTAATGAAAACAATATTTTATCAATTTTCCTGCAATGAATGTCCATTTCTGGGTCTGTCCGCATAAGTTGTTCCAACTTCTCACAATACTGCTTTGGATCTATCAGCCTTACCCGATCTGATTCAAGATAACGTCTTGCAGCTTCCAGATAAGCCAACCAGATATCCTCGGGCATATCACTCAAAAACTCCCACAACTCATCGGGGTTTTTAAATCGACTGTAATCAATAAATACATCTGCTGGAACATATTCCTTAATATCGCTGGCTCCATAGTAAATGGGAACAATCCCATTGCATATACAGTCATATATTTTTTCTGTTACATACCCCTTTCTATCTTTCATATTTTCCAATGCAATTGCAAAACGATAATCGCAGTAAATATCCGTCTTATTGCCTGCAATCCCCCTGTAATTGCGAAACCCATCCCATCCCTTTCCATACAGATCAAATTGCCCTTCATATTTTTCATAACATCTGAAAATTTTGTTTCTTTCAGTATATAACTCCTTTTCCCCATATCCACTTCCATGGGCAGAATAAATAGCAGTTAAAAGCTTTCTTTCAGAAAATGGAACATTTTTTGATGGCATACTTAGCACATAATGAAGATTAAATTGAAAAATTCTGCCCTCATCCGCTATTTCTTTATTCCAAGTAATTATATATTTATAATACCTGAGCAATTTAGGCATTTTCTCTTTCCGATGTTCCTTATAACCAATTTCCGGTTCTATCGCTATGTAAATCAGCTTGTTTTCATATCCCCTCCTGAGAAATTCTGATACGTATCTCTTATGTATCCTTCCTGCATAGATCAAAATATAATCAATCTCATCCCAGTCCTTATACCGGTCAATGGTTTCATAACGGTGCCCCCTCTCCTTAAACCAACGACGAACATAATTATAATTTTCCAACCATTGAACATTATTATCATGCGGATGATTTTTACACAGTTTCTGCCTAAACATTTGATTACCCAAAGCCTCTTTCGACCATGGTACAATTGCAATATTCATTTTATCTCCCTCTTCATACCAACCAATTCTTAGCATGCTACATCAAAACACATTTTCGATCCATCTGACAAACGAAAGCAACATAGAGTTATAATTTCCTTTGACTTATAAGTACACTGCCCAAATCAATATGTCCTCATACCTTTTCCGAATGTCTATCCAAATATTTTTTTACTTCTTAACCCTAATAATCCATTTAATTAAAATATCTGCCAACCAATACAACTTTATCCAAATCAAAACAAAAAAAGAACTATGCTTTTTATCCATGCGTCCATATTTCACCATTTTTTTTCGTACTTCATCTGAAACAACCAACTGCTTTACTCTATATCCCTGTTCCACACCGTTTCGAAGAACCAGCCACATCATATATCCTGCATAATTTTTCAGAGCATAATAGACTTCCACCTTCCCTTTTCCTTTATTTTCCTTGGCATGACAATATATTATTTCAGATATTTTAATCAAATCAAAACACTTTTTAATATTTTTACTCCTCATAATCGAGTTATCAGATAACCGATAATAGTAAAATATCAAGTCCAGATATCCAATTCTTTTACAAATTGGGAACCAGTGTGCTATCCATTCACAATCCTCATGGAACCTTCCTACTACAAAAGTCAATTTTTCATTCACCAGAAAATCCCGCCTGTAAATATAGCGCCATACCATTGCCGGAAGCCTAAAACCATGTTTAGAAATATACTCCGCGCCATCAATTACTTCCTTTTCCTCAAATCCCTTTAGTTTCAATATGGACACCGGTTTTTTGTTCCCTGTAAACGCACTGCTGTTCACTGCCAAAACATCTAATGCTGAGCCTTCCATCTCATTAAATATCAAAGAAAATGTATTTTTTTGAATGTAATCATCCGAATCCACAAAAATAATATACTTTCCTTTTGCAATTTCCAGACCGTGATTTCTTGACGCTGATAATCCTTTATTTTCCTGATTAATCAAAATAACATTTGAAAAACATTTATCATACTCTTCACAGATTGCCCCACTGCCATCCGTCGAACCATCATTAATCAGGATGATTTCATATTCTTCCGGGGAAATATCCTGCGCCAGGATACTATCGATACAAATCTGCAAATACTTTTCCACATTATACACTGGAACTATAACACTAACTTTTATCATTTATATCCCCCTGTATTTCTTTTCCCATAATATCAAATCACACTGTCAACCGATAAGCCCGTACAAAATCACCATGCTCTTTCTAATTTTATGTCAAAGGAAATTATATCCCTATGCCACTTCCGCATGTCTGATGGGACTTATCCCTCCCTGCCACAAAGAAATCCCCCCTTACCCACCGCTTTCATCTTTGCGACTTAGAAGTGGGGACTTCTTTGATAGGTTAAACAAACATTCCCCTTATCATCTACCAGTAAGTTAATCTGCACAATACATAGGGCACACTTATCTTCATAGCATAAACAGTTGATAATACGGTATACATTATCACCAACAAATAGCGAACTTTTTGATACTGATATCTGATATTAACATCCAATGACTTCTTCTTTGCTCTTTCAAAAATCAACGGTAAAAGAATAATAGAAAAAATTCCATAGAAAGATGATAACCGATATATAAAAACAGCATGATTATTAAAAAAAATCATTAATAGCAGATTAACATAAGAAGTATTCACTAAAAATTTACCTAATCGATCCGTTTCTATCATAGAAATCTTTGAATACAAAAAAATCAAAAGAGCTACAAATAACCGGGGATCAAAAAGGCTTCCGGCATAGCTCATCGGATTTGATTCCTGTGTATAACTTAAAAATCTATTATATATATTTTGCAAGTTTATCATTCTTAAAACTGCAAGCACAAGTTTATCCGATAAATCACATGCAAGAATAGCAAAATCAACAAATATAAATACTAATGAAGATTTCAGGTTTATGTTAAATGCCGGCAAAAAATATAACATTATCCCTATCACTGCTTCCGGATGAAATAATACTGCTATAAAAAGAATAAATAAAAAGCGCTTAAAATCACGCTTCAAAATATATGGTGCTGATAATGTCATGATTCCTATTGCGCACGCAGTTCTTGCAGCATGCATATCAAATTGAAAATAAAATGGCAAAAAAATCAATACCGATAACATGGGAAACTTTGAATATCGTCTAATTAATATTCCAATTGCCCCAATACTTATCATATTCATCAAAGCAATAACTGCCTGTGATGGCAAATGAAAAAGATTCACTATCCAAGCCAAAAAGCAGTATCCTATATCCATATGAATATTATTGTCAAAAATCTTATGAAACCCCGTAATATTTTTTCCCATCCTAAGATAAGAAAAATAATCTCCGGAACCATTTCCCCGCAGTGCCGCAAAAGCAAAAAGCACACCCAATGATAAAATAAGCTTATTTATGTGTATTCTCTGTCTGCCACATACCATTTCTATATTGCCCTGTTTTGTCAAGTTCATCAAAAAAACAAATATAATTGGTATCAAATATGGCCACATCTCAACTCTACCTCTCTCTACAGCTCTTTATAACTAATATTATTTATATAACTATACTTTCCCTTCTTTATCCAGGAAAGACTTTTTTGAAATGAAATCTTACTCTTACTCCTAGTGCGAAAACATATATATAACATCCATAAATAAAAGGTTCTAGGGTGCACTGCCTGATAAAAAGCCCCCTTGCCAAAATAATATTTCTTATCATAACCAGAAAACCAGCTTGAGTTTGTAAACATAACCCTTCCTATTGTTTCGCTGGAAATATAAAATTTTAGACCGTTTCTTTTTAATGCTGTCAGCCAAAGACTGTCTTCCCCTGATGGAAACATACACCCCCCACCAAAAAGAGTTGTAAACCAAATATTCGCTTTTTTCAATGCCTCTAGCTTCACAGCTACCCTAACACACCCCCAGGGCATTTTTTCTATAATCTTACATCTTCTGGTTTTATCATATTTTACCTGTTTCCTATCACCATCCTCTGAATCCAGGTTAAAGATAAAAACATCAGCATCCTTATGTTTCTCAAATTCATCCACCACTTTTTTTGCAAGTCCATCATAATAAACCACATCATCATCAGCAAACAGGCAATACTCTGCATCCGCATACATCAAAGCAATATTTCTGTTCTTTCCCACACCACAGGTATTTGTTGTAATCATTTGTGCCCTGTACCCCTCAAATTTCAATTCCTCATACCCTACCTGATTTGCCTGGTTTGCAAAAACAACATCCGAATGAATATTCATCTCTTTTATTTTTGAAAAGTTTTTTTGCCCCATTGTAACACAAAGTATTTGAAATTTTTTCACACTCCACCTCACGGTTTAATATATTCCCTATAATCTTTATCCACATCAAAAAATTTTGCATGTACTGCTGTTTTCCGCTCTTCTACTGGTGGTAATTTCATGTAATCCCCATACCTGTATCGCAGATATCTTTTTATATTTGGAGATGCCATTAACACAGTATCCTCAAAAGGTACATCGATAGTTCCCTGAAAAAATTCTTTTTCAAATAATCCATTTTCAAATTTTGCAGGGGTAATCCAATAGCAATACTTAAAATTATTTTTTAGATAATCATATTGGTATATTCTCCTATAACATAATCTCAATATAAATTTACACGGCAGAAATTTCAGACTCTTAACCATAATTTTTTGTTCTAATGTCTTTGCCTTCCAATTTCTTACTGATAAAGCATATAATGTAACAAATTTAGATTCAAAATAGACCAGCTTTTGGATAAAGTGTGATTCCGGTACTTTATGTAGGATCATTATATCTACATAAATTCCCTGATGAAGATCTGCACATTGTTCAAATGCCTCCTCAATAAATGTTGTTCCATTCATCCTCACTTTTGCATATTCAAGATAGTTTAAATCCGTTTTCCACTCCTGAATCACATATTTTTCACTGTTTAAATATTGGAATACTTTTTTAAATCTTTTATATTGGTTGGGTGTCATGAAAATATCCAAATCATCATCCCACGGAATAAAACCTTTATGGCGTATAGCTCCAAGGGCAGTCCCCCCCATAATATAATATTTAATATGGTAGGTTCTGCATAACTTATCAATGTACTTCATTATATCCAGAATTTTTGTCTGAACTTTCCTTACTTCATTTACCTTATCCATATTTTCTCTTTTCCATTTACATATCGCTTATGCAATATATTTTTATATTTTTTTTGCCAGATAATAATACCTGCTTATAAATCTTTTTATAAGCGGAAACTTAACCAAAACCCTTACAGACTTCTTTACAATAAAAAATATACCTGTTTTAATCTGGTTTATAAAGACTGATCTATTCCACCTATGGGGGTGTATACTTATAATTATATTTTCTTTACTATTTATTACATCCTTTAAAATATCATCCAGTTCATCATAACATATATTTTTATTACTACTATCTATAATATCATTATTTAACGGATCATAAATCTTTTGAAACCTTCTTCCTGCATCTGAATAATACTTGAATTCCGTCTTTGTAACAACATGAAAATTAACCATTATATCCGAAATTTCCGGATATAGAGCCTGCACCTTATTACTTCTAAAAAAATCTCTGTTCGAAGTATATCCCTTGCGCTCAATCACTGGATTCCCATGTTGACATACTGTAGTAATTTGAAATCCATTATCTTCAAATATTTTTCTGTTTTCCTCAAATTCTTTAATGGCTTCCGTCAACCTACCTTTATTTGAATCCATAACATCATAGTGATAGGATATTTCATGTCCCATTTTACTCATCTTAGTCAGCAGTTTAATATTTCTTCTAGAGTTCAAAAGATATGCCTGAACATAATACGAACCGCAATGTCCATATTTTTTCTCAATACAAGCCAAAGCATATGCCTTTGAAACATTTGTTTCTATATCATGTTTTAAAATTAAATAGGGCTTCCCGTCTTTATTATTCGTTATCGACTGAGCGGTAGCACTCTTTATTCCCTGCTCCCTTAATTTACGACAAAACAGTTCCCAATATTTATACACGAATATCATTTTAATCCCCCATGCCGCTTTGGGCGGCTCAAATAGAAATTGTGAAACTTAATAGTTCTAAGACAGTGTCTTTTGTTGCCTTAGAACTATTAAGTTTCACACTATTCTCCATTTAACCGAGCTCTCAATATTGTTGAGGATATGCCGTCCGTATGATCGAAATAAACTACCTTACATCCTACCTGACCAAACTCTTTCTCATATTTTATCCAATCCTCACTTCCCTTCCAGTCCGATCCTACAAATACTGCATCAACTTTATTCTCCTTGACCACCTTGAGTTTATCCATACTATCCTGTAAGATTACTTTATCAACAAATTTAATTGCTTCCAGAATCTGAACTCGTTCTTTTTCACAGATAATAGGATATTTTTTCTTTCTTTTAAAACACAGTTCATCCGTAGTGACTCCTACAATAAGATAATCGCATAATTCTTTTGAATGTTTTAAAATATTTAAATGCCCTATATGGAACATATCAAATACTCCTGTCGTATAACCAATATGATATTTTATGTTACTCAACTATTTTCTCCCCTTGCAAATTTTCTAAAAACCCATCCTCGCATATTATTTGGCAACAATACCTGCACGATAAATCTCAAAAAAATATTTAATGTACATCGCCAAAATCCAATAAAACGATGTTTCCACATATATATCTGCAATTTTGCTTCACTTTTAAAATACTTTAATCCGCCGCGTCTTTTATACATTTCCCCACCGACACGGACATTTACCAATACTGTTCCAGTATTTGCAAATACTGCCCCTTTTCCCGCCATTCTGAGCCACAAATAATAATCCTCTTCACAGTACCAGTCACGATATCCCCCTGCTCTATCATAAGCATCTTTTTTAAACATGACAGTTACCTGGTTCATAGGACATCTTTTTTTCATGAATTTTTTTATTTCCATATCATCTGTTGGAACTTTTCTATAAGCCACTATTTTATTTTCATCTTCAATAAATTCCGAAATATCCCCTCCGACTATTTCAGATTTTGTACTTACCATCTTAATCAACTGTTGTTCAAACCGCTCTTTATTACTTATATCATCCGCATCCATTAAGGCAACAATCTCTGTAGAACATGCCATTACACTCTTTTTTCTTGCAATACCATGCCCCCGGTTTCTTTTTAGACGAACAACCCGAAAAATAATTCCTGAACTATCCCGCTTATATTTATCTATGATATTTTCTATTTCAGGTGGTATAAAACCATCCACCACCAAAACAATTTCCTTAGGTTTTACAGTTTGAACAATAACACTATGTATCGCTTTATCAAACCAAACAGGATTATCCTTTTTATATACACACATCGCTACCGAAAAGGAAGGAAATTTTTCAGTACATTTATCTATATCAAAAATATTATCGTCTTTCATTCCATCACCATATCCTTTTTCTTACCTTCTTTAGTAATTTTTCTGCTTCAATTTGCTTCTTATCATAAACTCCTTTGCTTATCTCCCCTTGTGCCAGCAGATAATCACCATAATCAGTAGCAGTGGACATCCCTTCTTCCGTAATTCCTTCTTTGCAAATAATCGCTTTAATTACCGTTTTCATTATTATCTTTAAATCATTATAAAGTGTAATTTTCTTTATATATTGTAAGTCATATTCCAGTTTCTTTTTCCAATCTACTCCATTCCTTCCATTTACTTGTGCCAATCCCGTAAGCCCCGGCAGAACGCTATGACGTTTCTTTTGAAAATCACTCATAAATACCATATCTCTTACCAGCAACGGTCTAGGTCCCACCACACTCATATCCCCTTTTAATATATTAAACAACTCAGGCAACTCATCAATACTTGTAGCCCTTAGAGATTTACCGAATTTCCCAAGCCGTTTATCATCTGGCAGTAATTTCCCATCCTCCCCCCTTGCGTCCGACATACTCCGAAACTTATACAATTTAAAAATCCTGCCATCCTTGCCCGGTCTTTTCTGGACAAAGATCACGGGTTTTCCAAGTTTTACCCTGACAAGCACTGCTGCCACAAGCATAATCGGACTAAAAATAATCAGACCGAAAAAAGCACAAATAATATCGAGCACCCTTTTTACATACTTGGCATAAATCCCCCCTGAAAACACATGTTTTTTTTCACTTCGCCCACCAGAATCTTCTTCCCCCCTCCTCTTTACCTGCCCCATTTCCTCACCCCTTCCCTTCTTATTTATATTTCTGTCATTCTATTAATACTTGTTCCATTTAGAGAATTCTCCACTCCAAACTCTCCCTTTTCATTCCCTCTCACCTTTTCCCAAAACACCTTCCCACAATCTGTATTACTTTTTCCTGTTCTTCTTTTGTCATCTTGATATCACTTGGAAGGCACAATCCCCTTTCAAAAAGATCAGCTCCCACATCGATACTGCTTTTACCGTCAATATAAGCATTTGTATTGCCGCGCCCGTTCCCCTCTTTTGTAATAAATGCATTCATCCGGTAAATCGCCTGTAGATGCATGGGTTTCCAGACCGGTCTTCCCTCCGCATTAAATGCGGTTAACGCCTCCAAAATCTGTGTCGGGCACGACTTACCAGGCTCGCTTACATAAAGGCTATCCCGCTCCCCCCGAACCTGCCTGCACATTGCATCTTTAGCAATCAGCATACAGCTAAGCCAGTAATTTGGCTCACTCTTGTCTGCATCAAATGGGTTCATGCTGACCGGGAGCCCCATTGCCAAAAAGCCCTCGAGATATCTGTTATAAATCTCCTTCTTCTTTTTGATATGTTCCCTTAAATAAGGTAACTGTCCCCTCACCACCCCGGCTACTACATTGCTCATGCGGTAGTTGTATCCAAGTTCTTCATGCTGATACCAGGCGGCGGCTTCCCTGCTCTGGGTTGACCACTTCCTGACTTTCTGTGCATCCTCCTTTAAATCGGTTAAAAACATCCCGCCCGAGGAACCCGTTATTATCTTATTTCCATTATACGAAACAACCGATGCCGTCCCAAAATTCCCGGTCTGCACACCCAGGTAGGAAGCGCCAAATGATTCCGCTGCATCCTCAACAATCATCGCTCCATATTTTTTGCAGACCTTCCTTATTTCATCCACCTTGCCCGGTGTCCCATATAAATGTGCATATACAACGAGCCGCACCGAAGGATAAATCTCAAATGCCCGCGCAAGTGCATCCGGATCCATATTCCAGGTATCATATTCGGTATCAATAAAAACTGGCTCCCCTCCTTCGTACACTACCGGATTTACTGTCGCGTCAAAAGTCATATCTGAGCAAAAAACTTTATGACCGCTCAATGAACCAAGACCAAGTTTTGGCTGCCCATATAATTTTTCCCCGCAAAGTCTTACCGCTAAATGCAGCGCCGCTGTTCCACACGAGAGCGCCACCGCATATTTTCTTCCGGTTATCTCCCCCATTATCCGCTCGACTTCATCAATATTCCCACCCACCGTCGAAACCCAGTTTGTGCGGATTGCCTCATCCACATATTGCCTTTCCTCCCCGTGCATGGTCGGTGAAGCCAGCCACAGCTTATTTTTAAAAGGTACAATCCCCACAAAATCAGGCTCACGGCAATAATCTATATTTCCCATATCCCCTCCGTCCAAAAATAATTCTTGAAAAAAGGCAGGCTTCGCCACTTCATCAAACCCGTACTTCCGCGATTCCATGAACCTTTTTCCCTATATCCAATACCCGCTCCGGATGCGGCAACGCGACAATCCTTCCCCGATATCTTCCCAGTTATAAATCCATCTTTAAATCTGTTTTTTCTTAATATAAATCGAGTTCAATTTAAAATTCTATTCCTCTGCCCGTTTAAATGCCCTTGCCTCCCAGAGCATACCAATCTCCTCCAACTGTCCGATCTGTTCTGCCCTAAGCCCCTTTCCGGAGCGCATCGCAAAGCGCTGGTTGGAAATCCACTTTCCAAGCCGGTATCCGTCCGCACAGATATATTGGTTTGGCACAGCCAGATTCCCGTTCTTCTTATAATATTCCTTTGCATGGTTAAATCCCGCTCTCCATGGGGTGTCCTTATTCCACACCATCCCAATCCCATCAAGCAACGCCACCTGTTCACCTGAAAGCAGTCCCCTGCTGCGCCCGATTCTCTGCCGCTGTACCCATCCGCCAAGATTTTTCCCATTCTTCCCGACATAGCGTTTCGGAACCGAAAGATTCCCGTATTCTTTATAGAATTCTTTTGCTTCCCCATATTGCTGCCGCCAGGATTGTTCCAGCCGCGACTGACCGGTAACTATGCCGATTGTTTTTAGCTTTTCTTTTTGTTCCCGCGTCAGATAAGTCTTACTCCCATCCTCCTTACTTTCCTGGCGCAGTTTCAAACGCTGCCCGCGCAGCCACCGGTCAAGCCAAATCCCATCAACCACATAATCAGCGGGCATACAGAGATTCCCATGCTTATCATAATACTCTTTCGCCAGCAAAAATCTCTTTTCCCAGGAATTCCCATTTTCCCATTCCATCCCAATGCGCTTTAGGGCTTTGATCCTCAGGGTATGCCTTTCACACGAAATCTTCATATTTACATCCGACAAACTGTCAATATAAGAATCCCCTTCACTCCTATCCGCCCCGCGGTATAGCTCCCGCTGCCTTCTTACCCATCTCCCAAGTTTTAATCCATCTTCCGCCTCATACTCTGCTGGGACATCCAAATCCCCATGTTCCTCAAAATATTTCTCTGCCCGCAAATAGTACTCTTCCCAGGAAGCTTCCCGTGCGCCCTTCCAGCACATCCCGATTGCATTAAGTTTCGCTACCCGACCTTCGTCAAGGCACCCTGCCACACGCCCCGCATAAACCTTTCTCTGCGTGGCAACCCAGGCTCCAAGTGAGTACCCATCCGGTGTAGTATAATGTACCGGAACATTTAGGTTCCCATGTGCCCTGTAATATTCCACCGCCATCTGATACATTGCTTCCCACGATGCACCAAGTGTATCATTCAGCCGCATAAACAACTTCCGGCAGTCCCCCAGTTCATCAATAATCCTAAATCCCCCGCCCATGTCAAAACTTCTTTTATCCGTTATATACCCTGCCAGCACCGCCTCCTGAAGTTCTTCCTCGATTGCCCCGATACTGCAAAGATTCCCGATATTCATCACAATATCAAAAATTGTGGGTTTCTCCCCTTCCCCGGCTGCAAGTGCCCGACCGACCTGCTGTTTGTAGATAATCGGCGATATAGTGGGGCGCAGCAGGATTACCCCGCTAAGCCCTTCTACATGGATTCCTTCATTTAACATATCGATACAGTACAGCAATCTTAGATGATTGCTCCCGTCCTGCTTAAATGCATTAAATTCGTTCTTTGTTGCAGCATCAGCGGAATATGCCGTGTAAATATGAGGCTGTACATCCACCTTTTCAAACCATTCTCCGGCGAGCGCCTGCATTTCTTCCATATGCCCACGATTCGCACAGAATACAATATATTTGCCCGGACTTTCCTGCTCCATATGTTTTGCAAAAACATCCGGAAGCCCCTTTGCCCTCCCGAGCGCCCTGCGCAATGCCTCTAATTCTTTTTCTGCCTTATCCCGCAGCGCTTTGTTTTTTACCCGCCCCACCTTCTCCTGATAGCGTTCAAGTTCCTTTTGGTATGCGTAGACAGATAGCACATATTTTGGTGCGGGCAGGATTTTCTGCACAACTGCTGCCCCAAGTGTGAGCTCCGATGCCACATTTCCGCCAAACAATTCCCATGCCATATCGCGCCGGTTATCCAAATAGCGGATATTGGTTGCCGAAAGCCCCAGGACTTTAGCCTGTGGATACATCTCCCGCAGCCTCTTTACACCGCCGCCCCACAAGGCTGCACCACAGCGATGGAATTCATCAAGGATAATATAATCCGGCTTGATCGCGGCAAGTTTTGTTTCCCCCATCCGCATCAGGCTGGCATAAGTAAAGAAACAAATATTTTCCGCTTCTCCTCCCCCTACTGCCTGCCATTTTTCCTGCTGTGTACGGAAGATATATTCGGAAGGTGAAAGCCAGCAAATTGTTTTTTCCGCATTGTCAATGCAGAGTTGAAATGCAATAAAAGATTTGCCCGTCCCGGTCGGATGTATCACCGCCGCCCTTCCTGTTCTGTCCATCAGGCTGACTGCCGCTTTATAAGCTTTTTGGTTGTGTTTATATAGTATATTTCCCATCCGCGGCTCCCTTCCTGATGTATCCTGCTACAAGGCTGATACGTATATTTCTACATATTAAAATTATGATATAAAAGGTAATGAAGTACGTTACTTCATGACGCACAAAATTTGTAAAAAACCAAATAGTTTGTACTATAATCTTTAAAATTGTAACACAGGAAAATCACTTTGTCAATAAATTCTGAACTTATTTTCGACTTATAGCATGAATAAGTATTAAAACTTTCTTTGAAATCCACAAAAATCGGTAAAAAAACTATAGCGAAATACACACTGCCCCTGTGTTATCATTTTATTCGCAGTCAATTCGTGTCGAATAAATGATGAAAGGGGAATTAATATGTCAAGACGAGGGGAAAATATTTTCAAGCGGAAGGATGGACGCTGGGAGGCTAGGTATATCCACCATTATGAAAATGGGAAGGCAAAGTACCACTCTCTTTACGGGGCAACTTATATGGAGGCGAAAGCGAAGAAAAATGCTGCATTGCAGGCAGTGTTGGGGGTTAGGGCTTATCTGCTTCCCGGGCAGTCCTGCAACTTTGAAAACCTGGCAGAAGCATGGCTTAGCGACGTAAAATACAGTGTCAAGGAATCAACTTACACAAGATATTATCGGATTGTTTCAAGGTATCTGATCCCCCATCTGGAAGGGAAAGCCCTAGAGAAGATGGATCAGAAATATCTGACTGACTTAACAGGCATACTTTTGGCAACAGGAGGAACCTCGGGGCGGGCGCTTTCCCCGAAAACGGTTACGGATATTTTATGTGTGCTGAAATCCATCCTGCGCTACGGAAGTGAAAATGATCTTCCCTGCCCTGGATTCAGCCGTGTAAAATACCCGTCCAAAAAAGGAAGAGGGGCAAAAATCCTGACGGAAGAAGCCAGGATAAAAATAGAAGAAAAACTTCTGCGCTCCGATGACCATGTGAGCCTGGGTATTTTATTTACGCTTTTTACGGGTGTGCGGATTGGCGAACTGTGCGGGTTAAAATGGTCGGATATTGATTTTGTAAATGATACAGTACATATTTGTAGAACCGTTGAGCGGATTACTGATCTCAATCCTGACACCTCAAAAAAAACGAAAGTTGTGATAACCGAACCAAAAACACAAAGTTCCATCCGTATCATCCCCCTGCCTGGATTTTTGGTTGAATATTTAAAAATGAGGCGGGGTTCGGGCGATTGTTATCTTTTAACGGGGAGGCGGAAATTTACGGAACCCCACCAGTACTATATGCGTTACCGGAGTTTCCTAAAGAGGAATTCCATCGATCACCACACATTCCACACACTGCGTCATACCTTTGCAACACGGTGCGTTGAGATGGGATTTGACACGAAATCTCTTTCCGAAATCCTTGGGCATGCGAGTATTACTACAACACTTTCCGTCTATGTCCATCCTTCCATGCAGCAAAAGAAAGTGCAGATGGAAAAGCTGACACCGTTTGCTAATTCGCCGTCAAATTTATAGTCAGACAGAGCCGGATTTCTAGGTAAATACTGGGGAATCCGGCTTTTCGTCATGAAGTAACGTACTTCATTACCTTTTAATACCTAAATATTCTCTTTTTTCTAACATTGCACAATCAAGTAAGGAAATAACTGTGAACAATAAAACGGCTGCGGGTATTCACCCCACAGCCGTTTTCCATTTTCTTCCACCCCGCACAACCACATCTTATGGCTGGAACTCCTTAATCTTAACAATCAGCTCATCCACAGTAGCTGCATCAACAATAAACAGGCACAGACCATTTTCCTCCACAGCATAGTGCGCTGCATCCCCCTCTATCGGAAGGTAGCGCACCTTATGCATAACCTCGTTTGTGCCATCCTCAAAAAAGGTGAGTGCCAGCACTTCTTTTGTCCCGGTCACCGCATCTTCTTTAAGTTCCGCCTCGATTGCAACACCGATAATAACCTGGTACAGATCGCGGAACAAATCGCCGCCTTCCTTATCAAGCTCCTTTCCGTCCACCGTAAAATAATCGGTGGATGTGGTGGAACCATTTTCATTTTCCTCCTTTTCATGCCTCATGCCAAAAACTCTCTCGCTGCCATCATACTGCACGGTCAGCCCACTGATCGATGTGATGTTGACCATCTGCGTAAAGCGGCTAAGCACCGAAAAAGTATCCACTTTAAGAAGTGTTTCCGCTGTTTCTGCCGCCATTATAAAAATCTGGTTCGACCCTTCAAGGCGCACATAGATGCCACTTCCATCCTCCGTCCGGTTCCCGAAATACAGGGTAAAGTCATCTGTTTCTTCTTCCCCCTCCCCCTGATACCAGACTGTCAGCGCCGTCTCCGGGGAAGAAAGACCGTATAAAGCTGCGTCGGCTGCATGGTATGTCACAAATTCCCCGAGCGCGATGGATGCATAATTTTCCATCAACGTTGCAAAATTGGTCAGGTCAACGCGCACCGGTCTTTCGTACACATCATAGAGAGCCATAGTATAGAGTGCCATTGCAGTCAGGTCTTTTAAATCCTCCGTGCTGTCTTTGATAGTAAAGGACTTATAGGTATCGCTTACTACTTTAAGCCCCTCCGCACTATCGGAAGTAAAAGTCGGCACGGTATCAAACTGCATCATATCTTCCCTGGATAAATAAAATGCCTCCTGTGTTTGAGCCTCAATCAGATAAACGTCATTGCTTCCCTGCACGCAGGCATAGTACCCTCCGTCCGCACTGGAATTATCCCCGATGCAAAACGTGGACACTTCCCCGTTCTTCTTTGTGACAGTCAGTGTAAGTGCAGGCTGTAAAAGCCCGTATTCGAAAAGATCATCTGCATCCGCAAGCACAAGGCTTGTCGCCCTGAAATCCATCAGGATTTCCGCCATGGTATCAACCTTTGCTGTGGCAAGTGGAAATTCCTCATCCCCCACAAATTTCCACTGGTTCTCCTCCGCTTTTACCGTGTAGGAAAACAAATCACTCTCCGCTTTTATCTCGCTGATATCCCCGGTTTCCACCGCAAGTAGCTGCATTCCCGCATCCGGCTCCGCAGTTTCCTCCTCTTCGCCATCCTTCCACTTTGAAGCTGCAAAATAAACCACAAGCAAAAGAACAAATACAGCGCAGAGGGAAAGCAGGGTTATCATATTTTTTCTTTTCTTCTTTTTTGATGCCATAAATTCCTCCGATTATTTCCTGCGCCTGCGCACCACCACATAGATCCCGACTCCAATAATTCCGAGTGGCAGCAGCACTGTTGTGCACAGCAAAAGCTTGTTTCCGGCGGCACTCGGCACAGTGAGCTGTTCTTCCATCAGGCTCTTTGCAGGGACTGCCACAGCGTTCTCCTGCTCGGTAAAAACATTGATTGTATTAAGCAGAATATCCATATTCCCGTAGGAGCTGTTTTGGATCAGGGTATCATCGAGGAAGAATTTCGCGGAGTACACCGCAATCCTTGTTTCCCCTTCCCCCGCAGCTTCGGTCAGGTTAAGCCCCACTAAGAAACGCCCGCTTAGATCCCCCTCTTCCTTCTCAAGTGTTTCCGCCTCGGTCGATTTAAGATAGGATGCTTCCGAAGTTTCAAGAAGTTTTTCAATCGTGAGGGTTTCCCTCTTATCCTCGCGCAGCGTTATGCCCGAAACGGTCTGCGCCAACACATACTTCCTGTTGCGGACACTTTCTGTAATTTCTGTGTTATAGACTGTCGGCAATACCACATGTGGCATCTGGTACATACAATACCTTGAATCCCCTTCGCACAGAATCCCCTCATGCACATCCATGCCATAGTAGGTGAGCAGCCCGTTAAAAGCCTCAAGCTCCGGGGTCTTAAAATCGAGGAGCAGAATAGCGTCCCCACCCGCCGCAAGGTATTCCTTTACCATCTCAATTTCTTCCGGTGTATAATCCGTCTGTGGCTGATTGATAAATAAAATATCGCAGTCCTCCGGGATATTTCCCTGCGTCAGCAGACGGATATCGTTCACCGTAATATTGTTTTTCTCAAGGAGAGTGGAAAGTGTTGTGGAAACGCCCGCCTCCCCGTGTCCCTCCACACTGTATAGTACCGGCAGGTTATCGTTCGTCACATGCTGGATTGCAGCGTTCAGGCCGCTTTCCAGTGAAACTCCGGTAGTCTGGGAACTGAACGTGTTATAGTTAAATTCCTGCACAAGTACCTCGGATGTCGGGACATATTTTGCTTTGCCCGTCGATTCATTGACCACCAGGAAACTGTTAGTTGTCACGGAATCCTTCACATACTGGGAGGCAAATTTAGGGTGCAGAACGGGGTCTTTATATTCCACTTTGACACGGCTGTTATAGTCATCATATTTTGTAAATAAATTGTCGAAATATGGTGATTCACCGCCGCTCTGCACAAAATAATAGATGGTAATATCCTCATCAATTCCCTCGAGGAGCCGGACAGTTTCCGGATCAAGGCTGAATTTGCCATCATCCGTCACGTCGAGCTGTATATCAAGTTTTGTCATAATCAGATTTACAATGATTACGAGCGCCACTGCAATTACGGACAGGGCTGTCGCATATGCCCCTCCCTTAAATTTCCTTGTTTCAAAGGAGGCTTTTACGCGCCCGCCAAGCTTTTCTTTTCCTGCCATCTTACTTTCTCCTCCTTTAACTCCATCTTCTCTTCTTGACCGCCTGGATGGTCAAAAAGACAAAGAGTACACAATAGCTGATGTAATAAACCACTGCCGAAACAGCGAATTCCCCGTAGACAAAATCCGTAAAACGATCGCTGATGGAAAACCATCCAAAAACATTTAGCACCGCACCGTCAAGCGCATCTGGCTTTGCCTGATACAGAATAAAAAGTGCCAGTTCCGTAATTATTGCAATCACAATGCTTACCGTGATATTGTGCATAACCGCGTAGCTGATGCCCGCAAGCCCCAAAAGCAGGACGGAAAAAATAAGCCAGGCTGTTTTGGCACCGGTCGGGAGCAATACTGCAATCTGCGAGGCAAAGACGGAAATAATAACCACCACGAAGGTCATTATCGCTGCGAATGCCTGGCTCTCCGTAAGTGCGGAAATAAACAGCCCGATTGCCATGTACGCCGCCCCCATCAGGAAAAAGGCAAGGATGCAGGCGTAGGACTGCTTGAAATTAACCGTTCCGTACTGTGACAACATCACAGGATAAAAGCAGGTAATCAGCATAACAATGCCAAACATCGACAGGATGGACAAATACTTTCCAAGGATGATCCTTGTCACAGAAATCGGGCTGGTGTAAAGTAGCTGGTCCGTCTTCTGCTTGTTCTCCTCCGCCATAATTCGCATGGTAACCATCGGTACAAGCAGAATAAAAAACATCATGACCCCGCCGAGCGCATAGCCGAAATTCGGGCTGCCGCTATACAGGTTTTGCGCGTAAAAATACAGACCGATCAACGCTAAGAAAAATGCGAGAAACAGATACCCCACAATGGAAGTAAAGTAGGCGCGCATTTCCTTTTTATAAATTGCCAACATTTCTTATTCCTCCTCTCCTTCGTCCGCCCCGTCTTCATCGAGGATTTGTTCCTGCATGTCATTTTCCATATTTTGTAAATTTTCTTCACTTTGGACTTTCATACTATTTACGTTATTCTTTGTCATCTCAAGGAAGATATCTTCAAGCGAAAGACTATCCATGTTCATACTGTAAATCGGACATCTTGCTGATGCAAGGGCATAAAAAACTTCCTCGCGCACATCCAGGCTCCCCTTTGTCCCGATAAAAATGGCTGTTAATCCATCTTCCCCCCGGTCAAATGTAAGCTCCTCAATCCCGTTGATGGATGAGAGTGCCGCCTCAATCTTCGCTTCATCACCCAAAACCAAAAGTTTTAGGCGCATCGAGCGCTCCAGGTACTTAGGCAGGTTTTCCACTCTGTCCATCACCACGAGTTTCCCTTTATTAATAATCATTACGGTATCACAGACTTCACTGATTTCCGAGAGAATATGGGAGCTGATAATAACCGTATGTTTTCTTGCCAATTCTTTAATCAGGTCGCGGATCTCAATAATCTGCATTGGGTCAAGTCCGACGGTGGGCTCATCCAAGATAACAACCTCCGGATACCCCACAATTGCCTGCGCGAGCCCGACGCGCTGCCGATACCCCTTTGACAGATGGCGGATCAGCCGGTCTGCCACATCCGAAACCTGCGTGCGCACCATAATATCAGAAAGCATGGCTGCCCGCTGCCCCCGCGGCACTTTCTTGACATCCATCACAAATTTCAGGTATTCCCTCACCGTCATATCCGGATAAACCGGCGGCATTTCCGGAAGATAGCCGATCGCCTTCTTCGCCTCTTCCGGCTCCTCATAAATATCAAAGCCATTGATGGTAACGCTGCCTTCCGTCATGGAAATATAACCGGTCAGCATATTCATTGTCGTTGATTTCCCCGCGCCGTTCGGTCCTAAGAAACCGAGTATCTGCCCTTTTTCTACGGTAAAATTCAAGTGATCCACCGCGACATGGTCACCGTATTTTTTTACCAGATTTTTTACCTCAATCAAACTCTTTTCCTCCTTTTTTCTTTACGGGTAACAAAACCCGCAGCGGCTGGTATTTACTGTCCCGCCGCTTTCCTGCCCGTGCCATTGTAACACGTTTTTGTGAAAACTTGCCGTGGAATATGTGAACATTCTGTGAACCGCAGGGAGCTTACTTGCTCTCTCCCTGCACGACCCGTACTGCCTTAGCAGACGCTTCCCTGCATGAATCTCTGCATAAAAAGAGGACTGCCGCAGATTCCCCGCAGCAATCCTCACTTTCCTAAGCTCCGACCACACCCCTCATATCGTACATCCCCGCTTTTTTCCCTGCGAGGAATTTCACTGCCTGTACTGCGCCCGTGCCAAAAACCTCGCGCGAGTAGGCTGTGTGTTTCAGCTCGATCACCTCGTCGCGCCCTGCAAATATTATCTCGTGTTCCCCCACAATCGTGCCGCCGCGCACCGCCGAAATCCCGATTTCTTTCGGGTCGCGCGCCTGCCTTCGTCCGCTCCGATCATAAGTGTAATGGTACTGCCCGTCAAGTGCGGTATTGATGCGGTCTGCAAGCAGCAGTGCCGTGCCGGACGGCGCATCCACCTTACGGTTATGGTGGCGCTCCACAATCTCAATATCAAAGTCCGCCTCCGCAAAAATCTTTGCCGCTGCTTCCGCCAGCTTTGCCAGCGTATTTATGCCGAGTGACATATTGGCAGAGCGGAGGATTGCAACCTCCCTCGATGCCTGTTCCACCTCGGCAAGCTGTTCCTCTGAAAATCCCGTTGTGCAGAGCACAATTGCCATCTTCCTCTCCCGGCAGACGCTAAGTAGCTCGGTCAGCCCCTTTGGCGAGGAACAATCAACCACAACATCCGCCGAAACCGTGCACTCTCCTAGGTGCTCAAACACCGGGTAGGAATTTCCCCCGTTTTTGCGCGGCATCAGGTCAATTCCCGCCACAACCTTTATTTCGCTGTCATTTTCCGCAATCTCCGAAATTACCTGCCCGAGTTTCCCGTTGCAGCCGCGTATTATCAGATTTATCATCCTGGTTCCTTCCTTTCTATCCTTAAAGCCCATTAATTCCATCTCTTTAGGTTTTTCCCTTTTGCCAGAAAATATCAATCTGCTTTATGCGATGAGCCCGACATTTTTCATCTCCGCATACAGTAACTGCGCATGGGCTTCCTCCATTTCGGTAAGCGGCGAACGAAGCGGTCCCACATTCATTCCCATCTTGTTCAATGCCGCCTTAACCGGTATCGGGTTGACTTCGGAAAATAAAGCCCTGATCAGCGGCAGATATTTTAGCTGGAGTTCAAGGCTGCCCTGTGTATCGCCCGCCAGGTACTTTGCGACAATATCATGTGTTTCGCGCGGCACTACATTGGAGAGTACCGATATAACGCCCTTTCCGCCGAGCGAGAGCACCGGCACAATGGACTCGTCATTGCCCGAATAAATATCAAGCTTATCCCCGCACAACAGCACGGTCTGGGCTACCTGGCTGATATTTCCGGTCGCTTCTTTCATTGCCACAATATTATCCACATTTTTTGCAAGGTAAGCCGCAGTTTCCGGCTGGATATTACACCCAGTGCGAGATGGCACATTGTAGAGGATGATCGGCAGGTCTGCCGCCTTTGCAATCTCGGTAAAATGACGGATCAGCCCGTTCTGCGTTGCCTTATTATAGTACGGTGTCACAAGCAAAAGACCGTCCGCTCCGTCGTTTCTTGCCTGTTTGGATAGATAGACCGCCGTTTCCGTGCAGTTTGAACCCGTGCCTGCCACAACCGGCACGCGCTTATTTACATGCTGCACCGTATAGCGGATACACTCGATATGTTCTTCATGCGACAGCGTGGACGCTTCCCCCGTAGTCCCGCAGATAATGATACTATCCGTACCGTTCTCGATCTGGAAATCAATCAGCTCCCCGAGCTTATCAAAATTGACCTCCCCGTTTTCCTTCATCGGTGTAACAATTGCAACACCAGCACCCTCAAAAATTGCCATAATCCTACATCCTTTCTTTCCAATATTAACGAAGTAGAAACCACATCAAATCCCGTCAGCAAACTACCCGCATATTTCCAGCCCACAAGGCAAATATACTTCAAAGCCCCACATGCACAAAAAAAAGCCGACACGGATTGCCGACTGAAACACTGCCCACCAACTCGGATGTAGCATAACAAAACCCTGCGAAGCCGCAGCAGTTTCATTTTCCCAGTAGCTCTCCACCGCAGAGGAAACCAACCTGGCATCCTCCCCAATGACAGTGACCGGACTCTTCATCCGCCCCCCAGCCTGCAAGGTTTCAGGAACCCTGCATCTTCGGCATCTCATCCTTTCTCCTGCATTCCTCTATGCCTGACATATCCCGCAGTTTACTCTTAATCGATGCGCCTCTACCTCTATGCATTTATGTTTCTATCTTATCATTCCATGTCTGCCTTGTCAACTACTTTTTTTAATATCCACTCTCTATGTGGATTTGCATACGCCTGGGAGAATGAACTCCCCATGGTTCATTCCCCCATAAGAAAAGGCTCCCTCACAAAATCCCTTTCTCCTCTCATTGCCCTCTTCACATTTCTTTCGTCGAAGCAACCGGCGTTTCGTCCTTCTCAATCAGATCGAGCTTGCTGACACTTACCTCGTAAGCCACACGCTTCTCAAACTCCGTATCGCTGAGCTTCTTCTGGTACTCCCTGCTCTGGATACGCCCCCATACCTGAAGGTGTGCCCCCACCTCGAAATTATCCGCAAATCTCGCATTGCGCCCCCAGCAGATGCATGGGATATAATCCGATTTTCCGTAAGGACGGTTTACCGCAAGCAGGATGTCCGCAATTTCCCTGCCAAGCGGTGTCTTGCGGTATACCGGAGGCTTGCAAACAAAGCCGTCCAGATATATGTAGTTCGGCTTATGCTCTCCCTCCGCATGCTCCATCACCTTCACTTCCCTCGCAAATACCGAGAGAACAAGGCGATTCTTGTTGTCTTCGTGGCGGTTGTAGGAGCGGAACTGCCCATTGATTTCCACAAATTTTCCCTTGCAGGACTCCTTCACATTGATCAGACGCTCCGAAACCATAACCGGGATGACATCATAAGTGTCACTGAGGCGGTTTACGGATATTTCCATCAAGTAGAACCCTTCCCCGAATACATCGTGGCTGTAAGTAAATTCGCTTACAACTTCCCCTGCCACTGTTACCTGATTGTTGTCAAATACTTTATCTGTCATATTTAACCTCTCTTTCCTTTGGTTCGTTAGAATTTCCTCGTAAACAAAGTATTCTCACGGGTACTATTATATGTGGAAATAATTGGAATTTCAAGTCCTTTCCATCGTAATTTTCTCCCATAGTAATACACTGTCTGGCATTTTTCGTTCCGACTCCCCATGAATCGACGTAATCTATTATAAACTGATGCCATTATACACCATTCGCGTGTGAAAACGCAATGCTTTTTCAACTTTTTTAGTCCTTTTTCATCATTCTTTTATTTTTTGTTCTTTTTCAGGATACGAATTACTTAATTTTTGCTTTTATTTGTAAATATATTCCATTTTCATCTTCTTCATTCTATAAATTATATTTTATTTCCATATATTCCTAACTATTTATAATATCATTTTGTCCATTTTCTCATGCTTTCGACGTACAATTTCAGAAAAACTAAACAAAATTTTTTACCTTACCGAAAAAAACTTGTAAAATCGTTATAATATGGTAATATGTATGTTGTGATTTATAGGGTTATTATATAAGGAAGAAACGAGGGAACTTATGAAAATCAAACGTGAAGATATCCGCAACATTGCAATTATTGCCCATGTTGACCATGGCAAGACAACTCTGGTCGATGAACTGCTAAAGCAAAGCGGCGTGTTCCGCACAAACCAGGTGGTTGAAGAACGGGTTATGGATTCCGGCGACATTGAGCGAGAGCGCGGCATCACCATCCTTGCCAAGAACACAGCCATCAACTATAACGGTGTTAAAATCAATATTATCGATACGCCCGGACACGCAGATTTTGGCGGCGAGGTGGAGCGCGTCCTGAAAATGGTAAACGGGGTTGTCCTTGTGGTCGATGCATTTGAGGGCGCTATGCCCCAGACAAAGTTTGTATTGAAAAAGGCTCTTGAATTGGAGCTGCCGGTTATCGTATGTATCAACAAGATAGACCGCCCGGAGGCAAGACCCAGGGAAGTGATCGACGAAGTGCTGGAACTTTTTATCGAACTGGACGCAAACGACGAGCAGCTTGACTGCCCTTTTGTCTTCGCCTCAGCAAAAACTGGTGTTGCCATCCTTGAACTGGAGGATAAACCGGAGAGCATGAAACCCCTGTTTGAAACCATCCTCGATTACATCCCGGCACCGGAAGGCGACCCGGAGGAAGGAACCCAGATTCTAATCAGCACAATCGATTACAATGAATATGTTGGGCGCATTGGTATCGGCAAGGTCGATAACGGCAAAGTAAAAGTCAACCAGGACGTGGTTATCGTAAACCACCACGACCCGGACAAGAGCAAGCGCGTTAAAATCAGCAAATTGTATGAGTTTGAAGGTTTAAAGAAAGTGGAAGTGGCAGAGGCTGGCATCGGTGCCATTGTCGCAATCTCCGGTATTCCGGATATCCATATCGGCGACACGATCTGCTCCGTTGAACATCCTGCCCCAATCCCGTTCCAGAAAATATCCGAGCCTACAATCGCAATGAATTTTATTGTGAATGACAGTCCTCTTGCAGGTCAGGAGGGTAAATTTGTCACTTCCCGCCACCTGCGCGACCGTCTTTTCCGCGAATTGAATACGGACGTTTCCCTGCGCGTGGAAGAAACGGATACAACGGAAGCTTTCAAGGTTTCAGGGCGCGGTGAACTGCACCTGTCAGTCCTGATTGAAAATATGCGCCGCGAGGGCTACGAATTTGCAGTCAGCAAGGCGGAAGTTCTCTACCGCACGGATGAGGATGGCAAAAAGACCGAGCCGATGGAGCGCGCTTTTGTCGATGTACCGGAGGAATTTTCCGGCACAGTCATCCAGAAACTCTCCGAGCGCAAAGGTGAACTCCTCGGCATGTCCACTGCAAACGGCGGCTACACACGCCTTGAATTTCTGATTCCCGCCAGAGGTTTGATCGGATACCGCGGCGAGTTTTTAACGGACACGAAGGGCAACGGTATCTTAAATACCTCCTTTGAGGGTTACAACCCATACAAGGGCGATATCCAGTACAGAAAAACCGGCAGCCTGATTGCCTTTGAATCCGGTGAAGCCATTACTTACGGACTTTTTAACGCGCAGGAGCGAGGCACACTCTTTATTTCCCCCGGCGAGAAAGTATATGCTGGTATGGTGATTGGCCAGAACGGAAAGACGGAGGATGTCGAGGTGAATGTCTGCAAGAAAAAACAGTTGACCAACACGCGCTCCTCCAGTGCCGATGAAGCGCTCCGTCTCGTCCCGCCAAGAGTGTTAAGCCTTGAGCAGGCTCTCGAATTTATTGATACGGACGAACTTTTGGAGGTCACACCAAAATCCCTGCGCATCCGCAAAAAAATTCTTGATCCGCTGATGAGAAAGAGAGCACAAAGAAAATAATGTGAAAGGGGCGTGGGGTTGGTTAAGGGGGGTGGGGAGCGACCCCTTTCACATGGAAGAACGAGAATGAACCCTGTAGGGGTTCATTCTCGTTCTTCTGGGCGGGAGCAATGACTGTTTTGGCTCCGCGGTTGGGTTTGGCTTGCTCGGTGCTTTACTTTTGGGCTTGGGAGTTTGCTTTGGGGGGCTTTGTGGCTCGTTTGCCTTGGTGGGTGCTTTTTTTTGGGGGCTTGATACACAGCTTTGTGGGTTGGGGAAATTTGTGCTGTAGGTGAGGAGTGTTTGAAAAGAAATGAAAAAGCCCGGAGTTTTAAAACTCCGGGCTTTTGGTACAGGGGTAGAAGGATTCGAACCCTCATTAACGGTTTTGGAGACCGGCATCCTACCCTTGGAAGATACCCCTATGCATTTCTAAATGCTTATTCAGTATACTGCAATTTATTGGAATTGTCAAGATTTTTTTTGTTTTTTCTTAAAAAAACAAAAACGGCAGGAAGGTATGCCTCCCCGCCGCGTTTTACCTGCCTCTTAAAGTATGCCAACTAGCAGGCAAATTTCTGGCAGAGCTGATGGAACTGCGGGTTCTCACCGTGCATTGCTACCAGTACCGGAAGCGATGCAAGGCTTAATACGCCGAGAAATGATTTCGCATCCACAATCACTTTATTATAAGTTACGTCGATGTCAAAATCACACTTTGTCGCCGCAGCAACAAACTCTTTCACATCATCCACACGATTGAATTTCACCAGATTCTTTTCCATAATTCTCACCTCAACTTTCTGGAAGTATGATATTTATACCACGTTTTCCATTCTACGTCAACAGTGAGTTTTTTGTTCCATTTATGGGTTATAGCACCTGAAAATTTGTTGGATTTGCAAAATCACCCGGGTGCTCCCATAGATAATTTAGCAAATATGCCCAATATGTAACAACACTCCCGGGCAGTGTACTCTGCGTTTTTTCCCTGATAGGCAAAATACGAAAAATATTTTCGTGAATTTTCGCAAAAGGCAGCCTTTTTAAAGTTAATCTTTCAGATGATGGATAAGATCATAGGTGGTCGGCATATAAAGCTCCGGTATTTCTGTCCACTCACCACCGAACATTCTCTGTGCAAAAATATGGCAGACTTTATCAAAAACGGACTTCGTGTACTTTATCATCATAAGGGCGGCGATATGGTCAAATGTCACAGGTGGGATGGCATATCCCCAGGTACTCCTGTCATTTGGCAAAAAGCGCAGCTCACTCACGCAGAATGGCGTGATTTCATATTCCCGATCCTTTGACTCATCCCTGCAAAAAATATGCAGATACTGTGTCTGCCCGTCAACCTGGCACTCAAGCACACACCTTTCCTGCTCCTTGGCATTTTTCATCCCATCAACCAGCAGCAGCGGCTGCCCCTCGCCGCCCGGCATCTGAGGTACGTTCGTGCTGTATTTAAATTCACGCTTCTGGTCAGTCTGTAAAAGGTTAATCAGCCGGTCAATACTTGACTGGTCCATCACCTCCTCGCCAACCTTACTTTTCTGCAAAAAGTTCAGCAAGGTATCGATTTCCGTCTGTGAAAGTAAAGCCATGTTCTGATTCATAATCTATTACCATCCTTTCCTTATATGCAATTACCTGGAATTTTCTTTTGCAAAGCCTGCCAGTGCCGCCCACATTGGGGCATTCCGCTCCCAGATCTGTGCAAATTCCTCCGCCGCAAGTGGCGCTGCCCCCACCCCAATCTCAACCGTCGCGGAGGGGATACCCTTTTCCATCACGAGCCAGTCCCCGTAACCCGCCGCATCCTGCTTATCCGTCGCCGCGTAGCGTATCTCATTTTGGTTCACACCATGGATGATATCCACCAGAGCTTTGCATTTCGTCCTAAGCTCCCCCGTCTGCCCGTAATCCCAATAAATCACGCTGCCCGAAGCATGGTAACTGATGGCAAGCACCGGCGAGAGTTCTTCCGTGCGCCGTATTAAGGCTGCCGTTTCCGCCTCGGATGCGGGCGCAGTTCCCTTATATTTCATTGCGCCCGGATTTTTTGCACCGGAATATTCCGCAAAGCCATAATTAAAATTCCGGTTCAAGTCCACGCCGCGCGCATTTGCTTTCCAAAGTTTCATGTAATTCTCAAAGGTGGCATCCGTCTGTCCGTTCGTCTTATCGCGGTCATACCAGTTCTTGATATCCGCGCGCAGCAAAACGTCCGAAATCCCATCCAGTCCGTACTGGCTGATTGAAATTCCATCCGGGTTCATCATTGGGAATAAATGGATGGATACAGTATCAAAAAGTTCCCTTACTGTTGTCCCCCCATATACTGTATCCCCCAAAAGACTGAGATAAAATTCAAGCTGCGCCATCACTAACTGCGAAGTCATATACTCCCTCGCGTGGATACCAGCCTGTATAATAATCTTCTTTCTTGCGACAGGGCTGCCAAAAACCACTTCATAGATATTCCGCCCGTCCGCACTCACACCGACCGACTGGTAGGTAAAACCGTCCGGATATCTGTCTTTGAGCTCCTTTAAGTCGCCGCACAATTCATCATACGAGTAGAGCTGCTTTGTCGTGTCCACAATATCCATTTTTTTTTTTGCTTCAGCCATAACCGCACCGGAAAACATATCCCTGCCGTCGGCAACCTTCTTTTCCGACAGGAATTCCGCATATGCATAAACTTCCTGGTCGTTATACAAAAGTTTATCCCACCCCTCGGTGCCTTTTTCTATTCGCACAAACGACTCTCCATATTTCACCTGTACAATCACTTCCGACTCAAGCGACGGCGCGCTGCGCAGGTTAAGCTTTGAAACCGCAACATAGACAATATCCTGCGAAGGTTCCGGAGTCACTGTGTCCGGCGGTGTTGTAACATCCGGTTCCCCCTCCGAGCCCTGTGGCTGGTTCCCATCCGGTTCCTGCACTCCCGGGCTTGGTGTCGGCTCCGCGCTCTCCACCTTCGCCACATGCTCATAACCCTTTGCCGTTTCCATCGGCACAAGCCCGTCACTCTCCGGTTCTGCCTTGCCGCACGAAACAAAAAGCAGCATGGCAGCCAGGGCACAAACCGTTATCCTCCCCGCACATTTCATTCCTCTTATCCCCTTTCCCCGTACATACAGAAGACAAGCTAAAACCTGTCAAACTATCCCAAATCCGTTTTTACAAAACAAACCGCGGTTGGACATTAACCTAAAACCCCGTGGCAACTGTCAATTTTCTAGCCGCACTCCTGCCCATTAAAACATATTGTTTCCCGCAATTCCTCAAGAGCCTCCTGCGCGAGCGCAATATCTTCCTCCATCCGGTGTATCATATCACTGCCAACTTCCGCTGCCGTCATCACGTTCTGCAACTGCTGCGCAAACTGTTCCGCAGACTTCATATTCTGCTCATTTGCGCGCATCAGGCGCTCGTTCCCATCCTCCAGCGCGTCCTGCCCGGACTTTCCGAGTGCGTCCGCTATCTCCATGTTCGTCATGTCCATGGTGGCAAAAACTTCATCCACACTCACGGCAAGCGCCCTTATCTCCGCAAGCAGCTTATCATGCTCATTCAGCGCGTTAAACGCACTCTGCCCCGCCTGAAGCTGCGCCTGCGACAACCGCTCCACACTCTTACGCCATCCGTTCCCGACATTTTTCATTGACATACTTTACCTTTCCAATACTCCGAACAAATCCCTGACATTTTTTACGCCGATCAGCCCGATTCCCCCGGATTCTTTCTGATTCTTCCTAATGCTCTCCAAATTGGCATGGGGCAGGATACACTGCACATAACCCAGTTTCTGCGCCTCCGCCACACGCTGCGGTGCCATCGTTACCGCCCTGATCTCCCCGGTAAGCCCCACCTCCCCGAAAACCAGCGTGCGCTCAGGCACCGCCCTGTTCTTGTAGCTTGAGAGAATGGCAAATACAACAGCCAGATCAAGCGCCGGCTCGCTAATGCGCATCCCGCCCGCCACATTAATATAAGCGTCACAGTATGCAAGCTGTATCCCGAGCCGCTTCTCAAGCACTGCTAAAAGGAGGTTTACGCGGTTTAAATCCATGCCCGCCGCCGTGCGCCTGGGCATATTGAAATTCGTCTGACATACGAGAGCCTGCACTTCCACAAGCATCGTCCGGCTTCCTTCCATCGTCGCTGCCACAACGGAACCCGGCTCATTCTCCGGCCGCCCTTCAAGCAAGTATTCTGACGGGTTTAAGATCTCTGCCAGCCCACTCTGGCGCATTTCAAACACGCCGATCTCGTTTGTGGAACCAAAACGGTTTTTGACCGCCCGCAGAATCCGGTAGGAAACTGCATTCTCACCCTCGAAATAAAGAACGGTATCAACCATGTGTTCCAAGACCCTAGGTCCTGCCACCATACCTTCCTTTGTCACATGCCCGACGATAAAGATGGATATCCCCTCGCCCTTTGCCAGCCGCAGCAGGCTTCCTGTCGTTTCCCTGACCTGGCTTACTGAGCCTGGCGATGCCTGGATATCCTCCCGGTACATTGTCTGGATCGAGTCAATCACCACAAGTTCCGGCCTCTCAGCCAACACCACTGCTTCCACCAGGTCAAGATTTGTTTCCGCAAGCAGCAAGAGATTCCCCGAGGCTTCCGAAAGCCTGTCGGCGCGCATTTTAATCTGCTGGGGCGATTCCTCGCCGGATATGTAAAGCACATGATGTCCCTTCCCCGCCAAAATACTGCACATCTGCAAAAGCAGCGTGGATTTGCCAATGCCGGGGTCACCGCCCACCAAAACCAGCGACCCTGTCACAATCCCCCCGCCAAGCACGCGGTCAAGTTCCCCGATGCCGGTGTACACCCGCTCTGTTACGGTCTGCGTCACCTCGGAAAGCTTCTGGGGTGCCGCCCTTTTTCCCGCTGGCGCTGCCCCGCCGGCATAACCTGCGGCGGGGCTTTTTTTCTGCACCGGTTCCTCCACAAAAGAGTTCCACGCTTTACAGCCTGGGCACTGTCCAAGCCATTTTGAGGACTCATGCCCGCACTCGCTGCAGAAAAATACATTTTTTACCTTGACCGCCATTCAAACTCCCCTATCCGGCTATACACATTTCACCACGCGGACTGCCGACCTTTCACCATCTTTCTTCTCGATGCTGAGGACAAGCTTCCCGCCCAGATTCGTCTTCATCTTGCCGACATTGGTTTCATCGATAAAAATCTTATATTCTTTTTCCGGCTCAAGCTCAAGCGTGATCTGGGCATCTTCCCCGGATGCCACATCAAAAACCACCGCCTTCTCCGACACCTGAAAATGTCCCACCGCAGTCCCCGGCACGGATTCATAGACAAACATACCATTGCGCTCAAGCTTCGTCATCTCACAAAATGTCTTAACTTTATATAAATCCCCGTCAAACTCAAAATCATTCACCTTTGATTTTTCCGCCAGCGTGTAATCTCCAAATCCAAGTGTACCATCCTCTTCCTTCCAGATCAATTCTTTATCCATCATATCCTCCTTACCGGCATAGCGCCATTCTTGTAGCAACAAAAATATCTTCCATGTTTCTGCGCCACATAAATTGTATCCGCCTTTATTTTAACATAGCTTGCAATTTTTTTCTACTGATTTCTCCCAATTTCGAAGAAATTGTTATTTCGAAGAAATTGTTATGCAGTAGCCCCCTAAGCCCTCTCGCGCTTGTGCCTGACCATAACCTTCACCTTTTCGTCTGCAACCGACAGTGTCACCGTATCCCCCGCGCGCACCCTTCCTTCTAGGATTTCCTCGGTCAGCCGGTCTTCAACCTTTGTCTGGATCGCGCGCCGCAGCGGCCTGGCTCCATACTTCTCATCAAAGCCCTCCTTAGCAAGGTGCAGAAGAAGAGCCTCCTCCGTCTTTACACGTATGCCCATTTGATCCATACAGCGCCCTTCTACCGTTTTTAGCATAATCTTTACAATCTCACAGATATCTTCGCGGGTCAGCGCATGGAATACAATCATCTCGTCGATACGGTTTAGGAACTCCGGTTTAAACAGGCGCTTCACCTCGTCCATCACGCCTTCCTTCATCTTGTTGTAGTCCGCCTTTGCATCCTCCTGCCCCGTAAAGCCCAATTTCTTTGGCGATACTATATTCTGCGCCCCCGCGTTCGAAGTCATGATGATAATGGTATTTTTAAAGCTGACTTTGCGCCCCTGTGCATCCGTTACATGCCCATCATCCAAAATCTGGAGTAAAATGTTAAAAATATCCGGATGCGCTTTCTCAATCTCGTCAAACAGGATTACGGAATACGGGTTTCTTCGAACCTTTTCGCTCAACTGCCCGCCCTCATCGTAACCGACATACCCGGGCGGCGAACCAATCATGCGCGAAACGCTGTGCTTTTCCATATATTCGGTCATATCCACGCGTATCATTGCGTTCTCATCCCCGAACATCGCCTCGGCAAGCGCTTTTGAGAGTTCGGTCTTTCCGACACCGGTAGGTCCTAAAAACAGGAAGGAACCTATCGGGCGGTTCGGGTCTTTCAGACCGACGCGGCCGCGCCGTATCGCTTTTGCCACTGCGCCCACCGCCTCCTCCTGCCCGATAACACGCCCGTGCAGCGTCTGCTCAAGGCGCAGCAGGCGTTCACTTTCATCCTCTTTAAGGCGCTTTAGCGGAATCTTCGTCCACTGGGAAATCACATCGGCAATCTCCTCCTCACCCACGGTAAGAACGGCTTCCTCACGCTCCTTTTCCCTCTCCTGTTCCATTTTTTCCATCTTGGCGCGGATGCGCTCCTGGCGGCGCTTGATTTCCCCCGCACGCTCAAAGTCCTCCGCCTTGATCGCATCTTCCTTTTCCTGCTCGAGCGAAACAATTTTTTCCTGCGCCTCCTTCACCTTAGCAGAAGGTGTGTAAATGCTAAGCCTCACCTTGGAAGCCGCCTCATCCATCACGTCGATCGCCTTATCCGGCAGAAAACGGTCGTTGATATAGCGGCTTGCCAAGCGCACCGCCGCCTCGATTGCCCCCTCCGTTATACCCACCTTATGATGGGCTTCGTAAGCAGGGCTTAACCCACGGAGTATCTTTATAGCCTCCTCCTCCGACGGTTCTTCGACCACCACCGGCTGGAAACGCCGCTCAAGCGCCGCATCCTTCTCGATATACTTGCGGTACTCCTCCCTTGTGGTCGCACCGATAAGCTGGAGCTCCCCGCGCGCAAGCGAAGGTTTTAAAATATTTGAGGCATCGATCGCGCCCTCCGCGCCGCCCGCACCGATAATCGTGTGCAGCTCATCAAGAAACAGAAGTACATTTCCGTCCGAAATCACTTCCGAAACCACACGCTTAATCCGTTCCTCGAACTCCCCTCGGTACTTTGACCCTGCTACCATCCCCGAAAGGTCAAGTGTGAGCACTCGCTTGCCCCCGATCACATCCGGCACATTCCCGTCCACAATCTTTTGCGCAAGCCCTTCCACCACCGCAGTTTTTCCAACTCCCGGCTCGCCGACAAGACACGGGTTATTCTTTGTGCGCCTGCTCAAAATCTGGACAACCCGCGCGATCTCCTCCTCCCGGCCGATCACCGGGTCAAGCCTGCCCTCCCTTGCAAGCTGTGTCAGATCCCTGCTATACTGGTTTAAAGTCGGGGTTGCTGACTTGCCCCGGCCGCGCCCTTTCGCACCGCCCATCTCATTTTTGAGGACGTTCTGGTCCACACCGCACGCTGCCAACAGATCCATATATAATTTTTGCAGATTGACCCCGAGCGTATTTAAAAGCCGCACCGCGATACAGTCCGAATCCTTAATCAGCGCCATCAAAATATGCTCCGTGCCGATCTGCTCCGATTTTAACCGCATGCTTTCCTTCGCGCTGGCATCAAGTATCCTGCGCACGCGCGGCGTAAAATTATCCTTCTCCATAATACTTATTCCGCCCTCCGGCGCAATAAGCTGTTTCACCATCTCAACCAGCTTTTCCTCGTCCACCTCATGCTCGTCAAGCACCCTCCCCGCCACGCCGTTCGCCTTTGTCAGACCGATCAGAAGATGCTCCGTCCCGATATAATTGTGCGCCATGTCATATGCCGTTTCCGTGGCCAGGCGAATGGCTTCCCTGGCACTTTCTGTAAATTTCTCCTTCAAACCATTTTCTCCTTTTCAACCCGGATATTTTTCCTTCCATCCCCCACCCTGGGTAGCTCCCAATATCTCTTTTGTTTACCCTATGCCCCTTTCACGATGTGAAAGGGGTAGCTCCCAACATCCCTTCACCTATCTTATGCCCCTTTCACATTCCATCAAACGATTAAAGTACTCCGCCCTATACTGCCACCTCTCCTCCAGACCAAGGCTCCTCCCATACAGCTTCTGGATATTTGCGGGCTGCACTTTCACAAGCTGCCCATACAGATCGGGTTCCTGCGAAAGTGTAACCATACCGTGGTCATGTCCTAATTTTAACTGGGCATACTGCATCAGCGCGTCCGCCGTGCTAAGTATTTTCGCATAGCGCAGGACACCGTAGGAGCGATACACCCTGTCAACAATCTCCGCCTTGCTGCCCTGGTACAGATAATTTCTATGTTTTTTTTCTTTTGCTATAATCTGTTCTAATACCTGCCCAATATTTTCTATAATTTCCTCTTCCGTACATCCAAGTGTTTTTTTGTTCCCAATGCGGTACAAAAAAGCTTCCGTCTTTATTCCCCCGCGAATCCCAGCAATTTCCATATCAAATTTACCAATCTCATCCGAAAGTTTTTTTATCTTCCCCGCCATCGCTATGGCTGGAAGAAAGAGAAGATAATCCGCGTGGAATCCGGTTCCCGTATTAAGAGGGGAAGCACTCAGATAACCGAAACGCGGATCGTAGGCATAACCCAGCCCCTCAAGGCATTTTTCCACCCGGAACGCCCGCGCATAAGCTCCTCTTAGATCATTTCCCCGGGCATTTGCCCGGATACAGATATGATCTTCCTCGTTGATTAGGATGGAAACTCCCTCATCCTCCGAAAGCACAAGTGCTGCCCCCTGTTTTTTCTGCATTGCTTCGCTCATAATAAAATTTTCCACAAGCGCCTCACGCTCAAGCGGCGAGAGCTTTCCCACATCACAGGAATAATATTTCATCCCCTCCTCATGCTCAAGCTTCACCGCCTCCCCGCGCAAAAGCTCGGCAACCGCGCTACATTCATCCACCCCCATCATACTGACAAAATGATACTTTTCCAGATTCCTCCTAATCTGCACGCGGCTTGCAATCACTATCGGCTCCTCCGCTCGGTTCCCATACCACTTATTCATCCAAACATCCTGCCTCCTGCCCCTTTATAGCGCGAAGTTCGTCCCGAAGATGAGCTGCCAAACCAAAATCCTCACGCTCAATTGCCTGCTCCAACTGCAAGGAAAGCCTTGCCGCCCGGTCAAGCTTTAAAGCCGTTGTCTTTGTCTTTACCACTTCTTTATTCACGGCAATATGCTCCGGGCTTCTGCCCGTATGCCTATCCGCCCCCTGCAAACTGCGGATTTTGCGCAGCAGCGGTCTGCCAAAAGCCTTATAGCAGGTCGGGCATCCCAAAATCTCATCCTTTAAAAACTGCGGGTACGCCTTGCCGCAATCAGGACAGGAAATCTCCCCTCCCTGCACTATGGCTCCTACATCCTCCACATCCCCAGACTCCTCCTTTGATACCGTCCCCTCAAAAAGCCCGGCAAGAAGAGTGCCAAGGGAGAATTCTCCCTCCCCAAACGGGGATTTAAGGTGCAGACCCGTACTTTTCGCCGCACATTCCCCACACAGATACTGTTCCTTCTTCGCCCCGTTAATAATCTCCGTATAAAAAACAGTTGCCTCTTTTTCTTTGCAGATTCCGCACAACATAATTCCCTCATTTCTGCGCCGCCACAAAAGAAACTCCGCACCGGGCAGCGCGCAGGCACGGAATGCGGATTCCCATCCGCCCTTATCTTTAATACTTCCTATTTCCCATATATCAAAAGCCGTCATAAATCTGGTCAACCGCCTGATGGATCTCATCCCTTGTAACACCCCTGCAAATCGCGCTCGCCAACACCAGCCTGAGCTGCCCTTTCAGCTTCGCAATCGCCTGCAACTTATCATAGTCAAGCGCCACAACCGCTCCTTTCCTGCGGTCGAGTTTTAAATACCCCTCCTGTCTGAGGATCGAGTACGCCTTGTTGACCGTGTGCATATTAATCCCGACATCCTCCGCCAGGTCACGCACCGACGGCAGGCTGTCGCCATCGTGCAACTGTGCGGTCGCAATCCCCAGAATAATCTGGTTACATAACTGTATGTAGATTGCTTCATCACTGTTAAAGTCGATTGTCACTATCATCCTGCGCCACTGTCCTTTCCCTGTTGCATCCTTTGTTATATCTATCATATAACAGTCCGTCGGATTTGTCAATCTGGAATCCTAAGGCAATCCATCCATAAACTAAAATTTCCTTAAAAATCCACACATAAAAACGGGGCAGCTACAAAATTTTGCAGCAGCCCCTTCATTTTCCTTTGCTTTTATCGCTATATCTCCCGCCTTCTGATTCCCATGCGCACGCATACAAGCAGCAGCACCACAACCGCCGCGCCGAGCAGACCGCAGAGGATACTCATACTGTTTTTTTTCTGTTCGTAATCCCTGGTCTTAGCAAGCAGTTCATTCAACTTCTGATCCGTCCCGCTGGTATCCGCCACTTTTACAATCTCCGGCTCATAGCGCTGTATGGTATATTCCTTGCGGTCAAAACGATAAAGCCCCGTCTCACCCGCCTCGTTAGTCAGCGCCAGCAGGCAATACTCCGACTGCCTTGATGCCATGTATGCTGGGATGCTCTCACCATCCACCAAAAGAAAATCCGCCTCATACCCATCGGGAATCATCAGCCCCGACACATCCTGTGCAAGCTTATAACGGTAATTTCCACATAGAGTTTCCCCATCCTGCGCAAGATAAAAAATCTTTTCCTCCTGTGGGGGGGTATCCTCCGCAGAAGGGTCTTCCGGCACTTTGGTTGGTTCTAAAACTGCACCTTCCGCCGCCCTTCTTGCCAGGATATGATAGGTGAGCACCGTCCCGTCCTCCGCCGTGATCGTCACATTCACATCATTATCCCCGTACTCTAGGTGGTCATTGCCCGAAATACTGACCTGGGAATTCACATCCTCTGCCACCGCACTGACAATCAGGCGCTGCACCGAAGCGTCAAGTTCCAATGTATACTCCATAATTTCCGGCGAAAACTCCGGGCTCAGCGTGCCGGAACTTACCTTGAGCGCCGCGGCAAAGGCATTGTTTGAGGCATCTGAGGCTGCGCGCACAAAAAACTTCAGGGGCTTTGCCATAACCGACATGGAATTGCCCGAATCATGGGCGTACACAACGGGGACACCACTCATCTTAAACTCACAATTTCCCCGCTTTTTAGCCATAAAAGTCATGGAATAACTGCGCAGACCAAACGACGGCGTTGCATTCACATCCGCAATCTTTAAGTATCCGTCCCCGCCTGTAATACAGGCAGGTCCGTACTGATACTCCACAACTTCGGCATCGTAAGTAAAATATCCCTCAAAATCACCAATCGTCACATCCGAAGTAATTTCAAGAACCAGCGTAAACTCTCTCCCCGCTTCCGTTTCTGCATCCTCCGTAAAAAACGTGATATCCGCACTTGCCGCAAGCACTGCCTCCCCCCGCTGCCAAACCACAGCAAGCCCCAGACAGAGTATGCAGCAAAGCACTTTCCTGTAAAAATATTTCATGCTTCCACATCCTTTTTTGCAGACTTACTCCGAGCGCGCCACCGTAACCCGATATTCCCTCACATCCCCGTTCTCAGCCGTCACATAAATAATGAAATCGTTGATGCCGACTGAAAGCGGATACCAGTCGTTCCCGCTCACTGCGGCAAGACGGCTTACCGGCTCCGCAGAAATCTGAACCATATCGCAGGAATTATCCACCACGATATAGTAATCCTGTTCCAATGCCATATCAAAAGTTGGGGTCAGGGAAAGTTCATTCCCGGCCGCATCCTTTACGGAAAGGGTTTTTAGCCAGTTGTTTGGATTATATGCGATCCCCGGCTCTTTGGCAGGCTCCTGCGGCATATTAAGATATACCGGGATCGAAAATACCAGCGGCAGCTCGCCAAACTCTGCATACGCGCCCGCCACCTTGCGCCCCTCCGAGTATGGTGCCTCAACATTCGCCATATACTGGTGCGAGTAAGTCGAGGTTGGAGTCATATTAAACTTCTGCAAATAAATTGTATTCTGCCCGCGGTTAATATAGGAATAGCCAATATAGTATGCACCGCCTAAAATCGCTCGGTACGGGTCAGTCCACGGGATCATCATACTCTCATTTAACGCCGCATTGGTACTTCCGTTCATCGCATATTTCAGACCGTTCGCAATCGCCCCGCCCGCTACAGTACTGTGATATGCACCGATATTATAAAAATTGTACAGCCCCTCAAATCCGGAAACAGTACCCGAAACACTGTTGCTAAGCGAATCCGTGCCAACCACCACCTCCTGCTTGACGCGGGAAGCCAGATGGAACGGGCTTACGCCGGAATACTGCGCTGCCATCTCAAAAATCTGTCCGTAAGTCGCCGAGGCAGAGTTTCCAAAATCATCTATGTAGGACACATACTGATTTCCCATCGCTGTATTGCGCAGGATATTCTCCACGCCGTCCACGGTCTGGTAGGCTGGTTCGTAGGTCAGAAGCTCAAACTGGAAAATATTGGTATCATCCAGGAAATTGCGCGGGTCCATATAATAGGCATTGGCTTCCCTTGATGCTGTCACCCATGTCGAACCATCATAAACCACAAAGGTATCCGTTTTCCAGTTGTAAGCATTTTGCTCAAACGACTTCCAGGCAGCTCCCTTGGTATTTGAAATCAGGTTTTTGCCAACCGCACTCTCATTGTCCACCGCAGTGTTCCAGTCAAGCCCCGTATGGTTTGCCACAAATTTCCACTGCGGATGCAGCGCGTGCAATGTGCGCAGCGCACCTCGGTAACTCTCCGGGAAATTCTGCGCGTCGAGCAGAGCCTCAAAATCTGTTGGATCAACCACCTGCGGCGGGATATCCGTCGGATATGGGGATGGCTCTGCGGGAGTCGGTACTTCCTGCGTCGGATCATCCAAAATCTCCCCGCCATCGACATAGAGAACATAATCCGCATTTATATAACCCACATAATCAACGCCATCCTGCTTAAAGACCACATGGCACCAGCGGTTCTCACCGTCATCCACAATATCAAGCACCTCAAACACATTCTCCGTGCTGATTACCACCGAAAACCCATTCGCATTCTTAACCAGTTTGCTGCCATACTGCGGCAGTTCCTTCAGGGCAAGCGCCGTCACTTCCGTAATCTTGCCCTGCCCCTTTGATGGCAGTGCAGGAGTCGGACTTGGCGTAGGCGTTGGAGTCAGTGTCGGGGTCGGCTCAACTTCCTCCGGCGGGGCAGTTGGCTCCGGTGACATTGTAGGAGTTGGTGTCAGAGTCGGAGTAGGGGACGGCTGTGGTTCTTCCTCCACTTCCCCAATAAGCGAAAGCTTGTCCGCCGTCGCATAGCCAGTGTAAGTCTTTTTACTAACCTCCACTTCCACTTCAAACCATTTTTTCCCTGAAACACTGGTTTCCGAAATAAGGGTTACCTGCGTGCCCTTTGCCAAGGATAAAATACTGCCGCCGGATTTCGTCACATAGACCGCCTTGCTGTCGGCTTTGCTCCGCAGTTTTAGCGACCCTCCCACTACCTTTGCATACACTTCCTGCGGAAAATCAAGGGCAACATACTGTGAGAACAAGTAGCCGACATATTCCTTCTTTCCAACCGTAAGCGCAGCGCGGTACCAGATTCCGTCATCCTCCACACTGGTATTTAATACCGCAAGCTTCTGGTTCTTTGAAAGTTCCACCAAAACATCGCTGCTTGTGGATGCCTTCTTCCTCAGATTGAGAGTATTCGCTGTCACTGTCGCATTATATGCATATTCCTGCTCATCATCGACCACAACCGGCGTTGTAGTTGGCTGCGGGGTCGGTGTCGGCGTAACGTAAGCTGTTTCCGCAAGCCCCACTAACTCCACCTGCGCAAGCTTTACATACCCGTAATACTTTACCCCCGAAACAGTCACCCTAACGCGCAGCCATTTCTCCCCCCCTGCCATCTTCTCGGAAAGGACATACAATAATTTTCCCTTGGAAATAGAAACCACATCGCCATCTTCCGTTTCCACTTTCTCCTTCCCGCCCGCTTCCGTAACCAAATTCAACTTTGCCTTCGTTTTCGCATAAAAATATTTTTTGAAGGTAAAGGCCGCATAATCACTGACAATATATCCCTTCTTTGTCTTGCCATCCACCTTTGTCGAAACATAGTACCAGAGATAGCCGTCCGCATCCTTTGTTCCAAGCACCGTCACCGCATCCCCCTTTTTCAGGGTTGCGTACACTTCCGACTCCGTGTCCGCCGACTTTCTAAAATTCAGCTCATTCGCGGTTATCTTTGCCGGAATTTTAAGATTGTAGACGGTGGTTTTTACAAGATCCGGAGTTGGCGTTGCCGTGGGTGTCGGTGTTGCTGTCGCCGTAACTTTTATAAATGTACCAAGACAATAACCCTTTACCTGATTCCCGCCCACCTTAAGACCAATCTCATACCATCCGTCCTTCTCCGAGTAAATAGAAACTTCCTGACCTTTGGTCAACACCACATTTTTTCCACCCGACTTCACCTGCGGGTAATCCGTCCCGGGTCCGCTCCTTATATTCAGCTCATTCGCAGTGCACACACCCTTTATCGGCACACTTGCCGCCCGCGTTACAAGCATCCGCGCTCCCTGCTGCAAAATCGTCATAAAATACGGACACAAAAAAGATATGCATAACAGCATCACAAGATATTTCCGAAATCGTTTTCGCATAATTTACCTCCACAAGAATTCCAATGTATGTACCAACTGCTTCATTTTCGTGTGAAAAACTTTCACATCAGACTTTCCCTCAAACAATTGCGGGATTTTTCGTCCGTAAAACATAAAATACGCGGGTATTCTATCAGGGGAATGTGGCATATCCATGTCATTTTTCGTCTTTTTCCTATGCACCTGACTTTGTACACTGCCACATTTTAAGCGGGTTTACGGGAATATTAGGGAATTTTGGAAATTTATAAAGAATAAAGTTTAGAACAATTTAAGATTCTTTTAACACAAACGAAAAAGACTGGAAAAAACAATCGCTTTTTCCAGCCTTTTACTATATTTTGCAAAACGGTTGCTACTTCCCCGCCCGCAATTTATGAGCGCAGCTCAATTCCAAGTGTCCTGACACCCTTTAAGATCTTCTCCATCGCCGCATTCACCTCCGAATCCTCAAGCGTCTTATCATTCGCGCGGAAGCTTATCGAATAGGCGATCGACTTATATCCCTCTGCGATCTGGGCACCCTCGTAGATATCAAACAATTCATAGTGCTCCAGATATTTCCCGCCGTTTTTCCGGATAATCTCCTCAACCTGCCCTGCCAGGATCTCCTTCTTCATTACCATGCTGATATCTCTGGTTACAGGCGGGAATTTCGCAACTCCCACATATTTTGTATCAAAATCTGCCTTCTCTACAATCTGCGGCATATCAAGCACCGCCGCATACACCTTTTCCCCGATGCCGTAGCGCTCTGCCACCTCCGGGTGGATTTCGCCGAGATACCCAATCACCCCGCCCTGATAGCAGATATTTGCCTGCCTGCCCGGATGCAGGTAAGTCTTTCCCGCCTGCGGGTCATAGGTCAGGATATCCTTTAAGCCGACTTTCTCAAGAAATTCCTCAACCACACCCTTCAAATCAAAGAAATCCCCCTCACCGTAAAACCCGAGCACAAACTGCATGCGCTCATCCGGAAGTTCTGCAAGCGGCAGGCTCTTTGGCAGGTACACATTCGCAAGCTCATACAGCCGCACATTCTTATTGCGGCGGTTATAATTCGTTGCAAGCGAGCTTAGCAGACCGTTTAAAGGCAGGGTGCGCATCACGCTGTAATCCTCCCCCAGCGGATTGCTGATTACTACAGTATTCCTTGCCGCATCACCCTGAGGAATCAGAAGCTTGTCAAAAACCTTGGGACTCTCGAACGAATAATTCTGCGACTCAAAAAATCCGAACTGCTCCGCCATCTGCCTTGCCATCGCTTCAATGCGAAGCTTAAACGAAAGCTTCCCCGTTGTCGCCTCACCGCTTGGCAGCGTTGCCGGGATATTGTCATACCCGTAAAAACGCGCCACTTCCTCGTCAAGGTCACACTGTGAGTTCACATCCTGCCGCCAGGTCGGCACGATCACCTCGCCTGTCGCCTCGTCATAGGCAAGATCAATTTTCCTGAAATAAGAAAGCATTGTCTGCTTGTCAAGTTTTGTCCCAAGTACCGCGTTCGTGCGCTCATAATCAAATTTCACGCGCTTTTCCTGCCATGGTTCAGGGTAGACATCCACCGCGCCGCCAACCACTTCACCCGCGCCAAGCTCCTCAATCAACTGGCACGCGCGATCCATCGCCGCCATCGCGTTGTTCGGGTCAAGCCCCTTCTCAAATTTTGCTGCCGCGTCCGTGCGCAGACCAAGCTTCTTGCCGGATAGGCGGATGTTCGTACCGTCAAAACATGCTGCCTCAAACAGCATTGTCTTAACGTCATCCGTAATCTTTGAATTCTCACCCCCCATAATCCCAGCAATCCCGACCGCCTTTTCCCCGTCGCAGATCATTAACATGGAGGAATCAACCTGGCGCACCTGCCCGTCCAGCGTCACAAACTCCTCGCCATCCTTAGCGCGGCGCACAATAATCTTTTTTCCGGCGAGCCGGTCAAGATCATAAGCGTGCATCGGCTGCGCATATTCCTCCATCACATAATTAGTAATATCAACAATATTGTTGATCGGGCGGATGCCGTTCGCCGCAAGACGGCGCTGCATCCACATCGGGGATGGGGCAATCTTGATATTTTTCACAACCCTCCCGACATAGCGGCGGCAAAGTGTTGTATCCTCTATTTCCACCGACACATAATCCGAAGCTTTCTCATTATTCCCGGTCTTTTTCACAACCGGCGGCACAAATTCCTTTCCAAAGGTCGCAGCCGCCTCGCGGGCAATGCCAAGCACGCCAAAGCAGTCCACGCGGTTGCTTGTAACTTCATATTCAAAATTCACATCGTGAAGCCCAAGCGCTTCCACCGCATCCGAGCCAATCTTTAAATCCGCATATGCAGGGTTGTTATTGAAAATATACAGCCCCTCCTCCGGCGCATCCGGATACATTTCCCTGCTTGAACCAAGTTCCTCGATCGAGCACATCATACCGAACGATTCCACCCCGCGCAGTTTCCCTTTTTTGATCCGGATACCGCCCGGCGTTTTCTCACCGTTGTGGCCGCCTGCCACGCGCCCGCCGTCAAGTACCACCGGAACGACAGCTCCCTCAAACACATTTGGCGCGCCCGTCACAATCTGTACCGTATCGCCCTCCTCGCTCACCTGCACCTGGCAGATTACCAGTTTATCCGCGTCCGGGTGGCGCAAAACCTTATTCACCCTGCCGACCACAATCTTTTCCAAGTCGGCATCAAAACATTCATAGCCCTCCACCTTCGTGCCGGACAATGTCATTGCATCCGTATATTCCTGCGCCGTGCAGTCAAGCCCCGGCACGTAAGCTTTAATCCAAGAAAGCGGTGTATTCATAGATAACCCTCTTTTCTGCCGCTTTATGCGGCGCTACTTTATTTTTATGGCAGACCACACCCTGCCCCGCGGCTAGAACTGCTTTAAAAACCTCACATCATTCTCATAAAGCAGGCGCATATCGTCAATCTCATATTTCAGCAGCGCGATGCGCTCCAGTCCCACACCGAATGCAAAACCCGTGTATTCCTCCGGGTCGATACCGCTCATTTTCAGCACATTTGGGTGCACCATACCGCACCCTAATATTTCAATCCAGCCCGAACCCTTACAGAAACGGCATCCGCTTCCGCCGCACTTAAAGCAGGAAACATCCACCTCCGCCGAAGGTTCGGTAAACGGGAAATGATGCGGGCGGAATTTTACCTTTGTGTCCGCGCCGAAAAGTTCTTTTGCAAACTCCGCGAGCGTACCCTTTAAATCCGCAAATGTGATATGCTTATCAATTACCAGCCCCTCAATCTGATGGAAACTCGGAGAGTGTGTCGCGTCCACTTCATCCGAGCGGAACACCCTGCCCGGCGCGATAATGCGGATCGGCAGTTTCCCCTGCTCCATCACATGCGCCTGCACGGACGAAGTCTGCGTGCGCAGCACAATATTATCCGTCACATAGAAGGTATCCTGCTCATCCCTTGCCGGGTGGTTTTTCGGGATATTTAACGCCTCGAAATTATAATAATCGTACTCGACTTCCGGTCCTTCCACCACCTCATAACCCATGCCGACAAAAATGCGCTCCACCTCTTCTAGCGCAATGGTATTTGGATGCCGGTGCCCAAGCATCGGCTTTTTGGCTGGCAGGGTCACATCAATTGTTTCCGCCGCCATTTTCTCCTCGCGCAACTTTTTCTCAAATGCCTGTTTGCGCTCCTCAAGCTTCGCCTCAATCGCCGCCCTCGCCTCATTGACCATCTGCCCGACTGCCGGGCGCTCCTGCGGCGCAACATCCTTTAAGGACTTGAGCATATCCGTAAGTTCCCCCTTTTTCCCAAGGAACGCCACACGGATATCGTTCAGCTTATCAAGCCCCTCCGAAGCCGTAATCTGTGAGAGTGCCCTCTCCTTTAACTGTGCTAATTTCTCCTTCATAAAAGCCTCTTTCTGCGCTGCGGTTATTTTCCCGCCTCTTTGGCAGCGCACAAAAGCGGGGCGGGTTATCGCCGCAGAAGGAGTATTCGCGTGCGCCGCCATAACGGTATTTCCCTGCACGGGTCTGTAATTAAATTCGCGCCCCGCGCAAGGGCTGCGCATAAAAAAAACGCCCCTTCTGCAACACAAAAGGGACGGAGTAATCTACTTCGCGGTACCACCCTGATTCCCGCCAAAATATGGCGGACACTCGATGACATACGTAACGTGTATGAAACGTCAGAACCTACTGTCAATGTCTTCAGCCCCGCTGCTCCGGTGTGAAAGTCAACTGTCATTTGAACACGGGGAAGCTCTCAGCCGGTGACTTCCCTTCTCTTAGTGAAAACAACAGTCTGCTGCGATATGCAAACACCATCTCTGCATTTTTCTCCCCAGCTTACAACTGTACTGCACCGGGGTATTATGGGAACTATTTTAGCATATTTTTTCGGAATGTCAACCCCAAAATTTTTCAGGAATTTTCATCCAAAATTTTACAAAATTCTTCCATATTCTCCTCCATCCCCGCCACATCCACCAAAAACAGTCGGACACATGTTCCGTCGCCGCTCTCAAAGCGGATTGGCGCATGCCCCCTCATCTCATCATTTACCGGATATAAAAGCCAGACCTCGGGCGCTTTATATTTTTTTGAATAGGCATACATCTGATACATATCTGCCTGGGAAATCCCATATCCCGCCCCCCGGTCAATTAGTCTTTTCCACTTCGTATCAAGAATTACCGTCCTCCCCGCCCTTACCAAAACGATATCCGGGCAGAGCGAAAACTGCCGCCCCCTCTCCACAAACAGGGAGTATCGGTTATCCTGGCACAAAACTTCCCAGCCCCTGACAGAAAACACTCTTTTTATCTGCTGCGCCACATAACTTTCATAAACCGATTCCATCGGGAACAAAAGCGCCTTTGCGGGGATGGAACCGGAGAAAACTGTTATTCCACGATTCATCAAAAAGACCCTAGACCACTTCATCAGCCTTTCATAGTCTTTTGTACTCCGATTTATCACAACCTTAGAAAAATCTTTCTCATAATTTTCCGATGCCAAAACCATACCGAAATAAATCAGAAGCTGCCGAACCATCCGCGTATTTTCCTCATTTGTTGTCAATTTCTGCAACCTGAGCAGGGTCGCCTTTATAATGCGGTTCTCCGCCCTGTTCTGATTAAACTCATCGCATGCGACATAAAAGCGCTCCCTGTGCGCTAAGTTAATGCAAAGTTGTTTATTTACAAGAAGTTTTCCCCTGCAATATGAAAGATTTTCCTCCCCCGCCATATAATCCGATTGCAGTCCTCTTTTTACCAGCCACTTAACTTCCTGCAAATACATATTTATAAAAAGCTCATAAAGATTCATCCGATCCGCTTTTAAAGAGGCATCAAGAAACTCCCTGCCCTTAAAATCTTTCATGCTCGAAAGCATTTTAAGAAACACCTTTTTTGTTTTTTCACTCCCCTGTTCCCCATCCTCCCCAAAGGATATCTTTGGCAATATCTGTATCTGAAATCCGCTTTTTAGCTGGATAAGCCCCACATAATTTTTGACAAAAACCACATCGCCCACGCCGCGCCGATACCCGATCCCCATAAAATCTAAAGCATCCGCCCTCTCACCCTCCCCCGAAATCCCATGGAGAAAGGCAAGCAGCTCATCAAATTCCTCCCGTTCCAGATACTTATATTTTTTATCCTCCCTGTAATCGGGATTACAGATTATTTTATCAAATTCTTTTACCTCAAATAATTTTCCCATCTCGTTGCACAGCCGCAAACCGGAATGCAGGAGCATCCGATTAAAGCTTACCTTTCCCTCTCACAAAAGCAACTTCCTAAAGTATTTCTTTGTAGCTGTCAATATCCAGGAAGGCGGATTTATTTATAGTGTATATCTTCCCGGAAAGATCAATTATCCCGCTTGCATTCCCCTTAAAAATATTGCCTGCACAAACTGTATCGTCACGGATAAATTTCAGTTCCGGGCAGCTTTTCGCATTGTCCCCCAAAACAAGCTGAATCTTTTCGTAATCTTCATAAAAATATTCCTGCAAAAGCGGGAATATGGCGGTTTCAAAGATGTATCCTAACTTTTCCAACGTGGCATTCTCCCCCGTAAGCCCGGTGAAAAAAGCATGTCCGATGGTATGTTCCCTGTCGTACAAATAGGTAAGCCGCCCATTTATCACTTCAAGCATGTCTGCCACATCAAGTTCCCCCACACGGTCTGCTTTTAACTGCCTTAAAACCTGCGGCTGCGGCATCATTTCAACAAACCGGAAACGCCTGCGCAGTGCCGTATCCATCAGGGCGACCGAACGGTCGGCAGAATTCATGGTTCCGATCAGGTAGACATTTTTCGGGACGCTGAATTCCTCGCCCGAATAGGGCAGTACCGCAGATACTGCCTCCTTCTCCCCAGCCCTCTTTGAATTTTCAATCAGCGTAATCAGCTCGCCGAAAATCTTCGAAATATTCCCGCGGTTAATCTCATCGATAATAAATACATATGGCATCCCCGCTATTTCTTTACGGGTGCCGGCCGCTCCCCCAGATCCGCTCCCCGCTGCAAGGGCGCAGAATTTCTTAAATATGCCGGGTTCCACCGCATACGAAAGACTGTCTTTCCCCCGGTCAACCACCGGTCTTATCCCCTCGATAAACTCTTCATAGCTGTAGGAGGGATGAAATGTGGTAAACACAATTCTCCCCTGTTTTTTAAGTTCCCTGTACCGCTCCATAACCTTACTATAATCCGTAAGTTCAAAAAGCGGTTTCCCATCGCAGAAGGCAACCGCATAGACTGCGGACATATAAGTTTTTCCCGTGCCGGGAGGACCGTACAAAATCAGATTCTTATACGCTTCCCAGTCCTGCCCCGGCTCCCACTCGCCCTCTTCGGCAGCAGAATTTACATATTTTTCCTTTTCATACTCCTCGCTCTTGCCTTCATCCCCCCGCATTGATATCTGCTCAAAATAAATTTGTTCCGGGCAAACCTGCTCGGGGCAGGAAACATGATTATAGATTGTAGGATATATATTTTTTACAAAAGCAAATAATTCCCCCACCGTTATCACATCGCCGTCCACCTCCAGCCGGTCTGCCGGATTAAGCTCCTTTGGATATGTTTTTCCCTCAAGTTCCCCCATCATAGTAAGCCGCCTAAGCGAGGGATCTTTCTCATTATCCCCGCGCAAATAACAGTTTACGGACTTCTCCTGACCCGCGCAGCACAAAAAAGAACATCTTGCCCTGTCCACATAGCCATCCGCATACAGGGCGGCAAGTTTTGCTATCTCCGCCTGTTTAAAATACAGATCGTCGCGCGTTGCTATTTTATCTGCCCGGTAACTCCTAAGTATTAATATTGCCGCCGCAATCCAGACGGCATTATTTATTTCGTATTTTTCACCTGGCTCTTTTTTTGCTGATAATAGATTTTCTTTTTCCATATATGATTTCTCCAAAATAATCCTTTATGTCAGAGCAATTTACTGCGAGCAAGTTGAAACAAAAAGTCAACAGACTTGTTTTTCAGCTATATCCCCTCTGTCTGATTGTATGTCATATTTAAAAGCAATCCTTTATTTTATGGAAAGTATATTTCATAGCTGGCAATCTGTCAATATTTTTCAGGAAAGACTTACTTCTCGTGATCTTTTAGCCAGCCAATAAAACTTAATGTCTGTTCCTGCTGAACCTTGTTTAAACGTTTCAACCCTGCAAAAATCCTTTCTGGCAACTCTTCCTGTGACATACTATCCGCCCCGAGAAGCACTTCGTCCGGTGTCATATGTAACACATCCGCGATCTGCATTAATACATCAATGGAAGGGATGGAACGCCCCCGCTCAATATTTGAAAGATACCGTGGGCTAAGTTCCGCCTTTGCCTCCACTTCCGCCTGCGTCAGTAAAAGTTTTCTTCTCTTTTGCGCAATCCTTCTTCCAATTTCAGTATAATCCATATACATGGCTGCGAACCTCCTTCCACCAAAGCCTTTTCTTTTGTTTAAAATCGTCCACCACTAAAGTTTCTGACTTAATCTCTTTTTTCCAAATATCCCATAGGATGAAAAATAAAGTTAATCGGTACAAAAAATCTCTCCATAAATGCGATCCCAAGCGATAACCCAAAATCTGCGACTAAAGAAATCAGGCAAAACACAATCATCATCTCGGTTTCTCGAAAATTTAAAACTGAAAGCACTGGAACCAAAATCAATTTATGGACTATATTCCCATGAAGCATATAAATCTCCACCGAATACTTTGATACTAAATTTTCCAACCAAGTAACCTGCTTTCTAAAATAATAAAAAAGACTGACAATAACCCTGCTCCCTGCAAGACCACACATCATCCGCAACAAGGTGGTATTCGCCCCAACATCAATTAGTGCTGCCGTTACCTGTATCACCACAAAACATGCAGCCGCACAGAAAAAATGAAAATCTATTTTCCATGCAGTATCCTTGCACCGTATTGCATACCTACCATATCGAAAACAAATCAGATACCCAAAAAATTTTGAAATTTCCCTAGCCAGTTTCCCAAAAACTACAAATCCTTTTTCATCAAGTATAATACAAACAATTCCGAAAAGAATCCATAAAACACCTGTTATCAATACATAAAATACCCCCCCCCGATTTTTTACCTTTGTTCCTTTCAAACATTAAAATTATAATTTCTACAGATAGAACCAAGGCTAAAAAAACTAAAAACCATACCCCACTGTACACCGTAAAAATGTCCCTTTTGGAATCAAACAAAAACTGAACCAACACAAAAAAGAATGCGGGAATCAAAAGGTTTCCCACCCTTTTCACCCATATTTTCCGCAAATCTATTTGGCTCTTTATTGTAAACATCTCAAAAGTGATTCCACTCATTACAAAAAACAATGGCATATGAAACAAATAAAGCCCCCTGTTTAGGTATCTCATAAAATCATCGTCCCACAATTCCGCTATATGTCCCACCACCACCAGCAATACTGCAAACGCACGCAGCGAATCCAGCCAGCCCTCTCGATTTCCACATTTATTCATATTGGAAACAAGTCTTTCCTCTTTCATTTTCTTCCCTCCGTAATTCTCTATTCCTGTATCACTCCCTTTTTTAATAATATATTCCCATACTGGGCACGTTCTCCCGTTGCCACTACTGCGTATGCCCGTTGTGCCCTATTATAAAATTCCTGTCGCTCTATCCGGATTATATTCGCCCGCGGATCATATTTCGAAATCATTTTTTCATATTCCACCCAAATTTTCGGAATAACAGAATCCCCTTTTGCTACTTCCATCAATACTACCTGTTCTCCAACATAATGATCCAGTGGAAATACACCCAAAATCGCATCCAACAGAATATCTGCCCCAATGCCATCCGCCCTTACCAGTCGCTTTCCGAGAGAAACCGCTGGGAAATTTGCATCGGCAATCACAATTTCATCCCCATGCCCCATCTCACACAATATCTTTAACAACTCCGGTGAAAGCACAGTATTAATTCCTTTTAACATATTTCTTCCTCTTTTCCATCCATTATCCAAACCTATTTGTTCCCTGCAAGCTTCCGACTGCAATTAAAAAATTGTCTTGATGTAACCAAAATTCTAAGGAATGTCACCCAATAAGGATGTTTTACATGATTTTCTTTCAATGCAATGATCCCCTCTTTTATAGAACGACGGTATGCATCCTTACTGCTGGTACTTAATCCCCCATAAAACATCCGAATCATAACCTTCGGTATGTAAGATAATTTTACACTTTCGTCCTTCAGGCACCTAACCATAAATTCATAATCTCCGGAACATCGATAATTTTCCTTATATAAACCGTATTTCTCATATACCTCTTTTTTCAAATATAATGTCGGATGCCCCGGCATCCACCCCCGTTTAATCTTTCCCTGCCCCATTTTCCAGTAGCGCACCACTTGTTCACCGTCAACATACACCAGATCACCATGAACACCATCCGTATTCTCTTCACTTATCCTCTGCACAATCTCTGATATAACATTATTATCAGCAAACACATCCCAATAACATCCAATAATATCGCCAGTCGCCATCCGAATTCCCTTGTTCGCAGCATCATATAACCCTTTATCCTTTTCTGATACCCACTTTACAGTACCTTTAAATTGATCTTTAAAATCCTGTATCACCTTAACCGTGCAATCGGTCGAGCCCCCATCAACAATAATGCTCTCAATATTATCATAATCCTGTTCAAGCAAAGCCGTAAGACTCTTTTGCAAATGTTTTACATCGTTATATGTTGCAGTTACAATTGATACTTTCATCTCTACCTCCCGAATGGTTTTTCCCGTCAAGCAACAGTGTTTTTACAACCTTTGCCACCCCATCCTCATCATTTGAAACAGTAATGAAATCTGCCACCTCTTTAACCCTTTGGCAGGCATTCTCCATTGCAACAGAATATCCAGCATATAAAAGCATCGGAATATCATTCATCCCGTCCCCAAATGCCATTAAATTTTCAGGAAACAAACTTAATTTAAAAAGTAAGATTTCAAGCGCTTTTGCTTTTTCAATTCCTGCTGGCACAATCTCCAAAAAATATGGCTCTGAAAAGAAAACATCCAGCTTATCTAAAAAGGTTTTCTTTATACACTCTTGTGCCATTTTTAACCTGTCATTTTCCCCGACAAGCATAAATTTAGGTACCTGTTGCTTAACTGCATGATCCACTCTCCCCACCTTCTTTATTGTGGTCGAATTATTGTAAGCTTCCCTCCTGACATACGGATCCTCCTCTGACTCTGCAAGCACTTCACTTCCTAAATAGGTAAGCGGTTGTACCCCGAAACTTCTTGCAATACGGCATATTTCAGAATAGAACCTGTTCGGTATCAGTTTCTCAAATATTACCTTTTCATGATGACAATCAATAATTTGCCCGCCATTATATGCCAATATATAACCTCCAAACTGTTTCAATTCCAATTCTTCTGCTATATTACGGATTCCAAGCACGGGTCTTCCGGATGCCAAAATTATTTTGATTCCCCTATCCATCGCCGCACGGAGTATTTCTCTTGTATAAGACGTTATCTGTTTTCTGGAATTCGTCAGAGTTCCATCCAGATCAATTGCCAAAACTCTGTAATCCATTTTCTTCACCATAATTATAAATAAATCCCCCTGTTAAGGATCGCAGTCACCGAGATTACTCCAATTACTTTTTCTTCCAATATAACTGGCATCGACTTAATTTTATGTTCCATCATAATCCTGAGCGCTTCAATTGCCATTGTTTCTGCCTCCACATAAACTGGTAACTCATTTACCATCTGTGAAAGTCCTGTATGATATATGTCCACACCCTCTTCCAAAACCCGTTCCAAAGTACCATTCGTAATAATGCCGCACAGCCGTCCATCCGGAAAATTTACTGGAATAATTCCGGTTTGTTGCCTGCTAAATACTTTGATGGCATCCACCAGCATCTTCCCCTTTTCAACACACTGCGCATGTTCAATTTTTTCCATAACATCCGTCACTTTAACTGTCAACTTTTTTCCCAAAGAACCAGCCGGATGGAATACTGCAAAATCATTTTTGGTAAATCCCTTCGCCTCAGAAACTGCTACAGCCAATGCATCCCCATAAACCATAGCAACTGTTGTGCTAGTCGTTGGAGCCAAACCCAAATGACACGCTTCCATCATATCAGGAAATACTTGTACAATGTCACTTTTTCTTGCTAATGTTGATTCCTTATTATTCGTAATTCCAATCAATCGAGCCCCTATGATTTTTATATTAGGAATAATTTTTACAATCTCTTCACTTTCTCCACTATAACTAATCGCAATCACAACATCCTTCTCCTGTATCATCCCCAGGTCACCATGCATTGCTTCCGCCGGATGCAGAAAAAACGAACAAATCCCAAGACTTGCCATAGATGCTGCTATCTTCCTGGCTACATGCCCGCTTTTCCCCATCCCTGTAACGATTAGCTTTCCCTGACACGAATCTACCTCTCGGCAAACCGAAAGAAATACCTTTCCAAGACTTTTTCCCAACCCCCTTACCGCCTCTGTTTCCTGCTCCACCACCCGCTGCGCAGTCGCAAGCATCCTTTCCTCCCTATCCACCATATTTTATGCCTCCCATAAAAATGTCGAATCCCAGACCTCAACCCCACAGCCCTCAAAATGCTCACGAATTCTTTCTTCAAGCTGTGCCCGTGTAATACCCTCTTTCAAAATAACCTGCAAAAAACCTCCCCCTCCTGCCCCGCAGACCGACTTTCCGTCTATTAAATCCGCGCAACAATCAAAAATATATTCAATACAAGTATTCGAAGCCCCACGATCCAGCGTCTTAACCAGTTCAAACTGCTCTGAAATATAATTTGCGAAAGCAGTTATATTTCCCCTCTCAATCTCAAATTTCATAAGTGCACAAATTCTTCGTATTTCCTCCAAAACTTCCATTGAATTTTTATGGTTTCTGATACACTGGTTCATTTCTTCCCTCAGAACGCTCCTTGCCAGTCTTCTCTGCCCCGAAAAAATCAGCACAAACCGCTCCTGCAATTTTACACGAATATCCCTGTCCAACTTTATCATATCAACCTTGAGATTCTGGAAAATCCCCGGTCATGAATAAATATATTTCAATCCTGGGGTATATCCCCCCACCTGATCCTGCCATCCTCCTCCCGTATTCATCAGTTGCTCTATCACAAAAACATCACTATAAATTTTCTCTTTCTCCACCTCAATCCCAAACAACTCATATACTGCGCTAATCGCACAAGCTGCTAAAATGCTGCTTGTCCCAAGACCAGAACCCCTCGGCACATTTACGGATGTAACAAGCTTTAACCCCCCTCCCAGCCTTGCGCATAGTTCCTCCATATTTTCTTCGGTATCTGTATATGATACAATTCCTGCCGCAATCAAAACTGCTTTATGAAGTGCAAAAGTATCATATGGATTCCCACAATCTTTAATCAACGAAAGGTCATGGTATATTACACTACACTCCGAGTCCACACTTTCAAATTCTATAACAGACTCCACAGTCTTTAATACCTCAACGCAGATTGGCATGTTACCCCTCAACAGCAAGGCTCCATTCAACATCGTACCACCATATTCCAAACAATACGGGGCAGCATCCGACGGACTCCCACAAAAATTGACACGCACGGGAAGTTTTTTTATGATTTTATCTTTAGCGAAATGAATATTACAACCACAACTATACATTTCTTTTGCAGCTTTTAAAATATACTCTTTAATCGCAACATAAATCATATCTTCAAAATTTCCTGCACCCATATTTGCCACTTTACACTGGAATTTACCACAAACATAATTTAATCCCAGATACAACCTCATTTTCAAAAATAAATCATCAGTTTCATCTGCATAGGCCTTTAAAAATAAAAGCTCTGCTTCTTCTTTACCTGAAAAAACCTGAAATGCACTAAATACATCCTCCCCCAATACAATATTTCTAATTATGTTCTCGCATCTTACCATGCTGCAAATTTCTCTCTGCCTTAATAATAAAGCGCTTATGTCCGCCTCCTCAAAACTGCCCTGAAGACTTATGCGCCTCATATTTTTCCATTCTTCAATCTCCTGGCTGTTTGCCTGTCCATGAAAAATTTGATACAGGATAACTGCATTTTTAAGTGCTTTTTCTTCCGTATCACTAACGGCATAAAGTTTTGCGTTCCAAATAGATGGCGGCATATCCTCCCACAACAGGGATGCTTCCATCCCCGTAACCTGCATTAATCTGCGCAGGGAACTCCCAAGGCACAGAGAATCAATCGAACCCTTCGGGTTATCCTCAATCCCATATATCCGGCACACATATTGACCGCTTTTCAACTTTAATCCATGAATTACAACACCCGTCGGAAGTTCTATATCAAAATTAACAGAGAGTCCAGATAAAATACTTTTCCCACATACCTCCACCTTCCCTGTTAAAACACAATTCTCTAAATAACTATCCCCGGAAACAAACACCTTATCTCCCACATATGAATTTATTCCCGAATAATCGCTTCCCGCTCCCTGATTACATAAAATTCTTTTTTCCCAGCCCAAATACCGGTACTCCCCGATTTTACGCACCATCAAATCATAGAGTTCCTCCGTCATACCAACATGAATATATCTTGCCGGATCCATCCGAACCAATTTTATGGAATACCTGTGCAGCCTCTCCCATATCCTTTCCCGGCACCTTATTAATTGTTCGGAAAAACCGTTTTCTGGCGCAGAATCCCGGTACTCTTCCCAGCACACTTCAGATGCCAGCGGCATAACAAAATCATTATAAAAATTTAGCCGAACATCTCCATTAACATATTCTCCAAACCTTTCCTCCAAAAAATTTCCATTTTCATAAAACAGACCTGTCATTTCCAAAACCAGCTTAGAATCCAGCCAGATACAACCAGTATCAATATCTACCTGATCCTTTTGGTTCGCGGCTCCAACCTCTCTTAATACGGATTCTGTCTGCTTATGTAAAAACCTTTTTACAATCCCATCCGCTCCGCTCAAAAAAACCCCATGCTCCTTGCCCTCGCTCAAATTCGCTTTCATCGACAACCCTGCCGCATCACATGCAAACAATTCCAGCTGCAATGGATTAAACAAAAGTTCCGTATCCCCTGGCATAATCAGCATCCCATAAGACACTCTAGACGGAACCCTTGTCACCGCCATCAGCAACTCATCAAGTAACACCGCATTTTCGCCGTCCCAAAGTGCCCTAGGAATTGGTGAAAATAGCTTTCCGCATGCAGAATACTGGGGTATCCTTCTGCTGTCACCGCCCGAATGGATTACTAATATTTTCTGCTTTAGCAACCTATCAAAACCGATCTCTTTCGCAATAACATAAAGAACATTCAAGGTAGCACCACCAGAACCGATCCGTTCCCCTCCTATATCCGCAACAACAATATAGCGCGTTCCCGGATGAAGCAGCCCCCTTTCCTTCCTGCTATCAAGCTGTATCTGATAAGCTTCTGCCTGCCTATCATTTGATGCGGTTACTGCAATCCAGTCCCATGATGGCACCTCGGAATGAGCAATAGAATACAAATAATCTGCCTCGGCATCTAAATAACTTTGCCTTAAAAATTTTTCTTCGCTACACATCATCTTTCTTCTCCTTTAATCCACATCAATTTTTATCATGTCCTCCCGGTAAATATCTATTTCCCCACCGCGATATTCCTCACGTTGCCAGACAGAAGGTACCACAACAATCTTACCCCCCCCCGTACTTTCCGCAAGATAAGATCCCCACCAGCTAAATGTGCTATTTGCCATAACAAAATGTTTACAATGACTCATTAATCTCAGTTCCTCATAATCCGGATTATTTAATTCAATATAATTCACTTTCTGTCGAAAGTGGTAATTTTTTTTGATCCAGTTAATTTCCTCATTATTATTTGAAAAAATATAAAATACTGGCTTCTCCACCCGCTGCTCTATATAATCCATACCGCGCTGATAATACTGCTCATCACAAATATTAAATCCCGAATATTTTGGTAAAGTATAATCTCCCCGACGAATATGTACACATACCGAATTACACGCTTCTAATTCTTTGATTTTTTCTTTATTCTGATCGCTTGGCTCCGTTTGTACCTCAAATTCCTTTATAAGAATAGGTTTTATATTTTTAAAATACTTCTCATTTGCAAAATATCCTGTAACATACTTATTTTTTCTGCTAATTTCCGGAACTTTATAATAGTTCGATGCAAAGGCTTGATAAATACCTTTTTTCGCTTTACGTCCAAAACTTTCCTCTGAAGGTAACCTTTTTGTTAGAGAGGAAGAGGAAAATACATAACTAACACACTGAACCAACCCATATAACATACCGGTTCCCTTTTTTGCTTCCCTGACATTTTCATTTAACCGGAAATGTTTTAGTGAATTATTTGTCATATGAAAGCTTTTTGAAACCCACAAATTACAATACTTTGAAAAATAGGGGTTGACTTCTATTTCTTTATCATGAAATTGTTCTGACAATGCCCTTGCAAATGCATACTGGAACATCTGGTTTCCCAACCCTCCCATCAAATTAAGCCTGATCATAACAAATCTCCTCTTTCTCCTTTAATATTTTCCTGATAAATACTGCAAAACAAGTAAGCAGCATAGCCTGTACAACGACATATAAACTGGAAGCTCCCATTATTCCATATGCTTCTGCAAGAAAAAATGATAAAGTTCCCACCACTCCTCCAAAAATGTAAAACTGCAACAACTTTCTTGCATAACGCATAGCAGTAATTACCGAAGTCAGGGACTGCGTCATCGCATTTAAACCTCCCGCTAATAAAAGCACTAAGAATTCCTTCCAATAACTATTTAAATCTACTCCGTAAATCATAGACAAAAGGGAAAGCCCCAAATGTTTTCCAAGAACCAGTACAGGCAAAGTAACTACACAAATCCAAATTCCCTGTTTCTTGATCATTTTCCGAAATTTTTTATACTTCCCTGACTGCCACGCACTTGATAGTTCTAACAAAATTGGTCTGAATAAAAAAGAACTTAATAAATTAATCACATTTACTGGTAAAAAAAGAATTGCAAAGTATCCCTGTTGCTCTTCATTAAGGTAATAGTCTATAGAATACTTTGGAAGGTTGCATATATAGATCAATACAAAACTACTTATAAATAGCGGAAAGCATTCTCCTGCCAGCTCTAAGATTCTTCTGTTCGGTTTCCATCCACCCCCATTTAAAACAGGGGCAATTATTCGAATTTCGGTAAGCAAAGACAGAAGGGAATAAACTGCCAATACCACGCATGTCCATAACAGGCTTTCTGTTATAAAAAGTGCTGCGACAAAACACCAATAAGAAAATATCATCCGGATTACAGAAATTTTAGCTCCGCATTCCAGCCTTCCCCTCTGTAAAAACATTGTGCCAAACACATTATCAACAGAATCAATTGCACGTACTAAAACAATCAGGAGAACAATACATATCTTCTCCCCAGAATAATCTCCAATCAAAAGATAAAACAGACTTGCAACAAAGATTCCAACACTGATCAGAATCCGAAGCCAAAAATAATGACCTGTTTTATACTTATCCTCAACATCCGTAGCCTGAAAATCACTGATACCATATAAAGCTACTGTTTCCAAAGCGGCGACTGCCAGTGCATAGGAGAAAACACCTGCACTTTCCGTTCCTGATAACCGGGTCACAAACAATAAAAATATGAATGTTTGTAGAGCCGAGAGAAAATTGGCCACTATATTCCATATTATATTTTTTCTTTGATCAACACTCCCGTATAAATTTAGGAATTGGATGAATCTTTTCATTATTCCTCACCTTTAAACCAAGAATTCCATACCTTCCCACCTGATTAAGTGGCACTTCCGCTGCTACTTTTTTCTATTTACATGCGGACATTTTCTCCTGAAAAACTTTTGTTTCTCCACACACTAATGAAATTAGCTCAAACTCGGTACATTCCTATGTTCAAACATGAATCCTGCGTTCATTTTATTTATCATTTCTTTCCCACTTTCTTTATTTATAGACTTTTTCAGCGTTTTAATTGCAACACATATCGAAACATCTTTTTTCGATAATCCGGAGAAAGGACAAATGCCTTTAGGCACATCCCTGCCATCCTAAAATATCTCTTCTGCGTTAATGCTCTCACCCCTTCAGTAAAATATCCTGCTGCTCTTGAATATTTTTCTGCTCTTTCTGGTGTATAATACTGTTTTACAAAATTCTCATAATCCCCCAGTTCTTTTCCTTCAAAATATTTTATCTGGCAATAGCGCATCATCAAATACTGTTGATACAGATGATTTCTTGAAAGACTGCTCATTGTCATACGATATTTCAGAATAATCTTAGGAAGATTGTACAATTTATATCCTTTAAGACTTGCCCGCAGCAGAAACTCATAATCCTCCCCGTATGGCATCTTATTATAACCACCCAGTTTTTCATATACATCTTTTCTTACCATCAAAGCCGGATGTGGCATACAATCATTAATTTTCATTTTGCGGTTGATATCCTCTGTTTTTTCTGGAAGCCTGTCCATCGCATAAATTAAATTTTCATTCTCATCCACTACTTCCACAAAACCCGAAATAGCATCCACACTCCGTTCTTCCATAGCTGTCACCTGCAACATAAGGCGATCCTTTAGTGAAATATCATCCGCATCCATAATCGCAATATATTTTCCACAACTATGACGGATCGCACGGTTCCTCGTATCATGCGCTCCCATATTTTTTTCGTTTACCAAAAATTTAATCCGCTTGTCCTTCCCCTCATATTCCCGTATAATCTCCTCAAGTTCTTTATTTTCCGGGTTATCCAGAATAATAATAAATTCAAAATTTCTGTAGGACTGATTTAATATAGATTCAATTGCCTTGCGTATATACGTATCTTTTTCTTTATATGCTGCCATCACAACAGAAACCAGCGCTCCTTCAGACATTACCCCTATCCTCTCTTCAACCTATTTTTTCTCCAATTCCCTCACCCTCTTCTCAAGTACCGCATTATCCTGTGCCAGATCCTTAATCCGCTCCGTCTGCTTAGAAACTATCGCAGTCAGGGACATCGCAATCACAAGGATAAAGAAAATCGCAAAAACAAACAGCCCATACATCGGGGTTTCAATCCCCACCGCTTTCACAAACGCGTCAAGCAATCCTGGGAACAAAACCAAAATCCCCATCACAAACCCGGAAAACAGCCAGAGCAGCGTATACTTGAGGGAAAGCATCTTTTTCTTCATAAAATGCAAAATAAGCAGGAAATAAACCACCACGACAAAACCAAGCACCACTCTTAAATAAACCGTCATCTAAATTTCCTTTCCCCTCCTTTTCCTTCCTGTTATCCGGCAAACCAAAATCGCTATGGATACCTTCACCATATAGTAAACCGACCGTTTTAAATTGATCGAGCTGACCCCTCTTCTCCTCTCCCTCATCTGTACTGGCACTTCCTGTACCCTTGCCCCATTAAGGCTCGCCGTAACAATTGCCTCCGGTTCCGGATAATCGGAGGGATAATCTTCCGCATAAAACTTTATGTACCTCCCGTTCACCGCCCGAAAACCACTGGTCACATCCTTAACCCTTGCCCCGCAAGATACACGGATCAAAGCACTTAAAAATCTTATCCCCGCCCTTCGGCTGGCGGAGGACTGGAATCCTTCCCCTAAAAGAAATCTTGACCCAATCACAATATCCGCCTTCCCATCCAGAATGGGCTGAATCACTTTTTCAATATACGCCGGATCATGCTGCCCGTCCCCGTCATGCTGGACTGCAATATCATATCCATGCTCCAGCGCGTATTTATATCCTGTCTGCACACCCCCGCCAATCCCAAGGTTTATTGGAAGGGATAGATAATTATAATTATTTTGTCTGCAAATCATCTCCGTATCATCTTTTGATGAATCATTAACAATAACATAATCATATTGCGGGAAGTTCTCGGCAAGGTTGTCCACAACATTTTTAATATTTTCCGCCTCGTTGTAGGCGGGGATGATAATCAATGTTTTCATGTCACTCACCCCCTAACCCAAATTAAGGGATGTACAGGAACTGGTGACATACCCGATATTAAGCGCTGCCCCCCCCCCCGATCACTCTCTTTTGTACTTGCTTTTTTGTTTCTTTCCTCTCCGTTCTTTTTGCTGTATTTCTGCATCTCCTCCCCATCCCTCCATTTTTCCTCTTCAATTGCAAACCGCTGGACAAACCGCTTCAGTTTTTCCTCCAGCTGAGAATACCTTAGAGTTAGCGTAAACACTTTCATCATCAATAGGAAAATAACCGCAAGAAAAACAAAATTTGCCGGGGAAAAAATTCCCAAAAGCTCCGAGAAAAACTCTGCCACCTGCGGAAAAATGCTGATCCCTGCCAATCCGAATGAGAGGAGAATAAAGAACAGGGAATCCTCTATCCTCATCTGCGATTTTCGGATTTTTCGCAGGGTATACCAGCAGGTAAGCCCACATACGGCAATCAAAACAATCCGTAGCGTAATTGTCATGTTAATTCTACCTTCTTTCTAAAACGCGAAATAAAAATTATGGACATGCACATACGGAACATATATTCTACCGAGCGCCGTAAATTCAAATAGCTTTCCCCTGCCTCCCGCTCCTTCATCTCTACCTGTACTTCCTTTACCCTTGCCCCGCAGCGCAGCAGATAGGATAAAGTATCCGGCTCCGGTCCGTAATTCATGTTATAAGCAAATGCCCCCATCATTTTCCGGTTAAACAGGCGCATTCCTGAAGTCGGGTCAGCTATCCTTTCCCTAGTTGTCATTTTTATACAAAACTGGATTACATTGCTCCCAAGCATCCGCAGGGTTTTTGGTTTCCTCTCCGTTACAAAGCGGGAACCGACCACAATATCCGCTTCCCTTAATTCAGGAAGCATATCCTCGATATACTGTGGCTGATGCTGTCCGTCCCCATCGAACTGAAGCGCTGCATCATAACCGTTCTCGTAGGCATAGAGAAATCCGGTCTGCACCGCACCCGCCAAGCCCAGATTGACTGGACAATCCAAAAGCTTATAGTGGTTATCCATACAAATCTTTTTTGTTTCATCGCAGGAACCATCATTTACGATTATGTAATCGTACTGCGGATAGTGATTGGCAAGGTTGTCCACAACATTTTTAATATTTTCCGCCTCGTTGTAGGCGGGAATGATAATCAGTATTTTCATATTCCTCCCTCTCCCTCACTTTCTATAACTTCACCCGCCATATCCTCGGATACACCATCCTTTCCTGTTTCAGTAAATACCAGGCAATTCCCCCTACTTCCCCAACCTGGTAGTGCCAAGCACATCAATCCAAGATATGGGACACATAGATTTACAAAATATACATACCTGAAATCCTGCCATGCCATCGCGATACAAAGTGACAAAATATTCAGCAAAACCGGCAGATAAAAGACCCATTGCTTTTTTCTCGAAAAATATCCGTAACATATAAAAACCATTAAGGCAGAAACTCCAAAACCCGCACGCCAGAAAATGGCATCGAAAACCCAATTGCCCGAACTTTTCCGATATAATTGCCCCACTATCTTTGTCGCTATATTATTCTTCCTGTACCAGCCCATGTCATTCGCCACAATCCCGATCTCATATGTGTCATTTGCACACCGCCAGTTATACCCGTTATCCTGCACAATATTCCACATAATATCAATCCCGTAAAGCCGATCCTCAATGATCTTATACGGACAGTGAAAGAACGTCCTTAAATACTCCTTAACTATCTTGCCCGTCCCCAATGCACTTACTTTTTCACCGACCTGGTTTGCAACTGCAGCCGGGGACATATACAATTCATTTGCGCTGTATTTCGAATAACATTTTTCCCATTCTTCAAGTGGCATAATATCTGTCAGCATCTTCCCTGTTTCCACAGGAATATCCCCGGAAATTCCCGCATACACAATCCCATGCACCAGACTGCTGATCCCCGAAGCTGCATTTACCGGTCTGACATCCCAGATCGGATAAACCATTTCCCTGATTCCTATCACAATCAAAAAACTAAGAAGTAAACTAAACAGATACGCAGCTTTTTTCCTTGTAAAAGTCCATACAGCAAATAAAACAGCAATTCCAATAAGTACCACTACCCCATTATGACGAAGCAACCGCACCAGACTTAACACAGCCGCAACCTTAAAAGGATTCAACTTATTCAGAATATAATCCTGCTCCCCCTCCATACGGAACAAAAGATAGGTAAGCCACAACAGACAGTAAGAATACATCACATCCTTCCATATTGTTGTAACATAAATCCCATTCGTAACAGATGCTGCCGAACAAACTGCAAAAATCAACAATATCTTGCGGTTAAAATTCCTTTTATAAAAATAATTCAATATGGCAGTACCAAGACCTGAAAGTCCAAGTGCCTGCATAATCGGGAATCCCGCCAAGAATTTTCCATTTAATGTAAATAATTTAACCAGCATAGTATGAAAAGCGGGATGGGCATCCGTAAGCTTCTCCACACCCAAAGCCTGATATAGCTGTGTCCTCCCATCAACACATATGGAGGCAGGATAGGAGGCAAGAATATAAAACAGGAATATCAGCATTTCAATTCCAAAAACACAGATTGGAAATACTCTTTTACTTTCCTCCCCATACCATATTTCCCTGAATTTATTCAAAATAAAGTAAATTACCGCGGTCAAAAAACAGACAGCAAACATCATAACCAGTATAATTCCCAATGAAATCTGTACCTTCTGGTTTCCTGTCACATGATAAGTAAAGATATACGAAGCTGCCCCTGCTTCCGCATATAAATCAAACCGTTCTATCTTTTCCTGATCCTGGATTTCAACAATTCCCGACCAGGGATGCTTGTTAAAAGAAATATATACCTCCCCCGGCTCGTTAATTTTTAACTCAAGCGGAGTATCCGACAGCCCGAATAACATACCGTTTCTGTTTTCCCACCCCTGCGGCAATTCCGTAAACTGTTCCGGTTCATATTGAATCCCGTTGACACTGACTCCGCCAAGAAGAATTTCGGTGCCGCTTGAATCCTCACTCTTTTCACCCGTAGGTATAATAGATACCGTACAGCCTTCCGGATAGGATGTAAAAAAAACTTCCTTCATCCCCACCCAGAAAGGCAGCGAAAGCAAAATACTAACAACCAGCAGAAAAATTTTTCCTCTTCCCGTTGCCCGGTGTCCCCTTCCCAATTCCTTCCCCTTTTCGGAAAACAGCCATCTTTCAAACTTTTCCAGCCCCATCCAAACGGATATCAATACTGGAATCCCAAACATAGCCAGACAAGCAAAACGCAGGCAATTAAGCAAACGATCATTACTTTCCGCCAAAAACCATTTTGCCCCGACATATTGAAAACAGATTAGTAAGTCAACCATCCAGATCAAAAGTTTTTCAATCAGTTTTTTATCTTTGTACCATAAAAATACTTGCCGCAAATAATCCTGCAAATGAAATTTCACGCCAGCCAGGCAGATACTGAGCCCCAAACAGAACACAATCACAAATACATTTACAAGCGACCATATATCAAGCAGCCAAAACTGATAGATATTATTTTCAAACTCACAAACATACTCTTCACTCCCCACGCTATATAAATCAATCTGTCTGGTTATCCCACCACGTTTTACAAGAACTTTCCCCGACCAGGAATGCTTCACAAACACCAATCTGGTTTCCCCGTTTTCTTTTAGATTAATGGTCTGTACCAGCGGCGTATCCACAGGATAGGACACCAGGGCATCCTTATAATACCAGCCATTATCCGGCGATATTTCTGTAATATCAATATCTTTTCCATCGACTTCCACTTTGACAAGCCATACTTCCGCGGCATTTGCAGCCTCATTTTTTTCTCCTGTAGCCACTATCTCAATTTTATTTTCCATCTGAAACCGCAATAATACTGCTTCGCCGCAAAAAGAAAGTAAAAATACTGTAAAAACAGCAGAGATAATATAAAACACTTTCCGAAATATCCAATTCTTCCTCAAACCTTTTTGTATCCATCTCCCCCAAAATACAAACAAAATCATCCAGTAAAAAAGGATAAGACAGCCTGCAGCAAAAGATGAAAATATATCAAACTTATATAATATAAGCGTTAAATATAATGCACTCAAAAAACATACGCAGATTCCTACAGTATTTATACGCCTTCCCATAAATCCTCCTTTCAACTATAAAATCCCATTAAAGTAAAAATACATAAACTTAGACAGGCAAAACTGTAACCGGCATAAAAAATATTTTTATATTTCAACTCCAGTCTTAATTTCTTATTCTGTATTCCGATGGACAGACACAGAAGCGCCACAATAAAATACCTGGGCTGCAATCCGCACACAATGGAACTGTCAACTGTAGTCCATGCCAGAAACATTGAAGTAAAAACAAAAAGTACAATAATAATATAATTGATAATTCCCAACCCTGCTTCCGTTTTCGAACCCTTTTCGTTGCTTGACAAAAGCAGGATTATCTCAGCCGTTCCCATTAACGAAACCAGAAAATCCCCTGCATAATGTGTGTACCATCCAAAACCGGAAATCAACCCATTTGTGATAGAATAAATTCCGTATTTTTCAAATGTATCAAGGTAAATATTCATAGTTCTAAAAGGGTGATTTAATATAAATCCTATCGAATAAAATGGTAATTCCCCCTCACTCACAATGGTTCCCGCAGCATTGAAATAAACTCCTGCTGTCAACAGGATACACGGCGCAAGAATCCCCACTTTACACACCCACTCCGTTTTTCTGCTTCCAAACTGTCCCCGCGGCAAAATAAATACAAAAAAACAAACCGCAAAGTAACCTGCTTTCAAATTTCCAAGTAAAAAACTTAAAGAACAAAGAAATATAAAATCACGCAAAGTAAATTTCTCTTTTTCCTTTATCATTAAAACTGCCCCAACAAAAACAAATGCTGTAAGGTTAGTCAGCCAGTCCTGATTGATCCCAACACTTTGCTGGACAACAATTGGAAGCAGCATAATCACAAAAAATATGCGCCTATAGTTTGTCAGTTTTTTAAGCAAAATATATCCGGCCAGCGCACAAACCAGAGCATGGAAACAACGTATAATCTGGATACATATGCTTGCTGGCAAACTCAAAAAATTCATAATCCTCTGCAATGGGATATCCATGATATATGCCGCACTATTTAAATTTGCTGTATTGCCAAACCAGAAATACTCCTCGTCTATTTTCTTATTATTGATCCCCCGATAATATAATTTAAAATAGTTATCCAAATCATACTTTACATTGAAGCTGCTATTATCCACCATAAACTGGCTTTCCATTTTTCTGATTGCTTCCGGCAGATAAATAAAAACCTTTCCCCTAAATTCTTCCCCTTCCCTCAATGTTGTGTGGCTATCCCCGACAACCGATGCCTCATATACCTTTATAAAATGTGAATATTCGTCCGGTACATGCCCCGGCGGAAGCAAAAAAATCACAAATATGGAAAAAACACCAAACAGGATTGCATACAAATAATGAATTTTTCCTTCCAGATTCCTCCGGTTTCTAACAATAAACACAAAGACGGGCACAATAGCAAAAAACATTACTCCCCCGCCAAATATTTTACACAGCACATACAGGGACAGTAAACCGATAATAAAACTTGAAATCATCATTTCCGCAATATTTACTGCCCTTAGCTTTTCTTCCAGAATCATTACATAAAATCTTTTTATTCCAACCAAACATACCATGTTGATGGCAAAAATCAAGACAAACAATATTATGTATTCTGGCGCTTTCAAAGATTTCATTTCAAAAGCTGATTTCCACATTTTCCGGCTGTCCCAGTTATAACTCCAGGAAACTGTGTTATCTGTGGGGGAATAACAATCAATTTCTTCGTCAATCCCAAGCTGGTCGATTCTTACCCTGACAATACCTGACCAGGCATGTTTTAAAAACAAAACGGAAATTCCTTCAACACTTCTTATAGAAATTACTATTTTCCCCGTTCTTGCCAGCAACATACCATCCTGATAGACAATATTTCCATCCATATAACCGGACAGATCTTCCAGATTAACCGACTCTTGTCCACATTCCAATTTCAATATCCGGATTTCATTTGCTTTTGACTTTAGATTTTTTTCTCCTGTAATATCAATAACTACCTCCAGCACATTTTCATATTCTGTTTTATATGCTTTTGCAAAAGAAATACCTGCCAGCGCAAAATAAGTCAGAATAAAAGCCATCAATATAATGATGTATCCTATTCTTTTGCTTCTCTCCATAAATCTCCACACCCCGCTCCTTTTACTGTACAAAGAAAATCATATCATTATTCCGCATAACCTCACTGTTATCATAATGATAGCTCTTATTATTTTCCCGCACTTCAAGTATTTTTTCCCCGTTCATTAAAAGCCACTGCAACTTCTTTTCTATTGCCTTCTCCGTATTTTCCACAAGCCAGCCATTTACCATATCCTCAATCTGTGTATCCACACCCCCAACATCCGTTGCAAGGACAGGCAGCCCAAGAATTAATGCCTCGTAAATTGTATTTGGCAGTCCCTCAAAATCCGATAGCAACGCAAACACATCCGCCTTTAGCATTTCCGGAAACGGATTATCCATTGCTCCTGTCAGATACACCCATTCCCCTAAATGATATTTGCGTACCAGTTCGTCAATCGCCTTATACTCCTCTCCATCCCCGATAATAGTCCAACGAAAATTATAGTGTTCGTCTCTTAATCTTGCCAATACCCGGATCAACCGCCCATACGCTTTCTGATAATCCAACCTTCCCACCGTCACGAATTTCACTGGCTCCATATTTTTAAAACATTCCACCCGAACTTTATTTTGAATTTCTTCCACAGGCATCAAATTTCTATTGATATATGTTTTAGATTTTAAATGTGGATACAGATCACAAAAATCATTCCGGATACCCTCACTTAAAAAAACAATACAGTCAAAATTTTTATATAACTCGCCATCATCTGCCGTAATCTTCTTATTCCATTCGCTTTTATCCTTCCAGTCACAATAATTAATATGAATCCACTGGATCTTTTTTTTACAGTCAGCAAGTGCTGCCTGCTTCCGAAATGTACTCCCCTCCGACATAACACATACGATGGGATACCTTGATATCAGTCCACTTAATTCTGGAAGAACATATTCACCATAATAATTCTTACTTCTTAACCGTGACCTGACTGAATGTCTGACTTTTTCCCATTTTTCTTTTTTTGATATATTTCTGTTTGTTAATACTTCCATCAAACGCCGTTGAAAAAGTACGTCCGCAGGAAACTGCTTCCACGACAAAAACTCAACACCTTTAAGTTCTTCCCGGATTTTATTGCAAGGGACATTGGAGGCAAAAACTGCCACCATCCTCCCCCGCTTTCGCCATTCCTTAATTTGTAATTTTGTAGCAATATGTGCCCCGCCCAAATAATTGATATCATCTATGATATAAAGAATAGGTTCCCCGTTTCCTTCTTTTATTTTTCTTTCATGGTAACTGCTTCCTGTTTCCAGTAAATTGTAAAATTCTTCCAATATCTTATTGGAGTCATCAAAATTACTTATATTGTTTTTAATTGTTTCACGTAACGATTTATCTTTTATAAATTTTTCAATTTCATCCGCAATCTCCACAATTTCAAATCCCGTCAGCACTCCTGTTTTTCTGTGTTCAATCTGTTCCTGTGCCCCGGAGGTTTTTGTAGCTATAACGGGCGTTCCAATAATCTTCGCTTCCGTAATGACCATCGACCAGGATTCATAGTCAGAAAGTACTGTTACCGCATCTGCCTGCCTTATATATGCATATGGATTATCTTTCGGTCCCAAAATAAAAAATTGCTTGTCCAAACCTTCCAATTCACAAAGCCTTTCCACTTTCCTCACAAGACGTTTCTCCGTGGTTGCCCCAATATTCAACCATACTACCTCAATCCCCCTTCTCTTTAGTTCCGCCATCACTTTCACTTGTCTTACATGTGCTTTTTGCAGCCTGAAATTTGCACATGTTACCAGAACCGGCAAATTGGTTTGTGGAAAGTCCGCAGCTCCTTCCTGTGCTTTGCCCCGTATCAAATCCACATCATTAATATTATAGATACATACCGACCTGTCTTTCAGAAAAGGATATTTCTCCACACTTGCACGCAGGGAATTTTCCGATACAAAAATAAAATAATCGAAACAGTCTAGGAAATAAAAATATGCTTCCCCATCAAAATACTCAGCTTCCGACAAATCATTATGAATCCACGCTGCCTTCACCTTCGCATTCACTTCATACGCCACAAAGGATGGCAATATCCACTCCCCCACAAAAAATGCCCAGTCATACACTTTATTTCTCACAAAATCAAGCGCCGGAAAAAGATATGCACCTTTCTGTTCCGGAGTGTAGTAATATCTGGCACGCGCGCGGGAAAACAGGGTAGCACGCTGATATTCTGCATAAGCGTCACAAACTTTTATGTTCTTGTGGATGCGACCCGTTAGAGATACCGCGTTTTCCACCGGACACTGGTTCAGAATCACCAGCTCCACTGCATATTTCTCCGGATCGAGGCGATTTATCAGATTAACTAAAGACATCTCCGCCCCACCCTTATACAATTGGCTGATTACAAATAGTAACTTTTTCATATCCTTCCCCCTGTAATTTCAATATTTCCTTAGTCGGCAAACAATTTTAGCAGGCTCTTTAGCACATGCTGGTTAAACTCCCCACAGGCAAAATGTCCCGCCCCATTTATACTGGAATGATCCCCTGCCATTTCTGACAGCCTTGCATACCAATTCCCCCTCACTACTTCCCCAAAAATATCCTTCTCTCCCTCCATCTCCCCTCTGCCAAGCTGTTCACGGATTCCCCCGACATCCGCCGCAATAACTGGCAATCCCAATACCATCGCCTCATCAACCGTAACCGGTGTTCCTTCGTACTTTGATGGTAAAACCAGATAATTACACCCCGCCATAAGAGGATAGGGATTTTCAAGTCTGCCCGTCAGTTTCACATATTCCTCAAGTCCCTGGGTAACAATGCGCCCCTCCAAATGATTTTTCAAGCTTCCCTCCCCAACAATATACCAGCAAAATTTCTTTCCATCCTTCCTGAGCCGTGCACAAAAATCTAAAATCCGGTCGTAATTTTTCTCCTCTTCCAGCCTGCCCACTGTAATAAAATTACACTTTCTTTTATCTGGCACGAGATCGCTTTTTTCCCCTGCCAGGTGCAGAATCCGATCTGCGTCAATCAGGTTCGGAACCACTGCGCTCTTTTCTCTTAACTCTGGAAGTTTAAAAAGCAGACCCCTCAGGTTCGCTTCCGACAAAGTAACCACCGTATCAAATTTTTTGTAAAGTTTTCCATCCTGCCGGCTAACTGCCCTGGTCCACCCAGAAAAACTGCTCCACCGCACATAATCCGTATGGATCCACTGGATTTTTTTTGGCTTCTTTAAACCTGCGGCGAACCACCGCAGTTTGGATGCCTCGCTCACCACCACAACTGCAAAAAAGCTTTCAAACCATTCCCTTTGACTCTTAGTTAAAAAACGGATGATCCCCTTTTGTTCCTGTCCAAATCTGCGCTGTATTCCATAAATTATCCGACAAATTTTTTCCTTTGGCGGAACTGCCCGATCTTTTACAACCTCTCTAAAAGAGCGGGCAAACAGTGTGGTATCACCACAAATCTCCATTTCCCCAAACACTACCCCTTCCGGCAAAATTCCAGGCTGCGGTCTTGTCAAAGAAAACACAGAAATCTGATAATATGCGCGCAGGGCTTCCATCTGCAAAAACATCGCCTTCTGTGCCCCACTTGTATAATTTATATCATCAAACAGATACAGGATTCTTTTCACTTTTCTCTTCTCCTTTTTGGGAAAACAATGCCTGGAATTCCTTTTGTGCCCGCTGTTTAAGGCAAAAACCTTCCAAATTTTCCCTTATTTTCATCTGCATCTTACAATCCGAAAGGTACTCCTGAACAACATCCGCAATCTGTTCCGCTCTAAAGGATGGCACAATCCTCCCGTTTACCTTATCCTCAATCTGTTCCATCGCCCCTGAAGTCGGGGTGGCAATCACCGGTGTCCCGATAATCTTTGCTTCCGTGATAACCATGGACCAGGACTCGTAATCGGAAAGCACCATAACTGCATCAGCCATCGCCATATAGCAGTACGGGTTTTCCTTTGCTCCAAGAAAATTAAATTCCTTCTCAAGCCCGTAACTCTTAACAAGCCTAATCAGTTTTCTATACAGAAAAAGATTTGCCGTGGAACCAATACAAAGCCAGGTAACAGAAATCCCACGCCTCTTTAACAAACGCATCACCGCAAGCTGTCTCGGATAATTCTTTTCCTCCCGCAGATTCCCGACGCTTAGAAGAACCGGCTTTTTATATTGTCTGTTTACCGTCCTACCTGCCTTAAACCGAATCTCCTCTTCTGCGCACAGGTTATGAACAATTACCGATTTTCCCCGCAGTATGGGATATTTTTTCTCCGCTTCCTCTTTTGACCTTTTGGAAACAAAAATATAATTGTTATAATAACGGTCGAAGCTAAAAAGGATTTTTTCATTTACATATCTTGCTTTATCAATATCCGCATGAATCCAGATAAATTTTTTCTTTGCCCTGACATTTTTCGCCACGAATTCCGGCGACAGCCATTCCCCATAGGAAAACGCAGCGTCGTATTCTTTTTCCTGCACAAAAGCTCTGGCTCTTTGGCGGCTCATCTGACGTAAAGCAACTTTCTGAACCAGCTTATAGCAAAGCTTTTTTCCTATGGCAATGCACCCTTCCCCATCCGCCGCATCACATACCCTAACCCAGGAAGGGAGCAAGGGAAGCAAAGACCTTGCATCTTTCATCGGTATCTGATCAAGAACCAGCAGGTCAATCTCATTTTCTTCAGGACTTAGCACATCAAACAGATTTTTTAAAGCGACCTCCGCGCCCCCTTTATAAAACTGTGTTACCACAAATAAAAGTTTCTTTTTCATTGCCTTCCTATGCTCCCCCATAAGCCCTGCACACATCCTTTGCTGCCCCGAACATCTTTGTTTCCCCTCCTTCAAGCCAGAGTGCTTTTTTACAAATTTTCGTTACCTGTTCAGCAGAATGCGAAACAAAGAGGACGGTTGCCCCGGAAGAAAGGATTTCCTGTATCCTGAAAAAACTCTTCTCCTGAAATTTATAATCGCCCACCGCAAGCACTTCATCCAAGATCAGGATATCCGGAGTATTCATGGTGGCGATAGCAAAACCAAGCCTCGCCTTCATACCGGATGAATAATTTTTCAGCGGAATTTTTGTAAAACCTTCTAACTCAGCGAACCGGATAATTTCCGCATATTTTTCCCGCATATATTCTCTGGAATATCCCAGGATTGCACCATTTAAATATACGTTTTCCTCCGCAGATAAATCATCATCAAAACCCGCTCCAAGTTCAATTAAAGGAGCGATGCACCCATTTGTTACTACTCTTCCTCTGGTCGGTTTTAATACCCCTGCGACCAATTTCAACAATGTACTTTTACCCGAACCATTCAAACCGATAATCCCCAGTGATTCTCCCCGGCATAGTTCAAACGAGATATTCTTCAACGCCCAGAATTCCTCAAACATTAATTGTTTTTTCAGCAAGCGGATCACATATTCCTTAATATTATCAATCCGTTCACTGCTCATATTGAACATCATGGATACATCTTCCACTCTTATCATCTCATTCATCACAGATTCCCCTACACATAAAGAACGAACTTATCCTGTTTTCTGTAAAAAATACAGGTTCCCATTCCAAGCATTCCCAATGCGATAAAAAGACAGATTATGTTTTCCCGGATACCTGGAAATACTCCTTCCAGCACCAGGGTGCGCATATACTGCACATAATGGTACATGGGATTTATACGCATTATCTTCATTGCACTTTCTGGCAGAATCGTAACTGGGTAAAATATCGGTGTAAAATATGTCCACGCCAGCACAAAAACCCCATAAAAATGAGCAATATCCCGGAAAAATACAGTTACTGCCGCCAATAAAAGCCCAAGCCCTGTCGAAAACAAAAATACATAAAAAACCGGAATGGGCAGCAAAAGCAGGCTCAGTTTAAACTCCACTTTCATAAGAAGCATCACCCCAAACATCGCAATCATGGAAAATCCCAGATTTACAAGACCGGATAATACTTTTGACAATGGAAAAAGATACTTGGGTATGTATACCTTTTTCATCAATGACGCATTTCCGATAATGGCATAGAGGGCATTACTGGTTGTTTCCGAACAAAAGGAAAAAATAAGCGAACCCGACAGATAATAAATTGGAAAATGATCGATGTTCTGCTTAAACAGGGTAGAAAATACCACCGTGATCACTATCATCATCAAAAGCGGGTTTAACACCGTCCAGAGCATGCCAAGCACGGAACGCCGATAGCGCACTTTTATATCTCTTGAAACCAGATTACCCAGTAGGTTTTTATATTTTTTAAAAATCCCAATCCTTAATTTTATTTCTGATATCATTTTTCTGACCGTCCTTTTTGCAGGATTACCTGCCGATAAATCCGTTCCATCTTAGCCTCCACCCTCTCTTTGCTGTAAGCCTTTATCTTTTCCCTGTTGTATTTACCTTCGCGCGCCAAATCCTTTTTCCCGATGTATTGAATGGACTTTCTAAATCCTGCCACATCATCTGGCAAAATCAGTTTCCTGAAAGGACTTTCCCCAAGAAGCTCACGATTTCCCCTGATATCAGAAGCAATCACCGGCTTCGAAGCAGCCATGGCCTCCTGTAATGAGCGGGATAATCCCTCCCGCCGGGAAGGAAGCACAAAAATATCACAAGCACTTAGAAAATCCCCGATATTGCTTTGATAACCCATTAAAAATACATGATCTTTTAAACCGTATCTTAGGATCATTCTGCGAAGCCTAAAATATCCCCGACCTTTCCCGCAGATTATATAATAGATATCCTCACTTTTATCTTTGTCTTCCAAAACCTCTTTTCTTCCTCTCGCTGAAAGAGCACGTAAAATAATCTGATGATTTTTATTCCTGTTCAGTTCCCCGACGGAGAGCAGCAGAACCTGATTTTCACATATCCCCAATTTCCTTCTGATCCGCATCCGGGCTTCTTTATCAAGACAGTATGCCTCAAGGTCAATCCCTGTTCCCGGAACATGTTCCACAAGGCATCTCCCGTCCCGGCAGAAATGCTGTGCCCGTCTGTAATCTTCTAGATTAATTGTGATAAGCATGTCCGTACAGCGGGCGAGCAAACATTCTGCCGGATAATATAACAACCAGTTAAATAGCGGTGCCCCTTTGTAAAAGTGAAACCCATGTGCTGTATAAATCACTTTACAGTGAGTTTTATTTCTCTTTTTTTCCACCTGTACCGCTGCTATTCTCGCAATTGCCCCTCCCATCGGTGTATGGCAGTGAATCAGACTGAAATCAGACTTTTGCAACAGCTTTTTCATCTGTCGGTAAGCCCGAACTACCGCAGGTAAAGAAAACGGTGACCGCTCAAAATCAATTTGATGGCAGATTATCCCCGTGCCATACAACCTGTTATTGTCCTGCCCATACGCGGGTGTTTTAAAATTACTTGCATAATGTACCTCATAACCAAACTTTTGCAGGATGCGCACATTCCCCATCTCAAACTGCGGGAGAAAACCGCTAACGGTTGCGACGATCAAGGCTTTGGGCTTCATCTGTTTCTTTCCCCCGCTCCCATCCTCCCAATTCCCTGAACTTTTTAAATTTCTTTCTTTTGTTTCTTTTTTATTTTCTTTGTTTTCTATGTTATCTTTTTTAAGACTGATAAAGTATTTAAAATGGGATAATAATTTTTTTGCTAACAGGACTGTTCTTCTGATTGATCTTATATGTTTTTGGGATTGATTCGCTCTCCGTTCCATAGATTAATATCTTTCTGTTTTTAAAATCGGATTATCATTAATATGGTTACTTTGGAACACGCAATTCCTTATGTTGTTAGAATTAATCTGTGTTTTCCGAATGCAAAAAACACCCAGGAATAGATACGCAAAAAGCTTTTTTTGTTGCTTTGTGCTACCTATTTCTGGGTGTTTATATGATTCTTCTATTTTATTGTACTCAAAAAAAACAGCGCTATTTACCCTGTCTGTCTGTCTGTCTGTCTGTCTGTCTGTCTGTCTGTCTGTCTGTCTGTC
>CAJTOR010000010.1 GCA_910577675.1 uncultured Lachnospiraceae bacterium
TAGTTCCCGAAGGTCTTGTCAGAGCATACGTCCTTCATTAAAGAAGATAGAGAGATACATGCGAGGATGGCTGAATTATTACGGAATAGCAGATATGAAGAAGAAGATAGATGACCTCAACTCATGGCTGTACCACAGAATCCGCATGTGTATATGGAAACAGTGGAAGTTACCTAAAACCAAGAAAAGAAACCTTATGAAACTAGGGATACCGGAATATTTTGCACATCAGGCTGCAAACAGCCGCAGGAAATACTGGTATGTATCGGGAATGGGAGCGGTCAACAGAGCATTAACAAAAGAAAGACTGATAAACAGTGGCTTTTATGACTTAGCCACAGCCTATCAGTCAGTGCACGTCAACTGTTGAAACCGCCGTGTACCGAACGGTACGCACGGTGGTGTGAGAGGACGGCGGTTAATCACCGCCTCCTACTCGATTATTTTTTTCGTTTCTTTCCTTTTGCATTCTTTCCCGCATCTTTTACGCCGGATGTTTTTGGCACTGCGGCGGATTTATCGCCTGCCATATCGGAATCATTGGATGCTGTTTCTAGTTTGTCCGATGTTTTTCCCACTGTGGCAGATGCTTTCTTTGCTGCTATAGCAGCATCCGCAGCGCTTTTTTTGTTGATCTGGTTGACGGAGAAGCCGATGCCGAGCAGCGCCCAGAAAAGCGGTGCAATCGCGACGCAGGAATCGTTTGAGATACCTGCGATCAGATAGCCCAGCACCCCTAACATAATGCCGATCCCGATATAGTGGTTGCGGTCAGAATAATCCGACTTCCAGTAAAGTATAATACTCTGCACCAGATAGATTGCGCAGACCGCAAGGAAAGAGAGCAGGGCGAGTACACCGTGCTGTACCCCAATCTGTAAATAAAGGTTGTGCGGCTTTGTGATAAGCGAGTAGTAAAAGCCCGAATTAATGCGCCCTGGCAGGTCGTTGTGCGGGAACACCAGCGAGAAGGAGTCCGCCCCCGTGCCAAGGATAAGTGAGTGGCGCAGCAGCGGGATGGAGCGCGACCAGAGATAACCGCGCCCGGAAGCAAACGAATTGTAATCCCCGAAAAGGGAGGCGGGAGCTTTGACTGCCTCGGCAAATTTTCCCACATTGTTGATGTACTGGCAGCCGTTTTCCGTCTGTGTAAAATAGACAACACAGCCGCGCACATGGATGGAAACAAGCCATGGGTAATAGGCATTCCCCTCTTGCAGCCGGAACAAAAGACCTGAAAAAGTCGGGTCGGCAAGTTCCGCATAGCCATCTTCGCGCTGTGTAAAGTCAAGCATCTGCCCGTTATCATCAAGGAAAATCAGGACGGCACCGAAGTCGCTTGCCGCATAAGTAACGTGGAGGGTAGCATTGTTGTACTCAATCACGGCATCTTTTTCTGTAAAGCGGATATCGTTAAGCGGGGAATTATTTTTGTTCAATTTCATCGCGTTCTTTACGTACTGGACCGGGTCAAGTGCCATATGTTTAAAATAAGCTTTCCCCCCGAAAAACAGTGCAATGCAGACCGGCACAACGAAAAGGATGCGCCTTATAACCACCTTGCGGCAGAAAATCAGCGCTGCCACAATACAGATTGCAATGGAAATCAAGAAGGTCTTTGAACCGGAATTAAAGGTGCATATTAAAAGTCCCACACTCACAGCGGTCCAGAGAATTTTTTGCCACCATTTCTTTACTGAAAAAATACAGAAAATTGAAAATGGCAGGACAAGCGATGCAAACATACCAACATAGTTCGGGTTGTAGAAACTTAAATATACCTGGTGTGTACCGCTGTTGGAAAAATTAAAGGACAGCGTTTCCCGGTAGTCCGCATATTTTTCCGGCACCATAAGCTGCCTGCCAAACTTCGTTTCAAAGAAATCCTTCCCGCGAAGCTGCGTGATACCGAGTGCACACAGCACTGTAAACAGAGCGAAAAAGGTGCGGCGCAGGGTGGTCAGATCCGCAGTATTTTTAACAAATACATAGGCGAAAAAGGTCAGCACGCAGTATGAGAGGACAACCCACACCGATTCAAACTGCTCATGGATTCCGGAAAAACCGAAAGACCGGTATTTGGAAAACAGTGTGGAAAGCAAAGTCAGCACGCCGTAAGCAGCCAGCGGGTAAAGCCAGATTGTTTTCTTTTGCGCCTGGCGGAATTTCCGGTTTGTAAATTGAAATACCAGGACAAGCCCCATAATAACACCGAGAGCCGTGAAAATACGGCTTTTCCAGTACAAAAAGACATCGATTTCCTCAGTGGAATCCAAAAACCAGTAGAACTGGTTTAAATTAGGGTCATAACGGTAGAGCCGCACAATCAGCGGGACAAGGAATATTACCACGATCAGCGGGAGCAGTCCGTAACTGCCATGTAAAAATTCATAATTATTCTGTGCGGTTGTTTTCTTTTTTTTGTATTGGCTCATTCGAATTTACCTCCTGACGCTTGATTATAGCATGGATGGATGGAAAATGCCATAGTTTTTTTGAGGGAGTTTTACAGGTGGTATTTTCTAAAATATCTTGCAAAGAAAGGGATTAATGTTATAATGGAAAGAGGTAAATACATATTTTTTTAGAAATTAGGTACAGGTATAATAATGATAAGTGCAAAGGAATTAATTGAATATATTGAGAAGGAAAAAGAAATTCCACTGACAAGGATTGCGAATGGGCTGTGTGCCTATGTGGAGGTGCGGGGAATCCTGGAGGGAGAAATTGAGTGCGACCTGTTTTTGTTCCAGCTAATTCTCCAACGCATGGGCGAATCGCCGGATAAGCTTGAGTACATTGTTTCGGAGCGGGAATATTGCTGGGAGAAAATGCGTGAGCAGATGACAGTCAGTGTGTTCCAGGGCAAGAAAAAATGGCTTGAACGCGCGGTAAGGCTCTACGAAGAAAAACTTGCCGATATTGGGCGGGTGCACAGAATGTTTGCCTGCCGGGTGCGTGCAATGTCAGCCTACTGGCAGGAAAAGGATCTGGAGCTTACACAAAAATGGCTTGTGAATGCGGTAAACGCCACGTTTCCAATATGGGAAAATGAGGATTGGGGCAATAACCGGCTCTCCTTGATGGAATTGGAAAATATGCTGGCACTTGTGCGTGTGCGGCAGGAGAAAAAAGAAGCGGAACAGGGACTTTTGGGGCGCATAGGCATCTATATACAGAGGAATGTGACGGACGGCGAGGAACATGCCAAAATCAATGCAAAATATGCCTGGCTTCGCGCAAGGCAGGAACTTCTTTTTAGAAATCCGCTTGAGATGGGGCGGGGCAATGTGAAATGGGCATTGGAACTGTGTGGGAGGGCACTTGAGGAACTTCGCCGCTACAATATGGAATATTTTGTGCGTCCTTTGCTTAATACCATAGTGGAGTGTTGCAATGAATTGGGAGAATATGGAAATAACTTGCTTCTTGAGGAAGAATATCGGGAGTGTTTGCAGGCGCTTGAAAATGTGCACGGGGAGTTTGGTGCGTGCTGGATGCCACAGGATTCCATACTATGGAACTGCACGCAGAAGATGTATCATCTTGAGAGCGAATTGTTCCGCGCGGAGCGGCGGGCGCACTGCATGACGCAGGAGGAAGCCGCCGAGGGAATCTATGCGAACGCCAAGACCCTGCGCGCGGTGGAAAATGGTCATACTTCGCCGCACGCGGTGAATTTTTGCGGGCTGATGGAAAAGTATGGGATGAACCGGGAGAGGCGGATGGGATTTGTGATTACGGATTCCATGGAAGTTCTTAGGCTGCGCAAGGAGATCCAGGGGCATATTTGCAGGCAGGAATATAAGAATGTTCTCCCTCTCTTGTCAAAGATGGAGGAAAAGCTTGATATGGATGTCGCAGAGAATATTCAGGCGGTAAGGTGGCTTTATGGCCTGCTTGACCTGGAGGAAGGGCGGCGGGGAAAAGAGGAAATCCTGAAAGAGAATTGGGAGCTTTTGAATATGACTTACCATCTTTTGCCGGAGGAGATCGGGCAGCTTTCGGAGATTGCCGTTGTGAAAAAGAAGCAGTGCGGAAGACCGAAAAAAGGAAATACGACAAAGGCATATGGCTACCGTGTCCCATTTAAGACGGAGGCGGATATCCTTAACCATATTGTGATTTTATTAAAGCAGACCGGGAAGATGGAGGAAGCCCTCCGGCTGAACGAATGGCTGGTTGCAGGGTTTGAGCAGAGCCAGGTCAGGGTGGAATTCCGCTATGTATCCTACGGGCTTTTGCTGGGAAATCTGGCGAAAACAAAGGAGTCGTTTAAGGATGGTGCAAAGGCTGTAAAGTATGATTTGCGGTGTGGAAAATTGGGTGGGTTAGCAGGGGATTATATGACCGTTGCGTGTGCTATGATGGAAGACAGCCAGAACAGGGAACAATGCCGCCGGATGGTAAGGGATTGTTACTACCTGTCCAAGCTGTCGTATAATATGAAATGTCAGAAAAGGACGAGAGAATACTTTATTGAAGAATTTGGGGAGGATTTTTGAGAAACTTAATCTCGTCCCACTTCGTCTTCATATGGACTAGGTTTCTTACTGTTATTGAGGGAATATGTTTCAACCTGTGTTCCATCCGTTTCACCTACTGGTGGAATAAAAGTTTCCCCAAGTAAGCCGAGCAATAACAAAATTGCAGTAAAGCTGCAAAGGACTTTGCGGATGGCGAGTGATGATTTTTTGATTTTTTTCATGGAGTGCTCCTTTCATTGTAGGGTTGTACAATTCCGCCTGTAAGGCGGTTTGCACTATGTTGGGTTTGTGCACCAAAAAATATAAGATGGCGCATTGTTTCTTTCTACCATGATTATAGTACAGGAAGTATTTGGAAAAAAGCCCTTGATTCTTAAAATAAATCTAATATATAGAAAAATTAGGTTAAAAATAGAAAATTATATGAAATGTGACTATCAGAGAAAAGGGCTGTTTTTAGAGGAGAAGATTATGTAGAATGGGAATCAGAAAAAGGAGGGAAAATTTGGTACAGAGGAGGGAAATCGGGGAAACGGTTTTGAAATGGAATTTGGAAAATTTAGGGTTTGAGAACAAGTGAGAAGCAACCCGGGTATATCGTGAAGAGCTTCCCGCAAGTGTTAAAGTGCCGACCAACATTAAATGTATTTCGGATTGTGAGCTTGATGTGGATTGTATTGATCTGATGGTAACCAATATAAAAAGTAAGTTTGATAAGTCAGGAAATCTTAAAAACGAAACCCAAAATGAGGTACTTGATTGGTCTGTTCTATTGTTTGGTGATGTAACAAAGCAGAGAAAGGCAATTTACATTTACGGCTTGGCTCTACATTCGATCACAGATCTTTTTGCTCATTCCAGTTATCGTCTGGATGGAACGCATATTAATCATCCTGATGCAGATGATAAAAATGTATATAAGAATCGATATGATTGTGCCAGACAAATGTGCCGTTACGTTATCCCGCATATAAAGAAGTTTGAGCCGGGAAGTATAGAGGATATCTATAATGTATTGTCTACCACTTATGATAGGAGCTTTAAGTTAAGGCGTATAAAGAAATATCTTGAGGCAGCGGATAGTCAATATTATAAAGATCATTTAGGTCAGTATCAGGATGTTTTGGATGCGGTGAATCGAAACTGATTGGGCTGGTCGGAACAGGGGGCAGTATGAAAAAAATAATTACGGTAGCCTCTTTGGCAATATCGCTGGCTGCATGTTTGCAGCCGGCGGCAACGCCAATACAGGCAGAGGCAATGGATATACATATGTTACAAGTAAGCAATGGGGAGAAGGAAGAAGCGAAGCCTGAACCATCCGCAACAGAAGAAAACCCGGACTTTGTGATTAATGCGAAGGGAATCCTGACCAAATATAAAGGGAAAGCAAAGGTGGTTACTGTGCCGGATGGGGTGACAAGGATTGGCTCTAGGGCTTTTGATAATAACCATCGGGTTGAGAAAGTGATCTTGCCAGATACCGTGACCAGTATAGGGAGGTCGGCATTCCGGTTTTGTGATAAGCTAAAAGTGGTTGAGGCGAATAATCTGGAGTTACTGGAGGAGGAGGCGTTTTGGTATTCTGGAATCGAAACAATTGATTTAAGCCATGTTAAAGTCATTGAAGCAACCGCCTTTAATGGATGTAAAAATTTAAAAGATGTTGATCTGGGAAGGGTGGAGAAGATAGGGAATAGTGCTTTTAGTGGTTGTGTCCTTCTGACGGAAGTGGATTTGAAGAGTGTGGAAGAGATTGGGAATACGGCATTTTCTCGCTGTGATAATCTGGCTACGGTTACAGGATTTGAACATTTGAAAGCGTGGGGGGACAGACCGTTCCATAGGACTCCATTTGTTGAGCACTACGCAGATAATCTTGGGGAAAACCCGATGCTGATTATCAATGGAATCCTTGTGTTGGCAACGGATTGCAGTGGTGTTGTAACGATCCCGGATGAGGTAAAGGAAATCGGTGGTGGTGCTTTTGCGGGAAGTAAAGTGACACAGGTCATTATCCCGGAACATATCACAAAGATTGGAAATGGAGCGTTTGCGGGGAGTGAATTGAGTTCCGTGAATATACCGGACGGAGTAAAAGTAATTGGGGCGAATACCTTTGCAGATACAAAGAATCTTCTTGAAATTGTCCTCCCGGATAGTGTGGAGGAGATTGGGGATAATGCTTTTTGTTTAAGTAATCTTGCATGGATTAAATGGTCCGAAAATATTAAAAAAATTGGTGGTTGGGCATTTTGTGGGACAGAGCTTGTGTCGGTAGTGCTGCCAGGAAGTGTGGAAATCATAGGGGAGGCTGCGTTTTCTGGAACAAGGAAGCTAAAAATTTTTTCGATGAAGGATTCTGTGATAGAATTAGGTAGGTGCGCGTTTGAGGGAAGTAGTGTACAGGATATCCGTCTTTCACATAATCTGACAGAGATTAGGGAGGGAACCTTTGGCTGGTGTTATGAAATAAGGAACTTGACTTTGCCGACAGCGTTGGAAAAGTTGGATTCAAGTTTCTTTATCCGGGCGAGTAAACCGAAAACAATGACAGTTCCACCTTGGGCGGATGAAAATGTGGCAAATTCATTAAATAGGATATATGATAAGGTAACAGTAGTTTATACTACGGAACTGGTTAGTGGCTCTGTTCTAGAGAAAATGTCAAAGGTGAAAGGTTGGTCATTGGCAGAACTTGCCCTCACAACCGACCGCGTACACCTTGGCATCGGTACAAAATTTGCCCTCCGGTTTAACAGCGGGGCAAAAGCGGAGAAATGGAAGTCAAGCAATAAAAAAGTGGTGACGGTGGATAGTGTGGGGAATCTGTACGCGAAAGGTGAGGGAAAGGCAATGGTTACAGCGATGATATACGGGAAGGAATACCGATGTGAAGTAACTGTGAAATAGCAGTTTTGCAGCCCCCTTTTTAAAATATAGAAGAGGCGGAAAGATTTTATATAGAGAATTTGGGGCGGCTTTACTGACCTGTCCTTCGGACTTTGCATTATGAATTTTGTAATGAAAGCAGTCTGGAGGACAGGTTTTTTGTTCAGGATTTTTAAGGAGGTAGAAAAAACTAAAAAAAGTTCTTGACAATTAACCTGGGTTAGCATATACTAACATCGAAAGATAAGGTGATTCACAACAGCTTATCCAAGTAAGAGCCGAAGGGGGATGAAGATTATGCCGCTTACAATGGCAGCCGCCGGTGTACCAAATATAATCCGCAAGGTTGGTGGTCGGGGCGAAACGCGAAAATTTCTTGAGAAGCTTGGTTTTGTGACTGGAGGGACGGTCACTGTGGTTTCCGCGGTCGGGGGAAATATGATTGTTATGATAAAAGACTCCCGCGTGGCAATTGGACAGGAAATGGCGGGTAAGATTTTGGTTTGAGCAGGTTTTAGAGAAGGAGGAAGATTAGAATCAAGTAGGTTAGGTAATTGCAGTAAACTGCTCTGACATGGATTGGACGGCGGATATAAATTGAAAGGAGAATCGGGATGAGGACATTGAAGGAAATTGCCTGTGGGCAGACGGTAAAAGTGAAGAAGCTTATGGGGGAAGGAGCCATAAAACGCAGAATTATGGATATGGGAATTACTAAGGGGGTGGAGATTTTTGTGCGCAAGGTTGCGCCGCTTGGCGATCCGGTGGAAGTGACAGTGCGGGGGTATGAACTTTCACTGCGCCGGGCAGATGCGGCGATTATCGAGGTGGAGTAGGCGGCTGGATTATTATTTTTTTTTGACTAGTGGTTAGATACAGCTAATCAAAGAAAGTGAATACTAACATTTGATGAAAGCTTTACTTAACGCGGTTTAACACGATATGGAACGCGGGGAAAATATATAAGGGAAAATGGATGTTATAAGGCAGAGCGATAAACATACGGAAAGGTTTTATAAATTTGCCGAGGGTATGGAAGCTTTCAGCCAGCCCATGTTTAGTGTGTTAAGGAAGCTACCTGGCTGGTTTTAAAATTCCATTCAATTAAATGGGGTGGGAATGAATATTCAAATAACCGGGGCGGAAATAAGTTTTCAAACGTATCCTGGAGGATAATTAAAAATATACATAGATGTGTTTGGAAGCGCTGTGTTTGCAGGGGAATCGCCAGGAAATAGTGGATGGGGCGGTACGGGAGTTTTTATAAAAAAGTCGGAAGGGGGCAGATTTATGTCGATTAAAATTGCATTGGCGGGGAACCCGAATTCGGGAAAAACCACGCTGTTTAACGCGCTGACAGGTTCAAACCAGTTTGTTGGGAACTGGCCGGGTGTGACTGTCGAGAAAAAGGAGGGGAAGTTAAAAAAATCTTTTCTTTCCGGGGAGGACGTTGTGATTATTGATTTGCCCGGTGTTTACTCGCTTTCCCCTTATACGCTCGAGGAGGTGGTTGCCAGGAATTACCTGGTTGGTGAGAAACCGGATGCAATTATAAATATTATTGACGGGACGAATCTGGAGCGGAACCTGTATCTTTCCACACAGCTTATTGAGCTGGGCATCCCTATGGTAATGGCTGTCAACATGATGGATATTGTGGAAAAGAACGGTGATAAAATATACTTGGATAAACTTTCGGAGCGCCTTGGCTGTGAGGCGGTTGAAATTTCCGCACTGAAGGGGACGGGGCTTGATTTGGCAGTAAAAAAGGTGGTTGCTGCCGCGAAAAACACCTCCGCTGTAGGAATTAAACCGGTGTTTTTGGAGGGGAATAAGGGGGAGCAAGGGTTCCAGTTTACAGATGAATTGGAAAAGGCGGTTGCGGAGGTTGAAGAAAAGTTTTCAGACCAAATCCCACAGGGACAGAAACGTTTTTTTGCCATCAAGCTGCTGGAGCGGGATGAGCAGGCAATTGAACTTTTGAAAACGAAATTTTTTGAGTGTGTGCCGGATGTGGAGGAGGAGATTGAGGCGCTTGAGAATCTTTTTGATGATGATATGGAAAGCATTATCACAAATGGGCGCTATGTCTATATTGGGGGGATAATTGACCTCTGTGTGAAAAAGGGCAGGAAAAAGGGTGCGCTGACTATTTCTGACAGAATTGATAAAATTGTTACAAACCGTTTCCTTGCACTTCCGATTTTTGCGGCTGTGATGATATTAGTATATTATTTTTCTGTTTCAACGGTCGGTACCTGGGCGACGGACTGGACGAATGATGGGCTTTTTGGTGATGGCTGGCATTTGTTTGGGGTCGGTGCAGCCGATTATGAGAAAGCAGTCAATGAATATGCGGCGGAACATGTTTTTACCGAGGAGATAGAGCAGACCTTGCAGGAAGCAGCCGATGCGGAGGTGATTGGTGCGCAGGATGTGCTTTTGGCGGTGCTTAATGAAGATTACGGTGCGTTTGATGAGGCTTATGGTATTTATGCGGATTCTCTTTCGGAGGCGGGATTTGATATCTCGGAAAAGGTTGATGCTGCGAAAGAGGAAATGCCGTCCGCATCGGAATATGGGGTCTATGTTCCGGGTATCCCCGCGCTGTTTGAAAGGCTGCTTGATGCCATCCACTGTGCTGGCTGGCTAAAGAGTCTTGTGCTTGATGGGATTGTGGCAGGAGTTGGCGCGGTGCTTGGATTTGTGCCGCAGATGCTTGTACTATTTCTATTCCTTGCTTTTTTGGAGGCGTGTGGTTATATGGCGCGCATTGCCTTTATTATGGATCGCATTTTCCGCAAGTTCGGACTTTCCGGAAAATCCTTTATACCAATGTTGATCGGCACAGGCTGCGGGGTTCCGGGGATTATGGCATCCAGGACTATTGAGAATGACCGCGACCGCAAAATGACAATAATGACAACAACTTTTATTCCGTGCGGGGCGAAGCTTCCTATTATTGCCCTGATTTCTGCGGCGCTGTTTGGCAATGCCTGGTGGGTGGCACCGAGTGCATATTTTGTGGGAATTGCCGCGATTATCTGCTCCGGCATTATCTTAAAGAAAACACGGATGTTTGCGGGGGATCCTGCCCCTTTTGTTATGGAACTTCCGGCGTACCATATGCCGACTGTTTCCAATGTATTGCGCAGTATGTGGGAGCGCGGTGCTTCTTTTATCAGGAAGGCGGGAACCATCATTCTTCTGGCAACCATCGTAATCTGGGCAGGGTCAAGATTTGGTGCAGTGGGCGGCAAATTTGGGTTTGATGTGGAAATGGAACTTGAGAACAGTGTGCTTGGAATGCTGGGAAATGGAATTAAGTGGATATTTGCGCCGCTTGGTTTTGACAGTGCCCAGGCAACAGTGGCGGCGGTTATGGGGCTTGTGGCAAAGGAGGAAGTGGTTGGTGTATTTGGTGTCCTGGATTTTGTTTCCATGTCAAGGCTTGCAGCATATTCCTTTCTTGTGTTTAATCTTCTGTGTGCGCCGTGTTTTGCGGCAATGGGAGCCATCAAGCGTGAGATGAACAATATCCGCTGGTTTTGGTTCGCAATCGGTTATCAGTGCGGGCTTGCCTATGTGGTATCGCTTTGTATCTACCAGTTTGGAATGTTAATTTCAGAAGGGATTTTTGGAATTTTTACCGCAGTGGCATTTTTACTTTTTGCCGCCTTTCTCTACCTCCTTTTCAGACCGTACAGGGAAGCGAAGAACTTTAATATCAAGATTGCGGGAGCGAAGCGGACGGAAAAAGCCCTTCGAGGATGAGGGTGATGAGGAGGGAGATTGCGGAACTAATATAAGGAGGAATAAAATGGGTACTTTCGTTGTTTTGGTTGTGCTGGCGGGGATTGTGGCAGCAGTACTTCGCACTATGATACGGGATAAAAAAGCGGGAAAATCAATACAGTGCGGCGGAAACTGTACCGCCTGTAAAGGGCATTGCCAGGCGCAGGCGGCACAGAAGGAAAAATAAACTTTGACTTTACTCGTTAATTAAAGTCAGTGGAATCTGAACAAGGTCGAACGTGCCGTCAGCGTGCAGCGTGATTAATTCCGCGCCGCGCTGTGCGGTATCGTGCTCGATTCCCGGCATTGCGAGGTAATCAATACTCATCCCGTAAGTCAGGCGGATACCCTTGTATTCGAGAGACATATTGTTGTAATGATCGTGCCCGCAGAAAACTGCTTTTGTACTGGCGGCAAATACCCAGCAGAGCACGGAAAACAGGCAGATTCCGGTCAGGTGTTTTTTGTATTCCTGATTCAGTTTGACTTTGATTTTTTCCTGTGCGAGGAAGGTTTCCTCGGAGTAAGGAATATCTTCAAAAAGCATGTCCATAAGTCCATCATATTTTATCAATTCTTGACCGTGTTTTCAAGGAAATGTCAAAAAATATATTTGCGGCAGTTGTATTTTTATTGTGATTATAGTGAAAATGCACAAGGCGTAACTGGAAAGGATTAGCAATTATGCTGAAATTTTAAGAATACCTAGAAAAAGTCTTACAAAATTATAAAAAGTCTGATAAAATAAATATGAGGAACACGGAAACGGAGGAGAGCACAGATAGGAGTGTGGCTATGTTTGCAGAAGGAGATTTTATTTCGCATGGCACGAACGGAGTGTGCCGCGTGGCCGGGTTTACGCAGATGGATGTACCCGGAACGGGAGAAAAGAAAGAGTACTATATTTTGAAGCCGGTCTATGACAGTAATGCGACCGTTTACAGTCCGGTGGAATCCGGGGATACGCTAAAATGCAGGAGCATACTGACCGAGGAGGAAGCGAAAAAGTTAATAGGGGATATACCGACCATTGCGCCGATTGAGGCGTGCGACCGCAAAGAGCTTGAGGAGAAATGCAAACAGGCTATTTCGTCGGGTCTATGCAGTGAGTGGGTGCGCGTAATTAAGACACTCTGGGAGGACCGCCGCAGCCGCGAGGGACAGGGAAAGAAGATGACGGCGGCAAGCGAGCGGTTTTTAAAGCAGGCGGAGGAAAAGCTGCACGGGGAGCTTGCAGTTTCGCTCGGGATGCAAAAGCAGGAGCTTACAGATTATCTCTGCGGCCTGCTTATGGCCACAAAATAAAAATGTGGCATCTTAATGGATAGAAGAAAGATGGGAAGGTGCGCGAAGACTTTGCGGACAGAAACAAGATTAAAAAAACGGCCAGACAGGGGCGGATTATCCGGTTCTGCCAGGTCGTTTTTTTTGAACATGACATAATGTTGTTATGTTCATATTGTTATAATGTTGGGGAGAAAGGAGGAGTGGAGGAGGCGGAATATGAAGATTGACAGGTTAATCGGGATTTTATCCATCCTATTACAAAAGCAGAATACCACAGCACCTGAGCTGGCACAAAGGTTTGAAGTTTCCAGAAGGTTGAGCCCTGTTGTAAATGGAGGCTGGTGGAGGAATTCGGCTCGCATTCTTTTGTGAAGAAGGAGGATGGAAGACTATTATTTTCTGGGGATTATACAAATAAGGAAAATCTTTTGTCCTGGCTGATAAGTTTCAGGGAGAAAGTGGTGTTGATTGAGCCCGCCTGGCTTGCTTAATAAGCGGGGTGTGACAAAGGATTTGCAGAAGGCCTATTATATTAATCTGAAACTGGAACCCGCGGAGGGAGAATTTTTGCGCTCGCAGTACGAGGATATTGTGCCGGGATACTATTCAAATAAGCAGCACTGGAATTCTGTAAAGCCGGATGGGGCAGTGCCGGACGAACTCTTAAAGGACTTGCTTGATAAATCCTACCACCTGGTACTCGATAGTTTTCCTAAAAAGCAGCGCAGGGAAATTCTGGGACTTAGCTGCTGCGGCACGGATTGTTCGGAATGCAATTTTTTTGAGAAGCCATGTCCGGGCTGCAATGCGGCGGGCGGCAAGGTGTTTCATATGCCGGAAGGGGAAGTTTGCCGTATTTATGCATGTGCGGTTAAAAAGAATAAATATTTTGATTGTGCGGGATGCGGGCAGCTTCCGTGCAATATATGGAAAGAAACAAGAGATCCTTCCATGTCACAGGAGGAGTTTGAGGAGAACATTAAAATGCGCGTGGAAAACCTCAGGTATTAGGGGGCGTTTGGATGGGAAGTGGGTTTATGCCATATCTTTTGGAATCGGCTGTCCTTTGACATGGTTCTTGATCGCATCAAAGCTTGTCCGGCTGATAACATGTTCAATGCGGCAGGCATCCTCAATGGCGATTTCCTCCGGGACTCCAAGCTTTGTAAGCCACGCGGAGAGCAGTTCATGGCGCTCATAGATCATTTCCGCAATGCTTTTTCCACTCTCGGTCAGATAGATAAAACCTGCATCCGTCACGGTGATATAGTTATTTTCCCTCAGATTTTTCATTGCGATACTCACACTCGGTTTCTTAAAGCCCAGTTCGTTTGCAATATCGACGGAGCGCACGACCGGAAGTTTTCGGCTAAGGATCAGTATGGTTTCTAAGTAATTTTCGGATGATTCTGTAGTATGCATTAAGTCCCTCCAAATAAAATGTGTTTATAGGTATAAAATATATTGGATTTATTTTAGTATAGCATAAAAAAAGAGAATCTTCAATTGAAGATTCTCTTTTTTAGAAGGTGTTCCTGGCAGGTTGTGGGGCGGGATAGTAATATTCCATGCTCGATATAGCTGTGGTATTGGAATTGTTGGTTAAAGAAGTTAAATAGAGTGCAGCATCTTTAGGAGATAATAGTAAGTTACAGAAGAGAAATATCATATGGAACAGGCGAGAAAATGAAAACTTGAAAAATTGGCGGGCTTAGAATGTTCTTCCATTTATGGGGAAGGTGTGGTATAATGTCGTTAGACATTATACCAGTGCCGGTTCGCATTTGACTGGAAGGAGAATAATTACCAGAGCGAATTGTGCGTATCCCCTGGAGGGAGGACAATTTCATTGGCAAATCATGTGCACGCCCAGGTTAGGTACAGGGGGATTATGTATTATTTTCTTACGGTTGCTGTAGTTAGTTATCTTATAAAGAAGGAGGAGGGGAACATATGAGTAGCTTACTGGAAGAATTAATTCAGCATTTGCTGAAAGAAGGTAAGAAATCTTATTTGGATATTGTCACGGAGTTTGGCATATCGATTGAGGAGGTTGAGAAGATTGCAAATGTTGCGGATCGGGGGAGTGATACCAAGAAAGAGGATGAAGTGTAAAGTGAAAAGTTGTATTGGATTTTGATTGTTGGGAACAGTAAACAAAAGAATGTAGAACTTCCGTATCGATAGGTACGGAAGTTTTTCTTTATCTTAGCAGTATAAATACTTTTTGTATGTACAGGTTTATTGAAGGGATGAATAGCGGGATTATGGTCGGTTTACTGCAAAACAGGGAGATAAGTTTATTTGTTTTGTGGTGGGCACCACTATAAATATTAAGAAGAGAAGAGGAAGGAACTTCTGTGAGGTTATGCTAACATCGTTTAGTAATGATAGATAATTGAAAGGATAATAGAGGGATACACAAGGTATATTCTGTGTGGCTGTGTAATGATGTACTGCCAGGTTTATGTCTGGCCGATGAGTTAAAAGAGCAGTACGTACAGTCTATGGAGGAATTACGAGAATTCTACACAAGTGTATAAGGATAAATATGCTGACCTTATGCAGGTTGTGATGGTTGAATTATCTAAGTTAAAGAAAAATGATAGATTGGCGGCGGAGATGTTGTATAAGCTGTTTAATGAAACGCAGGATATTGTTTCAGTAATAGAGCGGGTAGCAGGGGTTACATTGTTGGATGCAAGAAAAGGAGTTGGGGCTATGGTAAATTATGAAACATTGTTAGAAGAAGCAAATACAAAAGCTGAAGAAGCGAATATGAAAGCTGTAAGAAATATTGTAAAGTCTTGGTTTAAGCTGAAACAGGATTATACTGCTGCTAAGGCGTATGTTTTGGAAGAGTATCCGGATATTGATATGAAGTTGCTGGATAGTATTATATTTGAGGTTTACGGTCTGTAGAAAATTTTTGTGATGGGGCTATAAAAAAGGCGGGCAGAATATGAGGAAGTAGCGGAGTGGATTCCGATTTTTTGATAATGTTTTCCAGAGAAGTTCACTGTGATAGAATAACCTTCCTTCGTTCGGCGATAAGTTATCAAAGACAAAACAGCTAAATAAATAACAAAGCAAAAGCTTCTATATCTTAATTGATATGGAAGCTTTTTTTACGTAAAATTATTTTTAGAGGAAGGAAAGGTGGTTTGATGAAAACAAAATCACCGCAAGCGGGTTATCCATTAATTCAGACCCCGGAACCCCTTCCCGATAATTTCACTGCTGTTTGTAATCATAATAAACGATCCCGGCTGTGTTGTGTGAATGAAATTGCGTAGCTGGATGGCTTGGCTGCGCTTCATAACTGTAAGGATAATATACTTGTGATGGTGTTCGTGGACACCTTCCCCCTCAAATTTCGTAGCGCTGCGGTGGAGTTTTTCCTGGATAAAATCACAGATTGGTTCCGCATCATCGCAGACGATTGTAAAATATTTACAGAGATTTAGATTTTCAATCACACTGTCAATTACCAGCGATTTTGCGAGCAGACCGCAAAGAGAGAATAAGCCGGTTTCAATACTGAACGTAAAGCAGGCAGCAACCACAATAATAAGGTCAACAAAAAGAAGAGCCGTGCCAATATGTACGCTCGTATATTTCTTTAAAATCATTGCGATAATATCCGTGCCGCCGCCGCTTGAACCAATATTGAAAAGGATGGCGGAGCTGGCAGCCGGGAGGATGATCGCAAAGATCAGTTCGAGGACGGGCTCGTTTGTGAGCGGTTTATCCATCGGGAAAAAATGCTCTAGGGCACTTAGGATAACCGAGATCACCACACTCGCGTAAACCGTGCGCGCTGCAAAACTTTTGCCCAGGAAAAAAAGACCGAGCACAAGCAGGAGCATATTGATAATAAAGTTGAGTGTGCTGGCGGAAAGTGGCAGGCTTGGGGCAAGTACCACCGCGATACCGGTCACTCCGCCGAAGGAAAAATTATTTGGGAATTTGAACACGTACACGCCAATATCAAGAATTAATGCGGCGAGGGTGATCATTGCATAGTCCAAAAAGACTGCTTTTTTTGACTGTGATTCTGTTTCCATAAACTGGGAAGCCTCCATCTGTTTTGTATTCTTAGGTGATATAACCCAAAAGAAGGGCTTGCATGCAGCACACACAAGCCCATCCGGCGTTTGAGTATGGATGCCGGTTCTTTGCCTATTATTATATCGGAGAAAAGAAAAAAATCAATAGGTTTTTCAAATTTGGGAGGAGAATTAATCTGATTTTATCAGGCAAGTGCCCATTTTTTCCCTTCTTTGGAATTACAACTGCAAACATGGACAGAAATATTTTCTAATATATGGGAATATCTATGCGGCGGATATTTCGGATTTGCACAATTGCCCAGATGGGATTTGGGAATTATGGGGGCTGTTAAAAAGGAAGATGACTTTTCACAAAAGATACATAATCTCATCAAGATTCCTTCATAATCTTTGGGTATGATGGAAACATAAAATAAAACAACAACTTAAAAAGAGCGGGGAGGCAGGAAAATATTCCTACCTCCCAGGGACAAAAATCAGAAGATTATGAAATCGGGAGGATAAGCGTATGTATGATGAGAATGGATTTGCAGAGCAGGGAAACAGCGAGATTTATACAGAATGTAAGGTGGTTGAGCCGCAGGACCACAAGAAGAAAAAGAGCGGGAAGCGCATTGTGAAATGGACGGCGGGAATCCTGTGTGCTGCGATGCTTGTGGGGGGCGGTTATGCAGCGGGGAGTGCATTTGGCACAAATGCAGGGAACAAATCCGGGATCGGGGCAAGTAGTAACCTGGTAGCGGGAGTAGCTGGCAACCCGGCGGATGGCGGGAATGTACAGGCGGAACCTGTGAATAACCTGATTACGGCGGCGGGCGCGAACAATTCGGGCAAGATTCTTTATACCCCGGCGCAGATTGCAGAAAAATGCCGTTCCTCGGTGGTGGCAATCACCGCGAAATCAAAGCAGGAAGTCTACAATATGTTCGGTCAGACAAGGGAATATGAGAGCGAGGGTGCGGGCTCCGGTATTATTGTGGCAAAGACAGAAGACGAGCTGATTATAGCGACAAACAACCATGTTGTGAAGGATGCCAGCGAGCTTACCGTATGTTTTAATGACAGTGAGGAGCAGATTTATTCCGGCTATATCAAGGGGACTGACCCGTCAAACGACCTGGCAGTGGTCGGTATCAAGCTGAGCGATATCCCACAGAAGGTTCTGGATTCCCTGGCGGTGGCAGTGCTCGGAAATTCCGATGAGTGTGTGATGGGCGAGCAGGTTGTGGCAATCGGCAACGCCCTTGGTTACGGGCAGTCCTTAACATCCGGTTATATCAGTGCGCTGGACCGCGTGGTCACGGTGGATAATGTAACTTATACGCTGATTCAGACGGATGCCGCCATCAACCCGGGCAACAGCGGGGGGGCACTCTTTAATATGTACGGTGAGGTGATCGGTATCAACTCTGTAAAATTTGCCTCCGAGAAGGTGGAGGGTATGGGCTTTGCCATCCCGATCAGCAAGGCACTCCCGATTTTAAATAATCTTGCCCTCAGAAACCCAAGGGATCTGGTTGACGAGGAAGACCGCGGATATCTCGGAATTTCGGGGGAGGATGTGGGTGCAAGTATGTCAAACGGGTACAATATGCCGGTTGGTCTTTATATTACCAGGGTGGTTGAAGGCTCTGCAGCGGAAAAAGCCGGGGTTAAGACCGGGGATATCCTGACCGCATTTGACAAGATGTCCGTTTCCGGTATGTCGCAATTAAGGAATTACCTGCAATACTACAAGGAAGGCGAGAAAGTTGAGATTACTGTAAAGCGTCTTAATGACGGAAACTATGAGGAAGTAAATCTCACTGTGACATTGGACGAAAGACCGGAGGAAGAAGATATTAAGACCCAGCCGGAACAGTCAATAGGAAACGGGGATGGCAATACCGGGGATTTCGGGTTTGACTGGGATGATTTCTTTGGTGGATTCTGGAGGTAGGATGAACCGGAAAAGAAAATCCAGAAAAGAAACTTGCCAAATGATTGGAATGCAGTAAATTAATAACAGGAATTATTAAGAAACGGGGCAGTTGCAAAATGGTGAACTGCCCCGTTTTGTCAGCGGTTAAAAATGCTAAAGGGGCAAATGCCTACAGCGGCAAAAACACAGGCTCCCTTTTCCTGTACACAGTATAGTAGGAAAAACCAAGTGACAGAAGAAGCTCCCTTGTGCTTGCAAAACCACCTGCCATATATTTTGGATGGTGTGCGTCGGAGCCAATTGTGATAATCTCACCGCCTAAGTTTTTGTAAAGTTTAAGTACCTTTGGGTGGGGGTGTGCAAACGGCAGACCGTATTTTTGGGTGCCTGAAGTATTTACTTCGATTCCGCGGCCGGAGGCAATCAGCTTCTTTAAAATTTCTGAAATCAATTCCTCATAATCGGAAAAACAGTAGTCCGTCTGCCTGCACCAGCTATCAGATTCCTGTGGCAGATAGCGGACAAGATAATCAAGATGCCCGTATACCTGGAACATATCGTAAATTCCAATATTTTCCAGTATGGATTCATAATAGGCGCGCATCCCCTGGCTTTTGCTGTGAGTTTCCCAGTATTCAGGGTAGTAGGGATCAAGATCTTCCAATACATGGGTGGAGCCGATAATAAAATCGAACGGATAGTGTGCGCAAAGTTTCCGGTAGTAGTCCGCACAGGCTTCCTTTAGCGCGGGTTCATTTCGCAGACCGAGTTCAACGCCGATACATAGTTCGAGGCGGTCTTCATAAATTTCTTTAAGAGCTGTTAGCTTGGCGAAATATTTGTCTGCGTCAAATACAAAACGGGTTGGTGCATATTTTTCAGGGTAGAGATAGTCCATATGATCCGTGATGCAGAGTGTTTTAAGTCCCAGGGCAACTGCTCTTTCTGCCATGGATTCGGGGGTGGATTCTGAATCGTCCGAAAAAGCAGTGTGGGTGTGGTAGTCAGCAAGTATCATGGCTTATCCTCCTTTTTTATGTCTGGTTCGCGGATTTAGTCCGAAACCAGCGAAAGTGAATCAATTTTTGGCGAGGCGATTAGCGAGTAGTTTGTATAATAAACAACGAACCCCGGTTTTGCCCCGTTCGGTTTCTTTACATTTCTTTTTTCGAGATAGTCAATTTCCACCTTGTCCGCCTCCCGCCCTTTTGAATAGTATGCCGCGAGCTGTCCGGCTTCCTCAAAGACGCGGTCGGGCAGTTCCGCGCCCTTTGAGCGCACAATAACATGGGAACCTGGCATTCCCTTTGCGTGGAACCACCAGTCGTTAGCGGAGGCGAACTGGAAGGTTAACTCGTCGTTCTGGTAATTGTTTTTTCCCACATAGATATCATATCCGTCCGAGGAGAGATAGTGGAAAGGCTTGCTTATGATTTTTATTTTCTTCTGTGGTTTCTTCCCATTTTTTACCTGCCCGTAATGTCGTTTGATATAGCCGTAATCCATCATTTCTTCTTTGAGCTGTGCTAAGTCCTCCTCGCTTTCGGCAATGTCGAGTGCCGTGCGGATGGAATCCAGGTGATTTAGCTCCTCCCTTGTTTCCTCGCTCAGGCGGGAGAGTGCCGAGTGGGTGCGCTTTAATTTGGCATATTTATCAAAGTATTGTTTTGCATTGTCGATGGCGGATAATTCCGGGTCAAGCGGGATGGTAATTTCCTCATTTGTATAGTAATTAAGGATGTCCACGGATTTTTCGCCGGGGGTTACACTGTAGCCGTAAGTGGTTAGCAGTTCGCCGTAAATACGGTATTTATCTCTTTTTTCCGTGTCTTTAAGCTGCTTTAACTGTAGGTCGTATTTTTTGCTGTCGCGCTCTATTGCGTTTGCGACAACTCGGCGCAGGTCGGCGGATTTCTGGCGGATGCGTGTAAATTTGTTGCGCGCAGCGTAATAATCCTCCAAAAGCAGCGAGATGGAGGCATACTCCTTTACCTCGGTTTTATTAAAATCGCTGTAGCAGGTGAGCGGGAGGGAGGAGAACTCGACCGGCAGCCCATCCTGATAAATAATGTTCGGCTTAAAGTCCCTGTCTTTTACCTGTTCCATCCGGCGGCTCAGGCAGGAATAAAGGTGGAGTACATAATCTTCCTGCTGCGAGGAGAGGGGCTGGCTGCCATCAATCCCCGCCTCGTGGCAAAGTTCGTTGGCAAAAACCGGGCTGATTCCGATAAGTCCCTGGTAGAGGGCTTTTGCAGCGGGAAGCGGCTTTGAGGCGATATGCGCGAGAAAATCCTGCGGGGTGATTGTAAGTGGGTCATATTTTTCCTGCGTTGCAGGAATGAAATATTTTCTTCCTGGAAGCACCTCCCGCACGGAGCTGACAGCGCCGGAAACATGTTTGATACTGTCGATAATCTGTTTTTTGTCATCGCAGAGAATAATATTGCTGTGCTTGCCCATAATCTCAACAACAAGATGTTTTACGCACAGGTCGCCAAGCTCGTTAAGATGCTCGACCTCGATATCGAGGATGCGCTCAAGACCGGGCTGGGCGATTGAAAGGATTCGCGCGCTGTTAAAATGTTTGCGAAGCAACATGCAGAAATTCGGCGCGGTCATCGGGTTCGGCTTTGCTGCCTTTGACAGGTAGATTAAGGGCAGGGAGGCGGAAGCCGAGATAAAGAGTTTGTAGGTGTCATAGTTTTTTACGGTCAGCACAAGCTCATCCTTTTCGGGCTGGCTGATTTTTATGATCCGTCCGCCGGTTAAGGTCTGTGAAAGTTCTTCCGCGATATTTGAAATTACAATTCCATCAAGTGCCATATAAGTACCTCTTTTCTATATTTCTCTTGCGGCTATTATCCCTCCAGGGGGATGCGCATGATTCACCAGAGAAATTTTTCTCCCTTCGGTCGAAGTGAATCAGCGCAGGTATAATATCCTTCGGATATTATAACATATTGTTCCAATATGTTCCCTCCGGGGGATGCGCATGATTCACCGATGAGTTTTTCTCCCTTCGGTCGAAGTGAATCAGCGCAGGTATAATATCCTTCGGATATTATACCATGGAATCCGAAAATTTAGAATCCTTTTATTTGACATTGCTGGGCGGAAATCTTATAATGGGAACGAGTACCGCAAAAGGGGCTGGAAAAAGTACCCATAACGGATGTAAGATTATGGAAAAAGGTCGGATGATTTAATCATTTGCCTTAAAGTTTTGTGCTGCGCCAAAACTTCAGCCGAGGGTTGTTCCAAAAAAAAGCAGTCGCAGTATGGAGGCTAAAAATGAAATTTTTGTATAAACTGGAGCGAAAGTTCGGTAAATATTCCATCCGAAATCTTTCGTTTGTACTGATCTGCTGTTATGCCGTCGGCTATGTGCTGCAGCTTGTTAGCCCGGGAATGCTTACATGGATGACCTTAAACCCGTATCTGGTTTTGCATGGGCAGGTCTGGCGGCTTGTGACCTGGATTTTGGTTCCGCCGGATACACTAGGGTTCTTTACTATGCTTATGCTTTATTTTTATTTTGCGATCGGCACGATGCTCGAGCGTACCTGGGGGACATTCCGCTATAATTTTTATATCTTCGGCGGTATGCTCTTCACGATCATCGGGAGTTTTCTGGTAATGGGGTATGCCTATCTTGACAGCGATTACAGTCTGATGATTAAACTGTATGGGGCGGAGAGCTTTTTCACATCGATAGCGGGTGGGTGGTTCCGCTTGTTTTCAACCTATTATGTCAACATGTCGATCTACCTGGCATTTGCAGCAACCTTCCCGGAGCAGGTGATCTATCTGATGTACGTGCTGCCGATCAAAGTCAAGTACCTCGGCATTATGTACGCCGTGATGGTAGTGTATGAGTTTATAAAGTTTGATACGGTGGGGCGCATAATTATCGGGGCTTCGCTTTTAAACTTTGTTGTATTCTTCCTGCTCACCCGGAATTACAGGCGTATCTCGCCACAGGAGATCAACCGCAAGCGCAAATTTAAACAGGCAGTCCGGGGAGCCGGGGGGAGCAATGTATCGCAGTTTAAAGGGAGGAATGTGATTACGAGGCACCGCTGTGCAGTTTGTGGGAGGACGGAGCTGGATGACGATTCGTTAGAATTCCGCTTCTGCTCGAAATGCGAAGGGAATTACGAGTACTGCTCGGAACATTTGTATACACATGAACATGTGCATGCCAGACGGACGGATGGCAATAACGGGGAGTTTTAACCTGTTGCGATAGCAGCATAGGGGCATAATTTCCTATGACTTTTGCCAGGAAAGGGTTTTTAGTATGGGGGCATTGTGGATGGGAGGAATCAGGGGGCTTTTTTCGCGCAAAAAGCTTTTGATAGTACTGGCGGGGATTTTGATTGCCGCCACCCTGTTTTTCTTTTTGCGCGGGGTGGGAGGACAGCTTGATGCATCCGAGCGCGTTGCAATCGGCATCGTGAACAGGGATGATTCCCTCTATTCAAAAATGCTGCTTTCCTTCTACGAGGAAAATGGGCTGTTTACTTCATACGTTTCCGTATATATCGGGGAGGAGGAAGAGGTGCAGGGCTGGTTTGAGGAGGGGAGGCTTGATATGTATCTGGTTATCCCAGAGAATTTTGCAGACAGCATGACATATCTTGAACATCTCCCGGTTCAGGCTGTAATATCCACCAGAAAACCCGCGGTGGAGATTATGTTAACAAACCTGCTTAAAGCGTATGAAAAATATATTTCCTCGGTGGAATTGCACTGTGTGGCACTCTATCAGGTAATGCTGCTTTCCGGGATGCCAAAGGAACAGGCAAATGAGATGAATGACCGGATATCGGTTCAGTTGATTCTCAAAGCACTCTCAAAAAGCGATTTTTTTGAGTGGTATATTTTGGAAAATTATGGAAATATAGAGCTGGCTTCCTACTATCTGCACGACGCGGCGCTCTTGCTCCTCACTTTTTTTGCACTTCTTGCCGGGGTGGGCTTTTTGAGGGGGCATCACGCGGGAATCAATGCGCGTCTTGCAGCGATGGGCGTTTCGGGATTCGTGGTTCTGTGGCAGAAGGAGCTTTTTTTCGGGAGTCTGGTTGCCGCGGGGGGAATAATCTTTGCTGTTTTGTTTTATTTTCTTGGAGTATCCTGCCCGTGGCAGGTATTTTTGCTTTTTTTCCTGTACGCGTTTTTGGCGGGGGCATTTATGCTGTTTGTAGCGGCGGCATTTAGGAAAATGAGAAATTATCTGCTTGCATCGAACATGCTTCTTTTGCTTGGCGCAGTCCTTGGCGGGGGACTGATTCCGTTTATGTACCTGCCTGCCGGGATGCGCAAAATAGCGCGTTTTTTGCCGAACTACAATTTTTTGCGCCTGATTTTTGATGCGGGGCAGGGAAAACTTTCTTTGCGGGGGCTTTTTATTGTGGGGGCGGTCTGTGTGGTCTGTGCCGCGCTGCTTATTTTTGGTGCGGGGAGTTTGTATGGCAGGGGGGAGGGAAGAAGCCGTGGGAACACTTAGGAAGATTATTGCGCAGGCACGGCTTAGCACCCTGCTATTTGTGAAAGACCGGATGACGGTTTTGGTGCTTTTTGTATCCGTGCTTACCTTTTTGTTCTGCATGGCAGACTTCAGCCGGGGAGCCGAGGAACTTTCTGCCATCCCGATCGGGCTTTTTGACAGTGATATAAGCGGGAAATCAAAAGAGCTTGCGGAAAGGCTTAACAATAATGAGGCTTTATCGGTGAAAACAGGGTCATACAAGGAACTCCTTGCGCTTTTAGAGGATGGGGATATCCGGTGCATCCTTGAAATAAAAGAGGGATATATGGAGGCGGTTTCAGCGGGGAAGTACCGCGGCCTTTTAAATGTTTACCATGAGGAGGGGGACAATGTGGCAACGCTTGTGACGGATATCGTGGCGGGGGAAATGATGTACGATATCTGCCAGGCACATGCCTATCTTGCCTACGAGAAGCTGAAACCCGGAGAAAAGGAAAAATTTGACAGGGAAGAATATGAGGCGTATGCCGCTTCCTTGCTTGGCAGCGAGGATTTTGATTTTGCATTTGAATTCCGCTTTTTAGACGGCAGGGGCGGGGGGAGGCGGGACGGGCTTAAAAACAGTTTGTTCTACCGCCAGGCAGTTGCAGCAGTTGCAGCCGTGCTGTTTGCACTTTTGATGATGGCTCCGCTTTCATATATCTGCCTTGAAAAGGAAAGCGGGATCTGCAAAAGAAAGCGCTTGTGCGGGGAGGGGGCGGGGGTGGAGATAATGGGAAACCTTCTTGCCTGCGGTGCATTTTCCCTGCTTCCCTCGTCAGTTTTCGCGCTTTGTGTCGCCCTGGGTGTGGGGGACTTTAAAAAATTTTTTCCCATCTTATGGACAAGCGCGCTGTTTTCGGTTATGATGGCAATGGTTTATTATATGCTGGCAAAGGTTGCAGGAGGATTGTTTTCATATCAGGTTGCGGGTACATTTATTTTGGCAGTATCCGGGATATGCGGTTTTTTATCGGTGGTTGATGGGGTTTTATTTCCGGAACTGCCAGCGTGGTTTTCCTTTATACCAAACTGTGCATACCTGCGCTGCTTTACATGGATTTTAACATAGGAAATGGAAAAATGCTTCGAGCGGAAAGGTTGTGGTAATTGAGATGGGTGATGGAAGAAAAGCACATGGGATGAGAAAAAAAGAGAATTTTGAGAGGGAACTGCCTGTATTTTTCAGGGATGCAGCTTCGGTGAACCATGTTTTTGTGGGAACTTGTTTCCTGATGCAGGTTTACAGCTTCTATGAGGGACTCGCGGACGGGGAGAGAGTAGTATCCGGGGAAACGCTTGAGATTTGGCAGAAAGTGTGCAGTATTGCGAAGGAGAATTTTCTTGGGGAATTTGACGGGGCGCGCCGGGAAGAAGCGGTTCTTGCCCTTGCGGGATTGAGAAAAGAAATCACTGCAAAGATGGAGGTACTGACCACTTACACCGACCATTTCGCCCTGTACGAGTATGTTTTAAACCGTCTGGAACCCCGCTTTGAAGGCGAGCTTTTCCTTGAGGAAGACGATGAGGCGGCGAGGGAGATTTTGCGCTATATTTTTTTGGATAAGGATAACATGCTTGTCAATGTCAGGATACAGCAGATGCTCTCACAGCTTCCGGTGCGCATGAGCCGCGTAAAATTTGAGGATTTAGTGCGCGGGGCTTTTGAACATTACAATGGTATGGATACGGGCGCGGTGGACGCTTTTGTAAACAGGCTGCTGTGGGTGTCCGGTCTTTATGAGCCAGAGGGAGTTAATGATTATTTCCCGGAATTTGCGCGCGCACTTAAAGCCATGGAGGCAGTGAACTTAAAGCAGCCGCAGGAGGAAGACTATAATAAAGCGCAGGATGTATTTACACAGACGGCGAAATCGCTCGAGGTGTTTACGGATAATTATTACAGCTTGATGGAGATGGTAAACCTGCTGTATGTATGGCTGTTAAACTACCCTTATGCCTCGAAGGAAGCAGCGGAAAAAACTGAATGGATCGTGCCGCTTCTTAGGGAACTGTGCGAGAAGGGGCTTTGTGGGGAGGCAGGATTTGATGCACTGTCGGAGGAATGCGGGGCACTGATGAAACAGAGTGAGGGAATTTTGGAGGAATACATCCCGAAACTCCAGAGAGCCCGGACTGCGCTCTCAAAGATTGCGAAGGAGGAGGAGCAAAGTATTGCAGCTTTGATGCTTTCGGAGGAATATGCCTGCTTAAAGACCAGCGCACTCCTGATGAGCGGAAGTCTTTTTGCCGATATCGAGAAGGAGGTGCAGCCGCAGACGGCGGATCGTGCATACTTAAAACAGGCGGCGGACTCATTGTTAGATAAGCTTCTTACGGCGTTTTTTGCTCAGCCGCTTTTGTTGAACCGCGCGAGGATTGCGGCGGTATTAAAAGAACTGCCCGTATTTTTTAACAGCCAGAACGATGTGATGGATTATGTCAGAACCAGCCTTGCCGGATGCCATGAAAAGGCGGAAAAGGCAGCGAGTATAAGGCTTATGAGAAAGCTGATGGAGGAGTAGATGCTGACGTTTCGCAAAGACCTGATTGTGGGGGAATCCTTAAAGGGAAAGGAAAGGAAGATAGTCCCGAACATCAAAAGAGGAAAGATAAAAAAGAAGGGTGTGACACTGATTACTTACGCCGCCAACGGGAAAGATTTATTTGACCTTATCCCGGCAAAGGAGATGAAATATCCCGTGCGGCAGGAACAACAGCTTTATGTACTGGGTCTTGCGGGAAGCCGCGGGGAAGCCCTGGAGCTTGTGCAGGGGCTTGTTATGGAAGTATACGATAAAACTGGGGAATTTGATGTGAGAGGATATTTTGGCTGTCAGTAGATGCTGTGTGTAGAAAGGAGGGGAGCCGTGTTTTTTTTCAGTATTCTCGGGACAATTTTTAAAATAATCGGGATTTTGCTGCTCGGCATCCTGCTCCTGCTGCTTCTCCTTCTGTTCTTGCTTTTGTTTGTCCCACTGCGTTACCGTGCGCAGCTTAACTTTGGGAAGGAGGGCATAAAGGTACATGCCGGGGTGAGCTATCTTTTCCGGATTATTAATGTGCCCGTTGACTTTTCTGATGGCAGGCTGGGCATAAAATTTAAGGTATTTGGTCTGACATTTTACTCAAATGCCGGGGGAAAGACGGCGAAAAAAAAGAAGGGGAAAAAGGACGGGGAGGAGAACCAGGAACAGAAACCGGAACCAGAATCGGAACAGGCGGAGAAAGCGGCGGATAAAGATAAAGAAATTGAAACAGAAACGGAAGCGGGACTGGAGAAAGATGAATACAGGGATGATTTAAGTGATTGCCACAGCGAAACCGTGGATTTGGAAAACCTTAAATCGGCGGATCATAACGAAGACAATAAGCCGGAGGACGGTTGGCAGGATAGTTCTTTGGATGATGTGGATGGGGATAAAAACCCCCGCAGTCTGCTGCGCCGCGCTCTTAAAATAATTGTGCGCCTTGTAGAAAGAGTGCGCGCGTTCATAAAGAAATTAACCGGGCTTTTTGAAAAGGCCAGGGCTAAATTGCAGGATATCGGAGAGAAAATAGTGGGGGGAAAATTAAAAATCTCCGATCTTAAAGGGAAAGTGGGCATGGTTTTCGCTTTCTTTAAGGATGAAGAGAATAAAAACGGGATAAAATATACGGGAAAATCTATTTTCCGGTTGCTAAAACATGTTTTTCCGTATAAAATAGAAGGCGATATTGTGTTTGCAACCGGCGATGCTTACACGATGGGACGTGCCCTCTCGGCACTCGGTCTTATCTATCCGTTATACGGAAAAAAATTCCATATAACCGCGGATTTTAAAGCGGATAGATTCCGGTTGGAGGGGGATGTATGTCTAAAGGGAAGGGTGCGTTTTGGCACTGTTTTATGGATTGCATTCCGGCTGTGGAGGAAGGGGAAGATTATGCGCCTTATCTCTGCGGCAAAAGAATTGAAACATAAGCTGACTGCGTCGGCTTTGTAGGATAGAAGGAGGATTTTATAATGGCAGACGGAAAATTCAGCAGCACGGTAAGCGCCCTGTTCCAGGGGATGGAGGCGTTTTTAACGACAAAAACGGTGGTCGGAGACGCTGTAAAATTTGATGACGGCACGATTATCCTGCCGCTTGTGGATGTGAGTTTTGGCATGGGAGCGGGCTCGTTTGTAAACGGGAGCAAGGATAACTCGGGCGGCGGCATGAGCGGGAAGATGGCTCCGAGCGCCGTGCTTGTAATCCAGAACGGACATGCAAGGCTTGTCAATGTGAAGAACCAGGATGCACTGACGAAGATTTTTGACATGGTGCCGGATCTGGTGGACAAGTTCACAAAGAATGATGCCCAAAAGGAGCAGGAGAAAGAAATGGACGAGCGTGCGGCGGAAGTTGCGGCGGAGGCGGGGAGCGCTGCACAGTAGCGCATAATATAGAGTTTGCGCGCAGAGAATAAATCGCTGTCTAAAGACCGCGGGGACTGTCGGAAAAAAGAAAAAAAGAAAAAATTTAAATTTTTGCTTGCAAAATACTTTACCATCTGTTAAAATGATTTTTGTTTGCAGGTCAGGTATGGGATTTGTATTATAGACGTGGCCTGATTTTGATTTAAGGAGGTGTTTGTCCATGGCGAAATGTGCAATTTGCGATAAAGCTTCCCTGTGGGGTTCCCAGTTAAGCCATTCTAGAAGCCAGTTGAGCAGGCGTGCGAAGAGGATGTGGAAGTCCAACGTGAAGCATGTTAAGGTAAAGGTGAACGGCGGAACGCAGAGAATGTATGTTTGTACTGCCTGCCTGAGAGCCGGCAAGGTGGAGCGCGCATAGTGCTGAAAGCAGAAAACCAGTAAAAGGTGTCAAGAAATTGACACCTTTTCTCATGCATACGGACACGGGATTTGCCCTGTGGTGTCCTATATATTAGCAGTCCGAGAACAGATGGTAGCTTAGCACAAACAGGAAAATAATCAAAAAAATTGCGAAAAGGCCGCTGCTGATAAAGAGCATGATGGTCATGCCGACAGCGACCCAGAATAGAATGAAACCGATCATCCGCTTCATAAGCGGCCTCCCTTACTAGGCATGGATTACTATATTATATGCGCCCTGGGCCAAGATATGTGAAGGGGCGGATTGTGGTTTTTTAAAATTCTTTGCATTGGCGGGAAAAAGTTGTTTTCATTTTTGGAAAAATAGGGTATAATGTTTTTAAAAGGGCGGGTTTTCACAGCGGGCGTGGCGTTGCCATCCCGCCGCGGATAGATTAAGACGGGAGGGCTATTTATGAATAATGGGATGATGAATACCAAACTTGGCGAGATTGCTGTCGATACGGCGGTGGTCGCGAAATATGCGGGCTCCTCTGCGGTGGAGTGTTTTGGTGTGGTGGGGATGGCTTCCATCAGCATGAAGGACGGTCTGGTCAAACTCTTAAAGAGGGACAATTTGACGCACGGCGTGGGCGTTGCCATTAAGGACAACAAGATAATTATCGATCTGCATATCATTGTTTCCTACGGTGTTAGCATTTCTGCGGTAGCCGAGAACCTTATCAGCAATGTGAAATATAAAATTGAGGAATTTGCCGGGCTTGAGGTCACGAAGATCAATATCTTTGTGGAAGGTGTCCGCGTAATAGATTAATTGAGGAAGGAGGGGCAAAACAGGTGAATCTGAATACGGTAGATGCATCGCTGTTGCAGAAAATGTTTCTTGCAGGGGCAAAAAGTATCGAGGCAAAGAAGGAATACATTAATGAGTTAAATGTTTTCCCGGTGCCGGACGGCGACACTGGAACAAATATGACACTGACGATCATGTCGGCCGCAAAGGAGGTTACGGCGATACAAGACCTTGATATGAAGTCGCTTGCAAAAGCGATCTCCTCCGGTTCCCTGCGCGGTGCAAGGGGCAATTCGGGCGTGATCTTATCGCAGCTTTTCCGCGGTTTTACAAAGGTTGTGAAGGAGCATGAAACAGTCGATGTACCGGTTATGGCGGCGGCATTCCAGAAGGCGGTGGAAACTGCGTACAAAGCAGTTATGAAACCCAAGGAGGGAACTATCCTTACGGTGGCAAAGGGCGCGGCGGAGCGCGCGGCTTCCCTGGCTGGCGAAACGGAAGATCTCGTTTATTTCGGGGCGGAAGTGATAAAGCGCATGGAGGAAGTGCTTGCCTATACGCCGGAGCTTTTGCCGGTGTTAAAGGAGGCTGGGGTTGTTGATTCTGGCGGCAGCGGGCTTGTCGAGATAGTAAAAGGCGCTTATGACGCGATGCTCGGGAAGGAAGCCTCTTACGGGGAGGAAATCGTGGAGGTCGAAAATTCTGTGCAGCCGGTTTCAGGGGAGGAGCCTTTAGTATCCGCCGTTGACATGGCAAAAGGGACGGTGGACAGCGGGAATATTTCTACTTCGGAGATTAAATTCGGGTATTGCACGGAGTTTATCATTATGCTGGAGAAGGAGTACACGGATAAGACGGAGGATGAGTTTAAGGCTTTCCTTGAGTCGATCGGGGACTCCATTGTGGTCGTATCGGACGATGATATCGTAAAGGTTCACGTACATACGAATGACCCGGGACTTGCGATACAGCGGGCATTGACGTATGGTTCCCTTACGAGGATGAAGATTGATAATATGCGCGAGGAGCATAACGAGAAGGTGATTCTTGAGGCGGAAGCGAAAGCGAAGGAAGCAGGTGGCACCTTAAAGGCGGCTGCGGCTACGGAACCTGCAAAGGTAAAGCCGAGGGAGCCGCGCAAGCCGGTGGGATTTGTGGCGGTGTCGATCGGGGACGGCATCAACGAGATTTTTAGGGGGCTTGGGGTTGACTACCTGATCGAGGGTGGGCAGACGATGAACCCGAGCACGGAAGATATGTTAAATGCGGTGGAGCAGGTCAATGCGGATACCATCTTTATCCTCCCGAATAACAGCAATATTATCCTGGCGGCAAACCAGGCGAAGGCGCTTACGGAGGATAAAAAGATAATCGTGGTTCCGTCAAAGACTGTGCCGCAGGGTATCGCGGCGATGATTAATTATGTGTATGACAAATCGGCAGAAGAGAACGAGCAGTTTATGACCGAGGGGATGCATGCTGTGCGCTCTGGTCAGGTGACCTATGCGGTGCGTGACACCAGCATCGACGGCAAGGAAATCCACCAAGGCGATATTATGGGGCTTGACGACAAGACGATCCTTGCGGTCGGCAGGGATATCGCTGAGACGACAATCGAGCTAATCGATGCGATGGTGGATGAGAATTCAGAACTGATCAGCCTCTACTATGGAAAGGAAACGGCGAGGGAAGATGCGAAAGCCGTTGCGGCGCGCATTGAGAAGCTCTACCCGGATGTGGATGTTGAGGTTCACGAGGGCGGGCAGCCAATCTATTATTATGTGTTGTCGGTGGAATAAAACAGTGGGGCGGACAGTCTAATGCCGCCCGTAGCCGGAGAGGGGCTGCTGCATGCGGGGCGTTCGTGCGGCGGCTTTTTTTCGTGCGGGACGCATGCAAAATGGAGAGAACAGGGGGGAAATATCATGCAGCAGGGCGATCCGGTAAATTGCATCAGGGGAATTGGGGAGAAGACGGCGAAAACATTTGCCAGGCTTAATATTTTAACGGTGCGTGACCTTCTGCACCATTACCCGAGGGACTATGAAGTTTTTGCACTTCCCACACCGATTGCAAGGCTGAAGGAAGGCGGGGTGGCGGCGATTGAAGCGGGGATTACGGCATATGCGGAAGTAAGCCGCCAGAAGGGGCTTGTAGTCGTTTCCTGCAATGTGCAGGACGCGAGCGGTATGATCCGCCTGACCTGGTTTAACCAGGCGTATCTTAAAAATGTTTTAAAAAGGGGGACACACTATATATTCAGGGGGAGGGTGGTGCGCAAGGGAAGCACATTGGTGATGGACCAGCCCAAAATCTACAAGAAGGATGAGTACCGCATGCGCCTCAATGTGTTGCAGCCGGTCTATCCCCTGACCGCCGGGCTGTCAAACCATGCGATGCAAAAAGCGGTTGACCAGGCGCTTTGTCTGGCAGAGTTCCCGGCGGATTACCTGCCGAGAAGGATTGCGAAAGAGAACAAACTGATTTCGCAAAAAGCCGCTTTTTTTGAAATCCATTTTCCGAAATCCCGCGAGACAATGCTTGATGCAAGGAAGCGCATTGTCTTTGACGAGTTCTTCACTTTTGCGGTGCGCCTGCGCCAGCGCAAGGAGAACAGGCATCTGGAGGAAAACCACTACAAGCTGGCGGAAACAAACGAGTGCCGGATGTTTTTAGAAAGACTTCCCTATCAGCTTACCAAGGGGCAGGAGGATGCGCTTGCCGAGATAAGGCAGGACGTGGCGGGAGAGTATGTGATGAACCGGTTAATCCAGGGGGATGTCGGTTCCGGCAAGACCGTGCTTGCGGAGTATGCACTTTTGCTTGCTGCGACAAACGGCTGCCAGGGCTGTATTATGGCACCGACGGAGGTGTTGGCAAGACAGCATTACGAAGTGATGCTGTCAGCATTTAAACCGCTTGGGGTAAAAGTCCTTCTGTTGGCGGGCTCGATGACACCCAAGCAGAAAAAGGAAGCTTACGAGCGCATTGCGGCGCATGAGGTGGATGTTATTGTGGGGACACATTCCTTAATCCAGGAGAAGGTGGTCTATAACAGGCTTGCGCTGGTTGTGACGGATGAGCAGCACCGCTTTGGTGTAAAGCAGAGGGAGAACCTTGCGGGGAAAGGGGAGTATGTCCATGTGCTGGTTATGAGCGCGACACCGATTCCGCGTACCCTTGCTATTGTTCTCTACGGGGACTTGGATGTTTCTTTGGTAAGGGAACTTCCTGCGGAGCGGCTGCCAATTAAAAACTGTGTGGTGGATACCACCTACAGGCCAACCGCTTTCCGCTTTATTGCCAAACAGGTCAGTGAGGGCAGGCAGGCTTATGTGATTTGCCCGATGGTCGAGGAGAGTGAGGAAGTGGAGGCGGAGAATGTCACGGAGTATACCGCGAGGCTTAGGGGGGAACTGCCGGGGAGTGTGGTGGTGGAATCCCTGCACGGGAAGATGAAGCCGGCGGATAAAAACGAGCGCATGGAGCGCTTTGCCGCGGGGGAAATCAAGGTGCTTGTATCGACGACAGTGGTTGAGGTTGGGGTCAATGTGCCGAACGCTTCCGTTATGATGATCGAGGATGCGGAGCGTTTCGGACTGGCGCAATTGCACCAGCTTCGCGGGCGTGTTGGTCGCGGGGCGCACCAGTCCTACTGTATTTTTGTAAGCGGCTCCCAGGATGAGAAGGCGAAGGAGCGTCTGTCCGTTATGAACCGCTCAAACGACGGGTTTTATATTGCGGGGGAGGACTTAAAACTCCGGGGACCGGGGGATGTTTTCGGCGTGCGTCAGAGTGGCGAGTTGCAGTTTGAGCTTGGGGATATCTATCAGGATGCGGAAGTCCTCGCCGCCGCGGATATGGCAGCAAAAAGCCTGACCGAGGAGGAATATGGACAGGTTCTTGCAATTTTGGAGCAGACGGAGCCGGTGCGTAAATCTGTATAAAAATAGAAAAAGTCTTTCATTAAACCGGAAGTTGTGATAGAATGGGGAGAAAGAGTTTGCCGTTTCGGATGGACAGGAGGAAGAGCGATGAGGGCTTATCCAAATGAAAAACTTTATACGATTGCACAGGAAAATTACAATATTTTACAGAAATATTGTGAAGTGTTGGAGCAGGAAGGCTACTGGGAACATCCTCAAATGATACTGAACCGGCAGATAGGGGACTTCCTGGCGCTTTACATCCAGGCGATGTTAATCCAGGTGGCGGATTATATAGAGGCGCAGGATGTGGAAACTCTGCGCATGATTATCGGCGTGACGGGAAGCAACCCCTTTGAGCTTGATGAGGGAACGGGGATTACCGAGGAGATCGCTGTTGAGGCAAAGAAACTTGTGCATGCGCCGCCGGTTCTTTTGCAGCTTTGCAGTCTGCGCGATGTGGAGCATCACAGCAGTATGGCGGGTCTGTTTTTTGATGCCGTCCTGAATATTATATTTGCCACGGCGTATTTAAACAGCAGGGGGGATGCCACAATCACGCGCTATGTGCGCGAATATTACGGGCGCATCCAGTTTTTTGTGCAGAATGCAAATAGCTGTGGCGCGTGCGTGGACGAACAGTATATTTTCCACAAGATCTGTGTGGGGGATTTGGAGGGTAACACCGCACTGTTAAAGGAAGCCGACGAAGATTTTGCAGGCTATAAAAAGGAAGCCTTCCTATTAAAAGATAAGTCTGACGAGAAGGGGAAACCGGCAGCATCCACTGTGGGGACGGTTTTGGATGCGCCCGGCGGCGGTGTGGAAGACCCGACCGATTCCGCGGAGGGATATGGTTATTCGGAGGATGAGGAAATAGAGGAGGAAGAGGAATACCTCCAGGAAGAATATGAGGAGCCGGATGAATTTGTCTGTGCCCAGGAAGTGGGATATGCGGGGATTACGGGTGTGGAACCTTGGGTGGAGGAAGCATACACCCCACCTGTAACCGTTTTAAACGCCGCGGATTTACTGCGGAAGGATTCATCATCCTGCTATGGAATGAATGGGGAGTCCGCGCCGGATACTGTTGAAGATTCCATAGATTTAGAAGAACAGGAAGATAAAGAGGATGCTTTGGAAATTATAGAAGCTGCCCCTTCCTTATCGGGGGAAGCACTACAGTGTGAGGAGCAGAAGGAGCAGAAGGCGGCACAACAACAGGAGCTTATTGAGATGGATAAAGAGGCTGCCACGCGCGCGGCACTTGCCTCCTTTAAGGCAAAGCGCATGGAAAAGCTGATGAACAGGCTGGACGAGCTGGTCGGGCTTCACAGTGTGAAGGAGGAAGTACGCTCCCTGGTCAATCTGATCCGCGTGCGCAAGATGCGCGAGGAGTACCATCTGCCAGGGATGCCAATGTCTTACCATATGGTTTTTACGGGAAGCCCCGGCACGGGAAAAACAACGGTGGCGAGGCTGATCGGCGAGATATACCGGGAACTCGGGATTTTGAGCAAGGGCATGATGATCGAGACGGACCGCGCGGGGCTTGTGGCGGGCTATGTAGGCCAGACTGCAATAAAGGTGAAGGAGGTTGTGGACCGGGCGCGCGGGGGCATCCTTTTTATCGATGAGGCATACACACTCTCAAGTGCTGCGGGGGGAAATGACTTTGGCACCGAGGCAATTGACATGCTGGTGAAGCTGATGGAAGATTACCGCGAGGACCTTGTTATTATTGTCGCAGGTTACACCCAGGAAATGGAAACATTTTTAAAGTCAAATACCGGTTTGATTTCACGGTTTAACAAGTTTATCGATTTCCCGGATTACGGGGACGGGGAACTTGTGGATATCCTAAACGGCATGGCAAAGCGTGCGGGCTTCTCGCTGGAAGATGAGGTTATGGAAGCCGTGAGGGGCTACCTTTTGCGGCTGACGGGGGAGCAGAGGGGAGATTTCGGCAATGCGAGGGGAATCCGCAACCTTTTTGAGAAGATGGTGGCGGCGCAGGCAAACCGCGTTGTAGGATATGGGCAGCCGACAAAAGAACAGCTCTCTTCAATCACGTTTGAAGACTGCAAATTTTTTGCGTAAGAGGAGGAAAATATGTTAGGGATTTTATATCTGACCATCGCAATTTTCTGGGGGAGTGCCGTGTGCCAATGCATTTTTCCCGATATGGCGGAATGGACAGAAAAGAGTTTTTCGGGCAGGAAAATAAAGGTGTGCAGCCTGTTTTTGATTGTCCCGGCATGGATTTATACCGGGCTTATCCCGATGACCTGGCTGGTCTATATCCTTTCCTATGCGATGCGCCTGTCAAAAAATGGTATGTTCTACGCAAACATTGTGGTGATGGCGCTGTTTTTTGTCAGCGGGGTTGTCATGTATATTGTGCGCAAGGTGCAGGGGGAGTTGAGGCTTCCCGGATTAAGGGCTATGGCATTCTCAAAAGGGGAGGTTTTTTTCCTTGTTTTCGTGCTCTATCTCAGCCTGCGTCTTTTCTTTACAACATTTCGGATTGAGGGCGACACACTCTATGTCGGGCTTTCCGTTTTCAGTGACTTTTCGCCGCATCTTGGAATGATCCGCTCCTTTTCAGGGGGGACGAATTTTCCGACTTCCTACTCGCATTTTGCGGGCGAGGATATCAAATACCATTTTATGTTCCAGTTTCTGGTCGGCAATCTGGAGTTTTTGGGAATGCGGCTTGATTTCGCATTTAATATCCCTAGTCTGCTCGGGATGGTAAGCACTTTTCTGCTGCTCTATGTATTTGCAGTAAAGCTCACGGGAAAGCGCCCCGTTGGCTATCTAGCGGGGATTTTTTTCGCGTTCCGCTCCTCCTTTGGGGTATTCCGCTATCTTGCGGAGCGTCCGAGGGGAAAGGGAGTGTGGGAGGCATTTACCGAGCACTCGGAATTTATCGGCTACACGCCGAATGAGGACTGGGGGCTTTGGAACCTAAATGTCTACTGCAACCAGAGGCATCTGGCTTTTTCCCTTGGCGTTTTGCTTCTGGTGCTGATCCTTTTTACCCCGTATCTGTATGCGATGGGAAAGCGTATGCGCCTTGAGTGGGGGCGTGTAAAAAAGGCTCGCGCTGGGCAGGAAAAAAGAAGTTTGCTGCTGCGCAGGGAGAAAACCTACGGGGAACAAAAGGAAAGTGTGGTGGAGGATGAAAACGATGGTGTGGAAGGTGGGGAGGATGCGGACGACCATCTGATGACTAAGATGGCGCTTGCTGCGGCAGCAAAGAAAGATGCAGCCCTTGGGGGAAAGAAATTGGTGACAGAGGCGGATGATACGCCCGAAATTCCGCTGCGCGTGGGATTCTTTTTGCGCAGGAATCTTTTTGCGGCGAAGGGATGGGAGATCGAGAATCCTCTTATGGCTGTTTTTGCAGGAATTCTGCTGGGGGCACTTGCCTTTTTTAACGGCGCGGTGACAATTGCGGCGCTTTTGGTACTCTTTATTATGGCAGCCGTTTCCGACCACCGTTTGGATTTTTTAGTGACAGCCCTGATTGCGGGGGCACTTGCGATATTGCAGAGCGCGGCATTTATTGACGGGAATGCGGTGACAACCTCGTTTTATTATGGGTTTATCGCGGAGAACCGCACGGTATTTGGTGTGATTGACTATATTTTCCGCCTGACAGGACCAGTTCTGTTTGTGGTGATGGCGGCATTTATCCTAGTGGATGCGGAAAAGCGCATTATGACAGCGGCATTTGCCGCACCGTTCCTTTTTGCCTTCCATATATCGCTGACAACGGATGTCACGGTAAATCATAAATATATTATGATTTCGCTGATGCTGTTTGGAATCCTCAGTGCATGTGTAATTGTAAAACTCTGGGAACAGAAGAAATTCCTTGTGCGGGCGGCTGCCGTCGGGATGGTGGTGATGCTTTGCGCAACAGGTTTTTTTGAGTATCTTGTGGTGTTAAACCGCAACCAGAAGCAGAACAATCTCGCGTTTAATACGCATGATTCGGTGACTGCCTGGATACGGGAAAATGCGACGGCGCAGGATATCTTCCTCACTTCAAATTACGCGCTTAACAATGTTGTATTAGGCGGTGCGATGCTCTACAATGGCTGGCAGTATTTCGGGTGGTCTGCAGGCTATGACACCGCATACCGCGACGAACAGGTAAGGTGCATGTACGAGGCGGAGAACACAGAGGAACTGGCATGGCTTTTGCAGGAAAATAATATCCGCTATATTATTGTGGATCACGATAACCGGATGAGCGCGGATTACGAGGTGCGGGAGGATGTGATCTCATCCGCTTACGAGGCGGTATTTTCGCAGGATGAGGGCGACTGGAAGTTTACAATCTATGATGTAAAGAAGCCTTTGGCGCAGAGGTAGATTAATTGCATGCGAAGTATTGTCGCAGATTTAAAACCGGAAGTAGAAAGGAGAAGTTTATGTATTATCCATATGTTGTGGTGGGAGCCGGTCTTGCCGGTCTTACGGTGGCGGAGAGGATTGCCGCCGGAAAGGGCGAGAAGGTTCTGGTGGTGGAAAAGCGCCCGCACATCGGGGGAAATGTCTATGATTCCTACAATGAGGATGGGATTTTAGTCCATAATTATGGTCCCCATATTTTCCATACGAATGATAAGGAAGTCTATGAGTATCTGGGGGGCTTCACAAAATGGAATGATTTCTGGCACCGCGTCTTAACCCAGGTGGACGGGAACCTGATCCCGATGCCGATCACACTCGAAACAGTGAACCGCCTGTACAATATGGATATGACACCGGAAGAGATGGAAAAATTCATTGCCGGGCGTGCTGTACCTATCAAGGAGATTCGAACCAGCCGTGACGTGGCGCTATCCAAGGTGGGTGATGAAATATATTCGAAATTTTTCGAAAACTATACAAAAAAACAGTGGGGAATTGATCCGGCAGAACTTGATACTTCCGTGATTTCCCGCATCCCGCTGCGCTACAACCGCGATACGCGCTATTTTACGGATAAATATCAGGGAATGCCGCGCTATGGGTACACGAAGATGTGCCAGGCGATGATACAGAACAAAAATATTAAGGTGCTGCTCAACACGGATTTTAAGGAAGTGCGGGATGAAATTTCATATGGGAAACTGATTTATACGGGACCGGTGGACGAGTATTATCACTATAGGCACGGGGGGCTGCGTTACCGCAGTTTAAGTTTTGTAATGGAAACTTTTGACCGGGAATCCTACCAGGATGCGCCGGTGGTCAATTACCCGAATGATTACGACTATACGCGCATTACGGAGTTTAAGAAGCTGACCGGGCAGGAGCACAGAAAGACTACTATTATGAAGGAATTTCCGAGGGAGGGGGGCGAGCCTTACTACCCGTTCCCGACGGCGGATGCCAGGGCACAGTTTTCGCTTTACCAAAAGGAGATGGAAGCGGAAAAGAATGTGTATTTCCTTGGCAGGCTCGCGGAGTACCGCTATTTTAATATGGATGCGGTGGTGAGAAATGCACTTGATCTTTACCGCAATAAACTGGCATAAGCGCCGTTTTGCGGCAGAATGAGAGGAATTATGGATAAATTATATATTGTGGTTCCAGCCTACAACGAGGAGGAGAATATCGAGACGGTTGTTGGGGACTGGTATCCGGTAGTTGAAAAGGTTGGCGGGGAGAGCAGACTTGTTATTATAGATGATGGAAGCAAGGATACCACCTACCAGAAAATGCAGGAACTTGCCAAAACCAGACCGATGTTTCTGCCCGTGTCCAAACAGAATGAAGGGCATGGTGCGACCGTGCTTTACGGTTACCAGTACGCATTAAAAGAGGGGGCGGACTATGTGTTCCAGACCGATTCGGACGGGCAGACACTCCCTGGGGAATTCTGGAAATTCTGGGAGAGGCGGGCGGATTACGCGATGGTTATCGGGCACCGCAAGGGCAGGCAGGACGGGGCTTCCCGCGTCTTCGTCACAAAGGTCTTAAAACTTGTATGCCGCATCTGTTTTAATGTCACGGTGACGGATGCAAATACGCCGTTCCGCCTGATGCAGGCGGAGCCACTGGCAGAAAATATCAAGCTGGTGCCGGAGAAATTCAATCTTTCAAATGTGATACTCTCGGTTATTTACGCCAAGAAAAAACAGAATGTCCTGTATCTGCCGATTACATTCAGACCGAGGCAGGGCGGTGTGAACTCCATCAATTTAAAAAAGATTTTTAAGATCGGGAAGAAAGCTTTCCATGATTTCAGGACGATCAACCGCTGCCTGAAAGATGTGGAGGTTAAGAAAGAAAGCAGGTGAAATCAGGTTATGCAAAAGTCAACAAAAAAAGTTATGAAAAAACGGTTGGATACGATCTTTGATTTTGTACTCCCACTCCTCCTGTTTTGCGGGGCTGCCGGAATCGGGACATCACTTCTAAAAGATGATTTTTCCCGCGTCGCAATCTGGTGGCTCGTGTTTTTGGTGCTCGGAGTGGTTGCCTATCCGGTGGCGGGACTGATTTTCGGGCGTTTCCACGACGGCGGTTTTATTTTTTCAAAGGCGATCGGGCTTTCCGGGGCGGGCATACTTATGTGGTTTTTGTCCTCGCTCAAAATAATGAAATTTACAAGGACAAACGCGCTGATCTCCGTTGGGATACTGCTTTTGATTAATGTGGTGATCCTTGTTATAGTAGCGAGGAAACAGAGCAATTCACCGAAAAGTTTCCTTGCGCAGGCGTGCGGCTACCGCATCACGGAAAAGAAGATTGTTGCGGCGCTTAAATCCGAGGTGGTCTTTTTTATTTTCTTTATGTTCTGGTGCTATCTGCGCGGTTTTAAGCCGGAGGCATACGGCACGGAGAAATTTATGGACTACGGTTTTATGGCAGTGATGGATCGCTCCGACTACATGCCGCCGGAGGATCTGTGGTTTTCCGGGGAGAGCATCAATTACTATTATGTTGGTCAGTACCTCGCAACTTTTATGACGAAACTTTCCGGAGTCGGCGTGGAGTACGGCTATAATCTGATGATGATGATGCTTGCCGCCTGCGGTTTTGTAATGCCATATTCCCTGATAAATAATGTGGCGCGCTCCTTCTTAAAAGACCGCAAACTTTCCGTGCGCACGGGAAGGGTTATGGAATCGGAGAGTGCATCTAAGGTTTTCCTGTTAATCCGCGTCCTGCCTTCTGTTACCGGGACGCTCGCGGGGCTTGCGACTTCGTTTGCGGGAAACATGCACTATTTTCTGTTCCGCTTCCTTATCCCGAAGCTTCAGCGCTTAGCCGGGGTGCCGGAAGACCAGGTCGAAACTTTCTGGTTCCCGAATTCCACGCGCTATATCGGTTATAACCCGGAAACGGCGGACAAGACCATACACGAATTCCCGACTTACTCCTTTGTGCTCGGTGACCTGCACGCGCATGTAATCAATATTATGTTTGTGCTCACTGTGCTCGCCATGTTGTTCGCATGGCTGCAATACCGCAAGGAGCGCATGGATACGCTGCGCATGGGGACGACAATGCAGAAAGCTTCGATAAGGAACGAGGCGTTACACCCTGTTATTTTGCTGCTCGGCTTTTTTATCGGTATGTTCCACATGACCAATTTCTGGGATTTTCCGATTTATTTTGTTGTGGCGGGGGCGGTGATCCTTTTTTCAAACGCGGTTATTTATCAGTTTTCCTTTGATACTGTAAAGCTTACAGCGCTGCAGGCGGTTATTGTGCTTGCGGTGGCGAAACTGGTGGCGCTGCCGTTTACCTTGAATTTTGACCAGATTTCAACCACAATAAGGTTAAATTATTACCGCACACCCGTGCACCAGCTAATTGTGCTCTGGGGTCTTCCGGTGCTTTTGTTAATCATATTTATCTGTGACCGCTATTCGGTGTTTGTACGCCTGGGTTTGCTGACCGGCTTTTCATACGACGGGAACGGCAACCGGATAGAACCTAAGCTGCGCGATGAGGATAAGGAGCGCCTGACCGAACATGAGAAGGAAACACTTGTGGAATTTATCCCGGTAAAAAATAAACTCTACCAGTTTATCGAGAACCTTACGATTTCAGACCTTTTTATTATTACCATAGGGCTGTGTGCGATGGGGTTGGTATTGATCCCGGAACTGGTGTATGTCAGGGATATTTACGAGGGGGATTTCAAGCGCTCAAACACCATGTTTAAGCTTACATTCCAGGCTTATATTATGTTTGCACTCTGCATGGCATATATTCTGATGAAGCTGCTTGCCTTTGCAAGAACCTATTTCCAGCGTGTGGCTGGCATTGTGCTGGGATTTTGTTTTTTGACTACGCTGGGATATTTTGGAAGCGCAGTGGACGGATGGTTTGGGGATGTTAAGGATGCTTCCCGCTACCGGGGGCTTGATGCAACGGCGTTTATGCAGAAGGAATCGGTGGCGGATGCGGCTGTGGTTGCCTGGCTGAAGGAAAATGTTGAGGGGACACCGGTTGTGCTTGAAGCCTGGGGACCTAGTTATTCATTTTACCAGAGGATTTCGGCTATGACAGGTCTTCCTACGGTAATGGGATGGCAGACCCATGAGTGGCTGTGGCGCAGCGAGGCATCCGGCGCTTTTCCGGCTGTGGTAAATATGCGCCGCAGGGATGTGATTGAGATTTACTTTTCCACTGATGAGGCGCGCGTGCGCGAACTGATAGAGAAGTATGATATTGAATATATCTACATTGGCGCAAGTGAGCGCAGGGCGCTCAGCGACAACACGATACGGGGAGTTTATGATGCCCTTGTGAATGATGAGTATTCCCTGTACGATGAGGTGAATGAAGAATTGCTTGCGGGACTCGGGGAAATCGTGTTTACCTCGGGCACCGGGGAGGGGGCTTCCTACCTGATACACCTGTCGCGCTGACAAAGAATGCGGCAAACTGGCGGTTTTATACAGTCCTTATCATTTCTGCAAAGCTTTTAGCATAGAATAGGCAGGAGAGAAATAATGTGCATTGGGGCAAAGCCTTCTAGGTGTTTTTTTGGCTGTGGGCTTAAATGTGCGGATTGGGGGAGATGTGGCAGGTTCCAGGAATATGGGGGGACAGGGCATGATGTGCATGGGAGTGAGGGTTTTTCATGCTGCCTGTTTTGCCGGGAAGGTGAGGGTGCTTGTGGGGAGCCGCGAGCTTTTTTGCGGGCTTGATTACGGGCAGGTATCCGACTGCGGGAAAGTGGGGGCGGGCTTCCGGAATATCAGCGTTATTTCCGAGGATACAGGCGAGGAACTGATGTGTGAAACCATGCCGTTTTTTGGTGGGAGAAGGGTTACGCTAGCACTTTTAAATACCATGGGCTGTATGATTTTAGTACCGATGGAGGATTGCATCTGCGGGGAAGCGAAAGGCAGAGCCTGCCTGCGCGCGGCAAATTTCAGCTGCGGTGAGGGACCGTTTGACTTAGCGCTTGCGTCGGGGGAAACCATTTTTCCATATTTGATACAGGCGAGGGTGAGTTCGTTTATCCCGGCACTCCCGGGTACCTATGATTTTGTAGTGAGGGAAGCGGGGAGGGAGTCTTTTAGGGAGGCGGAAGCAAATTTTTGCCTTGATGCCCTGCCGGGGCAGAACTATACAATCTGTGTGCTCGGAACTAAGGACGGGGAAGTGCCTATTTCGGTAAAGATATTGTGAGGGTGAATTTCGGGAAATTCCTGCTTTAACAGGGGTTTCCCGAAGTTTTTTGTTTGTGGGTGTAAAAAATGCAGTTGGGGACTTCTTTGATAGGTTAATATAAAGAAGAAATAAAAATTGATAAAAGTTAAAAAAAATGTTTCCACTCGCAGGGAAACATGGTATAATTGCAGGGAATCAAAAAGGACAAGTGATGGCTGCAAGAAGACAATGCTTCATGGAGATGGTGGATACTATGTGCGATTTGCATAATGACTTGACTTATAACGACTTTAATCCGACGATCCTGTTTGCCAGTAAACTGAAGATGACAACGGAGGACAAGTACCATTGTCACAGGGATTTTACGGAACTGACAATTATTCTGTCCGGGAAGGGGGGCTACTATGTTGAGGGCACGACCTATGAGGTCGAGGCGGGGGACATTATTATCTGCAATCCGGGAATGCGGCACAGGAATATTATTGTAAATAAGGCTGAGCCCACCGTGGAATTTTTTACCGGGTTTTACGGCTACCATTTTAAGAATATGCCGCCGGGTGCGATTGTACTTGAGGACGGTGGCTGCCTGTTGCGCCTGCCTTCGGATGCGAGGCATGAGGTGCTAAAGCAGTGTTACGCGATGCTTGCGGAGAACGAGGCCTGCCAGGTGGGCAAGTATTTTATGCTGAAAGCGTATCTGATGCAGATATTGCTTATTATGATGCGGGAGATTGTTGGCACGCCGCAGCAGAAACAGCAGGGATGTAATTTTGAAAGTTACAACAAAAGCTATGCAGTGAAAAAGATTGTGAATTATCTGAATGAGAATTACGGGCAGAAGATTTCCTTAGATCAGATTGCCCACAATATGTATTTGAGCCCCGTCTATGTTTCAAAGATTTTTAAGGAGGAAACGGGGGAGTCCCCGATTAATTACCTGATTAAGATCAGGCTCGAAAAGGCGAGGGACATCCTTGCTAAGGAGGGTGCGGGCAGCATTAAGAGCATTGCGAATGCGGTCGGCTATGAGGATGTATATCATTTCAGCAAGCTTTTTAAGAAGTATTACGGCATTTCACCGCAGAACTACCGGAAGGAAGTGCAGGAAAAGATGGCATCCGGAGAATGAGAATAAGCGGGAAAATTTCCCAGTCCCTCACGGGACTGGGAAATTGTTTTTATCGGTCTGAAAAACGAAATAAAGCAAAATGCAAAAAAAATTAAAAAAGTTGTTGACAATTCCTTTTTTCTGTAGTATACTGAAATTGTTCCTAAGGAACGCCTGCACGAGTGGCTCAGTGGTGGAGTATCGCCTTGCCAAGGCGAGGGTCGCGGGTTCGAATCCCGTCTCGTGCTTTTAAAATACCATTTAAGCTGACCGCAAATGCAGATATGAAACGCGTTTGCGGCTTTTATTTTTTCCTGATTTATGGATGGAATTATTTATTTATTAATCCGGGTGTTTTGCAAAATGAAAATGGGATATTTTGCCCCGCAAGTGAAATTCAGGAAAATGTGGGGAAGCGGGGATTTATCCAGCGCTTTTAAAAAATAACCATGCCATAAAATTCGTTAATTGTCTTGAAATCACTACGTGAATCGTGTATACTATTAGGCAGGTTTGGGAACACCAAAAGCAGGAGGCATTGCGATGATCGAGGCAACGAGCTGTGGTGGTGTTGTTATATTCAGAGGGAAGGTTCTGCTGCTCTACAAGAATTATAAGAACAAGTATGAGGGCTGGGTCCTGCCAAAGGGTACTGTGGAATACGGCGAGCAACATGAGGAAACGGCAGTGCGCGAGGTCCGGGAAGAAACCGGTGTGATTGCGCATATTGTCAAGTATGTCGGGACAAGCCGGTATACCTTTAATACGCCCCAGAATACCGTGCAGAAGGATGTGCACTGGTATCTGATGATGTCTGATAGTTATTACAGCAAGCCACAAAGGGAAGAATTTTTTATGGACTCCGGGTATTACAAGTTCCATGAAGCGTACCATCTGTTAAAATTTGCGAACGAGAAGCAGATTTTGGAGCGTGCGTATGATGTGTTTGATGATTTAAAGAAGAGTAACCAGTGGGGGAGTAAAAAATATTTCTGAGGAAGGTTGCCGTGCGGGTTTTATGCCTGTGCGGCAGCTTTTTATGCACAAGGTTCCGGAAAGGAAATATGCAGCGAAAGCTGCCAGCATCCGGCGCGGGGGTAACTCGATTGTATTTTTTCGATTTTGGTTGCCAAGCAGTGCACAAAATGTTATAATGTAAGGGCTGCCAATGAAATGGCAAAAAAATGTACGGTAAATCAAAGGAGTGGACGAAGATGAAAGTCAAACAAAAGGGGATTATATCGCTGGTTGCGACGGTGGCAGTGATTGTGCTGACCGCTTTCGTGGCTGTGTTTGGGATCGGTTCCAAAAAATGGGGCAGCATGTCGGATGTAAAGCTTGGTCTTGACCTTGCGGGTGGTGTGAGCATTACCTACGAGGCGGTTAAGGAGAACCCGACGCGCCAGGAGATGGACGATACTTTTTACAAGATGCAGCTTCGCGCGCAGGATTTTAACAGTGAGGCGGCAGTTTATATGGAGGGTGATACCCGCATCAACGTGGATATCCCGGATGTGACCGACGCGAATGTGGTACTTGAAAAACTGGGTGATGCCGGTAAAATTTACTTTATTTACGGGCAGTCCTCACAGGGGGAAGAAAATATTACTTTTGATGCGGAGAATGGCGGTTATAAGCTGGCGCGTCCGCTTGAGGATATTATTGCGGACGGCGATGTGGTGATTGACGGCGCATGTATTGCCGGCGCGGAGGCTGTGATCGGGCAGGGGAGCCTTGGGGCGAATGACTACCAGGTTAAACTTACCTTAAATGACAGCGGGAAGAACCGTTTTTCGGAGGCAACCGCCTACGCATACAGCTATTATAACCCGGCGGTGGCAAGCATCCGCAATATTATCGCGATTGTATATGACGGCGCAGTTTACAGTGCCCCGATGGTTTCCGCCCATATTACGGACGGGAACGCGGTGATCAACGGGCAGAAGGATTATGACGAATCCAAGCAGCTTGCGAGTATTATCCGCAACGGTGCGCTCCCGTTAGAACTTAGGGAGATCCGCTCCACTGTGGTTGGTGCAAAGCTTGGTACGGAGGCGATCAACACTTCGCTGCTTGCGGGCGTGATAGGTTTTGTGCTTGTCTTAGCTTTTATGATTGTGGTGTACCGCATTCCGGGGCTTGCGGCGAGCCTTGCGCTCTGTCTTTATGTGACGGTGATGATTATCTGCCTGAACCTCTTTAACGTAACTCTTACCCTGTACGGCGTTGCGGGTATCATCCTCTCGATCGGTATGGCGGTGGATGCGAATGTTATTGTTTTCACGCGTATCAGCGAGGAACTTGGCACCGGGAAAACCGTGCGCTCAAGTATAAAGAAAGGTTTTGAGAAAGCGCTCTCCGCGATTGTGGATGGCAATGTGACAACACTGATTGCCGCTGCCGTGCTGTATTTCCTTGGTTCCGGCACGATCAAGGGTTTTGCCCAGACACTTGCCATCGGTATTATACTCTCGATGGGGACAGCACTTTTTGTTACGAAATTCATCTTAAATGCACTTTATAATACCGGGCTTGACCATGAGAAATTCTACGGTGTAAAAAAGGAAGGAAGGATTTTCCCGTTTACGAAGCACGGCATAAAGTATGTTATTGTTTTTGGTGTGGTGATAGTAGCACTTGTAGCATCGCTGATTATCGGCAAGGCGAAAACCGGGAACAGTTTGAATTACGGCCTTGATTTTATGGGCGGCACATCGACGGAAATTGTTTTTTCGGGCAATGCACCAAGCAATCAGGAACTGGAACAGTTAGTAAAGGATTCAATTGGAAAGTCTGGGGAAGTTGTCCAGATCCAGGGGGAGGAAGCGGCGATTATCAAGACGGAAGTATTAAGCCTTGCAGAAAAGGCAAAGCTTGAAGCCGCGCTTAATGAAAAGTACGGTGTTTCGGGGGAGGATATCACCTCGACAAGCATCAGTGGTACAGTCAGCGGCGAGATGAAGTCAGATGCCGTGGTTGCGGTGCTTGTGGCAACGGTTTGCATGATGCTCTATATCTGGATACGCTTTAAAAATCTTGGTTTTGCAGCAAGTTCTGTGCTTGCACTCTGCCACGATGTGCTGTTTGTGCTGATGGTTTATGCGGTGTCCCGCATCTCTGTGGGGAACGCATTTATTGCCTGCATGCTGACATTGGTAGGTTACTCGATCAACGCGACGATTGTGGTCTTTGACCGAATCCGCGAGAATATGAAGGAGAAGCTGAAAAAAGATTCCGTTGAAGATGTGGTTAATTCGAGTATCAGCCAGACCATATCGAGAAGTATTAACACCTCGCTGACTACTTTTGTAATGGTTCTGGCGCTCTCGGTATTCGGGGTTTCCTCCATCCGTGAATTCTCCGTCCCGCTGATGGCGGGGATTGTGTGCGGCGCGTACTCGTCCGTATTTCTGGCGGGCACCCTGTGGTACCATATCAACAAACTGCGCGCGGGGAAGGAACAAGAATAGTAGGGAATAAGGGCAAAGCCCCCTGGAGGTTTTCTTTGTACCAAATACAGAGGAAACCTCCTTCTTTATATGGATTGTACAGGGGGAAGCGGTGCGGTCAAAGTGAAAACTTTCCCCGGCTAAGTAAAACTATATTTGGATATGGAACATAGAGTAAAATTACAGAAATGGGGATTTTGATGAAAGAAAAATGGATGGTGAAAAATAAGTCGGCGGATTTTAAGGCGATTGCCGGGCATTTTGGTATCAGTGAAGTTACGGCGCGCCTGTTGGTAAACAGAGGCTTAAATGATTTTGAAGCGATGGGCTGCTATCTTGCCCCGGATATTTCACAGTTGCATGACCCGCAGGGGATGAAGGATGCTGGGAAGGCAGCGGGGATTCTGGCAGAAAAGATTTCGGAGGGTAAAAAAATCCGGATTATCGGGGATTACGATGTGGATGGTGTTGTGGCAACCTACATATTTATGGAAACACTTCTTGAATGTGGTGCCGATGTGGATTACCGTATCCCGGAGCGTGTCAGGGATGGATACGGTCTTAACCTGCGCCTTGTGGAGGAAGCGGCGGCGGACGGGGTGGATACCATACTGACCTGCGACAACGGGATCGCGGCGGTGGAGCAGGTTGATTTTGCAAAGGAATGTGGTATGTGTGTGGTGGTGACCGACCATCACGAGCTACAGGAGCAGCTGCCAAAAGCCGATGCACTTGTCAACCCGAAACAGATGGATTGTTCTTATCCCTACAAGGGGTTATGCGGCGCTGCGGTCGCATATAAGGTGGCAGAACTGATCTATGGGGCGTGTGGGAAGGAAAAAGGATCAGCGGAAAAATTTATTGCCTTTGCCGCGATTGCAACCGTGTGTGATGTGATGGAGCTGACGGGTGAGAACCGCACAATTGTAAGTCTTGGGCTGGCTGCCCTTAGAAGCAGCACGCATTGCGGGATACAGGCGCTTTGCGCGGCGAACGGCATCACCGGGGAGGCACTTGATACCTACCGCTTAGGGTTTGTGCTAGGTCCTTGCATCAATGCGACCGGGAGGCTTGAAACGGCGGAGCGGGGGGTAAAGCTGCTGCTTTCAAAGGATGGGCAGGAAGCACAGGAAATTGCGGAAAAGTTAAAGGAATTAAACGAGATTCGCAGGGATATGACCGCGAAGGGCGTGCAGGCAGCAGTAAAGATTGTGGAGGAGAAAGGTGAGCCCGACAGGGTTTTGGTGGTCTTTCTTGAGGACTGCCACGAGAGCCTTGCCGGCATTATTGCGGGAAGACTCAGGGAGCGTTACAACCGCCCTGCCATTGTACTTACCAGGACGGAGGGTGGGCTTAAAGGTTCCGGCCGCTCAACGGGGCAGTATTCCATGTTTGAAAAGCTTACGGAATGCAGGGAGATGTTAAAACAATATGGCGGTCACCCGATGGCGGCTGGATTGTCGCTTGCGGAGGAGAATTACCTGCCGCTTGTAAGCCAGTTAAATGAAAGATGTGGATTGACAGAGGAGGATCTGACACTTAAAATATCCATAGATGCAGTCCTTGCACTGACCGGTTTGTCTTTTTCCCTGGTGGAGGAACTGAATAGGCTTGAGCCGTTTGGAAAAGGCAATGAAAAGCCTGTTTTTGCGGAGCGCGGTTTAAAGCTGCACCGGATGACAGCGATCGGGAAGGGGCGCAAGATGTTCCGTTTTCTGGTAGAGGATGCATATGGGACGCAGATGGACGCGCTGTATTTTGGCGACGGGGAAGTTCTTGAGGAGGAGATGATTGCCCGCTACGGTGAGGATGTGGTGCGCGGTCTTTACGGCGGGGTGGATATGGGTGTGCGGATGTCGGTGGTTTATTATCCATCCATTAACGAGTACCGTGACAAGCGCACGCTGCAGATTGTGTTGCAGCATATTATGTGGCAGGATGTGGAGTGAAGACCGTAATTTTTCGCTGTGGCTAAATACTGTGGATGGGCTGGCACAGTACGGGAGGTTGTTATGACGGAAGAATTAAATAATTTTTGTACGGACTTAAAAGATTTGTTTATGCAGCAGGATTTTGAGCAGATGGAGAAGCAGCTTGCTGTAAGGGACGATGAAGAGGTGCGTGAGCTTGCGGTATATCAGCATGATATCCTGGCAAAATACTATGGGGAAGAAAAGTATGATTTGCTGTTGTCGCACCTGAATTTTGTGGCGTTTGCAAGTTATCTTTTTGAGTATGCGGGAGGGCGCGGTGTCTTTTTGCCGGCGGAATTTAAGCAGGGATTTCAGGTTTTTTTGGATATTTATGAGCTGGCAAAAAATCGAAAATGATCTTGGGCTTGTCCGGTGTGGGAGTTGTTCTTAATATGACCTGTTTTTCGGGCTGGATAAAAATTGGAGAGGAGGAAATTAGTGGTGGCTAACCAGGAAAGATTTATGGAAATCCTTACTGGGCTTTTTGAGTTCGCGCAGAGTAATGGGGGTGTGCTTGAGAAGAGTAAGGTTGAGGAGAGCTTTTCGGAGATGGAACTTTCCAGGGAACAGTACGATATGATTTACCGCTATCTGTTTGGCAAGAAAATCACGATAAAGGGAATCATGCATATGCCCAGCCAAGAGGAGGGGGAGAAAAACTTTGAGGGTGAACTTTGGGATTCGGGTTATCTTAGTCTGTACTATAGTGAACTTGAAGATTTAGAAAAACTGACGGAGGAGGAGAGGAGGGCACTCGCAGTCCGCTTACTTTCAGGAGAGGAGGATGTGATAACAGAACTTCTTAATGCCTCTTTAAATGATGTGGTTGAGATTGCAAAAGAGTACCGCGGCAGGGGCGCGCATCTTGCGGATATGATACAGGAGGGTAACCTTGCCTTAATGCAGGTACTCGGTGAAATGGCAGGCAAAGGAAGTATGGAGCAGCCGCTTGCCTACATCCGCGAATATGTGCGCTGCGCGATTGCGGAATATATAGACGGGGAAGTTGCGGACGGCGATGGAAAGGAGCATATCGTCGCAAAACTTGGGCTTTTGCACGAGGCAGCAAAGCATATGGCAAAGGAGGACGGTGTGTTGCCGGATATCGGGGAACTCGCGGCTTTCACAAAATTATCCCCGGAGGAAGTGAGCGAACTCGTGCTCCTGTCAAAAGACATCGACTTCCTAAGAAAGAATTTTTAAATTTGGGCATATACGGTACTTAAAATAGGAGGTTAACGCATGGAAAGACTTCTGGACGGAAAAAATATTACAATCGGAACCTGCTATTACCCCGAACACTGGGGGAGAAAAATGTGGGAGGAAGACCTTCTTTGCATGAAGGATGCGGGGATAGAGGTCGTGCGCGTTGCGGAATTTGCCTGGAGCAAAATTGAGCCGCGCGAGGGAGAATATACCTACGAATTTTTTGATGACTTTCTTGATTTAGCGGAAAAAAACGGGATGAGGGTAATATTCTCGACACCCACTGCAACCCCGCCCGCATGGCTGACGGAGGCATACCCGGAGGTTTTAAACGCGACGCGCGACGGCGACCTGATACGGCACGGCTCGAGAAGACATTACAACTATAATTCCCCCGTTTACCGGGAGTACTGTGCAAATATTGTAGAGCATGTGGCAGGGCATTACGCGGGGCATCCGGCAGTGATTGGCTGGCAGATAGACAATGAGTTTAACTGCGAGAACTGGGCATTTTATTCGGAGAGTGACAATAAGGCATTCCGCCGGTTTTTAAAAGAGAAATATGGCACGGTGGAGTGCTTAAATGAGGCGTGGGGAACCGTATTCTGGAACCAGACTTACACCGCGTTTTCCGAGGTTCATGTGCCGCGCCGGACAAACACGGGGGCGGTCAACCCGCACCTGGAACTTGATTATATCCGTTTTATCTCGGACAGCGTCAGAAAGTTTGCAGCGATGCAGTCTGATATTTTGAGGAAATATATAAAACCCGGCGATTTTATCACGACAAACGGGATGTTTGGACATATTGACAACCACGGATTGACGAGGGATAACCTGACATTTTATACCTATGATTCCTACCCGAATTTTGCCTATTGTGTGGATGGTTTCCGCCCGGAAGAACCGTTTAAGGATCGGTGGTCAAGCAGGGCGCTTACGGAAGTGCGCTCGATCTCGCCCAAATTTGGCATAATGGAACAGCAGACCGGCGCGAACGGCTGGAATGTTTCAATGGAAGCTCCCACGCCGCGAATAGGGCAGATAACACTCTGGACCATGCAGAGCATCGCGCACGGCGCGGATTATATCAGCTATTTCCGCTGGAGAACCTGCCCGTTTGGCACGGAGATGTACTGGCACGGGATTTTGGATTACTCCGGCAGGGAGAACAGAAGACTTCTGGAACTAAAGGAGATACATAAAAAACTCTGCCGGATGCAGGAAGTCGCAGGTGCAGTCTATCAGGCGCGGGTGGCGGTTGTGCGCGACTATGATAATATCTGGGATGCGGAGATTGACCACTGGCATGGAAGAATACAGCGCCCGAGCGAGGACGCGCTGTTTGTTGCACTTCAACAAAAGCATATTATGTACGACTATGTTTATCTGGATGACTCTGTAAATGAGGGGCAGCTTGCGCGCTATTCGGTGCTGTTTTACCCGCACCCGGAAATATTGACTGAGAAGAGAATGAAACTTCTTGAAAATTATGTGGCAGCGGGCGGGAAGATTGTATTTGGCTGCCGCACAGGGCAGAAGGACCTGCGCGGTTTCTGCGTGATGGAGAAGCTTCCGGGGCTTGCCTTTCGCCTGACAGGGACGGATGTTTTGGAATATTCGCTTGCCGCGCCGGATGAGGCGGATGTGCATGTCCTTTGGGATGGCGCTGAATTATCCGCCCCGATTTTCAGGGATATGTTGGCGGCAGCCGACGAGGATGCCACAGTGCTTGCGCGCTATGTGGGCGGGTGCTATGCGGGCGAACCCGCGCTAATCTGCAATTCCTTTGGCAAGGGGAAGGCATATTATTACGGAAGTACATTTGATGTGGATACCGTGAAATTTTTCCTTGAAAAGCTGTCGGTAATTGAGCCGCTAGAAGCAGTTTTAAACCTGCCTGAGGGTTGCGAGCTTGCAGTGCGCCGCAAGGATGGAGTGGATTATATCTTTGTGCTTAATTACTCGAAGGAAGAAGTAAAAATAACGCTTAAATCACCGCTTGATGAGCTGCTTTCGGGAGAGGTGGAAGAGGGGGAGATTGTGCTGTCCGGTTACGGCGTTAAAGTATATAAGAGAGGTTCACAATTGTAAAATTTTGGTAGAAAAAAGGTCTTATGCAGATAGGTACGGTTTAACCTATCAAAGAAGTTCCCCGCTTCTAAGTTGTAAAGACGAAAGCAGCGGGTGAGGGGACTTTCTTGTGTCAGGTGGGGGATAAGCCCCATCTGACATCCAAGAGCAGCATAGGGATATAGATTTCTTTGACTATTATTTATGAATTTGTAACTCTTAAAAATAGTGATGTATCATAAGGCGGATGCAAAAAGATATCAGGTGATGCAGGAAGATACTACAAATAGGTTTTGAAAAAACTAGAACATGGAGGGAAAGTATATTTATGGCAGAATTTCGTGTGGCAGCAATATTCTCAAATCATATGGTGTTACAGAGGGGAAAAAATGTTAAGATCTTCGGTGAGGGGGAAGATGGAAGAACTGTTGTGGTGGAATTTCGCGGGCAGAGGGCGGAGGCGGTTGTTTATGGCGGGCGCTGGTGTGCCATCCTCTCACCGATGGCAGCAAGTGTAAAGCGGGCGGCGGGGGAATCACCCGATGATTCATATGGGGATGGATTTGCCGGGAGTACCATGACCGTAAGCTGCTGCGGGAAGACATACACTTTTACAGACGTGGTGGTGGGGGAGGTATGGCTTGCCGGAGGGCAGTCAAATATGGAGTTTGAACTGCAGAACTGCCGGGGTGGAAGGGAGTTCTTAGAGAATGATAAAGACCCGGGCGTGCGCTTTTACTACACGCAGAAGAACGCTTACAAGGATGAACATTTCTATGAGGCGGAAAGGAATTCCTCATGGAGTACATATGATAAGGAACGCGCAAAATGCTGGTCCGCAGTGGGCTATTTTTTTGCCAAGCGCCTGTCGGCAGAACTTGGCTTCCCGGTCGGCGTGATCGGCTGTAACTGGGGCGGAACTTCGGCAAGCTGCTGGATGGATCAGGATACACTTCTGCGGGACGTGGAATTAAGCAGCTATGTGGAGGATTATGAAGCTGCAATTGCCGGAAAGAGTGAGCAGGAGCAGATTGCAGAATACCGCGCCTATGAGATATATGATGCGGAGTGGAATGAGCGCGCGGCACTCTGTTATGCCGAAGATCCTGCTATGTCCTGGGATGAGGTACAGCGACGGTGCGGGGTGAACCAGTGGCCGGGACCGATGGGCTGCATTAATCCGTTCCGTCCGGCGGGACTCTATGAATGTATGCTGCAGCGCGTGATGCCATACACGCTACGGGGGTTCATTTACTATCAGGGGGAGAGTGATGACCACAAGCCCAAAATGTATGAGCGCCTGCTGCGCGAATTGATTGCGAAATGGCGGGAGGACTGGGACGATGTGAATTTGCCGTTTTTGATGGTGCAGCTTCCGATGCACCGCTATGCGGCAGACCCGGATTACAAACACTGGTGCCTGATCCGCGAGGCGCAGATGCGGGTATTTGAAACGGTGAAAAATACGGGGATTGCGATAACTTTGGATCTGGGCGAATTTAATGAGATCCATCCAAAGGAAAAGGAAGCCGTCGGTGAGCGCCTGGCATTCCAGGCAATGTGGCTGGTGTACGGGCTTTGCACAAAAAAGCGCGCGTTCGGACCGGTTTTTAAAGATGTTGTGCAGTGCGGCGGGGAGCTGCTTGTAAGTTTTGATTGTGCCGAGGACGGGTTTGAGATCAGGACGAATGGTGTGCCAGGCATAACCGCTGCGGGTGATTCGAATGTTTTTTGCAGCGGGGAAGGTGGGTGTGCTTCGCCCCTTGTTTTAAGCGCAGGTTTTGAGATTGCGGGAGCGGATAAAAAATTTGTGCCTGCGGAAGCCGTGAAGGATGCGGGGCAGAAAAATGTGCTCTGGCTTTCTGCGGAGGGCGTGGATAAGCCGGTTTACGCAAGATACTGCTGGACGAATTTTGGTGAGGTGAATTATTTTGGAAAGAACGGGCTGCCGATGGCACCGTTCCGCACGAGCAGGAGGGATGAGGAAACAGAACCTGAAACAGTGCAGGATAAAGGGACGGAGATTCGGCAGGTAATGGAATTGTAAGGTGCACAGGTTTGTGTGGTAGAAAACATTAAGCTTCCTACAGGATATTGTTACCACTTTAGTTTATGGTACAATATCCTGTCCGGAAGCTTTTTTATATATGAAACAAAAAAACTGAAAATGGGAAAAAACTGTCAGGAAGGAGTGTTTACTTTCAAGGAAAATTTTGCTATGATATATATAAGAGTGTTGCGCTTTGGCAGGATTTTGGTCTTGTCGTAGGGAAATATTGTGGAAAGGGGACATTTGTTATGGGCGGGTTTTCAAAAAATTTGAAAATCAGGATTGTTATGATTGTCATCGTCGCAATGTGTGTGATGAATTTCTCACCGATGGCGGCATATGCGTCGGAGGGGGCAGCATTTGAGAAGGCGGTGATGACAATAAACGGGAGGGAGCAGGGAGCAATCCGCCACCGGGGTGACGAACCGTTTGTTCTTGATTTGCAGTTTGAGGGTTTTACAGGGGAACTTGGCAATATCAACGTGAATGCCTTTTTTGATAAAGAAGGCTTCGCTTCTATAACAGCAACAGGTGCCGCCGTGGGCAAATATATTAATGCGAATGACAACGGGAATTATTACAAAGCCGACAATCTGAATTCGTGGTATGCCGGGACGTATGAGGTAATTCCAAGGCAGGGTGCGTCCGGGATGACGATGGCGTTTGTACCTTCAAATGAGCAGGCGCTAATATCCGTTGACTGGTACGGCGATGCCGGAGGGAACCTTAATGTCACCCTAAGACCAGGAAGCGCTGCCAGCACGGATTACAGTATACTCCCGGATTTCCTTTATGCGAATGAGCATTCGGGAATCGGGACGGCGGGAGAGTTTGCAGTTTTTGCAAATTATTTTTTTGCTGCCAATGACTATGAAGGAAATATTGCGGTGCGCCGTGCGGAGCTTTTGGGCGGCGGGCAGTTTGGCGTGACTTCCTCGTGCAATGAGCGCGGCTATACCGGCAGTTATGTTGGGCAGATGGTAAGGGATGACTGGGGCAGGATTGTAAAGCAGGTAACCGAAAACCTGGTGCTTGGGACGGATGCCTCGGGAAACCAGATACGGGTGACAAAGGATAATGGAGGGGAGTGGCTGGCATATAGTTTTGGGATGCAGCCAAGGAAGTTTTCTGCAAGGGATGATCTTGAGTTTGTTTTTCTTTTGGATGAATTGTTGAAAAGCCCGGCTGCGCAGAGTAAGGCGATTGATTTTGACAGGGCTTTTGGGGAGCTGGCAAATCTTGCAGGTTCCCTGATGGGAAGAAAGACACTTGGAATAATAAGGCTTGATGATGGCAGTTTTGCAGTTAGCGGCAGGGAGGAGGAAGCACTTTCGCCGGACAGTGTTTCCGATATCGTGATTGAGGGAAACCAGATTACGGTTATTTGTAAGGAAGGAATCAACAATATTGTGGGGATTGCGGCGGATGTGCTTGCGGATGACCGCCAGAATATTCATTTTAAGGGGGAGGATGGAAGTTCTGATTATTCCGTGATCCTCAATATAACCGGCGCAAAAGGAACAGCGTTAAGTCTTGACAATCCTTTTGTAGATATTGACGGGAGGGTGATCGACCCCGGATATGAAATATATGCGGGGAGGATATTATTGAATTTTGGTACATATGGCGGGGAAGTGCGGCTGGCAAAGACACATGCGGGCGCAGTGTTAGCGCCATGTGCTTCTGTGACAGCGGGCAGTACGCATAATGGTTCTGTCATAGCGGACAGTGTTTATGTGGACGGGGAGATTCACAAGAACAAATTTCAGTGGTTTGATCCGACCCCAACCCCGATGCCGACTAATACCCCAACGCCGACATCGACGGTTACGCCGACTCCGACACCTAGCGGAACCCCGACTCCGGGACCGACCCCGTGGACAAGTATTACACCGGAACCGACAAGTGAAGTAACCCCAACGCCGCCGGAGGAGGTAACCCCGACCCCGCCGGGAGAGGAGACACCAACCCCAACGCCGACGGAGGAAGTAACGCCGACTCCGCCGGGAGAGGAGACACCAACCCCAACGCCGACGGAGGAGGTAACCCCGACTCCGCCGGAAGAGGAAACACCGACTCCAACGCCGACGGAGGAGGTAACCCCGACTCCGCCGGAAGAGGAAACACCAACCCCAACGCCGACGGAGGAGGTAACCCCGACTCCGCCGGGAGAGGAAACACCGACCCCAACGCCGACGGAGGAGGTAACCCCGACTCCGCCGGGAGAGGAGACACCAACCCCAACGCCGACGGAGGAGGTAACCCCGACCCCGCCGGAAGAGGAAACACCGACCCCAACGCCGACGGAGGAGGTAACCCCGACTCCGCCGGAAGAGGAAACACCGATCCCAACGCCAACCCCATTTTATAATATTCCGACGGAAAAGCCGACGGAGACACCAACTCCGACGCAAACACCGACAAGGGAATTAACCCCAACCCCGTCGCCGACCATTTGGACACCGCGGATTGAGCCGTCACTGACTCCGCTTCCAACGGATTTTGTAACCTCAACACCGGGAACAACTTTAACCCAGGAACCGCGACCGACCGATCATTCCGACACTCCGACACCGGACGTGCCAGTGCCAACACCGGAGATGGAGGTCTTTGAGCTACCGCCGGAGGAAACACCGCTCGGCACGCCGGATCCATCCAAACCGGATGAGGAAATAACGGTGATCGATCCGGAGGATTTGCTGGAAATCCTTGATGATGTGCCGCTTGGCATACCGGTCGCACAGCCGGAGGATGATCCGGAGGAAATCGAGATTGAAGATGAAACGCCGGAGGGGCTTCCAAAAACAGGTGTGGCAAGTACCGGGCTGTTTGTTGCCATCGGTATGGCAATGATGTCATTTGGTGCAGCACTTGGACTGGGTGGCAAAAAGAAAAAAGATGGCAAGTAGAATATAAAAGTATAATATCTGCCGCGCAGCTTGTCTGTGTGGCAGATATTTTGTTATATATTTGGTTCGGATAACTTATGCTGTCAAAATATCATGACAATATCAAAAAAATGGAAGTATTGCTTGACTTTCGCAGTCGAAATATATATAATATTTCTATATGTGTCATATAAGGGTTTTTGGGCGCGCTAAAATGGGTTTTTTTGTAAATGATAAACAATATTTGGAAATGAGGTTTCGATGAACAAATATCAGTTAATGTTTCCGGCTTCGCTCATTTTGATGGCGACGGGTTTTTTCCTTGGGATCTATGGTTTTCTGGCAGAAAACTGGTTTTTCTGTGTTGGAGTAGGTCTGTTGATTTCTGGGTTATTGCTGCTTGGGTCTTGGATTACGAAAGCGCATACTTATATTTGTAAAGATTGTTATATGAGGATTGATGTCGGAGTGGCGGAAGCCCTGCTCGCAAAACCGGCGGGAAGCGGTTGCCGGCGTATTTACTGCCCGAAATGCCATCATAAGACTGTGTGCAAATCAAGAAGAATCTCCCTTAGGCGCTATGTATTTTGATTATGTCGGGGAGGTTTTTCTTTTCTATATCTGTTTTCCCTAAAATACTATTGTGGCATTTTTAAAAACTTATTGACAAAATCAGAAAAACAAGTTATGGTAATAGGACACGGTCGGGGAGGGAACCACGCACGGTGTTATTTTTTGATGCAAAAATGGAGTGGGGAAGGATGGAAGGGAGAAAATATAATGCACGCGGAAAGCAGATTGAAGAAATATTTTGGGGACAAAGCATTCTACAAGATGGTGTTGGCAATTTCGCTGCCCATGATTATCCAGAATGGATTTACAAATTTTGTAAGTTTGCTTGACAATATTATGGTGGGTCGCATCGGTACAGAACAGATGTCGGGTGTGGCAATTGCCAACCAGCTTTTTATGGTTTTTAATATTACGATTTTTGGCGGGGTTTCAGGCGCGTCCATCTTTGGGGCGCAGTATCATGGGCTTGGCGATAAGGAGGGGGTGCGCAACACTTTCCGGTTTAAACTTATTCTCAGTTTAGCGTTGACTGCGGTTGCCACGCTGCTCTTTTGTATGCGGGGGGAAATGCTTATTTCCCTGTATTTAAATGAGGATGGTTCGGGCGGTGATCTTACGCGGACTCTTTCATATGGAAAAAGCTATCTGTATATTATGCTTATCGGGCTGGTGCCGTATGCCATTGCCCAGAGCTATGCGAGCACACTGCGCGATACGGGGGAAACAAAGCTGCCGATGAAAGCGGGGATCGCAGCGGTTCTCGTCAACCTTGTTTTTAATTACATACTGATTTTCGGGAAGTTTGGGGCACCGAGCCTTGGCGCGGCGGGGGCGGCGATTGCAACTGTGATCTCGCGCTTTGTGGAGGTTGGTATTATTCTGGTCGCAGTGCACGGGAAAAAGCGTTTTGGCGATATTTTTGCCGGGATTTACAGTTCCATAAAAGTGCCTGCGGCGCTGGTTCGAAAAATAGCGGTTACGGGCACGCCTCTGCTTGCAAATGAAGCGCTCTGGTCGTTCGGTATGGCGACCATGAACCAGTGCTATTCCGTGCGGGGGCTTTCCGTCGTGGCAGCGGTCAACATTTTTTCTACGGCATCCAATTTGTTTAATGTGGTCTTTCTTTCCTTGGGGAGCGCCATCGCGATTATTGTCGGGCAGCAGCTAGGAGCCGGGGAGGCAGAAAAAGCAGTGGATACCGACCGGAAGATGATTGTTTTCTCCGTGATGAGCTGTCTTTTCCTCGGCGGGCTTTTAGCCCTTGCCGCACCGCTTATCCCGCATATCTATAATACGGAGGCTGAAGTCCGGCGCATTGCAACGGGGTTACTTTGGATTTCCGCCAGTGTTATGCCGCTTAATGCATTTAACCATGCCTCATATTTTACGATGCGCTCCGGTGGGAAAACATTTATAACTTTCCTGTTTGACAGTGTTTTCGTGTGGGTGGTAAGTATCCCGATAGCATATTCGCTGGCGCATTTTACATCCATGCCGATCCTGCCCATGTATGCATGTTGTGTTTCGGCGGATTTTGTTAAAGCCATCATAGGTTTTATATTGCTGAAACGCAGGACATGGGTTAAAAATATTGTGGGGTAAAACTCTAAAATAGGGGCTGTTGAATTGTCGTATTCAACAGCCCCCATTTTGATTGTCAATTTTTTGGACGTTTGTCCATCGGCACATAAGGTCTGCGCTCGTGTACGTTGACATATGCCGGGCGGATAATCTTTTCTGCGGATACAATCTCCTCCAGACGGTGCGCGCTCCAGCCGACAATACGCGCAACTGCAAACATCGGGGTGTAAAGCTCCACCGGGAGCCCCAACATATGGTAGACAAACCCGCTGTAAAAATCGACGTTGGTATTAACGCCCTTGTACATCTTGCGCTGCCCGGCAATCAGTTCCGGCGCGAGGCGCTCAACAGTCTGGTACAGTCCGAATTCCTCGTCTTTGCCCTTCGCGTGCGCGAGTTCCGCAACGAATTTCTTGAAAACTTCGGCGCGCGGGTCGGAGATGGAATAAACGGCATGGCCGATTCCGTAGATCAGACCGGTATTGTCAAATTTTTCCTTATTTAAGATGCCGCGGAGGTAATCGGCGATCTGTCCTTCGTTACTCCAGTCCGTCACCTCTTTTTTCATGTCCTCAAACATCTGCATAACTTTGATGTTCGCCCCACCGTGCCTAGGTCCTTTTAGGGAGCCGAGTGCCGCTGCCATAACGGAGTAGGTATCGGTGCCGGAAGAGGTTACGACGCGCGTTGTAAAGGAAGAGTTATTGCCGCCGCCGTGCTCCATATGCAGGATCAGTGCGAGGTCGAGCACTTTTGCCTCCACTTTGCTGTAAGACTGGTCTGGGCGGAGCATTGTCAAAATATTCTCCGCGGTTGAAAGTTCAGGTTTTGGCGGGTGGATAAAAAGGGAATTGCCGACACTGTGACTGTAAGCATTGTAGCTGTAGACGGCAAGCATTGGAAACTGGCTGATCAGATTCAGGCACTGGCGCATCACATTCTGGAATGAGATATCTTCCGCGGCATCGTCGTAGGAGTAGAGGGTCAAGATGCTTTTGGAAAGGGAGATCATCAGGTTTTCCGCGGGAGCTTTCATAATAACATCCCTAAAGAAATTCTGTGGGAGCTGTCTGCGCTCACCGAGTTCTTCAAAAAATTCTGCCAGATCCTGTTTGTCCGGCAGTTCTCCGAAAAGCAGGAGATAGGCAACCTCCTCAAAGCCGAAGCGGTCCTCATCAAGGAATCCCCTGGTAAGTTCCTTCACATTGTAGCCGCGGTAATACAGCTCGCCCGGACAAGGTATCTCCTGCCCGTCCACCTTTCTTTTTGCGTACACTTCGGAAATATTGGTCAGACCCGCCAGCACGCCCTTGCCGTTTAAATCACGCAGTCCGCGCTTGACATCGTAGCTTATGTAGAGATCCGGCTCGATTTTGTCCCTCTCCATACAGATGCGGGAGAGCTTGTTAATTTGCGGGGTAATTTCAAAAATAATGTTTTCTACCATGGGCAGATACCTCCTGTTTTGGTTTAGAATAAAAAAGCACTGCATAGCCAAGACGATAGAGGCCCATGCAATGCTCCGGCACATATTGTATATTTATCATACTAAAAAAGTGGGAGTGGTGTCAAGGAAAATATGATTTCTTTCGGAAATTTATTTTTTTTTAATAACCACAATGGGTTTAGAAGATCTATACAAATATAAGCTTCCCAAAGAAAATATTAGTGCAAAATATATTGAATATAAAGAATCTATATTGCAATTTTTCGTAAATTTTGGTAAAATAAGTCAAAGAAGAGAGGTGGTTAGAGTAAATTTAAACAAAAACGCATTTTATACAAACAATATTAAAACCCGGAAACAAATGGTAGAAGGGAGATAATGTGAAATATAATGCGGATGCACTTATTTTTCACATGGCTATTTGTGCAGAGAACGTCGCAGATAAGCCCTGCTCCGACAAGAGAAACGGCATTCGCAGCTTTCTTTTGCAGTTCCTCGAATGTAAACGTTCTCGGAATGGAGGATTTTATGAGTCTGGAAATTTTAAAAGGGGAAGAAAAGCGGATGAATTTAATTATGTTTATTTTTTTGTCCGTTATTCCGATTGTGGCATTTCTATATGTTCTGCTTTTTAATGGTGGTTCGGCGCGCGACAGTATTGTGCTGTTGATTACACTGTGTGGTATTTTGATTAGGGTATTGGAGAGGGGGCTTGGAAAATACGCAAAATACTTATACATATCTGCATTGCCTGTGATTGGGGCAATTGTGATAGTGGTAGGTACGCCCGCCTGTTTCGGCGCGATGGTGGAGGCGTACTTCCTTATTTTGTTCCTTGCGGTGCCGTACTATGACCTGTCCGTGATTAAAGTGTGTGCGGCAGCCACCGTACTGCCGAACGTGATTGCAATGATTATGTTTAAAGAAGCGTATCTGGCAATGTATACTATTTCTATCTGGATTTTTGTGTGGATGGTATATGTTCTTGCGCTTCTTGTATCGGTTATGATTGTGATAAGGGCGCGCTCCCTGTTTATGGATGTGGAATCAAAGGAGCGTGAGGCGGAAAGGATGCTCGAAAATATTCGGGGGGCTTTTGAGGGGATTGAACAGTCATCAGGAAATATTTACCAGTCCCTCCATGGCTTTGAGGCGGGGACTGCGCAGATTGCCGCGTCCACGGAGGAGATCTCAAACAGTGCGGATGCCCAGATTAAGCGGGTGGAGGGGAGTATTGATATTTTAATAACCTGAATGTTATGATTGTGAATTCCGAGGAGCGCGTGGAAGATACAGTGGATAGCATGAGAAAGTTAAAGGGGAAGAATGAGGAGGGGATTCAGGCTATTACCGGTCTTTCCAACAAATTCCTCGAGAATATTGAATCGACCAAAAAAGCGTCACGGGAGATAGCGCTGTTAGCAGAGAAGTCCGGTTCCATCGGTGAGATAATCGAGAGCATCGGGCAGATTGCAAAACAGACGAACCTCCTTGCCCTGAACGCCGCCATCGAGGCAGCCAGGGCGGGGGATGCGGGCAGGGGATTTGCCGTGGTTGCAGAGGAAATCAATTCCCTGTCCAATGAGTCTTCCATGGCAACAAAGAAAATCGATACGATTTTGAAAGACATTCTTGCAACGGTGACAGGAATCACAGGTATGATGGATTCAAACCGTGTAATTGTGGAGGAATCAAACAGTAAACTTGAGGATACCGTGCAGATTTTTAATGCCATCTTTCAGTCGTCGGAGGATGTTATCGGAACCATCCGACTGTTAAAGGAGGAGCTTTCCAATATTGTAAGTATCAAGGAAGAACTGCTTTTTGCGATCAATGAGGTGGAGGGAATTTCGAGGACTTCAGTGGAAAATACGGCGCAGATCAGCACATCAACGCAGGATCAGGTATCCGGGGTGCAGGCGATTTTAGAGTCGATGGAAAAGATGCAAAAGGGGATAAAACAGCTTTCTGAAATAGTAAATGCAGCCTGATATGCGGGAGCAGTATGGGGATATGAGGAAGTAGGAGAGGATTCCAAAAATTCTTTGACCATAATTGCAATTGCGAAAAACTACATGAATAGTGAGGATAATTCCATTTACATGATGGGGGTCATCCATTATAATGAAACCGGAATCTGGTTTCGGAATGATTTTTACCTTAAAAAAGGGGGAAATTGCGATGACAATCACGAATTGTAAAGTGAACCATCTGACTAACCCACTTGGCTTTGCGATGAAGCGGACAGTGTTTTCATGGACGGTCAGGGGGGCGGTTGGAAAGAAACAGACGGCGGCGAGGATTATTGTCAGGCAGGATGGAGCGGTAGTTTTTGATACGGGGTTTGGACAGCTTCAAAGTTTTGCGGCGGAAGTTAAGTTCGCCCTGCTTCCACGCACGCGCTACACCTGGGCGGTCACAGTACAAACGGATGCGGGGGAGGAGGCGACAAGCGAAGAAAACTGGTTTGAAACCGGAAAAATGGGCGAGGCTTGGCAGGCAAAATGGATTGGACTTGAGGGAACAAAATCGTGCCATCCGATATTTTTGCGCGAAGTTTTATTAAGAGGGGAAGTAGCTTCTGCCCGGCTTTATATCTGTGGGCTCGGTCTGTATGAAGCAGCGTGGAACGGCGAAAAGATAGGGGAGGAATACCTTGCACCATACTGCAATGATTACAATACATGGGTGCAGTACCAGACTTACGATGTGACCACATGTTTAAAGGAAAGTGGCGTGCTCTCGGTAACGCTTGGAAATGGCTGGTACAACGGCAGGTTCGGGTATGATGACAAAAACAGGAAACCTTATTATGGCGACGGTTTAAAACTTCTTGCCGAACTGCGCATCCGTTATGCCGACGGGGAGGAAGAGGTGGTGGGGACGGATGAAAGCTGGAAACTTTTATGGTCCGCGATTACCTTTTCAAATATTTATGACGGGGAACAGCGTGACGATACGCTTGATGGGATAAAAGATTTTGATGCCTGCCTTGTCACCCCTCCGAAAGGCGAACTGACGGAGCGTTACAGCACTCCGGTGGCAGTGAGGGAAGAAGTTGCGGTAAAAGAGATTATCCATACTCCTGCGGGGGAAACGGTGCTTGATTTGGGGCAGAATCTGACCGGGATTTTCCGTTTAAAAATAGATGTGCCATACGGCGGGGAAGTGAAACTTTCATTTGGGGAAGTTTTACAAAATGGAAATTTTTACCGGGACAATCTCAGGAGCGCGAAGGCGGAATATATTTATAAATCCGCGGGAAAACCGGTTGTGCTTTCGCCGAAATTTACCTTCTATGGTTACCGCTATGTAAAGGTGGAAGGATTGCCGGGGATTAAAATGGAGGATTTTACCGCGCTTGTTTTGTATTCCGATATTCCGAAACTCGGTGTGCTCACAACGGGGAATAATCTGGTCAACCGGCTGATTGCCAATGTGGAATGGGGGCAGAAGGGGAATTTTCTGGATGTGCCGACGGACTGTCCGCAGCGCGATGAGAGGATGGGCTGGACGGGTGATGCGCAGGTATTTGCGCCGACGGCAAGTTATTTCAGGGATTGCTATGCTTTCTATGCGAAATATCTCCACGATATGGGGCAGGAACAAAAGGGGCACGCGGGTGAGGTGCCAAATGTTGTGCCGTCCTTTGGCACGGGGTTCGGCTCCCACTGGGGTTCCTCGGCGGCATGGGGGGATGCGGCTTGTGTGATTCCGTGGGTGTGTTATGAGTTTTCCGGCGATCCTTCGATATTGGAAGATCAGTATGAGAGTATGCGCGGCTGGGTGGAATTTATAAGGAGCGTGGATAAGGAGGATCACGGCTGGCGCAGGCATTTCCATTTCGGGGACTGGCTGGCTCTCGATGCGCCTGATTCTTCAAACCTGCACGGGGGCACGGATGTCGGCTATGTCGCCGACGCAATGTATTACCGCAGCGTGCTGTTGCTTGTAAAAGCGGCGCAGGTTTTGGGCAAGAGTGCGGATGAAAAGGAATACAGGACGCTTGCAGAACTTATACTTGACGGGATACGGCGGGAATATTTTTCGGAAACGGGGCGGGCGGCTGTACCGACACAGACGGGGCTTTTGCTCGCGGTGGCACTCGGGCTTTCTGTGGATCAAAAACGGGCGGAGGATGCGCTAATAAGCCGGATGGAGGCTGACAGGAAACAATTAAAGACCGGATTTGTCGGAACGCCACTTTTGTGCCCTACGCTTACGGCTATAGGGAGGCAAGATCTGGCTTTTGCACTTTTATTAAATGAGGATTATCCGGGCTGGCTCTACGAAGTAAAGCTTGGGGCAACCACCATCTGGGAGCGCTGGAACAGTCTGCTTCCCGATGGGTCGATCTCCGACACTGGTATGAACAGTTTAAACCATTATGCTTACGGTTCGGTTGCGGAATGGCTGTGCAAGGATGTGGCGGGGCTGTCCGCCGCTTCGCCGGGATTTCAGAGGGCAGTGCTTGCGCCGCATATTTGTAAAGAATTGAAAAAGGTCGAATTTACATATCAGTCCGCATCGGGGGAATGGAAAGTTAGATGGGAAATTTTGGAAAAAGTGACGGAGGAACCAGGCGGGAATCCTAACCCGGCTGATGGGAAGACTTCCCTGTGCAGGATACATTACCATTTTATTGTGCCGTTTGGCTGCGATGCGCGCCTTGTGCTGCCGGGGCAGGAAGAGCGGAACCTGACAGCGGGAGAATATGATATTACCTGTTTGCAGGAGGTATAACCTGATATTTGTTAAGGGTAAGACTATTCTGTGATTTTTCGATTTCCCCTGATCGGATATCAGGAAGTTCTTTGATTGCTGCTTTTATGGGAATAGTTCAAGCCTTGAACCGGCTGTTTGTCAAAGCAAAATATGTGTCGTATTTCTCCAAGCAAACCGGACATATATTAAATCACGATTTAATGATTGCAAACTTATGGGTTGATATGGTATGATAAAGGAGATTTAAATTTTTATATGCGGAGGCTTGGAATGAGGATATATTTGGTTCGGCATGCGCGGCAGTGCAGCCCGCTTTGCAATGTAAATGTAGAGTTGGCACCGGAGGGTGTGCAGCAGGCAGAACTTTTGGCCGCCCGCATGAAAGAGTGGAATTTTGTGGACGCTATCTACTCAAGTGCGCTTTTGCGCGCGGTGCAGACGGCAAAGATCCTTGGCGGGGCGCTTGGGATGGAGCCTAAGCCAGGTGACGCGGCGGTGAATGAGATTGAGTTCGGTGAGCTGACAGGGCTTTCCGACCGCGAGATCGACGCGCGCTATGGGGCGTTTATGGAGCAGCGCAGGGCGCTGTTGGCGGATTTGTCTTTTCCGGGCGGCGAGTGCGGCGCGGACGTGTTTGCGAGGGCATATCCTTTTTTGCTTGAAGTTGCAGAAAGCGGGCAGGAGCACGCGGTAATTGTGACGCACGGCGGAACCATACGCGCCATTCTTGCGGGAGTGCTGCATATGGAACAGCGCTACCGGCTGGCACTTACAAAGACATTGGAAAATACGAGTGTGACAATTCTTGAGTACAACAGGGAAAGAAACTGGTTTACCGTTGAAACAGTAAATGATTACGCGCATCTATCAGGACATCCCAACCTGCTTCGCGCAGCAATCAAACGTTAATAAGCAAAAGTCCGGCCAGTGCCCAGTGGGATTAATGGGAGCGGAGCGGACAGAAATTCCACTGAGAGGGAGGGAACTGGTAGGGCAATTGCGGAACTTAAAAACAGCAAATGCCCGGACAGTGCCCAGTGGGATTAATGGGAGCGGAGCGGACAGAAATTCCACTGAGAGGGAGGGAACTGGTAGGGCAATTGCGGAACTTAAAAACAGCAAATGCCCGGCCAGTGCCCAGTGGGATTAATGGGAGCGGAGCGGACAGAAATTCCACTGAGAGGGAGGGAACTGGTAGGGCGTTTGCGGAACTTAAAAACAGCAAATGCCCGGACAGTGCCCAGTGGGATTAATGGGAGCGGAGCGGACAGAAATTCCACTGAGAGGGAGGGAACTGGTAGGGCGTTTGCGGAACTTAAAAACAGCAAATGCCCGGACAGTGCCCAGTGGGATTAATGGGAGCGGAGCGGACAGAAATTCCACTGAGAGGGAGGGAACTGGTAGGGCGTTTGCGGAACTTAAAATAGGAGGAAAAAATGGAATATCGTAAAATGGAAAGTCTTGGAATCTCCACTTCACTTCTCGGCTTTGGATGTATGCGTTTTCCGACCATGGCGGACGGGGAAATCGATGAAGTGCGGGCGGAGAAAATGCTCGATGACGCACTTGCAGCAGGTGTAAACTATATTGACACGGCATACCCGTATCACGGCGGCAAAAGCGAGCCATTTGTCGGTAAGGCGTTAAAAAAATATCCGCGCGAGAGCTTTTATCTCGCAACAAAACTCCCTGCATGGCTGGTAAACAGCGTGGAGGACGCGGAGAGAATATTTAATGAGCAGCTTGAGCGCCTTAAAACAGATTACATAGACTTTTATCTGCTTCACGCGATGGGCGGCGGGCGATATGACGATATGGTTCGGCTCGGCATTGTGGAGTGGGGCGAAAAGAAAAAAGCGGAAGGAAAAATAAAATATTTTGGTTTCTCCTTCCACGACAACTATCAGGCATTTGAGCATATCCTGACCGCAAGAAAATGGGATTTCTGCCAGATTCAGCTCAATTACATGGACACTGAAGTGCAGGCAGGAATAAAAGGATATGAATTAACCGAGAAATTAGGCGTGCCGCTAGTTATTATGGAGCCGGTAAAAGGCGGGTCGCTTACCACCTTTGCGGATGATATAGCAAATATGTTTAAATCGGAGCGCCCGGATGAATCGCTCGCCTCGTGGGCACTGCGCTTTGTCGGGACAATGCCGAACGTCAAAGTTATATTGAGTGGTATGTCCACAGAAGAGCAGGTGGCGGACAATCTGAAAACCTTTAATAAATTTGAACCGCTCACCGAAAAAGAACAGCAGTTAGTAAAGGATGTTGTGGCGGCGGTAAAAGCGCGCGTTAAGAATGGCTGCACAAACTGCCGGTACTGTATGCCATGCCCGTTCGGCGTGGATATCCCGCGCAATTTTGCGATTTGGAACAATTATTCCATGTACGGCAATGCGGGCGGGGCAAAGTGGAGTTACTACAATGATATGAAGGCAGAGAACCGCGCCGACCAGTGCAAAAAGTGCGGCGCATGCGAGAAGGCTTGCCCGCAGGCAATCCAGATCAGGGATAACCTGGCACAGGTGCATAGCTGCATGGAAGGGCTGAAATAAAATATTTGCGGGAAAAACTGTTTACAAAATAAGTCGCAGCATGGAGGAGAAATATGAGTGAGGATAGATACGTAAGCCCGTTGTCGGAGCGTTACGCAAGCCGCGAGATGCAGTATATTTTCTCGCCGGACATGAAGTTTAAAACCTGGCGCAGGCTGTGGGTCGCGCTTGCTAAGGCGGAGCATGAGCTTGGGCTGCCGGTGACAAAGGAACAGGTGGAAGAATTAGAAGCGCATCAGGACGATATCAATTATGATGTGGCAAAAGAGCGCGAAAAGCAGGTTCGCCACGATGTGATGTCCCATGTGTATGCCTACGGGGTGCAGTGCCCGAACGCAAAGGGGATTATCCATCTGGGCGCAACCTCCTGTTATGTCGGCGACAACACCGATATAATTGTGATGACTGAGGGGTTGAAGCTGGTGAAAAAAAAGCTTCTTAACGTGATGGATGGGCTGGCGAAATTTGCGCTTAAATACCGCGCGCTCCCAACACTTGCATTCACGCATTTCCAGCCAGCACAGCCTACGACGGTGGGCAAGCGCGCGTGCCTTTGGCTGCAGGAATTAAAACTGGATTACGACGATTTGTGCTACCTGATTGATTCCATGCGGCTGCTCGGCTCAAAAGGTACGACCGGCACGCAGGCAAGTTTCCTCGAACTCTTTGAGGGTGACCACGAAAAAATAAAGCGGCTCGACCAGATGATAGCGGATAAGATGGGCTTTGTATCCTGCTACGCAGTTTCAGGGCAGACCTACTCGAGAAAAGTTGATACAAGGGTGGTCAATGTACTTGCGGGGATTGCGGCGAGCGCACATAAGTTTTCCAACGATATCCGTCTGTTGCAGCACTTAAAGGAAGTGGAAGAACCATTTGAAAAGAATCAGATCGGTTCCTCTGCAATGGCATACAAGCGCAACCCGATGCGCAGTGAGCGCATTGCATCCCTCGCGCGCTACGTGATGGTGGATGCCGTAAACCCATCCGTTACCTCGGCGACACAGTGGTTTGAGCGCACGCTTGACGATTCCGCAAACAAGCGCCTTTCCATACCGGAAGCGTTTCTCGCGGTGGATGGCATCCTTGATTTGTATTTAAATGTGGTGGACGGGCTGGTAGTTTACGAGAAAGTAATTGAGAAACATCTGATGGCGGAGCTGCCTTTTATGGCGACGGAGAATATTATGATGGATGCGGTTAAGGCGGGGGGCGACCGCCAGGAACTGCACGAGAAAATCCGCACGCTCTCGATGGAGGCGGGGCGCAATGTAAAAGAGCGGGGGCTGGAAAATAACCTCCTTGAACTGATTGCGGCGGATGCAGCTTTTAATTTAAGCCTGGATGATCTTAAAAAGGCGATGGAACCGGCAAAATATACGGGGCGCGCAAAGGAACAGACAGAGGAATTTATCGCCGAGGTAATTATGCCGGTTCTCGATGAAAATAAAGACCTTCTCGGGATGACGGCGGAGATTACGGTGTAGATGGTGAATCTTGAGTATTATCGAATTTTTTATGAGGTGGCACGGGCGGGGAGTATCACTGCGGCGGCGGAAAAGCTCTGTATTTCCCAGCCCGCTGTCAGCCAGACCATAAGACAACTGGAGGAGGGACTGGGAAGCCCGCTGTTTGTGCGCGCATCAAAAGGTGTGCGTTTAAGAGCGGAGGGAGAAGTCCTTTTTTCCTATGTCGAGAAAGGGATCGGTTCGCTGCTTGCAGGGGAGGAGGCATTCCGCAGTATGGTCAGCCTAGAGCAGGGCGAAGTAAAGATCGGGGCGAGTGATATGACACTGCGCTTTTATCTGCTGCCCTATCTGGAGGATTTCCACGCGAAATACCCCAGTATCAGGGTGCAGGTAACGAACGGCCCGACACCGGAAACAATGCGGTTTTTAAAGGAGGGCAGGATTGATTTCGGGATTGTCAGCTCCCCCGTTTTTGATGGGGATTTTGTTGTCAGACCGGTGCGCAAACTGAGGGATACCTTTGTGGCAGGAAACAGGTTTTTTAATCTGCGGGGAAAGAAGCATCCCTTTGCGCTGCTAAGTGAGCTGCCCGTTATCTGCCTTGAGCCAAATACCAGCACAAGGGCATGCGTGGATCGGTATCTTTTGGGGCAGGGAGTGAGCCTGAAACCGGAATTTGAGCTGGCGACAAGTGATATGATTGTGCAGTTTGTCCTCAGAAACCTTGGAATTGGTCTTGTTGTTAAAGATTTTGCAGAGGAGTATGTGCGCCAGGGTTCCCTGTTTTATCTGGAGTTTGAGAGGGAACTTCCAGAACGAGAAATCTGTATTGTGACACGGAAAAAGCGGGTGATGTCCCGGGCAGCGGAAGCACTGCTTGGTATGTTGGAATAAAAAGGGGGTTTATGGGAAAATTGTTTATCTACAGATTGAGAAAATAACAACATAACGGGAAATATGTTGTATACTGTAAGTATAGCAACCTGCTGGAGGATGTAAATGGAAAAAATATTGAGCGGTGAGGACAGCGCCGCACAAGATGAAAAACAAAAATTATTTTCTGTCAGAATGGAGAATGCCGATGAATAAGCAAAAAAGCAAACGGAAAAAAGGGCGGGCATCATTCCTGCGCCTCTCCATTTTGTTGGTTTTTTGTATTTTGGTTCTAATTGTAGGGGCGGTGTCGAGAAAAATATCGAGGAAGATGTCAGAGTCTGCCATCCAGAATGTGAGTGAGAGCCTGGATTTGATTCAATGCACCATCGAGGCAATACTGCGCAGTGAAACAGAGTTCCAGAGCCTGATTGCCAAAGAAATTGCGAGGGCAGAAGATCCCGAGCAATATATCAGTACCTATGGAAAAAATAAGATGATGGCGCGATTGTCACTTATCATGACGGGGGAAACGTCGGGGGTGTCAAGCAATGGGGAACCATTTACCGAAGAAGGGTTGGATTTTTCGGCGGGGGGATGCATTGAAGGGTTGCCGGTTTCAAAGTCTTACGTAAACTATATGGGGGCGTGGTCCTATACAATAAAATGCCCGATCGAGCGGGATGGGCAGGAAATCGGGATGCTCTATGCCGAATATATATACGATGCGATTGATAAATCCCTTCCAAACGAATTTTATAATAAAGAAGCAACACTTTATATTATGGATGCCGCGAGTGAACGCTTTGTCCTGAAACCAAAGGGGATGGGACAGAGGGACGCGGGGCATCTGAACCTGGACGATTTTTACAGGGCGAACAGTATCCAGGATGAAGAGATAAAGAGGGAGGTTTCCGAATGTCTTAATACGGGGAATAATCTCCTGTTTTACCACGATATCCGGAAGGAAGATGCACTTAATTATATGTGGTCGGTCAATGACGGGACTATTTTTTTGGTTGGTTATGTGCCTGTGGAAGCAATCCAGCGGGAGGGAAAGACAGTCAACCAGAATATTTTCATCGTTGTGGTATCCATGCTGGTCGCATTCTTTCTGTGTGTTGTCCTGTATTACATGAATTCCAGGCAGCAGGAGAGAGTCCGCAGGGAGCGGGAAGAAGAGAGGAAGATCCATAACAGGCAACTGTCCGAGGCATTGAGGGCGGCACAGATTGCAAGCGAATCAAAAACCATGTTTCTCTCCAATATGTCGCACGATATCCGCACGCCGATGAACGCGGTATTGGGTTTTACCACTCTTTTAGCCAAGGATGCGGAAAATCCGGGCAAAGTGCGGGAATACACGAAAAAGATTATGGCTTCGGGGCAGCATTTGCTCAGTTTGATTAACGATATTTTGGATGTATCCAAAATCGAGAGCGGGAAGGTTGTACTTAACTATGAGAAATTCGCGCTTAACGATGTGGTTTCTTCCGTGGAAGCAATTATCCAGCCCATGGCAAAAGCAAAGGGGCAGGAGTTTAATCTGGAAGTAACGGGGATACGGCATGAGAATCTTGTGGGGGATGAAACGAGGATTAACCAGATACTGATTAATCTGCTTTCAAATGCTGTAAAGTACACACCTGAATGCGGGCATATATGGCTGCGTATAATTGGACTCGGACAGTATTCAAGCCAGTATGAGCGCATCCGCATTGAAGTCGAGGATGACGGATACGGGATGACACAGGAGTACCTGAAAACTATTTTCGATGCCTTTACCAGGGCGGAGAATAGTACGACAAACAAGGTTCAGGGCACCGGGCTTGGCATGGCAATCACCAAGAGTATTGTGGAATTGATGGGCGGAACCATTGAGGTGTCAAGCGAGGTTGATAAGGGGACTATATTTGTGGTGAGTCTGGAACTGCGTATTCCGCAGGAACAGGCGGACTGGCAGTTCTTAAAAGAGAGAGGAATCACCCATATCCTTTTGGTGGGAGCGGATGAGGAATGTATAAAAAATGTCAGGGCACTTATACAGGGGGATATCGGTCTGACAACGGTTGATGATACTTTAAAGGCAATCACCCTGATTAAGGAGGATAAAGAGGGATGCCCGCTTGTGCTTACGGACTGGGAAGCCTGCGGTTTGTCGGCAGTCAGAGAAATACGGGAAGAATTTAATAAGATGCCCATTCTCCTCCTGGCAAAATATGAGGCGGAGGGAACGGAGGAAGCACTTTTGCTCGGACATATGGCGGTCCTTACGAAACCGTTTTTCGTTTCAGCCCTGAAGGAGAGTGTTGTCGGGTTGTGGGCACAGCCGGATAGCTCAAAGAAGGAGGAAGCGCCAAGGGAAGTCAGTGGTTTTAAGGGGCTTCGTTTTCTGGCAGCGGAGGACAATGAGATTAACGCGGAGATTCTGGGGGAACTTTTGGAGATTGAGGGGGCTTACTGCGAGATTGTCGAAAACGGGAAACTGGCGGTGGAGCGCTTTGAACAATCAGAAAAGGGTGAGTTTGATGCGGTTTTGATGGATGTCCAGATGCCGGTGATGAACGGGCATGAAGCGGCGAGAGCCATCCGCTCCCTGAGGCGGGAGGATGCGGGAAGCATCCCTATTATAGCCATGACGGCAAATGCCTTTGCTGAGGATGAGAGGGCAGCACTGGATGCAGGTATGAATGCCCATGTGCCAAAACCGCTTGATATGGAAGTGCTAAAAAAGGTTGTAAGGCAATATATCGGACGGGAGGAGTCATAATGAATCAATATAAAAAAGGTGTGGCAAAAAGATATGTAGCCATCCTTGCTGCGGGGATTGTGATTTTGGCATCTGCTTCCTGTGGAAACGGGGAAAAAACGAAAAATTTGCTTCCGGGGGATAAGCAGAAGGAGAGGTTTGTCAATCTGTTCAGCCCCATGGAAAAGATTGATCCTGATGCGGAAAATGTAGCGAGGAGCGCATCGGATTTAACCGTTATGATGGCGGAGGAGCAGCTTGGGGTAACCGTGGGCTACATGACTTACACGGCGGAAGACTATCAGGATAAAACATATGATGATGTTGTTCTTGAGCGGGCGCGCAATAATATGGATGATATCTATCTGCTTAACCCTGATACCCTTTTGGCGCTGGGAGCCGAGGGTAAACTAATGGATTTATCCGGTCTTGAATGCGCAGAAAACCTTAGGGATATTATCAGGGTAGCCAACACTGTAGATGGGAAGCTTGTGGCAATCCCGCAGGAAGTGGTAGCATACGGTCTTTTTGTCAATGTGGATATGTTTCGGCAGTACGGTCTGGAACTTCCAAAAACGCCGGAGGAATTTTTGGAATGCTGCCGTGTATTTAAGGAAAATGGAATAGAAACCCCGATCGGTGCCAATCGCTGGTGGCTGGAAAATTTTGTATTTGCCATATCCTATGCGGATTTGTATAACGGGGGAAATACTGAGGCGGAGATTGAGGCGTTAAATAGCGGGGAAGCCAAGTACAGCGATTATATGCGGCCTGGGTTTGAATTTCTAAAGAAACTGATTGATCTTGGATATATTGACAAGGAAAAGGCAATTGTCAGTGAGGCTATCGAGGCGGAAGGACCTGATTTTCTGGCGGGGAAGACCCCAATCGTTATGGCGTACTGGGGAGCAGCGAACACGGAAACTGCTTACGGAAAAACAGATTTTGAGATGCAGGTTATCGGCTTTCCAAGCAGCAGGGGTCAGATGCCGGTAATGCCGATGACAGGTTTTGGCATTGGTGTGGAAGCGGAACATGCGGAGGATGCTATGCGCGTTCTCGATGTTATGCTCTCTGATGAGGCGCTTAAAGTCTATTCGGAAACCAACCGTGTTATCTCACCTTCCAAAAATATCAAGGTGGACTGCGTTCCGGCACTTAGCCCGCTTAATAACAGGATTGAGGAAGGAGTTTATGTGCTGGGTTCGAATGCGGGGATGAAGGTGGAACAGTGGGGAAATACCTGCCAGATTGTGCGCAAACTGTTAGGAGGTGCCACAGTGGATGAGTGCATGGAAGCGTTTGATAAGCTGCAGGAAGAAACACTCAAATAGACCTGGATGGTTAAACCTGTTTTTGTTTATATTTACATGAGATATGTAGTGCAATGTTATGGATGGTCAGGTAAATGGACATTCAAAAACGTTTTCGATCGGAAAAAATATATGCAATTCTCACAAAAAATAAATTGGATTATCGTCATAATTAGTATTTACTTTGTGCAATTTTTTTGCTAAACTGTGATTATCAAAATATCAGGAGGTAGTATTGATTATGGGGTTTAAAAAATTTGTTGCGGCTGCCTTAGCAGCAGGATTTTGCATGGTTTCAGCAGTGACACCGGCAAAGGCGGACATTTCAAATGTCGAGGTGGCAGTTGACTGGGCGGAGAAAGATACTGATTTTGTCCGTTTCAGCGCGATGGGCAGGGATATTGATATTGCGGATGTATACGGAATTAAAATTACGTTTACATGCGCCGATATATCCGGCGGTGTCGGCGGCGGTTTGATTATCAACTGTGACACAAACGGCTGGGATCAGGCTGAGTGGGGAAATGATGGCGCGGGCAAAGCGATCACGGCTGTGGAGACGGGCAATGCCGATGAGTACACGGTTACTAGGCTTTTGGATGCCCCAGTTTTTCAGGCGGACAACACCTATGCGAATTTCTGCCTCTCCCACTGGTGGGGCGGAGATATCGTGATTACCGGTGCTGAATTCCTGGGTGCTGACGGAAAGGCTCTTGGCGCAGCCACAGCTTCCTCCGGTGAAGTTTCCGCAGAAGCATCCGAGGGTGATGATGCAAAGGCTCCGCTTCCTAAGACCGGCCTTGTATCAAGTCTTGTATTTTTCGGTGCTGGCGCGGTGATTTCCGGTGCCGGCGCGATGGTTGTAAAGGGCAAAAAAGAAAAATAAAACAGGGTAAGAAAAAAAGCTGTGTGTTATGCGCACAGCTTTTTTTCTTACCCTGCAAAGGGGGAAACAAAAGTTTATCAAAACGATTTTTCGCTAAAAATTAAGCGAAAGAAGTTGCTTTTGGGCAGGTTTCCCGATATAATATTGCCAGAGGCAGTGCCGTTAAAAGGATTTTTATTGTGTTTTCTGGCATTTCTTGCGTCCTGCGAGTAAAATGTCTTTGGAAAAGACAGAATAGGGTGTGGAAAGACAGATTTTGGAGGGAAATATTTTGAGTAAAAAACTGATATCGTGGAATGTAAATGGGCTGAGAGCCTGCATGGGTAAGGGGTTCGAGGATTTTTTTAAGACGGTGGATGCGGATGTGTTCTGCCTGCAGGAAACAAAACTTTCTTCGGGGCAGCTTGATTTCAACCCGGAAGGCTATCAGTCATTCTGGAATTATGCTCAGAAAAAGGGATATTCCGGGACAGCACTTTTCTCAAAGGAAACGCCAAAAAGTGTGGTTTATGGTATGGGGATCGAAGAACATGATAATGAGGGGCGCGTGATTGCCGCGGAGTTTGAATATTATTACGTGGTGACGGTTTACACGCCGAACTCGCAGAGGGAGCTGACAAGGCTATCCTACCGCATGCTCTGGGAGGATGCCTTCAGGGGGTATCTGAACGGGCTGAGGAAGAAAAAGCCCGTTATTGTCTGCGGTGATATGAATGTGGCACACCAGGAGATTGATTTGAAAAACCCGAAAACCAATGTGGGGAACGCCGGTTTTACCGATGAGGAGAGGGGGAAGATGACCGAGTTATTAAAGAGCGGGTTTATTGATACTTTCCGCCATTTTTATCCGGATACAGGTGACAGATATTCGTGGTGGTCCTATATGTTCCATGCCCGCGAGCGCAATATGGGATGGCGCATTGACTATTTCCTCGCTTCTGCGGAACTTGAGAAGGAACTGGTTTCTGCCGATATCCACGGGCAGGTTATGGGTTCGGACCACTGCCCGGTCGAACTTGTGGTTGCGCGGTAGTGCAGTGAGGCACCCGGAGTAAGAAATCCCTGCCCACATATTTAGAGGTTGCCGGACAGGAAGTCCTTTACAAGGGCAAAAAATTCCCTTATAAAATAATGCGGTGTTGTGAGCAGGAACTGTCCGGCGGAGAGGGTGGAACTGTTTGCGTAGCCGCATTTCTTTGCGATAAGTCCCGCGCGCATGCAGTGGAAATCGTTTGTGACGATAATGGTTTTTGTGGAGGCATCCGGCAAAAGTGAAAGGCAAAAGCGCAGGTTTTCCACGGTGTTGGTCGATTGATCTTCCAAAAGGATTCGGGAGGGGTCGATACCGGAGGCGATAAGACCGTTTTTTATTGCCATCGCCTCGGACAGGTTTTCCCCCTTTCCCTGCCCGCCGGAGCAGATAACTTTTAGTTCTGGGTGGGTCATCAGGTATTTGGCGGCCGCGTCGATCCTGGATTTTAGGGTGAGGGACGGTGTATCCCCGCGCACCTGCGCCCCGAGCACAATCATATATTCGGCTTCTTTTTCGGGCTCCTTTGCGGCGCTGTGCAAAATAGAGCACTCGGTGGCAAGAAGCAGCAAAAGCGAAATCCATACGCAGGCTGAAACGGCTGGTGTGAGAAAACGCCAAGGGGCTTTATCCATCCTGCTAATGCCCATGTGAAGCAGTAGGGAAGCCGCTGCGCAGCAGGCTGAAAGAAAAGGCCAGAACCATAAAAATGAAGTCCTAATGCCGGAATAGGCGGCAATCAGGATAAAATAGAGCAGGGATAAAATGCAGACTGCATTTAACAGGTAAATCGTTGTTTTTGTCATATGGTTTTTCCCTTCATAATAGTTTTGTTTCCGGTTTACGCCTCGATGATAACATGTTTTTTTGTGCGGTGCAAGGCTTGGGGGAGAAATGTAAGGAAAAGATAAGAAAAGTTAAGGAAAATGGCTGTTGCCTGGAAAGGAAGAGGAAGGAAAAAATGGAACCGTCGGTAGTATTTGGGCTGGATGATACAAGGCGGCTGGTGCTGCTTGGAAAGGCGCTGTCGGTAGAAACGCGCCTTGATATTCTAAAACTTCTCTGTGGGAGGGAACGAAATATTAATGAAATTGCAGAGGAACTTTCCATCCCGCCTTCCTCTGCGGCATCGCATGTCCGGGTACTTGAGGCGGCGGGTCTGATAAAGACGGCGCTGCAGCCGGGAATCCGCGGGTCAATGAAACTTTGCAGCAAGGTGGTGGAGTATGCGGAACTTGAGTTAGTCACAACAAACAAGATCGGAGGACGGATGGAGGTTATCGAAATGCCGATCGGGAATTTCGTGGATTACTATGTGGAACCCACCTGCGGTCTGGTCGGTGAGAAGGGACCGATCGGTGAGGAGGATGAGCCGCGGTGTTTTTACTATCCGGAGCGCACGAACGCAAAGCTTTTATGGCTTGGGAAGGGGTATGTGGAGTACCGCTTCCCGAACAATGTGCTAAAGCGCGCGACGGAGGAGCGCGCGGAACTTTCTTTTGAGGTCTGTTCGGAAGACCATGAGTTCAACCTTAACTGGCCTTCGGATATTACTGTCTGGATGAATGGCAGGGAAGCGGGGACATTTTTATGCCCGAGCGATTTTGGGGGAAGAAGGGGAAAACTGAATCCCGACTGGTGGCCTGATAAAAATACCCAGTACGGCATGTTAAAAACCTGGTCATTTACGCCGGACGGGACATTCCTTGACGGGGAGAAGATTTCTGAGTGCACTTTGAAAGAGTATGGTCTTTCCGAGAACGAGTATATTTCAGTCCGCATCGGGATTAAGGAGGATGCCGGGCATAGAGGGGGACTAAATTTGTTTGGCAACTGTTTCGGCGACTATCCACAGGATATTAAACTTACATTATTTTACAAATAAAGTAAAATAATGGAGATTTTAGATGGGTAAAAAATACAGTGTTCCGCGGGTTTAATAAAATGGGTTAGTGCGCTAAAATCCGAAGTTCTCTGCACTTTTTACAGATTTTAACATTATGTATTTTTAACAAAAATCGGTAAAAAGTCTGTGAAAATCGACAATCAAATTTCTCTTTACAAATCATCGTTTATAAAATAAAATAGTAACTGTCTTAATTATCTGATTTCAAAACGTTACAGCTTGATTATGTGCATGCCGGGAAGGAGAGGACTTGTGAAAGTCGCTTACTGGGGGAATGGCAGAAAAAGCGGAGTAACGTGTGCTTTGACGGCAATCGGCGTAACAGCCGTGCTGGCGTACCCATTTAAGATCACATTATTCGAGAATCATTACAACAAAAACGGAGTGCTCCGCTATTTGTTTCCGCGCAAATGGCAGTATTGTGTGGGGGAATCCGTCTACCGGGACCCCTTCTTAAAAACTCCTGTATACGGGAATTATCTGACCAATCAGTCCTATATTATGGAGCAGTCTTACAGTCTGAATGAGTCTTATACATTGATGGATGATGGGGGGAATTCTTTTGCATACCCGGTTATTGAATTGCTTGAGAGGGGATTGTACTATGTCCCGCAGTTTACCAGTAATGCGGATCTATATGATTATCAGTTCCAGTGCGATCTGCTGCCTCTGCTTAAAAAATACCAGGAAATCGCTTTCATTGACACTCAAAGGGAAAATACGATCAGCTCCAAAGTCATATTGGAGGATGCGGATATTGTTGTGGTTCTGCTCAGGCAGAATATGGATGAAATTCAGAGTTTTTTTCAAAATTATTCGTCTTTGGTTCCGAAAGCATTCTTTATTATCAGTGATTACCAGAAAAAAAGTCCGGTCAATCTGCAAAAAATAGTTTCCGAATTCGGGTTTCGCAGGGATTGTATCGGGGTGATCCCACATTCGGAGGAGTTTGGGCTTGCTGCTGCCTATGGCAGGATGATTGAATATATCAGCTCCAACTATATGTCAAGTGAGGAGAAAGAGAGCCGTTATTTTATGCAGGAATTAAAGAAAACTACATTTTTGCTAATGCAGCAGGTAGTATTTAACCGGGAATTAGAAGAAGTGTTTTGATGTGGGGGGATGGAATGGAAAATAAAATAATCGGTTTTGTTGGGTTGGATGTGCAGGATACCATCCTGTATTTGTCCCGTATTTTCTACCATATGGGCAAGCGTGTACTGATGGCGGATTACTCGGAATCACAGGCACTTTATTACAGTATACCACTGATTCCCGGGACGGACGCATATGCGGGACTTGTGGAGTACAGGGGGACTTATTTTACAGGAGGACCGATCAGGGAAAAAGAATATGGAAAATTTGATGTAATTATGATCTTTTTTGGATTTGCAGCGCGCAGGGAAATGGAGAGGTGCACACATATGATTTATACTACGGACAGCGAAAAAAACCATACGGAGAGATTGAGGGAAGTAAGTAGCGAAAATGCTCCCGGCGAGAATGCCGAATATTCGCAGTTGGTTTACCGCAATGCGGGGAGGAGTGTGAAAGAAGGGAGGGCATTGAGTGTGCGCGAAGTCTGCCAGTACAGTTGTAATGACAACAGCAGGGAAAAAAAGCTTCGCATGCAGTGCCAGTACAATGAGATTTTTTCATTCCGGGGGATCTCCGCGAAATTTAGGCATTATCTCGAAGAAACCGTGCGCGCGGTATTCCCGGAAGAGGGGATGGGGAAGGCATTTTCAGAAAGTTTTCGGCGGGCGCAGGAAGGGCTGTGAAAAAGGAGGGAGGAGTTATGGTTGTAGCATTGACGGACGGAATTTCAGGGCAGCTTGGGACAACCCTGCACACGGCATTGTTTGCGCTGTGGCTGGCGTATGAGGAAAAGAAGGAATGTCTGGTTATGTCGGTTCAGCCGGGGCGGCGGGATCTGGAAACATATTTGATTGGGGGAGGAAGAAAGTATAGAAGTGGTGCGGCGGAGGGAACGGGCATAGAGGCGTTCCGCAAGCTTGTGAAAGCGGGGTTTGCGGACAGGGAGGGGATAAAAGAGTGCGTGACGGAATTAGGCAGCCATCTTTCCCTTATGGCGGAGCAGTTTTATGACCCTGTGCAGAGGACACTGCGGGATTATAGTGAGGATATGCCAAAAATGCTTGGGGAACTTGAAAAACACTACGATTATATCCTCTGTGATGTCGGGGATGAGCGGGGCGGGCTGGCTCCCCAGGTAATCGGTTGTGCGGGACTTTTAGTCCGCAACATCGGTCAGAATACAAAGGGATTTTTGCGTTGCTTTAAGGAGAGCAATGCACATTATGCGGGCAGGGAAGTTTTTTATCTGCTTGGCTGCTACGATGCCGAATCAAAATACAACATGCATAATCTGCGTCATTGTTACCGCGAGTTGAATCTGATGAATTCTGCATGTCTTCCTTACTGCACGGAGATCAGGGATGCATGTCTTGACGGCAGGCTTCTGTACCTGTTTGAAAAATGGCAGAAAGGGCGTGCAGGCGCAGGCCTTTCGGATTTTTTCACGTCGCTTAAAAAGGCGGCGGGGCGGATGCAGGAAGCAGGCAAAAAAGGAGTGCGGGTGCAGGGATAAAGGAGGGAATGCGTTGAAGAAGGCGGCGGTAAAGCCGGAGAACATGGGGCAGTTAATGATGGCTGTAAAGGAGTATATTGAAGACCTGATTTTTTCGGAGGAGGAAGGAAAGGGCGAAAAGAGGGGGGGAAGAGATAAATTTTACCTGCAAAAATTTTGTAAGCAAAAGGGCAGGCTGCGCCAGGCGCTGCACCGTTGCAGCCTGGGGAGCGAGAAAGACCGCCTGTTTGTCCGGGAATTTATTAAGGAGATTATTTCGGAGGTCTTAGGGCTTTCGGAGAAGGAACTTTTTATGTTGCTCCCGGTAAAACAGGAGGATGGGCTAAGCGCGCAGGACTGCTTTGAAATATTGATATATTCCTATATGCGCCGGTGTGGGGAGGAAGGCTTTATGCGGATGTGTGAGGATTATAACCTGCCTGCTTTTTACAGGGATTCCCCCCGGGCAAAACAAAGGGATAAGGGGAATGGCAACAGAAAAGGAACGGCGGATACAGGGGAGGGCTATGAGATATCTGAGGCGGAAATCCGAAAAATTATGCGGGCGGAAGTGCTGCAATTTACATATCCGGATTTGCTTGAAATCCTGGCTCAACGGGTTTACCAGGAACTTTACGGGTTTTCCTTCTGCGACCGGCTGATTTCTAAAGAGCTGGCAGTGGATGGGGTGAGCGCGGGGAACCATGCGGTGTATGTGATGTTAAAAGGAAAGAAGGTCAGGCTTTCTTTTCTTGGTTTTGAATCGGAAAATGCGCTGGCGCGCGTGGTGCGCAAACTTGCCAGGAACCACCCTAAGGTGCAGTTATCCCGCCGCAACTGCGCGATGGTGCTGGGGCTTTTAAACAATGTGCGCGTAACGGTGGCAAGGCCGCCCGCGGCGGAGGGATGGAATTTTTATGTGCGAAAATTCAACACGATCAAAGCGGGTGAACCAGAAGCACTTCTGACGGATAAAAACGCTTCGTTCGCCATCAGTCTGCTCCGAATCCTTGTTAAGGGCTGTGTGAACCTGGTGATTACGGGGGAACAGGCAAGCGGCAAAACAACCCTTTTAAAGGCGCTTGTTGGTTTTATCGACGGTCGTTATAGTATCAGGCTTGCGGAGGGAGCGCTTGAGATGCACCTTGGTGAACTCTACCCGAACCGCAATATCCTGACCATACAGGAGCACGGGGAATTGCAGTTAAGGGAGATTCTGTCACTGTTCAAAAAAACGGATACCGATGTGACCATATGCGGGGAGATTAATGAGCCGCAGACGGCGGAAGCCTTTGTGCAGATCGCGCAGTCCGGAGGGCGGTTTACCATGTGTACCAGCCACCACAATACAACCGTGCGTCTGATTTCTTATATGCGCAACGCCCTTTTAAAGGGCGCAGGTTTTGCCAGTGAGCAGATTGCGACCGAGCAGGTGGTGGAGGCGCTTAATTTTGATATCCATATGGAAACGGATAAGAGTGGTCACCGTTATATTGAGCGGATTACCGAGATTGAGCGGGAGGAAACAAAGGGCTATAAATTGAGGGAGATCCTTGTTTTTTCGGACGGTGAGTACCGACAGGCAGGCTGCATCGGGGAGGAACACAAAAGAAGGATATGCGGTGCTTACGAGGGCTGGAGGGGGGAAGAAGCGGCAGGAGTGCTGACTGGATGGGAGGAAAATGTATCAGAGATTTAAAGAGATGTATTTGTATTATCAACCTTTTTCCGGGCGGGTGTGCAGGGAAAATGCCATAACTGCCACTGGTGCGGTTATGCTGACCGGGATACTTGGAAGTATGTTTTTGTTCCTGAAAGAGGGAGGATACCGCGCAGTTGCCTTTTCGGTATTTTTTATATTTTTTGTGTACCGGGAAGTATTTTATCTGCTAAGAAGCCGTGAAGCCAAAAAGGCGAAGGATGAATTTTGTAAGGTTCTTATGAATACCGGGCATCAGTATTACCGCAGCAGGCAGGTGGCGGAGGCAGTTTACGACGCGGCAGAGGGGATGGGGACGGACACGAAAAAAAATCTTCGCCGCATTTATGAAATCCTTGGTGCAAAAGACCGGCAGAGCGAAATAGAAGAATATAAAAAGCAGGTAAAAAACCGGTATTACCGCATTTTCCTTATGCAGATTGCAGCGGTGGAAGAACATGGGGACGAGGAGTTAGAAGACGGGAGCGGAAACACGGTATTTTTAAAGGGGCTTTTGAATTTGAGACTGGAGGCGGAACTTACACAGCGAAATGAACAGCGCATGCGCTATTTGCTATCCGGGCTTGGATTTGTCGTCGCCGTGCCAATATTTACGGTTCCCGCAATCCACCGATGGGCGGTGGGGAACCTGCCAGAATTATCTTCGTTCTACGAGGGGATTTTAGGAAGGAGCCTTGAACTTTTTGCCTATGCCATAACCTTTCTTTTGTATGAGCTGCTTTCCGGGCTGCGGGGGATCACTTACCAGCCGGTGTTTTCAGTTATTGCCGGATGGCTTAGCGAAACGGAGGGGGTAAAGCGTTTTTTTAGACGGGCAGTTTTGTTTTGGCGGTTAAAATTTGATAAGAGGGAGGAGATGCTAAAAAGACTTGGTGATAACAGGACGGTTATGGAGTTTTTTACCCATCAGCTTCTTTCGGGAATTGCGGGAATCCTGCTATATTTTGGGGTTTATCTGATGTATCTGCGCTATGGCGTTGAAAGGAGCATTGTGTGGGTGCCGCTCTTTGTCCTATCGGCTTTCCTGGGATTTAAATACCCGGTGTTCCGCCTTTATATGGAGCGGCTTGTCTGTCTTGATAAAAGGGAGGAGGAAGTGCTAAGACTTGAGTTTTTGATTCGGCTTGAAAAGCAGTTACCCGGGATGACTTCCCTTGAACTTTTGGAGCATCTCGAACAGAATGCGCAGCTTTTTTGTGCTTCGCTGAGGAAATGTATCGGGGACTACGGGCTTTGTGAGAATGAGGCGCTTCTCGCGCTTTGGCAGAAGGAAGATTACCTGCCGTTCCGCAAGATGGTTGATATGTTTATGATGGCGGAGGAAATCGGGGTGCAGGATGCTTTTGCGGAGATTGACGCGGAGATCGGGCAATTTATGGAAAACCAGAAACTTGAAACGGAGATAATGCAGCAAAGAAGAGGGGATTTTGCGGTTCTTCTCGCGTGCATACCGGGGGTATTTTTGTTGTTTGGCTATCTGATTCTGCCGTTTATGGCGGAATGTTTCAGGATGCTTGAACAGTACAACGGAAGTTTGTCGGTGGTTGTATAATCTTAAAGGTTGGCGATGCCTGACAGGAGTGGGATTTGATGGCACGCAGAAAAGGAGTATAAAAATGGAGAATAAGAAAAAAGGTTTTTTATTGGGACGGAGGGCAAGCGAGGGTTATTTTCTGTCAACAGCGACAAGGGCGCTGATTATCGGTGTGGCGGTTATTGTTGTGTGTATCGTGTGTTCGCTCGCACTCTATATGTCAAAGCAGGGCAAAGCGGCGATCAATACCGGGACGAACCAGTATAATAAGATGTTGGAGGATTATCAGGATTTAAATAAAGCGATGTATGATGGCTTGGAAGTAAGTGGCAGTGAAGTGACAACGCTTATCAGCAAACTGCTTACGCTAAAGGAATACACATCGGTGCGCGTAAAGACGAAAGCGTCGGATTTTGTATGCTACAATTATTATTATGACGAGCTAAGTAACACGATAAGCAATGCGGATAACAAGCAATTTTTAACAGCGCTTGAAGAGGCGAAGGGGGCAAATAATTATATTAACCCGCAGGCGGATTTCCTGGGAAGTGTGAAAAAGAATGCGAACGGAATTATTATCTGTATTGATTTTGTGCAGCAGTAAACAAAGGCGGGATATGGTCAGGGCAAAAGTGGGGATATGGGTGGCAGTTTATATGTGGTTTTGCCGGAGGGAGGATTGTGAGAAGGAAAGAGTTAACCAGAGGGGGAAAGAATAGGTTTGCGCTAACGGTGGCAACGCGTTTCCTGACGCTCGGGGCGGCGACAATATTAAGTTGCCTGCTGATATCTTTGGGGATACAGCAGTTCAGGCAGGCGAGGCAGGTTGCCAATATTGCGGGGCGCAGGATAAGCGAGTTCGCGCGGTATCTGTCAGAGGAGGAGATGGCAGCCTACGATGGAATCCGGCTGATGGGCAGTGATGTCGTAAATTTCTACCGCAGATTTTTGTATGGGAAACAGTCGGATTTTGATATGGTGGTTGTAAAAGGAGCGGAGGAATATACGATACCTGCCGGATGGCAGACAGAGCTGCTTACGGAACCTGGGCAGAAAAGTTATTGCAAGCCGGATAAAGAGTACCGCTGCGAAGTGGTGAGGAATGTAAATGAAGTAATATTGAAGGTGCGGTTTGTGGAGGTATAGGGGGCGGGTTTGGAGGATGTAATGGAGTATGCGGGGGCTGTTGCGGCGGGTGTGTTATTTTGCATGGCGGTGTGGTTCTTGTTTTTGCAGTGCAGGGAGCTGTTTTTTCATGGCATGGAAGAAATGCTCAGGGATTTTGAGGTGATGTATGTCAGGTAGGTTTATTTTCTACTGCCTTTCCTGCGGTGGGATTGCACTGGTAAGCTACATAATGGCGGCAGTGCTTCACGAGGGGGGACATGCGCTGTTTGGGTGGCTTTTCGGGGGAAGGTGCCTGTGGATACGGCTTGGCAGGTTTTTGTGGGTGCCGGGCGGGGGGATATTGACAGGGCGAAAGGCAAGCTATAGCAATGCAGGGGAATGTGTGCTTATTTGCCCGGATCAGAAAAGTCTTATAATGGCGGCACTTGGCGGACCTGCGGTCAATCTTTTAAGCGGTTTTGCGGTGTGGGCAGTTTTTATATTGAAAGGGGGTGGGGAGTTTTTCTTCCTTAAAGCGATGGGGTGGATGGTCTTTGCGTTTAGCTCGCTTTTGATGACATTTTTCAGTCTGTTTTTGCGGTGGGCGGGGGAAGAAAATGATGGGTCACTGGCATGGGGATTATACCGGGAGAAAGGCAAGTGTAAAAAAATGAAGGACAACCAACAGCGGGATTTTCTGCGGCTAGAGTTCGGACTGATGGAAGAGATGTTCTGAAATATTAAATTGATAGACAGGAGGGGGCGGTTTTGTGGATTGCATTGGCCGCATGGTGGAAATTCTTCTCTGTATCCTGTGCCTGACCTTGGTTCCTGCGGGAAGTATTATAAAAAATTGCAAAAAGCAGGAACAGAATGCCGTAAAGGTCAGGGCGGAGCGGTTTTATCAGAAGATTCGACAGGAGGAAGGATTAAAAGCGGAGGAGTACGGGCAATTTGAAAAGTTTTTCTGGCATTTTCCGGATTATAACTTTGAGCTTTCGGTGGCGAGAAGGTATGTGATGCCTGCGAAAAGTAGCGGGGATGGGACTTTTGATGGGCTTTCGGTAAAAATATTGTACCGGGAAGAACTGGAGCAGATGCTATGTGCGGGAGGGGAGATTTTTTTCGGGGAAGATGCTTTTATCAATATTTCCATATATGGGAAGGACGGGTATTATTATACCTGTGGCGGTGGGATATAATGGGAAAGCTTGCAAAATGCATTGACTTGGTCGCAGCGATATTCTTAATGTTTCTTTTTCCGGCAGTCTTCATCCATGTTAAAATGCGTGACCGGCTTTTTGAGGCTTGTGTGGCTAGGGTACAGGAATACGGGGAGATGATGCAGAAACAGGGGTATATGTCGATGGATGCCGCGGGGCATCTTCTGGGAGAAAATAAAAGTTTAGAAGCGGGGATTTTTAGTGCTGTTAGGATAACCCTGATACAGGAGCAGGGCGGGGAAGACCGCCCGCTCACATTTAGGGCGGCTGCGGAAGGTTCCTGCGATTATCTGGGGACGGATGTTTATCCGTTTTCGTGCGGGGATGGGCTTTTGTTTACCATCCAGATGCCTGAGGACGGTTTCGAGAGGGCATATTACTATTTTTGCGGCATTGTCCCGGGAAGGGAGTATACCTGCTATTTTGCTGTGCGCGATGGTCTTAAAGAGCGGCTTTTGGCGCGGGAGTGGGAAGAGGGAAATATCACTTTGGAGTAAAGAGGGGAAGGATTGGGGGAGGAGATTTGAGATTATATCATTATTCGCTTCTTTTTACAATTCTGTTTATGGGAATTGTGGCGATGATTAATGTGGATGAGGGGGTGAAAGGGAGGATTGGTTGGGAAAGGCAGTTGATGGATCGCTGCGTGGATGGGGCAGCGGATGCGGCGGCAGAATATATGGCGACATACAGTGATGGAAGGCTTCAAATTGACAGGGAGGAAGTGGGGGAAGTTTTCTTCTTAAATCTGTTTTCGGCACTGGGGGTACTCGATAGTATCCCCGAGCAAAAGAGATTGTATGAGTGTGTGGTTTGCATGGTGATTCTTGATGGGGATGGATTTTATTTGTGGCATAAAGGGGATGGGGGCAATGCTTTTTGCTGGGAGGAGAAGGTCTTTTTTGTGGAGGGGGAAAGAGAAAAAATTCTTGAGGAAGCTGTACTTGGAGCAATCAGGCAGCATGGGGAAGAAAAGGAAATATATGGAAGAGAGTATCGTTTTGAATTGCCCATGGGGGAAGGAATTTTAAAGAGGGCTCTGGCTGAGAGGGGGATTTTTGTGATGTTGCGTGGGATTCCCGGCGTTGGCCGCTGCCGGGTCTATGAACATTTTGCGTTTTCCGGGGCAGTATTATATAAAACAAATTAATAGAGCGTGCGGATACTAAAACCGGTGTCAGTAACCAGAAAACAATTTTTGAAAGGCATGCTGACGTTTTGAGATAATTAAGACAAAATAAGAATAAAGGAGGGAGTCCTAAACACGGACAGAACCGGTGCTGGTATTTGACATAGAAAAAATTGGAAGGGGAGGTAGCTGTTTTGTAAAATTCCATCCGGTGCGGCATCCTAATATGGGTGCTGTGCCAAATGGATGGGATTAGGATTTAAGTGAAGGCAAGGGAGGGGGAAAGGGATAGAACAATGGGAAAGAATTTAAAATTCAGGATGGGAATACTGCTTTTTCTCGCATGTTTTTTGGGGGGATTGATCGGGTCTGCGGGAGTGCTGGTTTGGGCGGCAAGAACCGAGGAGCTTCCGGGGGGAAGCCAGATTATATATTTTGAGGACGGCAGCAGCCTTACAGTCGAGAGTGACGAGGAAACCATGACAATCACGGGGACACATGTGAAATCGGCTGCCAGGATTTCTTATATTACCACCGGCTATAATATGACGCTGAAAAAAACGGGCGGTTATGTGGAGGGGGAAGAGTTTAAGAAGATTAAGCTGATAAAAAAGCATGAAACGATTACGGATAAAGTAACGACAAGCTATGTTCTGGACAGGCAGAGTATTGTGGATGGTGCATATTCTCTTTTCAGGAAAAATTATCCGGATTCCGACGAGGATGAGGTATGGATGAAATTTGTTCAGGAGCTAAGCACCAAGGGGGGACTTGAGTTTTACCTGCACAATATATTTGCAGTAATTGAGCGGACGGGAGGGTCGGGCAGTACAGTGACCTCAATTTCAAAGTCCTACAATAATCTGGGTACTGCGGTGGGAGTATCCCCCGAGGTTCCCGGCATTTTAAATGCGGTCAAGAAATTATATGGAAGTGACTGGGGAGCCGGGACGAAAAAAAAGCTGCCGGAATACTATGATATCCATCTTAAACTCTATGTTAAACCGACGGTTGCAAGCATGGTTCTGGCAACGGAAGACGGGCGGATTCTTATGACATGTTATGATAAGCTGCCCGTCTATATGAATGCCAGAGTGCGTTTCCGTTTCCCAACATTGCTGAAGGAGGGAATTGAAATCGGAGGGGAAACTTACCGTGTTACACAGACCACCATCCGAAAAAGTTTTGTCCATTACCAGGGGGATTCTGCGCCGTCACAGTTTTATTCCGCTCTGGGGGATGAGGATTTGAGAATTCGCATGGGCAGCGGGGAAGTTTCGTACCGGCACTTTAAGGAAGCTCCTTCCGTTGTCTATCTGATCTGTGAGAGGGTGGAAACAGAAAGTGAAGAGAAACCGCCGGATGAGATAACACAGGAGGGGGAAGTGTGGCGAATGGATCGCATGGAGCCTGAAAATACAGTTACAATATCGGCGTGGGAACCCCAAAATCCATATTTTGATGTGGAAGGTGAGGAAGGGGGGATTCCGGTCAATGAAAATCTGGTGGTGGAAGGTGAAATTTGGAAATATTTGCTAAATGCTGAATTTGAGGCAAAACATGGGGAAATTACATTCCAGGTGCCTGTGCGGCGCACCTATCATCTTTCCTGGCAGGAGATTGTGGCAGTTACAGAAACAGGTCCCATTTATCAGACATTTCAGGAAAGCAGGAATGTGGAGGTTTTTGTACCAGTGGTAAGGAAATTCAGTTATGCGCAGGTAAAATATCTTGAATATTGCGGTCTCAAGGAGCTCTATGTGGATAACGGGGCGCTGCCGGATGGGGGAATAAGGGCAGAAACAGGGGAGGGGATGTTTGAAAAAATAGAGGTGCCGGAACTAACATATCGGCACTATGAAGGGGCGGAGGGACATATAGAGTATCCGCCGGAAGTTTCGGCGGGAATTGACCTGCCTGACCGCTTTATTTCGGGTGACTTATCCATGCCTTCCATTCCAGCGGAGGATTTTACTGCGGTTGCCGATGCGCGTGTATCAGGAATCCGGGTGCGCAACGATGCGTTTTCATTTGATGGTACTGCTTATTTTGAGGATGGGTGGAAGGAGTTCTTTCCGGGGATGGAGATTTCATTAAGCAGGGAACTATCCGGTCTGAGGGATAAGAATATTGCGGATTATATATGTTCAAAGGAGCTTTTAATCCCGGATAATATAGAGAATGGGACATATGAAAGTTTCGGGGAAGTAAAATATACACAAAAGGTTGTGTTTCCGGGGACGGAAAATATGGAGGAGGAATATTTATTCGAAGTTTTAGATGTGAACAGCGTCCGTGTACATACGCCCGTTTACTGTAAACTGCAATATAAGGCGGATAATGATAAATATACGCAGCTTGTTTCACCGAGGGATGGGGCGGTGCAGCTTGTACTTGATGCAAAGGGGATTACAAGTGAGATTTGGCTTGGGATTTCCAATGTGGGCTTCCATTCGGGACGGGAAGGTTATGGGGAGCGCGATTATGCACAAACCCTTACAAACAAGGGATTATCCTATCTTGGAAAGGATGGGGACGGTGTGCTGCGCAATGAGGTTCGTTTCCCATTTGACGTGTTTCTGGATACGGGAGTAGCCTACAGCAATGAGGATGATCGGTATATCCCGGCGGGCAGTTGGGTGGCGATCGGGCTTTCCACTGTGCGGTTCTATCTTCCGGAATGGGTTTTTGAGGGAGTCTATACCGTAGAGTGCCGAAGCGTGGCGGTAAATTGTCCGGACGATACCGAAATGGGGGAGATTGAGGCAAACAGGGAGGAGGAGAATTATATTGCATTGGACAGTGTGACCGTTCAGGTTTCAGGGCGGATTTTTGGGCTCTGTCTTTATGATATTGCGGATTATCCGGTTTGGGAAGGAGTATTTAGGGATTTTGATACGGGGATGATAAAAAATCAATATGGGGGCAGGAAGGATGGGACAGAATTTTCTGGGTTTGAAAAGGATGCCCTGTATCGATACTGCTCCGGTCTTGCAGATTCCTACGGGAAGAAAAAGGAGACTGTGGGACAATATATTCTTCCGGTGTTAAAAGGGACACATCCGCTGTGGGAAAATGCTTTCGTTAAATCCGGTTACCTTCTGCGCTTTTATGTGACGACGATCGGGGAGAGGATGGGAAGGGAAAGTTCCTATGTCCGTGTCCTGCCGCGTTTTTTCTGGGTGGATGCCGAAGGGAAAAAACGAGAGGAGGTGGATTTATATTATACAAAGAGGGAAGCGGGGGGAAGAAAGGAACTGGTAAAAATTGGAAGTGAAGAAGAGAAAAAAGATGTGAAAATACAGACGGCGGGGAGCATATGGCTTGGGATTCCTGAAAAAGAGCGCTGTGCTGCCGAAAAAATATGGGGTGCCATTGATGGGGACATGGCCGTTCCTATGTATAATTATTCGCAGATTTTTGGTAACCGGTTTTTCAGGACAGTTAAAAATTTTTCCTACTGCGATGATATTATGGGAAAGGAACAGTACCCACTAATGCAGTATCGGGGAATTTCACAGGAGAGGCTTACATCATTAGAACAAGGTAATTATTTTGAATACTGTCTTCCCTGCGATGTCCGGGCGGTGAAAAAAGATTTCGCGGTAGAAGATTATGCGGAAAATTACGGGATTGATTTCACGGAAGAATTCTGGAAAAAAGAAGGATATCTGATTGTTTCGTTTCGTTTGACTGCGATGGTGCAGGATGAGGAATACTTAAACTATGACAATACTGAGAAATACAGTAAGTATTGCAATATGTGGGAACTTGAGGCGATGCAGCAGTACCGGCAGGACAAGGACGGCGTATCGTTCCTGTTTTATCCGGGTGATGTTATAGTGTTACCTGTTGGTACTTCCATAAAAGATGATTACCGTCCCGGTGGGATTTATTAAGAAATGCGGAATGTTTACTGGACTGGGGATTATGGTTTTATTTGACAGCGAGAGCCGGGGCTGTTTCCGGAAAGGCTTTTTGATGCACTTATCCGGTAAAGCCGCGGCTGTTTCCGGATACTTATTCGTGGCGGGGATGGAGTTTGACTAACATAGCGCCCTGAAGGATCACCGTCATGACAGTAGCGTCATATTGCGGTTCTAAAGAATCGAGCCGGGAGAGAAGTTCGCCCTGTGTTGTAGCTACATATTTGGCTGGCAGGCGGTTCAGTGCATAGGATGCGATATCCAGAAGACAATGCTCGCATGTACAGCAGTCGAGGCTGCCCTTCATCTGGTCGATCTTTTTTAGTACGATATTCTCCGTCATATTTTTAAGTACAAAATCCATTATGTGCCTCCATTAAAAATAGTTTGGTAAAAAATAAACCTATACTTAATTTACCACTTTATATGCGGTTTGTAAAGGCGAAGTGAAAAAAAATGTGAATTGGTGAAAAAAATTCCACTTTTAGTCGGAAAATTTGTGGAAATGATTTGACATATGGTTTTTAATACTATATAATATGTTTTGTATACCTTTATGGTCGGGTTGAAAAATAAATTGTGAGTTTATGTGAAGTGGAATGTGAGGAAGAAAACGTGGATAAGAGAGTGCGTGATGGGATCTTGTCGGTGATTGAAGATATGAAGCGGATTGATTATATCAAGCCGGAGGATGTACCAAATATTGATCTGTATATGGATCAGGTCACTACTTTTATGGATAAGCATCTGGAAACCACCAGGCGCTATTCCGAAGATAAGCTTCTGACCAAGACTATGATAAATAATTACACTAAGAATAACCTGCTTCCGTCCCCGAACAAAAAGAAATATTCAAAAGATCATATGTATATGTTGATTTTTATTTATTATCTTAAAAATATTCTTTCTATCAGCGATATCCAGAAGGTTTTAAAGCCGCTGTCGGAAAACTTTTTCGGGGAGAATGGTGCGTTGACGCTGGAAGATATTTATACCGAGGTTTTCCGCTTAGAGAGTGAGCAGTCCATGGTGGTGACGCGCGATGTGGTAAGGAAGTACCAGAAATCAAGGAAGAGTTTTGATGGGGTTAAGGAGGCATCGGAGCGAAAGCTTTTGCAGGATTTTGCGTTGATTAGCATGTTGAGCTTTGATGTGTATATGAAAAAGCAGTTGATTGAAGCCCTGATTGATGAGAATACGCAGGGGATGGAGAGAAAGGATCGGGAAGGAAAGGAAAAAGAGGGGAAAGGGAAGGGAAAAGCAAAATAGGGGAATGGTAGAGTGGGGAAATTGGAGAGCGAAAGGAAAGGCAGAATAGGAGAATGAGAGGGGCAACTGGGAGGATTTAGAAAGCCGGGAAATTGGCTGTCGCAAATTAGTTTTTGGCAGCCAATTTTCCCGGCGCTGTTTTTAGTAAGTCAGATTTCCGGTTCCTTCTCCTCCTCCTCCGGTTTTGCTATCTTTTCCAAAAGTTCCGGGATGCGCCCGAAAACCATATCGTATCCGTCGTTCCCGTAGTTAAGGGAACGGTTTACCCGGCTGATTGTGGCGGTCGATGCGCCGGTGTGTTCGGCGATTTCAAGATAGGTGCGTTTTGCGCGCAGCATGCTGGCAACTTCAAAGCGCTGGGAGAGGGAGAGGAGTTCATTGACCGTGCAGATATCTTCAAAAAAACGATAGCACTCCTCCCGGTTCGACAAACTTAAAATTGCGGCGAAAAGATTGTCAACAGCTTCGTTGCGGATATTTTTACTCATATATAATCCCTCACTTCCTGAAAATGGTATTCTTTTAGTCTTGTAATATCCGGGTTATGTAACAGTACAATTTTACCACTACACAGAATTAAAGTAAAGTATTTTTTTGAAAATTTTTAATTTTTTTGGGAGAAGTAGATTTCTGGATTAATATTATGGTTGGATTTAATAAATACATATGGTTTTAAATACATGAAGTGGTGTTGCCGCCTGTCAGATATAATAGTATGGTTTTGTTTACACTTCGCCATGACAAACGCAGGGGTGAATATTCTGCCAACTAAACAATCAGGTATAGGTATGCGGAAAGACTTTTTATAGTCCGATAATTATACAAAGCGCTTCTGAAAATCTAATAAAAGATCATCCTTATTTTACGTTTTGGTAACACTCTTCTCATGGTTTATTCATTTGTGCATTTGTTGTGACAGTACGCAATAATTTTATGGACAAAGGAAAGGGGATATGGTAGAATTTGAGATGTATCCTGCGGGTGTAAAAATATTTTTAACGGCGGGAGGTAATGTTAAGTTAATGAAAATATAGACTAACATTACAGGAGGTGTCTGAAAGCTGTCTTCTGTCATCTGTGTTTTGATTTACAGAAATAAGCGCTTGGACATATTTTGATGAGGATAAATAAGTAATTGATATTGACAGAAATAGATTATGTATGTTTAAAAATATAGATTTGGAAGCCTGTGCAAAGGTTTTGTCAGGCGGGAATGGGGATTTAGGATGAAAAAAGGTCAGGAATTTCTGGGATATGTGGAATCTGTGAATTTCCCGAACAAGGGGATTGTGTGGGTGGAGGAGTCTGAAGGGGAAAAAGAAGGGCAAAGGGACAAAGAATTTGCCGGGGAGATAAAAAGTCGCACTAAGGTCTGCGTGAAGGGTGTTTTGCCGGGACAGACAGTTAAATTCCGACTTAAAAAGAATGGTTCCGGGAAAAAGGAGGGGACGCTCCTTGAAGTAATCACGCCATCTGAGAGGGAGGGAAGGATTCCGCCATGCCCACATTTTGGAAGGTGTGGCGGATGTACTTATCTGACAATGCCATACGGGGAACAGCTTTGCCTGAAGGAGGAACAGGTAAGGCATTTGCTGTCGGGGTTTCTCCTTCCGGAAACTCTTTTTGAAGGAATTCTTCAAAGCCCGGCAGAGTTTAAGTATCGCAACAAAATGGAGTATTCCTTTGGGGACGAGCAAAAAGACGGTCCGCTGACACTTGGCATGCACAAGAAGGGCAGTTTTTATGATGTGGTGACAACAAACCAGTGCATGATCGTGCATGAGGACTTCAACTTGATTTTGGATGCCGTACTTAAAGTGGCAAATGAATTTGGGTTGACATACTACCATAAAATTACACATTCCGGTTATTTGAGGCACCTGCTTGTGCGCCGTGCGGTTAAAACTGGGGAAATCCTGGTGCATCTGGTGACGACTTCCCATTATGGGGAGGGTAGAAAAAATATAAAAGATTTGCAGGAAGCGGAACGGGTACTGGATTCTTCGAGTGAGGAGTTAATGTTTTTTGATGCCCTGAAGGATACGCTTAAAACCCTGCCACTTAAAGGGAATATCAAGGGGATTCTCCATATTGTCAACGACCGTGTTGCCGATGCGATATTAGCGGATTCTGTTGAAATACTGGATGGCGAGGATTTCTTTTTTGAGGAATTGCTCGGATTGAAGTTTAAGATATCCACGTTCTCGTTCTTTCAGACGAATTCATTGGGGGCGGAAGTGCTCTATGAAAAAGTGAGGGAGTATATTGGGGAAACGAAGGATAAGATAGTATTTGATTTGTACAGTGGCACGGGAACGATTGCCCAGCTTCTTGCGCCGGTGGCAAAAAAGGTGATTGGCGTTGAGATCGTCGCGGATGCCGTCGATGCGGCGCGGGATAATGCGGCGTTAAACGGACTATCCAATTGCGAGTTTATTGCTGGGGATGTGTTGAAGGTTCTTGATACTATTGAGGAAAAGCCGGATTATATTGTACTTGACCCGCCGCGCGACGGTGTCCACCCCAAGGCACTTGAGCAGATTATAGCATATGGGGTTGGGAGGATGGTGTATATTTCATGTAAGCCGACGAGCCTTGCAAGGGATTTGGAGGTGCTTGTCAGGGCGGGATACCGGGTGGAGCGGGTGTGCATGGTGGATATGTTTCCGGGAACGGTGAATGTGGAGACTATTGTGGAACTACAAAGGCAAGATATGTAGAAGTTCTTGAATTTACGCACTTTGTGACTATGTTTGAATTTGACAGTGGCGGTCATTTTCGGGGTAATAAACACTTCATTACGAAAATTAACTGCTCCATGGTATTTGACCTTGGGTGGAGAACACACAAAAGAACAGGAACGCCGCTTTTTTATGCCCTCATGTTACGCAGTAGGGGCAAAAAGA
>CAJTOR010000011.1 GCA_910577675.1 uncultured Lachnospiraceae bacterium
CATAGCATGGGCCGGAATTGACCCACCACCATATGAATCGGGACAATTTATTGGGTCAAAACGCAAGATAACGAAGCGCGGTTCCTCAACGCTCAGGAAAGTCGGATATGAGGTGATGAGGGTTCTTAAGAGTCACCCTGCTCCGAAAGATGATGCTGTGTACAACTACATTTTGAAAAAGGAAAGTGAAGGTAAAAGTAAGAAACATGCAAAGATTGCCGGTTTGAATAAATTCCTACGAATTTATTATGCAAGAGTAATCGCAGTTTATCAATAGAAGGGAAATAAAATCGGATTGTTCAGGCTGGAGATAAGAGATAATGCCAGCCTCTTTATTGTACTCAAAAATGGATTGATGAAATATTTTTAAATCCTACTCAAAAGTACTTGACTTTTGTTAGCAGGTTTTTTGTAGGATTTTTGATTGTATAAGCATTTTGCAGATGTATATAAGTTTGACGTAAAAGGAGTGGTCAGGTGTGAAGAGGATAAAGTATCTGTCATATTATATTCAGGACGGCGATAATGAGGACAGGGTATGTGCACTGTCAGCAAAAACAAAGATGGATTATATTTGTTCAGTTATGAATAAGAATGGGTTCTTTGTTGAAATAATATCTGCCAGTCAAACAAGAAGTAAAAAACATTGTTTTAAAGGGAGAACTATAAGATTAAATGAGATGCAGTCATTAAAGACTTTTTTTACATTTCCAGCGGGTAATATATTAAAAAGGGCATTACGTTGGTTTTCATCTAATTTATTTGTTTTTTTGGAATTGATGAAGTTAAAGAAAGATGAAAAAGTCTTAGTATATCATTCATTGGGCTATATGAAAATGGTTAATCTTGTCCACCGGATAAAGAAATTTCAGTTGATATTGGAAGTGGAAGAAATTTATGCGGATGTTATTGGGGAAAAAAGTTTAAAGGAAAAGGAAATACATTTTATAAAGTCTGCGGAACGTTATATTTTTGCAACAGAATTATTAGATCAGTATGTAAATGGAGGAAAAAAAACGTCGTTGGTTATATATGGGACATACCATGTCGAAGCAGAGGAGAACTATGGAATTAAGGAAGAAGTAGTACAGGATAGGAATAGAGAAATTGTGAATTGTGTATATGCTGGTACACTTGATCCAAGAAAGGGTGGAGCATATGCTGCAGTAAATGCAGCAATTTTTTTGCCCTCAAATTATCATGTTCATATTTTGGGTTTTGGCACAAAACTAGAAACTGAAAATTTAAAGGAACTTATAGAGAAAGTAAAAGAAAAAGCAAAAGCAAGAATAACTTATGACGGGATTCTTTCAGGCAGTGACTACATAAAATTTATTAAAAACTGCAATATTGGTTTGAGCACACAAAATCCGGATGCTGATTTCAATGCTACATCTTTTCCATCAAAAATATTATCCTATATGTCGAATTCCTTGCGCGTGGTATGCATCCGTATTCCAGCAGTTGAGGCATCAATGGTTAATAATTATGTTTATTATTATGATGAGCAGACTCCGGAGAATATAGCACGTACCATTATGGAAATTGATTTGAATGATAATTATGATAGTAAAAAAATTATTACTGAGCTTGATTTAAGGTTTCAAAAAGAATTAAAAATATTTTTAGAAGCATAGGCTAAAAAAGCAAGCTATGGAATTGTAGAAAGTATCCTAAGTGGGAACGGGGATAAAAGTAATATTTGGAATGTAAATATGGAACAGAATTATAATGAGCTGAGAAAATAAGGTATATTATTTTATAACAAAGTAGAGAGTAAGGATGACTTAACAGACATTAGGGGGATATTATGAATTTAATTTTATTTTTTGACAAATTGATTAGCCGATGTGAAAGAGCGTACAGAAGAGTACTGTTTAATAAAAAGGTTAAAATATCTGGGGGGGGGGTGAAAGTGTATGGAAAAATACATCATATAAATCCTAATGTTCAAGTTGGAAATAATGTGGAAATTTATCCAGGAGTTCAATTCTTTGGGGATGGGAATATTGTGATTGGAAATAACGTTGCAATCGGAAATTATACAATAATATATGCTTCAAAGGAGGCGGGAGTATATATTGGGGATAATGTACAGATTGCTGCGCAGTCTTATATTATAGATACCAATCACGGAATTAAAAAAGGTATTTTGATAAAAGATCAACCAAATGAAAGTGCTCCGATTCATATAGGTTCAGATGTATGGATTGCTGCCAATACAGTTATATTGAAAGGTGTTACTATTGCAGATGGGGCTGTAGTTGGTGCAAATGCACTGGTCAATGAGAATATACCCAATAATGCAATTGCGGTAGGTGTTCCAGCAAGAGTTGTAAAATATAGAGAATAGAAGATTAAGAATAAAGATTATGAACAGAAAAATAGGCACAATATTATCTTACACTTTAATAATGTTTGAGGTATTATCAGCTTTGCTGCTTACACCATTTATTATCCGAAATCTTGGTCAGGCGGAATATGGGGTATATAAACTGGCAACGGCAGTAAATTCATATTTATTATTGTTCGATCTTGGAATTGGAAATGCCGTTGTTAAGTATGTTTCCAAATTCAGGGTTGAAAATAGTCTGGAGCAAAATAGAAAATTTTTGGGTGTTGTGAACATTTTTTATTTAATGATAGCAGCTATAACCCTTATTTTTGGCGGGATACTTATAGCGGTTTTCCCGAAAGTATTTGGAAATGGTTTAACAAAGGAACAGGTTATACTTGGTCAAAAGTTGTTATGCGTAATAATGATTGGATCATCCGTAACCCTGGGGACGACAGCATATGGTAATGTAATAATAGCTTATGAAAAATTTTGTGTTTCAAAGGGGGGAGCTATAGTTCAGATAATAGTGCGTATTTGCCTGACTATTTGCGCTCTTAAATTTGGACTGGGGAGTTTTGGGATTGTTATTGCGAATTTAATTGTTACCGTCTTGTGTCGTGCTTATTATGTATATTATGTTTTTTTTAGGATACAGTTGCGTCCAGTTTATAAGGGGGTAGAATTTTCATTTATAAAGGAAATTGTTATTTATTCATCATTGATATTTTTGCAAATGATTGCAACGCAGCTTAACAGTAGTGTGGATCAGGTTCTTTTGGGAGCATTGCTCCCCTCTTCAGCGGTGGTAATTGCAGTATATGGAATAGGTACTCAGATTGTCCAATACTTCCAAACGATTGGGTTGGCATTTAACGATATATTAATGCCGGGTATAGTGAAACTTGTAGAGAAAAAAGGGACATCTAGTGATATTACCGCAGAAATGGTGAGAATTGGACGGATCGTTTTAATTGTGACATCGATTATATGGGGAGGATTTTTGATTTATGGAAAAGAGTTTATTGTTTTATGGGCGGGAAAAGAGAATGAAGAGGCGTATCAAGTTGCGTTAATTTTAATGACTTCCTATGTATTTATAACCGCGGAGGCAATCGGGACACAGGTGTTGTGGGCAATGAACCAGCATAAAGAACAGGCTTACTTAAAATTTATAATTGTTATTTTAAATATAGCATTGACGGTTATTTTGATAAAGTGGAACCCCATTATTGGTGCTGCGATAGGTACATTTGTATCATTGATGATAGGTGATGTGTGTGTTATGAATTTTATATTTTACAGGAAACTAAAAATAAATATATTTCAATATTATAAAAATTTGTTTAGAGGAATTTTGCCATGTTTGATAGTATCTTTATTTGTTGGTCAGATATTGCAGTATACAGGTCTTAATGGATGGGTGGGACTGACCATAAAAGCTTTATCAATGGCTGTTGTTTACGGTATTTTGATATTGTTTTTTGGTTTAAATAAGTATGAGAAGAAATTTATGTTTTCAATAATTCGAAAGAGTAATAAGGACTTATAAATTATTATTTGATTGGAGGATGGTTAAATGACGGCATTTGCAGGAGCAACTTTAATGATTACTGGTGGTACAGGATCTTTTGGGAATACTGTGCTGAAACAATTTCTTGCGACCGATGTTGCCCAAATTCGTATTTTTTCGCGTGATGAGAAAAAGCAGGATGATATGCGCCATGATTTACAGGCGCGTTTTCCGGAATATGCCGAGAAAGTCAGATTTTATGTTGGTGATGTGCGCAACATACAGTCAATCAGGGATGCAATGTATGGGGTGGATTATGTGTTCCATGCCGCTGCTTTAAAGCAGGTTCCATCCTGTGAGTTTTTCCCGCTTGAGGCTGTCCGCACAAATGTAGAGGGAACAGATAATATGTTACATGCTGCCATTGATACAGGAGTAAAGCGGGTAGTATGTCTTTCCACTGACAAAGCAGCTTACCCAATTAATGCGATGGGAATTTCGAAAGCGATGATGGAGCATATTATTTATGCAAATGCTAGGGTGGCTGCGGAACGTGGCGGAACAGTAATTTGTTGTACCCGCTATGGAAATGTGATGTGTAGCCGTGGCTCCGTTATACCACTTTTTATTGAGCAGATTAAAGCGGGAGCCCCGATTACCATTACTGATCCTAATATGACCCGATTTTTGATGAATTTGGATGAGGCGGTGGAATTGGTGAGATTTGCTTTTGAACATGCGAATCCAGGTGATTTATTTATACAGAAAGCAGATGCATCTACAATATGTGATCTTGCGAAAGCGGTTCAGCAGTTATTTGGTGATACTGGAACAAACATTATAGGGACACGGCATGGGGAGAAATTATATGAAACTTTAATGACGCGGGAAGAGCGTCTTCGTGCGGAGGATATGGGAGGATATTATCGTGTTGCAGCAGACAGCCGGGATTTAAATTATGATAAATTTATGGTTCAGGGAGAGGTACATACAGAAGCGGATGCTTCTTACAATAGCCATAATACAAGGCGTTTGGATGTGGAAGGTGCGGTACAAAAAATTCTCACTACGGATTATGTACGGAATGCTTTAAAACAATGGAAGAATGGAGAAAAAATATAATGGAAATAAAATCCTCATTTCGAAATAACGGGAAATTAAAACTTTTTATTATTGTTGGTACACGTCCGGAAATTATTCGACTGTCGGAGGTTATAAAAAAATGCCGTGCTTATTTTGACACAATTTTGGTTCATACCGGACAAAATTATGATTATAACTTGAATGATATATTTTTTCGTGACCTTAATTTGGATTCTCCAGAGATATGTCTGAATGTAGTTGGCAGTGACCTTGGTGAAACTGTCGGTAATATTATTGCTAGATCGTACCGTTTGATGAGTGAAATGAAACCGGATGCAGTGCTGGTTCTTGGAGATACGAATTCATGTCTTTCAGTAATTGGTGCGAAACGTCTGCATATCCCCATTTTTCATATGGAGGCAGGAAACCGCTGTAAAGATGAATGTCTTCCTGAAGAAACTAATCGCCGTATTGTAGATATTATTTCTGATGTTAACCTAGCATATTCAGAACATGCACGTCGTTATTTGGCAGAGTGTGGTCTGCCGAAGGAGCGCACTTTTGTAACAGGTTCACCGATGGCTGAAGTGTTGCGGTATAATCTTGAGAAGATAGAATCTTCTGATATTCACTCGAGGCTGGGATTAAGAAAAGGAAAGTATATTCTCCTTTCTGCACATCGGGAGGAAAATATTGATATAGAGAGAAATTTCTTTGCGTTATTTTCTGCAATAAATCAGATGGCAAAAAAATACGATATGCCGGTGCTTTATTCTTGCCATCCTCGTTCACACAAACAAATTGAGCGGTCAGGAATTAAGTTGGATGACAGGGTAATCAGACATGAGCCATTGGGATTTCATGATTATAATTGTTTGCAGATCAATGCGTTTGCTGTTGTGTCTGATTCCGGGACATTGCCGGAGGAGAGTAATTTTTTTGCTTCGAATGGTTATTCATTTCCGGCAGTATGTATCCGGACTAGCACAGAAAGACCGGAAGCGATGGAGAAGGGGTGTTTTATCCTCGCAGGAATCGAGAAGGAATGTTTGTTGCAAGCTGTTGAGATTGCAGTTGGTATGAATAAAAATAGGGGATATAAAACATTTGTTCCTGATTATATGGATGAAAATGTGTCGGACAAGGTGGTAAAAATCATTCAGGGTTTTACTGGGGTGGTAAACAAGATGGTGTGGCGAAAAGAAGTGTAAAGTTTAGGAGAAATAAATTATGAACATATTAGTTACAGGATCAAAAGGCATGGTGGGAACTGCGCTGGTAAGGGGCTTGTTAAATGTAAAGGAGGGTAAAAATGTAACCCGTCCGGAAATAAAGGTGGATGATATTTATGAGTTTGATATTGGTTCCAGTCAGGAGGAATTAGATAATTATTGTATAAAGGCAGATTTTGTTTTTCATCTGGCAGGGGTGAATCGGCCAAAACCAGGAGAAGAATTAATTGATGGAAATTTGGGGCTTACTTCAAAATTGCTTGATACTCTTAAAAAAGTAAAGAGTAAAGCGGTAGTAATGTTGGCATCCTCCATCCAGGCCTCACTTGTAGGACGCTTTGAGGGTTCGGAATATGGAAAGTCAAAATTAGAAGGTGAGAAGTTGTTTTTTCAATACGGGAGAGAAACGGGGAGAAGAGTTGCAGTGTACCGCTTTCCAAATTTGATGGGACATAGCAGACCAAATTATAATTCTGCTGTTTCTACTTTTTGTTATTCAGTTGCGAATGATTTGCCATTTACAGTGAATAATAGTTCTACAGATTTAGAGTTGTTATATATTGATGATCTTATAGAGGGAATGTTTGATTTGTTAGAAGGACGGGAATTACACTGTGATTACCCTGCGATGGGTGAAATAGTGGAGGGCAGAGAATATGATGGTATGACACCACATGAAACGCTAAGTGGACATTATTGTTTTATTTTACCAGTTTATAAAGTCAGTCTTGGTGAAATAGTTGATATGCTTGAAAGTTTTAAGGAGCAGCCGAGAACTCTGGTAATGCCAGAAATTCAAAATGGAAGTTTTGCTAAAAAGTTATATAGTTTGTACCTGACCTATCTGCCAAAGAATAAATTAGCGTTCGACCTTACTATGAACGAAGATGCCAGAGGCTCCTTTACTGAGATTTTAAAGACTTCCAGTCATGGACAATTCAGTGTGAATATTAGCAAACCAGGTGTGACAAAGGGAGAACATTGGCATAATAGTAAATGGGAATTTTTTGTTGTTGTTTCTGGGAATGGTTTGATACGGGAGCGCAAGATTGATACGGATGAGATTGTTGAATTTAAGGTTGATGGTAGGAAACTTAGGATGGTTCATATGATTCCAGGTTGGACGCACGAAATTGTAAATTTGTCGGATACAGAAGACCTTGTTACGCTTATGTGGGCAAATGAAGTATTTGACAGGGAATATCCCGATACATTTCATGAGGATGTATAAATATTATGTGTATGTAATTGTATAGCTTGAGGAAAATATAGAAGGTAAAATTAATGAACATAGCAATTATTTTGGCGGGCGGAAAAGGTACGCGTGTTGGGGCAAATATTCCCAAACAGTTTATTGAAGTTATGGGAAAGCCGGTTTTGGCTTATACCCTGGAAGTGTTTGAGAATAATTTGAGCATTGATGCCATAGAAATTGTATCCCACAAAGATTGGCTCGATGTGACAGAAGAAATTGTTAAAAGGTATCATATGACAAAAGTAAAGTGGATTGTGGAGGGAGGAAGTACTTTCCAGGAATCTGTTATGAAAGGTTTGTTTTATTTGGAGAATAAGATATCCTATGATGATATTGCGGTGGTTAGCTTTGGTGTATCACCTATGACAACGGATGAAATTATAGATGACAGTATTCGTGTCTGCAATGAAAGGGGAAATGCGGTTGCAGCGCAGGATATGGTATTATGTACATGTATTAAAGAGGATGAGTTCGGTTCTACACATGGGATAATGCGGGAAACAATAAAGGGATTCAGCAATCCGTGGAGTTTTCACTTTGGACAAGTATGTGGGGCGTACCATACTGCGTTAGAGAGCGGGATTATAGATGAGATTGAACCACATACAACCTCTTTGTATTTTGCACTTGGGAGGAAGGTGTATTTTTCTAAAACTACATCTACCAATATTAAAATAACTACAAAAGAGGATCTTGATATGTTTGAAGGATACTTACTGTTGCAGCAGAAGCGTGCAGAAAAAAGGGAGTGCTGCAAAACTGAATAAGGAGGATAAAGATTTATGATTACTTATAAAGAGTTTGAGGTAATTCGGGCAATGCTTAACTGTGATGAATGTTTAGATGATATACCCTTGTATGTGATGGAACATATGCATTATTATGTTTTTAAATCGCAGGAAGAAATAAAGAAACTGGTAATATCCCTGGAGAAGAAAAGGTATATTGCTGATGGCAGGGTTACAAAAGCTGCTTTGGAAGAGATTGCACCACTCAAAGTTAAAAATGCCGTGATTCTTGCGGCTGGAGGTTCTGATATCTCGTCAAAGTCTGTTTATTCCATGCCAAAAGGTCTGTATGTCAAGGGAGGGGAAACCTTGATTGAGCGGCAAATCCGTCAACTGAAAGAGGCTGGTATCAATGATATTGTTGTAGTCGTTGGTTATAAGCAGGAAATGTATTTTTTTCTGGCTGAAAAATATGATGTTACGCTGGAGATAAATCCGGATTTGAAAAAGAACAATATTAATTCTTTGTATGTGGCAAGGAAGCATCTTGGAAGTAGCTATATTTGTAATTGTGATAATTATTTTGAAGAAAATCCTTTTTCGGGATATGAGTATAATTCATATCATGCAACGGTATATAAAGAGAATGCAGGGAATGAGCTGATTGTCCGAAAAAATTCTTCCGGTCGCATCCTGGAAGTACATAGTGCAGAAAAAAGTGGGGAATGTATTTATGGACACGCCTATATTGATGAAAGTTTAGGTCGGCGGATTATTTCCTATCTACAAGATGAAATTGATGATTTTAGAGTTTCTTCTTTGTTTTGGGAGGAATTTATCAGCCGTCATGCGGAAGATATGGATATGTATGCCAGAGAGTATTCGGCTGATTTTGTTTATGAATTTGATTCGATCCAGGAAATCCAGAATATTGAAAGCCTGTTTCTGGAGAACGTCAGTGACCGGATTAATCAGAAAATATGTGAAGTACTTGGTTGTGGGGAAAATGAAATTCGTAATATTTTAATTTTGCAGAAAGGTTTAACGAATGTTTTGTTTACCTTTGTGGTAAAGGGAGTGACATATATTTTCCGATATCCGGGTGAAAGCAGTTCCTTTTTTATATACAGGAAAAATGAAGTGCGGGCACAAAAGATAGCGGCAGAGAGCGGTGTGGATGGGACATATATTTATATTGACGAAGGCGGGATTAAGATTTCTAAGTTTGTTTCAAATTGTTGGAATCTTACAGGAATTTATTATCATGACCTGGAATTGATGAAGCGTTTGGCGCGCCAAATCCGCAAATTCCACGACGCGGGATTTGATATGCCGGACTGGGAGGAATTTAGCTATAATCCTATGGTAGAATGTCAACGTCTGATGCAGGAAGCTTCAAAAATGAAAGGTAATTTATTTGATATTTTTAAACATGAATGGGAAACAATGTGGAAATTATATAACTACGCAGAAAAAGATGGTATCAAAAAAACAATGTGCCATAATGATATAAATCAGGATAACTGTTTGTTAAATGATGATAGTTTCCATATTATTGATTGGGAATTTGCAGGTTTTAATGATCCGGCATATGATTTTGGGCGTGTGATTGCAGGTTATGAGTTGGATAGTCCTGCAATTGATGAAATTTTAGAAGCATATTTTGAAAGGCCAGCAACAGAAAGGGAGAGGTTACATTGGATTGCATATATGGGAATCCATAATTGGTACTATGTAGGTTGGGCAGTTTATAAAGAGAGTATTAATGAAAGTTCCCGTGATTGGATGTTATTTTTTTATAATCAGGCAAAACGGGTTATGAAATATACACTCCCAAGATATGAAAAGATTTATGGGGAACTATGATAGGAATAGTAATGGGGATTGCCCCCACCTTACAAGTTGCCTTTGCCCACCGCTTTTGGTTTTTCATCTAGAAGTACTGGATAAGAGGCTTATTTGTTTGGATAAATTTATATATTTAATGACTGTATAAGTAAATTTTTATAATGAGAAAAAAGTAAAGATACAGATGTCTAAGAAAAAAGATAGGATTGGAAAGTGAGGATTAAAAGAGAATGAACGAACAAACTTACGAACAGGAAATCAGCATCGGGAAGGTATTTTACCGCATGTTCCGCGACTGGAGAAAAATCTGCTTGGCTGCCATGGTCATTGCGCTGCTTGCCGGGGTGGGGAATTTTTCCTTGAAAAAGATCAGAACCTCCAATCCGGAATATATCAGAAAAGCGGAGGAAAACTTTGAGCGTGAGCTTGCCGGGTTCCGTGCAACCGGTGAAACTTTAAGCCGCGAGATTGCAAACCTTGAGGAAACGCGCGCGGAGCGGGAAGCGTACAATGCGGATTCCATCCTTATGAAGATCAACCCGTACCGCGAATTTAACGCCTCCCTCCAGCTCTATATCGCGACGGATTACCAGATCGTGCCGGAACTGACCTACCAGAACATCGACCTGTCAAACCGCATCCTGCAATCCTACCTGACTTATATGGTAAATGGGGATATGTACCAGTATATTTTAGACCATTTATCGCAGCCGGTGGAACTGCGCTACTTAAAGGAAATCCTTTCCATCACCCCGGATTATGATAACCGTATGATTAGCCTGAATGTCCAGAATGTGGATGAGGAGGGGTGTGAGGAGATCCTAACCCTCGCACAGGAAGGAATTTTGGCAAAGCAGCCGGGGATTGTAAATGCCATCGGGGAGCATGAGTTAAACACCGTGAACCAGTCCGTTTACGAATCGGTGAACCTGGAGCTTGATGAGTGGCAGAAAGCAAATATCCAGTATGTATCGGAACTTAGCATAAGGCTGCAAGAAAAAGGGGAGGAGTACGCAAAGTGGGAACGCTCCCCGGAACCGCAGAAGGAATACACGGCCGCGAGTATTCTCAGGAATTCCATCAAGACAATGATCCTTGGGTTTCTTGCCGGTGCAGTGCTTGCGGCAATTTTTATTGCTTTTTGCTACATTATGTCGGACAAACTTCAGGATGCAGACAACCTGAAAAACCGCTATGGCTTGCGTGTGATCGCACAGGTACCTAAGGTGCATAAGAAACGTGTCTGGGTTGGATTTGACCGGCTGTTTGCGCGTATGGGGGGACTTCCTTTATATGAGAGGGATGCGGCTGCGCTTGCAAAGGTTGCAGCGCAGAGTGTGATGGCGGAACTGATGGCGATGGGAACTTTAAAGGATGGCACAATTGCATTTACTGGAAATGTCGCGCTGGAAGAAATGAAAAAACTAATTGCTGAAATGGAATGGGGTGATTCCTGTACGGTAAAGTGCGTCCACAATATTTTAAACAACCCGTCCGCCGTGCCGGAAATAATGAATGCGGAGTATATAGTGCTGATAGAGAAGCAGGAGGAAAGCAGTTACACACAGATAACAAGGGAACTTTCAGAACTTGCCGCATGGAAGAAAAAGGTTCTTGGATTTGTTGTGGTTGGTGTGGATGCAATACCGTAAGTATTGTAAAAACTATAAAAGCAGTTATAAAAAGGGGCAGAGCCACAAATGGTTCTGCCCCTTTGTTCGTTTGCGAATTTTTGGTATTGAGGCGGTTAATATTTTTTTCTTGTAAAAAAAAAGTTTATCGTGTATAATACCGCATGAGTGACTTGGAGCAGATTTCAGACGGGGAAGTCGGGAAACGTTTATATAAGGAATACAATATTTGCTGATAAAAATTATACGTAGGATGATTATTGTGTCGATCGGGATGTTCAAATAGATCGACAACTTAATCTTTTGCATGTTAGAATGCTTATGCATAATATCAACTCATCAATTGTGTTAGGTAAGGGAGGGGGACAAGCCCATCTGACATGCGAGAGCAGCATGGGGATATGAATTTCTTTTGACTTATTTTAGGAAAACAGGAGGAAAAATGGAAATGGGTCAATCCAGATTGAAAAGATGGATAAGTATGGTAATTTTCAGTGCCATACTATTACTGTTGTCCGTTCTTGCAATCCCCTCCTTGGCGCAGGGTGCGCAGGGGGATAAAGGAAATATACTTGAAGTGGAAGCGGTTCCGGGCTGTTCTGCAAAGGAACTTCAGGCTCTGTTAGACTCAAATGCGGATGGCAGGTATGATGCGCTGGTAGTTAATATTCCAGCCGGGACTTATAAGTTAAACAGTACACTTTACATATCGTCAGGAACCACCATTCATGCTTCAAAGGAGGCTTATCTGGTTAAACAGCGGGTATATGGCGCGGTGCTAGAGGGGAAGCTTGTAAATGACAGGGGCGGTTATGGTGGATGCCATGATATTACTGTGGACGGCGGTGTATGGGATAGCAAGCCGGTAATGGATGGCAAGGAGGGGACGGAAACTTTCCGCTTTATCCATTGCAGTAATGTGACTGTGAAAAATGCTGTGCTCTGCAATGTTCCCGAGGGAAGCCATCTGATGGTATTTGCAGGGACGACGGATGCCCTGGTTGAGAACTGTGAGTTCTACGGTTACGGGAAGGGCAGAGGAGGAAAATTGCCGAAGGAGGCAATCCAGTTAGATATTGCACATGATGTGGGGACAACACCAACCTTGCAGGAGGTTTTGTGGGATGAACTGCCCTGCCAGAATATAACAGTTAAGGACTGTAATTTCCACGATTTTTCACGCGCTTTCGGCAGCCACACGACGGTGAAGGGGATCTATCATAAAGGGATTTTGCTTAAAAACAATACCGTAAGGGATATGTCGGATATTGCGTTTAAATTGTTCAACTACATTGATACCACGGTGGAGGGAAATACCTTTTCTAATTGTTCGTGGGGGGTGTTTGTCTACACATGGCTTAACAATCAGGACAGTGTGACCGAGGGACAGATGTTTTTGGAACCGTTAAAGGAAAGGGAAATCTTGGTTCCGGATAATTGTAATATTATTATACAAAAAAATATATTTAATATGGGAAAAAGTACGGGGGATGCCGTGAGGGTTTGTGGGTCAGGGGAACTTCCGGTTTCAGGGGTTACGGTAAAGGATAATCAGATTTCTGGTGGGCGTTACGCTGTGTTTGCCACCCATGCGCCAAAGATTAGGATATCGGAGAACCGGATTAGCGGCACGAGGGCAAACGGAATTTTACTTGAGCAGGAATGCGGATATTCGCTTGTGCAGAATAATACTGTGGAAGGTGCGGGAGGAAAGGCGGCCATTGGTATTTATACCGGCTCCGATGATACAATTGTATCAGGGAATAATATTTCCGGGGCTGAGGGTGCGGGGATTCTTCTGTATGACGGCGTTAAAAACTGTATTGTTGGTGCTGAGGGAAAAGAAACAAAAGCAACAGGTGGAAACCGGATTGTAAAACCGGGGACAACGGGGATTCATATTTCGGAGGGCTGTACGGGAAATACTGTCCAGTATAATAAGGTAGAAAATACTGCGGAAGCGGGGATATGGGTATATTCATCCAAAAATAATAAGATTTTGTATAATTCCATTATCTCACCGAAGCAGGCAGGAATCCATGTGACGGGAAAAAGTTCCGGCAGCACGGTAAGCAATAATACAGTTACCAATCCGGGAACGGACGGTGTGCGCCTGCATGAATCGGAAAAATGTAATGTGGTTTCCAACACAATTACGAAACCGGGTAAAAACGGTATTAATGTAACGCAAAAGTCCAACAAATCCGCAGTCAAGAAAAATAAAATTGTATTGGCGGGGGAGGATGGAATCTGGATTTCCGGCAGTACAAGCTGCACAGTTTCTTCAAATAATATAGAAAAATATGCTGTGGCGGCGGAGAAAAACTATGGGATAGGTATTTATCAGTCAGGAGGTACAAAGTCTGCAAATACAAAGGTGGAGAGCAATGTAATCGTTGGCACTGGAAAAAGGACGGGGGACAATGCCGTCCATGTCAGCACTTCCGATTATGTAAAGGTAAGCAAAAACAAGATAAAGACACCAGCGGGATACGGGATTTATATTTATAAGGGAAAATATGGGAAAATCGAAACAAACCAGATCACCAAACCTGTAAAGGGTGGTATTTATGTGACGACTGCCTGCGACCAGGCTAATATTGCGGGAAACACCGTGATAACCCCGGGGGATACGGCGGTAATGACATATCAGGCGAAGGGATCGAAAGTAACCGGAAATATAGTTAAAGTGACGGAGGGGATAACCGCTGTCCGGATCAGCCAGTCCGACAACACGGCGGTAAAGAAAAATAAGATAACGGGAGCCACGGGGAAAGCTGCGATATGGATTACGGGTTCCGAGGGCTGTGTGGACGAGGAGAATACAGCGGAGTAGGAATGGGACTTCCCCAAAAAAAAGCTTGCAATTTGGAAAAAACTATGATATACTGCTTCTCCGTGAGACATTATATTTTTCCTTGCTCCCATTTTTGGGGGCCAGAGACCAGAAGGAGGTGCAGACAACTATGAATCAGTATGAATTAGCCTTAGTTGTAAGTGCAAAGATCGAGGATGAGGCCAGGGCAGCAGTTGTAGAGCAGGCGAAGGAGCTTGTTGCCAGGTTCGGCGGCAATATCACGAATGTGGAGGACGCTGGCAGAAAAAGACTGGCTTATGAAATCCAGAAGATGAAAGAAGGACATTACTATTTCATCCAGTTCGATGCTGACGCGACAACGCCAAACGAGATCGAGCAGAGAGTTCGTATCATGGACAATGTCATCAGATTTTTGTGCATTAGACGGGACGCTGAGTAAGGAATCTTCAATGGAGGTAATTCCGTTATGAACAAAGTTATTTTGGTAGGAAGATTGACAAGGGACCCGGAAATCAGATATTCCCAGGGCGCTAACGCCATGGCGATCGCACGTTTTTCTATCGCGGTGGATCGCAGATTTAAGCGCGAGGGTGAGCCGGATGCCGATTTCTTTAACTGTTCTGCTTTCGGGAAGCAGGCGGAGTTTGTTGAGCGCTATTTAAAACAGGGAACCAAGATGGTTGTTGTGGGGCGCATCCAGAACGATAATTATACAAATAAAGATGGGCAGAAAGTTTACAGCGTGCAGATCATGGTGGACGAGCTTGAATTCGCCGAGAGCAAGAATGCATCGGCGGGCAGCGGTGATGGCACTTTTGCGCAGCCGGCTGCGAGACCGACCCCTGGGGCAGCGGCAAACGACGGTTTTATGAATGTGCCGGAAGGCATTGACGAGGAGCTGCCGTTTAATTAGTGTTAGAGGATTGGATAAGGAGGAAATAGATATGCCATTCAATAAGGAAAAGGGCGCTGACAAGGGCGACGCTTCCATGAAGAGAAGGGTAACCCGCAGAAGGAAAAAAGTTTGCGTATTCTGCGCTGACAAGACGTGTGCGGGCATCGATTATAAGGATGTAAACAAACTTAAAAGATTTGTTTCCGAGAGGGGCAAGATCCTTCCTAGAAGGATTACCGGTAGCTGTGCAAAGCATCAGAGGGCTCTTACCGCAGCCATCAAGCGTGCGCGCCATGTGGCATTGATGCCGTACACATTAGAGTAAAATTTTTACAGGACAAAACACCGCAGCGGCGAAAACCGTTGTGGTGTTTTTTTAATGGATACAAATGTACAAAATATAAGGTAGTCATTGACAAAATTGTATGACTAAGTTAAGATATGAAAGAAGGAAACGGGTGGCAAGGGAAATATTTTGTGACAGGAGGGTTTATGGGAGAAGAAAAAAAGATGTTGAGCCTGGTGGTGCCCGCCTATAATGAGGAGGCGGTTCTTGAGGTCTTTTACCGCGAAACGGAGCGGGTGACAGCCCGGATGGATGTGGAAATTGAATATCTTTTTGTGGATGACGGTTCAAAGGATCGGACACTTTCTATTTTGCGGGAGATGGCAGCCAGGGATAAGAGGGTTCACTATGTGTCGTTTTCGCGCAATTTTGGCAAGGAGGCGGCAATCTATGCAGGTCTTCAAAATGCAGTGGGGGATTATGTGGTTATTATGGACGCGGATCTGCAAGACCCACCCACGCTCCTGCCACAGATGCTAGAAGCGGTTGTTAAGGATGGCTATGACTGTGTGGGAACCAGGCGGATATCACGGAAAGGGGAACCGCCGGTGCGCTCCTTTTTTGCAAGACTTTTCTACAAACTAATCAACCGGGTATCGAAGACCGAGATTGTGGATGGCGCAAGGGATTATCAGCTTATGAGCCGCAAGGTTGTGGAAGCCATTTTATCCATGGGGGAATACAACCGTTTTTCCAAGGGAATATTCGGCTGGGTCGGCTACCGCAAGCAATGGCTGGAATATGAGAATATTGAGCGCGCGGCAGGAGAAACAAAATGGTCATTCTGGAAATTATTATTGTATGCGATGGATGGTATTATCGCATTTTCAACTGCGCCGCTTGTGCTTTCGTCAGTTCTCGGTTTCCTGTTCTGTATTATTGCGGTGGTGATGACAATAGTAATTATAATCAGGACCTGTGTTTTTGGTGACCCGACACCGGGGTGGCCGTCCCTAGCATGTATCATTATTTTTGTGGCGGGTATCCAGCTATTCTGTCTGGGTATTTTGGGGCAGTACCTTGCCAAAGCATATCTCGAAACAAAAAAGCGTCCGATCTATCTGGTTTCGGAGGAAGTGCTCGGGGAGAAGGAACGGCTTTTGGATAAATAGCATCAGTTGTAAGGAATAGCTATATCACGGGAAAGAAAGGTAGTAGTTGATGAGAACGGAAGAATATGGGAAACGCCAGAAAACAAAATATTTTTTACTCTACACTGTGGTGTTCCTGCCGGTGGTCTGGCTTGTATTTCGGTATTTCTTTCATGGAAACCGGACTTTTGTGTGGATGCCTGACGGTTGGCGGCAGCATTATAAAGGGCTATTGTATTATTCGGAATGGATAAGGGAGGTTCTTAGAAGGATTTTTGTGGAGCATAATTTTGAACTTCCCGCCTACAGTTTCAGTATCGGCTATGGCTCGGATGTACTGACAACGCTGCATTACTATGCGATTGGCGACCCGCTTACATTGATTGCCGCTTTTATCCCGGAAGAGCATATGCTGAGGTTCTATGAGATATTGCTTATATTGCGCCTCTACCTGGCAGGAGTGGCATTTTCATGTTATTGTTTTTATCGCGGGAAGAGGGATAACTGCGCCGTGCTGGCGGGAACATTCCTCTATGTCTTCTGCGGTTATGCGCTCTTTGCAGGTGTGCGCCACCCCTATTTTATTAACCCTATGATCTACCTGCCGCTTTTGCTTTTGGGTGCGGAAAGATTTATGAAAGAAAAGAAAGGGGGACTCTTTGTCGGGAGTGTGTTCCTTTCTGCGGTAAGCAATTTCTATTTCTTTTACACACTCGCTTTCTTTACGGCATTGTACGTGGTTTTTTGCCTGGTTTTCCGGTACGGGCGAGGGGAATGGAAAAAAGCTCTGCAAAAGCTTATTGGGCTGGCAGGATATGCAGTGCTTGGTGTGATGATGGCAGCGGTAATCCTTCTACCGGTGATTTTGATGTTTATGGGAAATTCGCGCCTTTCGACCGGGTATACATTTGAGCCGCTCTATGGCAGCAGGTATTACGGGTCATTCCTGCCAGCTTTTTTGTCCTACGGTACACCGGGTTTCTGGTGTCGGATGGGATATGCGGGAATTGCAGTTGTGGCGCTGGCCTCGCTGTTTTCCGGAATATATAAAAAGAGGGGGCAGGAGGGGGGAGGCTTTGATATCCCCCGCCTTGCGCATGGAGTTGCTTTTTTGCTGCTCACCATCTTTTTGCTCCTTCCTGGTGCCGGGTATGTACTGAATGGGTTTGCCTATGTTTCAAACCGGTGGGAGTACAGTTACAGTATGTTGGTTGCCTTTATCCTGGTGATGGAATGGAAAAAGATATTTTGCCTTAGTTTAAAAAAGTTTCTTGCCATTGCGGGGTTCATAACCCTGTATGCGGGTGTCAGCATTTGGGCTGCGAAAGAATTTGCTTCAGAAATGGAGGGGAATGTGTGGATGGCATCCGTAGCCCTGTTTGCCTCCCTTGCCGTGCTCGCTGTGGCGAATGGGATGAAAAAGCGTCTAAAAGGCGGCGGGAAAAGCATATTAAAGATGGCGGCACAGGTTTTGGTGTTTATGTTCATGCTTGGCAATATCGCTGCCACCGCTTATTGTTCCTACTCGAAGGAACAGGGGGATTACGCTTCTGAATTTAAGAGAAGGAGCCGTTTTGCAAAGGATTTTGTAAAGTCCGAGGCGGGTGCAATTCTCTCGGCGGACGGGGAGGGGGATGAATTCTATCGCTATACCGGGCGTGACCTGATTCCGAATGCATCGTTAAAGACAGGCGTGCACAATACACAGTTTTACTGGAGCCTCGGCAATGGTGTGATTGCGGAATATTTTGCACAGCAGGAGCTGATGGAGAATGTAACCTTCAATTATATGGGGCTTGATGACCGGGCGGCACTCTGTGCACTTGCCGCGGTAAAATATCATGTAACCGTGGAAAGCGGGGAGGGATATGCGCCATATGGGTATGAGAAAGTGGAACTTCCGGAAGAATATAATAAATATCATGTATTTTATAATACACTTTCGCTTCCGCTTGGCTATACCTACAAAAATTATATTCTGTATGATAACTATGCGCCGCTTACTGCGCTGCAAAAGCAGGAAGCGCTTTTGCAGGGTGTGGTTTTAGAGGAAGTGCCGGAGGGATTTGGGGAAATACAGCCCGTTGATACTGGGGTGGAGAGGGAATTTACTGTAAGTTATGATGAGAAAAAGATTACAGAAACAAAGGACGGTTTTCTTGTTAAAAAGAAAAATGCATCTGTAACCTTTGAGTTTGACGGGCTTAAAGACTGTGAAACTTACCTGGTAATTTCGGGGTTGTATTATGACTGGACAAAGCTTTCCGGCTACAGGGATATCGAACAGAAAATGACACTTACCATCACGGCTCAGGATGAGTATGGCAGGGCGGTGCAGAAGGAGTTAAAATATCTCGGTGCGGCGCAGGAACATTACAGCGGGCGGAATGATTATTCTGTCAATCTCTGCTACAGCGAGGGGAGGAAGGTTTCTGTTTCTGTTAAGTTTCCGCGCACCGGCACATACCGGATGGACGGGGTAAAGATTATCTGTCAGCCGATGCAAAGTTATGAAGCCGCCGTTTTAAAGCTTTCCGATGAAACATTGCAGAATGTGCAGCTTTTTGATGATAACGCAGTCCATGCAACAAACCGCGTAAGCGGCAATATCAACCTGTCAGAGGCAAAACTCCTGGTGCTTACCATCCCCTATTCGGATGGGTGGAGCGCGTATGTGGATGGCGAGCCCCAGAAGATACTGCGGGCAAACACCATGTTTTGTGCGCTTTCCCTGGAGGCGGGGGAACATGAAATCACACTGCGCTACCGCACACCCGGACTTTTGATGGGAACCCTGGTATCGTTTTTGGGTGTTCTTATCTTTGCGGGGTGTCTTATATACCAAAGGATATTTAAACTGTCGATTGTGCCAGACAGGGGATAGACCCCATCGGACATAGGAGAGCAGCATACAGATATAGTTTTCTCTGATACAAAGGAATAAAAATTCTGAATAAGTAAAATATTGTAAAAAAGGAGGAGCAGCCATGTTCAAAATTTATATGACGGATAATAATGTGATTTACGAGGAAACAAAAGCCGAACCTGGCTGCTGGGTTCATATGGTGCACCCAACGGTGCAGGAATGTGAACAGGTATGCGGTCTGCTTGGTGTTGAGATTGATACGGCGGATTTGATGGCGGCGCTTGACGAGGAGGAGAGCGCACGTATTGAGCTGGAGGAGGGATACACATTGATCCTTGTGGATATCCCGACATTGGAGCTGCGGCACGAGAAGGAAGTTTACACCACCATCCCGCTTGGCATCTTGCTGACGCAGCAGCATATTATCACGGTGTGCGGTAAGGAAACCTCTATTTTACAGTTTTTCCAGGAAGGCAGGACAAAGGAGTTCAGCACAAAAAAGAAAATGCGTTTTGTCTACCAGATTTTGTTCCGCATTGCGGCACTCTATCAGAATAATCTCCGCATTATAGATAAAAAGCGGATTGCGATCGAGGGAAAAGTGGAGGGGGACACGGAGGACTTTGATCTGATAGAGCTGCACGAGTTAGAGTCCACCCTGGTTTATTTTGCGACATCCCTGCGCGCGAACGGCGTTGTGCTTGACCGTCTTACTCGCTACAAGCGTTTGGAGCAGTACCCGGATGACCAGGAACTGCTCGACGATGTGATTATAGAGAACAAGCAGGCAATTGAGATGACCTCGATTTACAGGGATATTATTAAAGGTACGAGGGAACTTCTTTCCTCCATTATTGACAAGCGGATGAACAATGCGATGAAATATCTCGCAACCATCACCATTATAATGGCAATCCCAACGATTATTTCGGGATTTTACGGGATGAATGTAAAAAACAACAGTATCCCGTTCGCGTCGCATCCGTTCGGCTTCGGGATTGTGGCGGCAATCACAGTGGTTGTTGTACTGCTGGTGCTGATTGTGCTGCGCAGGAAGAAAATGCTGTAATACTGCCCTTAGAGAAAACGGAAAATTTCCCGGTAGTAAGCCCTTAGGACGGTGTCCCCGCTGTTATAAATCTCATGTTTTGTACCCCGCCATCTGTGGTACCCCGCGGAGGGAAGGTTTTTTCGGAATGTCCTGATGCGCCGTCTTGGTACATAAGCGTCATCTTCTGCCTCAAAAAGCAGGAGGGGCGCTTTTATTTTTGCAGTTTCCCGTTTTGAAACAGCGCGGGCTGCGGCTTTCAGGGCGGTGTGAAGCCAGCTATAATCCCCGCCGCCAAGCATGAATTCCGATGTTTCTAAGCGCAGGTTATTGTAGCGGTCAAAACGCGCGCGGCTTGTTGTGCTGCTCCCCTCAAAGACTTCATCCCCATAAAAATCATGCTGCCCTATTGTATAGCAGTGCCCAAGACCAACCAGTTTCATAAAACGTGCCAGTGCAAGCACCAAAATTTCCGGAATCCCGCCTGTTTTAATGCCGAACATCGGGGAGGAGAGGATGCAACGTGAGAAAACACCCGGGTGCAGTTCCAAGTAGCGCGCCGCGATACAGCCCCCCATGGAATGCCCGTAGAGATAGAGCGGGAGCGAAGGGAAGGCGACTTTTGCCACGCGGCAAACTAAAAGATGGAGGTCACCCACATATTCGGCATCAAAATCTTTTGCGTGAATTTTGTGGGGATTTTTAACTTCGCGGAAGGAGCGGCCGTGTCCGCGGTGGTCGCAGGTGAGCACATGGTAGCCGCGGCGCAGGAAATAGTAGATCATTTCATGGTATTTGGTGCAGGTTTCCGTGTAGCCGTGGCAGAGAATAAGGACACCGTTAGGAGCGGTGGATTCGTCCGCCCGATACAGCTCATAATATAGCCCTTTTCCCGGTGCAACAAAAAGTTTTCCTGTTTGTCGGTGCGCATCAAGAAATCTTTTGCCGTCCTGCCTGAAAAATTCAATCAGTCTATTTTCCGGTATAAAATCATTCATATTTCACCTTATTTCTGCGCTGCTTTTCTGAGTATAACAAATTTGCGTCAAGCAGCGCGCGGACACAAACTTTATCTCCTTGTCTTAAAGAAATCCCCCGTCGAACGAAATGACCTGTCCGGTCAGATAGGATGGGCTGTTTGCAAGCTGCCAGGTAGCTTTGGCTACCTCTTTCGGGCTTGCCAAGCGCCCCGCGGGGATTTGTTCTTTTAGTTCCTCTAATTCCTGCGCACTAAGCGCCCCCCGGTTCATTTCGGTATCAATAACGCCGCACGCTAACGCGTTTACGGCAATGCCCGCTGGTGCCAGTTCTTTTGCAAGCGCCCGGGTAAAACCGTTCACACCGCTTTTAGCGGCAGAGTAGGCGGCTTCGCAGGATGCGCCGCAGATACCCCAGACGGACGAAATATTTAAAATAGTGCCCTTTCCCCGGCGCACCATGCCGGGAACTGCAAGGTGGCAGCAGTGCATAACGGAAAGCAGGTTTACGCAGATAAGGCGTTCATATTCATCGGGGGTTAAGTCGGTGAAAAGTCCAAGTGAGGCAATCCCCGCATTGTTGACAAGGATTCCGGGCTCACCCCAGTCGCGGGAAAGTTCCGAAAAAATTTCTTTCATTGCCCCGTAGCAGGAGGCATCAGCAAGAAAGGGGCGGCATGCCACATGCAGGGCGCGGATTTCTTCGGCTGTGTTATTTAGTTCCTCCAGGCTTTTTGATGCCGTGATTGCAATATCGTATCCCCCGGCGGCAAATTCCAGGGCGATTGCGCGCCCGATGCCGCGGGAGGCACCTGTAATCAATGCGGTTTTATGTTCCATCGATTCTGGTTTCCTCTCTAAAAGATTACATAACAGGAAAATTATAATCTTTCGGGAAGGATTGTGCAAGGGGGCAAATCGAAAGGAAGGCAGACTGCCCATTTCTTGCGGTTTTTATCCCGATTTTTCAGAGAAGAAAAAGTGATTTTCACAGCTTTGCAAACAGCGGATATGGAGATATAATTTATAAATTTCCAATATATTTTGTTAAATGTGACGAAAAAAACTTTAAATAAAATATGGTAAATCGATTGACAAACCAAAAAGGATGCGGTATACTAAGTAAAAAGTGGTCATAACTAACAAAGGCAATCTTCTGCTCTTGTTAAATTCTATCGGATCTGAAAAGGCGGGATTTTTATGAGGAAAACGGCGCGATACAGAAAATTAATATCATCTTTTGCGATACTTGCCTTGTTGGCGGGCTGCGGTGAGAAGGGGGATTTGGATGCAACTGTTTCGCCCGGGGCACAGACTTCACCGGATGCATCGGTAACTTCCGGGGAGGATAAGACGGATAAAGATGTTTCGCCGGGGGAAAAAGATCCTGGGCAGGATGAAGCCACACCGTCCATTCCTGCGGCGCAGGGTCTTACTTATTCCGGGAAAGATTTATCACAGATTGCACCTCTCCCGCAAAAGGAGGAACTTGTGGCAAATGATTTCCTTCTCTATTTTGTAAATTGCGCATCTGCTGCTTCTTCATCCTTGGATGGTTTCGGATTGTTCCAGAGTGTTGCGGATCAGCCATTTGGCACGGATAAGGGGAGCGGGAGGGACTGGGGATATCTTTCAGCGGAGTATATGCAGGCGCAGGGGGATGTTGAAAGCGCTGACCGGAAGGCGGCGAAGTGGGGAATTGCTGAAGATGCCGTCTACGGGGAGGATACGGGATACCGATATTACTTTGAACTGCCGGCGGGCAATTACGAGGTAACCTGTGGTTTTTATGACCCGTTCTCGCCAAGGAATATCGATATCAGCGCGGAGGGAAAGGAGGTTATTTCGGGACAGAAAATCCTGAAATTTAAGGAAACGGAGTTCAGTTTTGAAACCGAGGTTACGGACGGGGAACTTGATCTATTCGTGTACAATGCAAAGCGCGGGCAGGATGCGATGCAGAATCCGGAATTAAGCTATATTATTGTGAGGGCGGTGCCGGAGTACGATGGGGAGATGCTTGCGATGATGCTTGAGGCGAGCGGGGTTTCCGAGGAGGAATTAAAAGAGTACCGCACCGTGACGGTGGCAAAATACAAAGAGAGTGTTGCGGCGGCCAAAAAGGTGGCGGACAGTGACAGCGCCAGCGAAGGAGAAATCCGGGAGGCGTATGAAAATCTAAAAAAAGCGTTTGAAGGGTTGGAAAAAAAGATGGTTTATAATGCATTTACGCCGGGAAAGACCTGGCAGGATACGGACGGAAATAAAATTCAGGCACATGGCGGACAGGTACAGAAGCTTACCGTTTTAGATAAGCAGACAGGTGAGCCGGTTGAAAAATGGTGGTGGGTCGGCGAAGATAAGACGAAGGGCTACCGGGGCGGTATCTGCGCTTACAGTTCTTTTGACCTTTACAACTGGGAGTTTGAGGGAGTTGTGATGCGCAATGTGACAAGCAGGGAGGAACTTGATACGGATGAATATTTTAAGGAACTCTATGCGGGTTATACAAAGGAGCAGCTTGACAATGTATACCGCTGTATCAATGATTCGACTTCGGTTATCGAGCGCCCTAAGATGATCCACAACGAAAAGACGGGTCAGTATCTTCTGTGGTTCCATGCGGACGGTCCAACCGAGACGAGCGATGCAAACTATGCGGCGGCGAGCGCGGGGCTGGCTGTGAGCGAAACCCCTTACGGACCGTTCCGTTTTGTTGACCGCTACCGTTTAAATACCTGCCCGGAGGATCAGGAGGATATGTATCCGCAGAGCAAGGGTATGGCTCGCGACATGAATCTTTTTGTTGACGATGACGGCACGGCATACATCATCTACTCAAGCGAGGAAAATCTGACTATTTACATATCAAAATTAAATGACACTTACGATTATCTCTGCACAGACCCTGAAAAAGCGGTGTACGGAAAGGATTTTATCCGCCTCTACCCGGGTGCACAGAGGGAAGCACCAGCGATTATCAAGAGGGAAGGGAAATATTATCTTATGACTTCCGGCGCGACGGGCTGGGCACCGAACCAGGCGCGTTACTGGGTGGCGGACGAGATTTTTGGCGAATGGGTGGATATGGGTGACCCATGTATCGGGGATGATAAGCGCACAACCTTCGATTCCCAGAGCACCTGTATCTTTTTGGCAGATGACGGCACCGTGATTTATATGGGTGACCGCTGGAACAGTGATAATCTGGGCGATTCAAGATATATCTGGCTTCCGGTTCTGTTTGACGATGAGGGTAAGATGAGTATTTCCTGGCAGGATTCGTGGACTCTTAAAAATCCGTGATGTGTAGTCGGGGAAAAAAGAAGGGGGTTGATGATGGCGATGAGAAAGAGGTTTGGGGCTCGGCTGTTGGCGGTACTTACCGCGGCGGCACTGCTGCCGTTAGCAGCGCCCGCAAAGCTGTCCGCGGCACAGGGGCAGACGGATGGAGCGGCGCAGGAAGCGGATACGCAGGATCTTTTGTCAATTGTTTATGAGACGGTCAGTTATAAAGACTATCTGGCCGCCCATAGTGGGGCAGCGTACCCGGATGCTGAAATCCGTATCGAGGGAGGCACATACCAGAGTGCGGAGGCAGGATTTACAAGCGAACAGGGATATGAGGGCTATGATGGGAATGTGGCGCTGACCGGGGAAGAGGGGGAGATAACCTGGGAGGTCACAGTTGCAGAAGCCGGTTTTTATCAGATAAAACTTGATTATTTCCCGATGGAAGGGAAGGGAAATACAATTGAGCGGGAGCTGCGTATTAACGGGGAACTGCCTTTTGACGGCGCGCAGTCGCTGGAATTTTCCAGAATTTGGAAAAACGAAACGGGAGTTAAGGACGATGCGCGCGGCAATCATATCCGCCCGTCGCAAATTGAGGAGCGCGTCTGGCGGGAGGCATGGTGCAAGGATAGTTCCGGCTATGAAACGGACGCATACTACTTTTATTTTGAGAAGGGGAAAAACACAATTTCCCTGACCTCGACAAAGGAGCCGATGGCGATCGGCGCGATTACGCTTAAAAGGCAGCCGCAGGCTGTGGATTACTCTGTGTATTATTCGTCGTTTAAGGATAGGGGCATAAAGGAGGCTGTCCTTTCAGAGCCGATTAAAATTCAGGGCGAGGATGCAGTGTTAAAATCGGATTCGACACTCTATCCGGTCAACGACCGCACTTCCCCGCTGACGGAGCCATATCATCCGTCCAAGATCCGCATGAACAGTATTGGCGGGAATAACTGGAACCAGACCGGCCAGTGGATTAGCTGGGAAGTTACCGTACCGGAGGATGGTTTGTATGAGATAGCGGTCAAGTATAAGCAGAGTATCAAGCAGGGTGTAACAGTTGTGCGCTCGCTTGCCATCGACGGGGAACTGCCGTTTAAGGAAGCTGCCGAGCTGCGCTTTTACTACGACAATAACTGGGATATCACAACATTGGGGAACGGGGAGGACAGTTATCGCTTTTACCTTACCGCGGGGAAACATACGCTTACAATGGAAGTGGTGCTTGGCAAGGAGATGGCGCAGATTTTAAATGAGGCGGACAACAGTATTTTTGAGTTAAACCGCGCTTACCGCCAGCTTTTGATGGTGATCGGCTCCTCGCCGGATTCCATGCGTGACTATCAGCTTGAACTAAAAACTCCGGAGGCACTCTCCATTTTAAAGGAGCAGTACGAGATTATTAAGGATCTCTCAGCCAGGGTTAAAGCTTACGCTAAGGGTTCGAGCGGCAGCGAGTCGGTGGCTCTTGACAATCTGATTATCCAGCTTGGCAATATGAGCAAAAAGCCGGAAACGATCGCGAAGCAGTGGTCGGCTTTTAAAGATAATATTATTGCGCTCGGTTCCTGGACCCTCTCGATGAAAGAGCAGCCGCTGCAAATTGACTATCTGCTTGTGCAGTCCGCGGACAGTAAGCTCCCTAAGGCGAAGGCCGGTTTCTGGCAGAAGGTGATGCATGAGTGGAGGGCGTTCCTTGCAAGCTTTACTGAGGATTATGAGAGTATCGGAAATGTTTACGGTTCCGGCACGGTTGAGGTCTGGATGCTGGCGGATGCGTCCGCTGCGGCTTCCGCGTCAGGTTCCGGCCGCGACCAGGCAAATGTCTTAAAGAATCTGGTGGACAATTATTTTGTTGAGGCGAAGGGGATTCCGGTCAATGTCAAATTGGTAAACCGCGATATCCTGCTTTCCGCGACACTTGCAGGACAGGGACCAGACGTGGCGCTCGGAGTTGCGAGCAAGGAACCGGTCAATTACGCATTGCGCAAGGCGGCAACGGATCTGACGCAGTTTTCCGATTTCGACGAGGTTTCCGACTGGTTCTTCGACGACGCGTTTAATATGTTCCGCTTAAATGACGGGGTGTATGCGCTGCCGCAGACCTCCTCCTTCCCGATGTTATTCTACCGGGCGGATATCTTAAAGGAGCTAGGGCTTGATGTGCCGCGCACCTGGGATGAATTTTACCAGTGCCTGGCGGTTATCCAGAAGAATAATATGAATATCGGGATAAGCCCGGATTATTCTTCCTACGGGATGTGCCTGTACCAGCACGGCGGTTCATACTATGCGCCGGATGGGAAGAGCAGCGGTCTTGATACCGAAGCCGCAGTCCAGGCATTTACGCAGTGGACGAGTAATTATGTGGACTACCGCATGCCGGTTACCTACGATTTTGCAAACCGGTTCCGCACGGGCGAGATGCCGCTTGCAATCGCGGATTACACGCAGTACAGCTATCTCTCCGTATTCGCGCCGGAGATCAAGGGACTCTGGGGCTTTACGGTGGTGCCGGGTTATGAGGATGAGAGCGGGAATATTGACCATTCCGTCCTTGCGGGGCAGTCGGCGGTGATAATCCTTGATACCTCAAAGCGCAAGCAGGAGTCGTGGGAGTTCTTGAAATGGTGGATGAGCGAGGAAACGCAGACTTCTTACGGCGTTGAGGTGGAGAACATCCTGGGTGTTGCCGGGCGTGTGGCAACGGCGAATGTTATGGCGTTAGAGAACCTGCCGTGGACGAGCAGGGATTTGAAACAGTTAAAGGCACAGATGGATTGGGTGAAGGTCGTGCCGGAGATCCCTGGCGGTTATTTTACCGAGCGCCATGTAAAGAATGCCTTCTATGCGGTCTACAACAGCAATGAAGACCCGCGGGAAACACTTGAGGATTATGTGAAGACGATCAACAACGAAATTACGAACAAGAGAATTGAGTTTGGCCTGGAGGCAAAATAAAATCAATTGAAAATGAGGTAGGAAAATGGAGAAGGGTTTGGTGCATGTTCTGCGGGCGGATCTTGCGAGAAGGCGGAAGGCCACCTGGAAACAGATGAAAAAATCAAAAATATCATTTTTGTTTATTGCCCCGTACTGCATTATCTTTACGGTATTTTATCTGGTTCCTGTAGTGACCTCGATCGGGCTTAGCTTTACCTACTACAATGTCCTTGAGTCGCCCCGCTTTATCGGCTGGCAGAACTATATCAATTTATTTTTTGCGGATGATGTGTTTTTGACGGCGGTTAAAAATACCTTCCTTTTCGCGGTGGTCACAGGACCGGTGGGATATTTTATGGCGCTGATTATCGCCTGGATGATTAATGAGATTAAAAGACCGGTACTGCGCGCGATTATGACTTTAGTTTTTTACGCGCCGACCATTTCGGGGCAGGCGTACTTTATCTGGAAGTTTATTTTTTCCAGCGACTCTTACGGTTTTGCAAACGGGTGGTTGATGAAGCTTGGGGCTACCTACTCGCCGATTCTATGGTTTGAGGATGGGAAGTATATCCAGCCGATTCTGATTGTAGTTGTTTTGTGGATGAGTATGGGAACCGGGTTCCTCTCCTTTATCGCAGGTCTTCAAAATGTAGACCGAAGCCTTTATGAGGCGGGTTATATGGACGGGATTAAGAACCGTTTTCAGGAGCTTTGGTATATTACGCTCCCGTCAATGAAGCCGCAGTTAATGTTCGGTGCGGTTATGACGATCACCTCGTCCTTTGCCATCCATGACCAGTTAGCAGCCCTAGCAGGTTTCCCAAGTGTCGGCTACGCGGCGCACACGGTGGTATCGCACTTGGTCGATTACGGTACGATCCGCTTTGAGATGGGTTATGCCTCTGCGATAGCAACCTTACTGTTCATGGTTATGATACTCTGCAACAAGCTGGTACAATTCCTGTTACGAAAGGTGGGACAATAAAATGAGTGCAGTTTCCGCAGTTTTTAGAAAAAAGAAACGCGCAAAGCCGAACCATTCCGCAGCAGGAAACTTCCTTAATATGCTGCTCCTGGTTCTGATGGGCGCTTTTATGGTGGTGCCTCTTGTGCTCTCCATCAGCAACTCCCTAAAGCCGCTTGAGGAATTGTTTGTATTCCCGCCAAGGCTTCTGGTTCGAAACCCTACGGGGAAGAATTACCACGATGTATTTGTGCTGATGTCCGAATCGTGGGTGCCATTTTCAAGATACATATTCAATACGGTATTTATCACACTTACCGGCACTTTGGGGCATCTGATTATCGCAAGTATGTGTGCCTACGCACTGGCGAAACATAAATTCCCGGGGAGGAATATAATCTTTGGAATTATTGTGACCGCGCTGATGTTCTCAGGACAGGTGACGGCGATCCCGAACTATCTGATAATGAGTAAGATTGGATGGCTCGACCACTATGTTGCAATCGTGGTTCCGGCGCTGGCAAAACCATTAGGACTCTTCCTTATGAAACAGTTTATGGAGCAGATACCGGACACACTACTCGAGGCGGCACGAATAGACGGGGCAAGCGAGTTCCACACATTTTTCAGGATTGCCATGCCCCAGGTAAAATCCGCCTGGCTGACGCTTATAATCTTTTCGTTCCAGGATCTGTGGAACACACAGGGGGCGAACTATATTTACAGCGAGGAATTAAAGACACTGCCTTACGCGCTCTCCCAGATTGCGGCGGGTGGTATCTCAAGAGCAGGGGCGACAGCGGCGGTAACGGTTATTATGATGGTTGTCCCGATTGTGATTTTCGTGGTCAGCCAGAGTAATATTATTGAAACCATGGCATCTTCGGGTATCAAGGAATAGGAGGGGAGGCAAATATGAAAAATTCAAAGAATTTTGCAAAGCTGCTCTGCGCGTTTCTTGCAGCGGTATGCCTGCTTTTCCCGGCGGTAACGGTGAATGCTGACACGATGCCATATGACACATACAGTTATGACTGGTGGGGTGAGGATGTGTTGCAGCCGCCCGCGTACCTTTATTCGCAGGAATTATCTTATTTGCAGTCGGGTACCAACCTGAAAAATCCGCAGGATCTCTTTTTCCGGGATAATGTGCTGTATGTGGCCGATACGGATAACAACCGGGTTATTGCGCTCGATGTGACCGGGGCTATGCTTTTTGAGATTGCAGTCTTCACATCGGAAGCGAATGCGGAAGATACTTTTAAACAGCCGCAGGGCATTTTTGTAACGGAGGAAGGGCATCTGTATGTTGCAGATTCCGGGAACGGCCGCATTGTGGAATTTTCGCCGCAGCAGGAATTTATCCGCGAGATTGGCAGGCCTGTGACCGAGCTGATTACGGATGCACAGAAGTATGTGCCGACAAAGGTGGTTGTGGATGACGCGGGGAGAATCTATGTGATCGCCTACGGGATTAACATGGGGCTCGTTGAATTTGACCGCAACGGGGAATTTCAGGGATTTATGGGTGCCACACAGGTTACGGTATCCATGTTCGAATATATATGGAAGAATTATTTTTCCACCGACGCGCAGAAGCAGAGGATGGAAACCATTATCCCGACCGAGTACAGCAATATTTTTGTGGATCAGAGTAATTTCGTCTATGCGACCATCTCAAACCTTTCGGATGAAGACCATTTAAATGGTGCGGATGCGGTAAGACGTTTGAACCCAACCGGAACGGATGTGCTAAGAAGACTGGGGAATACAGATATTATTGGAGATTTGTACAACGCGACGGACGATGCTGCATGGTCTTCTTTTACGGATATTTCCGCGACCAAGTACGGCTGTTATTTTATCCTTGATAATGCCGGGGGAAAGATTTTCTGCTACGATTACGACGGCAATTCGCTCTTTATTTTCGGCGGCAAGGGCGGGCGGGCAGGTCTTACCAGGAACCCGGTGGCGCTTGCGCTAAATGATGACCAGTCAAAAATTTATGTGCTCGATGCACAGCTTGGCAGCATCCTGGTCTACGAGATTACGGAATATGGTAGCGCGCTTCTCGGTGCACTCTCCGCCCACCATGCGGGGAATGAGGAACTCTCGTTTGAACTCTGGCAGGAAGTGCTGCTTCGCAATGCCAACAGCGAAGTCGCCTATATTGGTATCGGAAAGACCTATTTAAAAGAGGGGCGCTACAAGGAGGCGATGGAATATTTCGAACTTGGAAACAGTCGGAAATATTACACGAAGGCATTCCAGTTCTACCGCAAGGAACTGATGCAGAATAATTTCGGGAAATATATGGGTGTAATTGCCGGGATTATCATTCTCGCTCTGGTTTATGTGGCAGCTAAAAAAATAAAAAGATGGGTAGGTGAGGCGAAATGCAATATCTCAGGACGCTAAAATATGGGTTCCATGTTATTTTCCATCCCTTTGACGGCTTTTGGGATCTGAAAAAAGAGCGCCGCGGTTCCGTTGCCGCTTCCCTTACCTTTGTTGCGCTGACAATTTTTATGCTTGTGGTGCAGAAGCAGAATACGGCGTTCCTGTTTAATAAAAACCGTCTGGAAACGATCGATGTTATGGTGGATATTATATCGGTTGGGCTTATGTGTATTCTCTGGTGCATCTCAAACTGGTGTCTGACTTCGCTGATGGACGGCGAGGGAAAAATGCGGGATATAATCATATTTACCGGGTACTCGTTAATCCCGCTCTGGCTGATTCAATTTCCGCTTGTCGGTATGAGCCATCTGATCACAGTCGAGGAGGGAACCTTCTACTATGTATTTGCGACCATAAGTTTTATCTGGACGGGGGCGCTGCTCTTGTTCGGAATGATGGTGACACACCAATACTCGGTGAAGAAAACGATTTTTACAACAATTCTTACAATTATTGGTATGGCGATCCTGCTCTTTATCGGGCTGCTCTTTTTCAGTGTAATTCAGCAGATTGTATCTTTTGTAGTGACGATCTACAAAGAAGTAAGATTCCGGTAATTAAAGGGCTTTTGCATGGGACAAAATGGTCGAGAATGTCGCTTTTGCGGCAGGAGGTGAAGGTGGAATATGATGAAAAAGTGGTTAAAAAAAGCGGCGGCGCTCGTACTTACTGCCTGCATCGCCCTCGCGCCTAGCGAGGGATGGCATGGGGTGGGAGATAGTAAAGTGCAGGCTGCGGAATCGGAAATTCCTTCTGGCATGAAGCTAGTGGCGCAGAATGATGAGCTGATGCTCTATATCGATGAGAAGAGCACCTGTGTTGCCGTCCTTATAAAGGAAAGCGGTGATATCTGGTACTCAAACCCGCAGGGAATTGATGCCGATACGGTTGCGAGCGCCTACCATAAGGATCTGATGCGCTCCCAATTTTCCATCCGTTATTTCAATCAGAGCGCACAGTCTGCCGAGATGGATAACTATTCGGACAGCATCGCGAACGGTCAGTTTGAAATTACGTACAATGCGGATGGGGTAAGTATACTTTACCGGCTCGGTGAGCTGGCGGATAAATATATTCTGCCGCAGGTTATCAGCGAGGAGAGATATTTAGAGTTTACCGGGAAGATGGAGAAAAATCCAAAGAAGAAGACGGATCGGGCGTATAATTATCTGGATTCCGCAGATATGAGGGATGAAGACAGGGAAAATTACCTTGAACTATATCCTACGTTTGCTGACCATAATCTCTATGTGCTCCAGTCGGGTACACAGGATTACAAAAAAGAGGAGCTTATGGGCTATTTTGCCGAAGTCGGCTACACCGCCGAGGACTTGGCATTGGATAATGAGGAAAACGGCGTTTTGTCCGTGAATGAGAAGCCGTGGTTTAATGTGACCTTGGAGTATAAGTTGGACGGGGCAAACCTTGTGGCTTTTATTGATCCAGAGAAGGTGGAGTACAACACTGAAAACTATTATCTCGTGGATATTGACCTGCTGGAGTTTTTCGGTGCGGCAGGAGCGGGGGAAGAGGGATATCTGTTCGTACCCGACGGGAGCGGGGCACTGATTTATCTGAATTCAGGAAAGAAGGACAGCGCTTATATCGCTTCCGTGTACGGGAGGGATATCACGAATTCTTTTAACAGCAAGATGAAATCCGAGATCGACCAGGCTGTGACCGTGCGCATGCCGGTTTTCGGTTTAAAGACCGGGGATAAGGCATGGTTTGCGGTGATAGAGGAGAATGCGGCAGCCGCGGATATCAATGCGGACAATGCGGGGAAGACAAACGGTTACAATAATGTATATGCTGGTTTTTCCTATCTAAGCTACGGTAAGATATCGCTCGGAGATGTGGTCGGAAGCCAGACATTCCAGATGTATTCGCCTAAGGAATTTGAGGGAAATTTCAGTGTGCGCTACGGTTTTTTGCACGGGGATAAAGCCAATTACACGGGGATGGCACATATGTACCAGTCCTACCTCGAAGATAAAGGGGTGTTAAAAAGACAGGAGACAGGGAATGCGGTGCCGCTGTATGCGAACCTGATTGGCGCGATCGAGAAGACAAAATCGATTTTCGGTATCAAATATATGGCGACGCAGGAACTGACCACCTACAAGCAGGCGGAGGAGATTGTAGAAGAACTTTTGCAGGGCGGGGTTAAAAACATAAAAATCCAGTATCTTGGATGGTCGGAGGGCGGACTGCACGGGACAGCACCAAAAGCTGCTTCCGCGATTTCAAAGCTTAATTCCTCCGGTGTTTCTCTAAAGAAATTCCTGTCCGATATGGAAGCGAAAGGGATCAAAGTGTTTCATTCCACAGAATTGCAGTATGTGTACAAGAGTGTGTTTGCCGATGGCTATGCTTCCGGATCACATGCACCTCAGTACTATGACAAATCAATGGTTCGCACGGGCGAATACCTGATCCCGAACGGAATGCTTGTAAAGCGGACGGTTGATTTGATAAGCCCTTACTATGTGGAATCGTTTGCGAAGGATTTTGGAAAGAAAATTAGCAAGTATAAGTTGAGCGGGGTTTCTGTTAATACCCTTGCATCGGAACTGTATTCGGACTATGCGACAAAAAGGTATACTGACCGCACCCGCGCCGCAGAATATAATGCGAAGGCGCTAGAGTATCTGGGAAATGCGGTGGGCGGCAATGTGCTGGCAGAAAATGCAAACGCATATTCGTTGCAGTGGGTTTCCGATATTATCAATGTGCCGTTTGACAGCAACCAGAGCAGGATTTTGGATGAAACTGTTCCGTTTTATGCGATTGTGCTGCACGGTTACAAGGACTTTGCCGGCTCCATGTTAAATTTGACGGATGATTATGAAACGGCGGTATTGCAGAGTGTGGAGTGCGGTGCAGGACTTTCTTTCGAGTGGATTTACGGGGATAACCATCTGTTAAAGAACACGGATTTTGATTCCCTTTATTCGATTAATTTTGCTGCGTGGAAGGAAAAAGCACTCGCGGCGTATAACAGGGTAAACGCGGCGGTCGGCAGTGTGCAGGGACAGAAGATAACGGCGCATGAAAAACTGGCTGACAAAGTGTATGCAACAACCTACGAGGATGGAACCCGCGTGATTGTCAACTACAATAAAACTGCTGTGTCGGCAGCCGGACAGACCGTGAATGCGCGTGATTTCGTTGTAGTAAAGGGGAGGTGAGGCAAAATGATGAAATTCTTTCGCAAATCAAACGGAAAAACAAAAATGACGTTGAGGGGCAAGGAGGCAGTCGCCGGATTTTGCTTTACCATCCCTTTCCTGGTTGGATTTTTCGGGCTTTTTCTGCCGATGCTTTTTAAGTCAATCTCGTTCAGTCTTAGCAATATGCAGGTGGGAAGCAGCGGCTATGTCCTGCAAAAAGCGGCGGACGGAGGGTTCGAACACTATAAGCGTGCACTGACGATCGACCCGGATTTCAATTTAAAACTGCTTAATGCAGTGAAGGAAATGTGCATCCATGTGCCGCTCATCCTGATTTTCAGTTTCTTTGCTGCAAACCTTTTGAACCAGAAGTTTAGGGGGCGGGGGATTGCGAGAAGTATTTTCTTCTTCCCGGTTATCCTGACTTCGGGAATAATTTTGGGCATCGAGTCCTCCGACCTTTTACAGTCAACCTTAGGACCGGAGGGAATGCTCACTTCCGACGAGGCTTCAACGGTATTTAATATTTCGCATTTCCTTATGAATTACACAAGCTTGCCCGCCACGTTTGTAAGTTATTTGTCGGAGGCAGTGCTTGGGATATATGATATCGTTATAGCTTCGGGCGTGCAGATCCTTGTATTCTTAGCGGGGCTGCAGGGGATTTCGCCGAGTCTTTATGAGGCTTCCAATATGGAGGGAGCTACAGGATGGGAGAATTTCTGGAAGATCACCTTCCCGATGATAAGTCCGTTGATCCTCGTAAACTCAGTGTACACGATTATTGACTCCTTTACGAGTGCGGATAATGAGTTGATGACGCTGATTAAGAACACAATTTTCAGCGAGGTAAAATATGGTTTCGGTTCCGCGATGGCATGGATTTACTTTGTGCTGATTGCAGTGATTATCGCCGTGGTGGGCGGGCTGATTAGCAGGAAAGTATTCTACACGGATTAATACTTAAAACTGCCATGTTAGGCGGGCTGAAGCGGAACCAAAAAAGTGTATGCCCGGAAGGTACAAAGGGGTGTACCCGGGACTTTGAATGGGAGGTGGTAAAAATTGGAACAAGTGAAGAAATTGGGCAACGGGACGAAATTTTCTCTCCGGGGGTTGTCCCCGGAAAAGAAAGCGTCGGCAGAAGGAGGGGCACACAAAAAGAAAATCACGCCGGCTAAGGTCGGGCGGTTCCTGTTTTCCATTGTGCGTGGCGTGATAGTGTTCGGAATCTGCTATGTGATCCTCTACCCGATCTTTGTGAAATTAACTATTTCATTTATGGATGAGAAGGATCTTTATGATGCGACAGTAAAGTATGTACCAAAGACATTTACCCTTGAGAATTACCGCAGGGTTATCGAGGGTCTGGAATACGGGAAGAGTTTCCTGATTACCGCGTTAATGTCGGGGGGTGTCGCCCTGTTACAGCTGCTTATGTGTATGCTGACCGCTTACGGTTTTGCAAGATTCCGTTTCCCGGGCAAGGGGATTCTGTTTGGCTGTGTGATTTTTACGCTGATTGTGCCGCCGCAGATCCTGATGCTGCCGATGTATATGAATTTCCGCTTTTTTGATATCGCGGGGATTGTCGAGGCGGTAAGGGGGCAGAGTATCAATCTGTTAAACAGCGGTGCACCGGTTATTATCCAGGCTTTAACCTGTACAGGGTTTAAGAACGGGCTTTATATTTACATGCTGCGCCAGTTTTTTAAAGGGATTCCCAAGGAACTTGAGGAGGCGGCATTTGTGGACGGCTGCGGGAAACTCAGGACATTTGTGCAGATTATGATGCCGGTTGCCGTGCCGATGATGGTTACAGTATTCCTCTTCGGTTTCGTATGGCAGTGGACGGACTCATTCTACACGGGGCTTTATATGCCGAAGATGGCACTTTTGTCCAATAAATTAAGTGCACTTGCTGCCACGCTAAGCGCAAAGTACCAGGATATGGGCGGCTCGATGAATTTTGTAACGCCGGGTTTTGCTTCGCTTATGAACAATACGGGCGTGCTGCTTGTAATTCTGCCGCTTGTTGTCCTGTATCTGGCATGCCAGAAGCATTTTGTGGAGGGAATCGCGCGTTCCGGTATTGTAGGATAGTAAGGCATCATGCTTTATTATAAAATATAAAAGGAGGATTTATTATGAAAAAGAAGTTTCTTGCACTGACACTGTCAGCGAGCATGCTGATGTCGATGGCGGCGTGTGGCGGGGAGGCACCGGATCAGAACCAGGACACACCAACCCCTGTTCCAACCACTTCCGGTTCTGAAACAACACCTGAGCCAACCAAAGCGGAAGAAGGGGATACTACTCCGACAGAGGAAGCACCAACCCCGACGGAGGAGCCTAAGCTTGATTTTGGCGGCAGGACTGTCCGTATCGGCAGTTACTACGACATGACACCGGATCCGAGTAAGGATACATTTTCAAAAGCGTTTTCTGACCGGATCAAGTTTGTGGAGGATAATTACAACTGCAAAATTGAGTTTATCAATGTCGGCGACTACATGAGTTCGTATGTAACTTCCGTGCTTGCGGGTGATCCTTCCTGCGACATGGGCTATATGCTGACATACAAGATGCTCCCAGCGTTGATCGAGGGTGGTATCCTGTACCCGATCAGTGACCTGAATGTAGTGGATTTTGATCAGCCTTGGTACTTAAAGTCCTCGACGGAAGCTTCGACCTACAAGGGCAAGGTATATGGTATGGGCATGGTCAATGCCGATGTCCAGTATGGTATTTTCTGGAACAAGACGCTCTTTAAGCAGTACAATCTGCCGGATCTGTATGAACTTTATGAGAATGGCGAGTGGACTTGGGAGAAGTTTAAGGAAATCGCGATTGCCGGCAATGTGGATGTGGACGGCGACGGCGAGTATGATATCCACGGCTTTAACCAGAGGGAGAACTTAATCTGGAGCTTTATGTCCTCGAATGGCGCGGATGCGGTAAAGAAGACGGACACGGGCGTGGAACTTGCACTTTCAAGCAAGGAGGCGCAGGAAGCACTTGAGGCTTATGCAGATTTTATGCAGAATGTTCCTCACTTAAAGGGCTGGCTTGGTGACTGGCAGAGCCAGATCTGGTCGTTCCGCGATGGGCAGTCCATGATGTGCTATGAGGCATGGTGGATTTCCTATGGCTACTTAAATCCGGATGAGAACGGTGAGGGCGGTATGCAGGGCGAGTGGGGCTTTGTGCCGTTCCCTAAGGGACCTTCCGCGACAGGATATGCATCCTACGGCAAGGAGGCTTCGCCTTGGGTAATGTTAAACGGTATCGATAAGCCGGAGGAAGTTGCAACAATCGTAGATCAGATTTTCCGTATCTTTGGCGATGATGAGGAAGCTTATACGGACGCGGTTGAGGCGAAGTTTGAGTCCGAGGCAAAGGACGGGACGGCAGTTGAAATCTGTCTTGAGCTGATGCCTACGGTAAAGATCAGCCCGTTAATGGGTTTCACCTCGCTGAACACTCTTTTGAACAGTGAGGTATTCAGCTCGATCGAGAAGGGGGAGAACACCCCGCAGTCGGCACTTGAGGCATATCAGTCGGCACTCGACGCAATGATGGCGGATATTCAGAACCATGACTACAACCAGGATCTGTTAGATACATATGTAAATCCTCCGGAAGAAGAGGAAACAGCGGAATAAACATTACAAAGGAAGGGTTTTTTGGGGAATCAGATAGGGAAACAAAAGCAAGGGGTAAGTAATTTGCCCCTTGCTTTTTGTTTGAGGATGGGATATATTGATATCGTATAAACATAAAACCAATGTAGCTTAAAAATGCTTCCCGAGGTTTTGGGGCTGTCTTTTATGCGGTAGAGGATGTTAAAATTGGCTTTATGAGTTTTTGTTATAAGGATATGGAAAATAATGGAAGAAAAAAGAATTACGATCTACGATATTGCTGCGGAAGTGGGGGTTTCCGCATCCCTTGTGTCGAGGGTGGTTTCAGGGAAAGGTTCGGTTTCGGACAAGACAAGGAAGAAAATACAGGATGTCATTGACAAGTACGATTTCCGCCCGAACGCGATGGCGCGCGGTCTGCAAAAAAGCCGCACGCGGATGATAGGTTTTATGATCCCGCATATTGGGAATGAATATTTTTCCAATGTGTATTATGAATTTGAAAAACATGCGTCGGAAAATGGGTTTATGACGATTTTATATAACGGGAAAAATGACCAAGATACGGAGCAGAAAATCCTAAAGGTTTTTGATGAAATGCGGGTGGAGGCAGCGGTAATCATGGGCGGGAATGCCGATGCCGTTGCAATAAACGAGGAATATGCGGGCGCTGTAAGCAGCCTGAACCGCCAGGTGCCCTGCATTATATGCAGCGAGCAGGCGGAGAAATTCGGGTGCACGGGGGTGCATATCGACACGGAAAAGAAAGCGCGGCTGGTTGCGGAGCACTTATATAAGAAGGGATACCGCACGGCGGGGATTTTGGGAGGTGCGGCAAGCGGAAACTGGTGCCGATATCCTACAACAAGAATGTACGAAGAGTTCCAGCGCTATGCAAGGGAATACGGCATCGAGGTGCGGCAGGAATGGATCCATGGGGTTTCCTATGATGAGTGGGACGGGGAGGAAGCGATGAAAAAACTTCTTGAGAACAGGGAACTTCCCCGTGCTGTCTGCTGTATCAATGACCATGTGGCATGCGGGGCGATGTTGGCGGCGCAGGATGCGGGGCTTAGCATCCCGCGGGATATCGCGGTGGTTGGCAGCGATAATGTGCGGATTGCAAGGATGACGCGCCCAAGCCTTACTACGGTTGCCGTCGATTTTGAACAGATGGGAAAGCTGATTTTTGACAGGATTATGGAGAAAGGGAACAAAAATAAACCCCGCCTGTATCTTATTGACCCGGTGTTGATTGAGCGTGACAGCACATAATTAGGATATTGGGAATTCTTTGCCGTATTTTAATGGGCGTGGAAACATATATGGAAAAATGGGTTTTACCCGGGACGGAGTAATGATATGTGGATTGCGGATGACTGGAAAGATTATGAGGTACTTGACACTTCGGATGGCGAGAAGCTCGAGCGATGGGGAGATTATATTCTCGTGCGCCCCGACCCGCAGGTAATCTGGAAAACGGGCAGGGAGCATAAGGGCTGGGCAAAGCCGAACGCTCATTACCACCGCAGCAGCAAGGGCGGCGGTGAGTGGGAATTTTTTGACCTGCCGCAGCAGTGGCAGATTTCATACCGGGGGCTGAGATTTAATTTGCAGCCGTTTTCATTTAAACATACGGGTCTTTTCCCGGAGCAGGCGGTAAACTGGGACTGGTTTTCTGCGCTGATAAAAGAGGAGGTTGTACGGCGGGCAGGAGGGGATTGTGTAAAGGTTCTAAACCTCTTTGCCTACACGGGGGGGGCAACGGTTGCCGCGGCGGCAGCGGGGGCGGCGGTAACCCATGTGGATGCCTCAAAGGGCATGGTTTCCTGGGCGAAGGAAAATGCCGCAGCCTCCGGGCTTAAAGATGCACCCATCCGCTATATTGTGGATGACTGCCAGAAATTTGTGGAGAGGGAGATACGCAGGGGGAACCGCTATGATGCGGTGATTATGGATCCGCCGTCCTACGGCAGGGGACCTAAGGGGGAAATCTGGAAGATCGAGGAGAATATCCACTCCTTTGTAAAGCTCTGTGTGGGCGTTCTAAGTGATTCTCCGCTGTTTTTCCTGATTAATTCGTACACGACGGGATTGCAGCCCGCGGTGTTACGTTATCTTCTGGGGCTTGAGATGGGCAGGTTTTTGGGAAAGGTATCCGCGGAGGAGATCGGCCTTACAGTGAGTGGCAACGGGCTTGTGCTGCCGTGCGGCGCTTCCGGCAGGTGGGAATGTAAAAGATTGGATTAAGATAAGAGTGCGGGCATGGATTTGTGCGTTTTGCATAAAAAAACGCCCGCATTTTCGTGAAATTTTGTTTGGCATATCTGGGAAAAATTTGAGAAAATACTTGCAATCCCAGAGTTTCTCGGGTATAATAATGGTCGTTGTGACGTTGATAGCGTAGAAGCGTGAGGTTGCTGCCCGCTTTGAGGGTAGGTTTTCCGTGGAGCGAATGTCAAGTTATGAAAACTGGCGACAAGTCACTGTACAGATAAATATTTCTGCGCCCGGTTTTTTCGGGGCGGGGGAACCGTGTCAATTCGGCTTTTCGGGATGGGCTTGAATTTACATCTCGACATTTACGAAACACACGGGTGAGTGTACAGTCACCGCTTGTCGTACTGCAATTAAGTGCGAAAAGGAGGCGACTTTTTTTATGGCAAGTCAAGTTATGAGAATTACGCTGAAGGCATACGATCATCAGCTGATCGATTCATCCGCTGCAAAGATTATCGAAACTGTAAAGAAAACCGGGACGAAGGTGAGCGGACCGGTGCCGTTACCGACAAAGAAGGAAGTTATCACGATTCTCCGTGCGGTACACAAATACAAAGATTCGAGAGAACAGTTCGAGCAGAGGACACACAAGAGGCTGATCGATATCATTGCCCCGACGCAGAAGACCGTTGACGTGCTGTACCGGCTTGAAATGCCAGCCGGCGTGTACATCGATATTAAGATGAAAACGAAGTAATTTCGTCAGACGAAAAAGCTTTCATTTTATCTTAAAAAAGCTGATGGGTAAGTGATCCTTAGGGTTTTTATATGGAGGAGTCCGGTTTTAGGATTCCGGTATGGAACCGTCTAGGATGATCGGGGAGGAAACGAACCGATCCGCTGTAGATTTAACAGGAGGTGCAAAAAATGAAGAAGGCTATTTTAGCTACGAAGATCGGTATGACGCAGATTTTCGGCGAAAACGGGGTTTTTATTCCGGTCACTGTGCTGCAGGCAGGTCCTTGTGCGGTAACGCAGGTTAAGACTGCGGAGACCGACGGCTACAATGCGGTTCAGGTTGGTTTTGGCGAGATCAGGGATGTTCTTGTAAACAAGCCGAGGAAGGGACACTTCGCGAAGGCGGGTGTTGCGAACAGGAGGTTTCTTAAAGAATTCAGGTTTGATAATGCAGCCGACTACAAGGTAGGCCAGGAGATCAAAGTGGATATCTTTGCTGAGGGCGACCGCGTTGATGCGACCGGGACGACCAAAGGTAAGGGTTTCCAGGGTGCAATCAAGCGCCACGGGCTTTCAAGAGGACCGATGGGACATGGTTCCAAGTACCACAGGCACGCAGGTTCGAACGGACCGGCCACCACACCGGGACGCGTGTTCAAGGGCAAGCATATGCCGGGTCAGATGGGTCATGTAAGGGCTACCGTACAGAACCTTGAGGTTGTAAAGGTGGACGTGGAAAAGAACCTGCTCCTTATAAAGGGCGCGGTACCTGGACCGAAGAAAGCGCTTGTAATGATTAAAGAAACGGTCAAGAGTGCAAACTGAGAATTCTTTAGGAAAGGAGGAACACTAGAATGGCTAACGTAAAGGTTTATAATATGGAAGGCAGTGAAGTTGGCTCCATCGAGCTCAATGATGCTGTTTTCGGCGTAAAAGTAAATGAGCATTTGATGCATATGGCGGTAGTGAGCCAGCTTGCGAACAAGCGTCAGGGCACGCAGAGCGCAAAGACCCGCGCCGAGGTGCGCGGCGGCGGCAGGAAACCGTGGAAGCAGAAGGGAACCGGTCATGCAAGGCAGGGTTCGACAAGATCCCCGCAGTGGAAGGGCGGCGGCGTTGTATTTGCACCGAAGCCAAGGGATTATTCCTTCAAGATGAACAAGAAGGAAAAGACATTCGCAGTAAAGTCAGCCCTCACATCCAGGGTTGCGGACAGCAAGATTTTTGTACTTGATTCCCTTACACTTGACGAGATCAAGACAAAGAAAATGGCGGGCGTGTTAAACAACCTTAAAGTGAATAAGGCGCTTATCGTTATTTCTGAGAAGGATGAGAAGGTAATCCTTTCCGCAAGGAATATCCCGCAGGTAAAAGCTTCGCTTTTCAATGCGATCAATGTATATGATATCTTAAAGTATGACAGCCTGGTGATCACGAAGGATGCTGTTGCGAAGATTGAGGAGGTGTACGCATAATGGCAGATTTAAAGTATTATGATGTGATTCTCGCGCCGGTTGTAACCGAGAAGACAATGAATACCATGAGCGAGAAGAAGTACACGTTTTCGGTTCATCCGGATGCAACAAAGACCCAGGTAAAAGAGGCAGTTGAGAAAATGTTTGCCGGCACGAAGGTGGCAAGCGTGAACACCATGAACCTCGAGGGCAAGACCCGCAGGCGCGGCGCTACAAGCGGCAAGACGGCAAAGAAGAAAAAGGCAATTGTGCAGCTTACCGCCGACAGTGCAGAGATCGAGATTTTCTCTGGCCTGTAAGATTCCGCAGAAAAGAGCATGGCTGTTTTAGAAAACCACTCCATAAAGCCGTGCTTGCCTATTGCGTGACAAGTAACCATTGAAAGGAGTAAAATCATGGGAATTAAAACCTATAACCCATATACACCTTCAAGAAGAAACATGACAGGTTCCGATTTCTCGGAGATCACGGCGAAAAAGCCGGAGAAATCCTTAGTTGTTTCTCTGAAGAAGCATGCCGGCCGCAACAACCAGGGCAAGATTACCGTAAGGCACCATGGCGGCGGTTCCAGAAGAAAATACAGATTGGTTGATTTTAAGAGGAGAAAGGATGCCATCCCGGCGAAAGTCTTAACGATCGAGTACGATCCGAACAGGACGGCGAACATCGCGCTGATCTGCTATGCGGACGGTGAGAAATCCTATATCCTTGCACCGAACGGCCTGAAGGTCGGCGACATGGTAATGAACGGCGAGACCGCTGAGGTTAAGCTTGGGAACTGCCTGCCGTTGCAGAACATCCCGGTCGGCGCGGAGATCCACAATATTGAGCTTTATCCTGGCAAGGGCGGCCAGCTCGTCCGCTCCGCAGGCAATTCGGCACAGCTTATGGCAAAGGAAGGCAAGTATGCGACTCTGCGTCTGCCGTCCGGCGAGATGAGGCTCGTCCCGATTATCTGCCGCGCGACCATCGGCCAGGTAGGAAATATCGACCACGAGTTGATTAATATCGGTAAAGCAGGACGCAAGCGCCATATGGGCATCCGCCCGACCGTCCGTGGTTCCGTTATGAACCCGAATGACCATCCGCACGGCGGCGGCGAGGGTAAGACCGGTATCGGCCGTCCTGGTCCTGTAACCCCTTGGGGCAAGCCTGCGCTCGGTCTTAAAACCCGCAAGAAGAATAAGCACTCCAACAAGCTTATTATCAGAAGACGCGACGGCAAGGTATTAGCGAAATAGTTTAAAGGAGGTTAAACCGATATGAAACGTTCATTAAAAAAGGGACCTTTCGCGGATGAGCATTTACTTAAGAAGGTTGATGCGGTGATTAAGTCGGGTGACAAGCAGGTAATCAAGACCTGGTCGCGCCGTTCCACGATCTTCCCGCAGATGGTTGGTCTTACGATTGCCGTTTACGACGGGAGAAAGCATGTCCCGGTTTATATTACCGAGGACATGGTTGGCCACAAGCTCGGTGAGTTTGTAGCGACAAGGACATTCCGCGGACATGGAAAGGATGAGAAGAAGGGCAAGAAATAATTTCTGCCCTCCCCATCCGGGACAGTTTTAGATGATAGATAAGCAAAAATCCTGCACTTTTATGGGCAGCGTTTTTGCTGGAAGCAACCAGAAACGGAGAACCGTTTAAATTTGAAAGGAGGGTTTCATCCATGGCGAAAGGACATAGATCCCAGATCAAGAGAGAGAGAAATGCGAACAAGGACCAAAGGCCGTCCGCGAAGCTTTCTTACGCAAGAGTTTCCGTACAGAAGGCGTGTTTCGTACTCGACGCGATCAGAGGCAAGGATGTGGCGACAGCACTTGGTATCCTGGCATATAACCCAAGATACGCTTCAACTTTAATAGAGAAACTACTGAAATCAGCGATTGCGAATGCAGAGAACAACAATGGTATGGACGTTAACAAGCTCTATATCCAGGAGTGCTATGCAAACTGCGCACCGACGATGAAGAGAATCCATCCGAGGTCACAGGGCAGGGCTTACCGGATCTTAAAGAGAATGAGCCACATCACTATTGTGTTGAATGAGAGATAAGGAGGACAATCATGGGACAGAAAGTTAATCCTCATGGCTTGAGAGTCGGTGTGATCAGCGACTGGGATTCCAGATGGTATGCGGAGGCTGATTTCGCTGATAATTTGGTGGAAGATTACAAGATCAGGAAATACCTCAAGAAGAGGTTGTACAGCGCATCCGTTGCAAGGATCGATATCGAGCGCGCTTCCGACAAGTTAAAGGTGATTATCTACACCGCAAAGCCGGGCGTTGTCATCGGTAAGGCTGGCGCGGAGATCGAAGTGTTAAAGGGTGAGCTGGCAAAGTTCACGGACAAGAAGCTCAACATTGAGATCAAGGAGATCAAGAAGCCTGACTTAAATGCCCAGCTTGTAGCAGAGAATATTGCCGGACAGCTCGAGAACCGTATCTCTTTCCGCCGCGCTATGAAATCGGCGATGTCAAGAACCATGAAGGGCGGCGCAAAGGGTATTAAGACGCTTGCTTCCGGCCGTCTTGGCGGTGCTGATATGGCTCGTTCGGAGTCCTATAACGAGGGGACGATCCCGCTTCAGACGCTCCGCGCGGATATCGATTATGGTTTCGCGGAGGCGAACACGACTTATGGTAAGGTAGGCGTTAAGGTTTGGATTTACCACGGTGAAGTACTTCCAACAAAAGCATCAAAAAAGGAAGGGAGCGATAAATAATGTTAATGCCAAAAAGAGTAAAGCGTCGTAAGCAGTTCCGTGGCAGCATGACAGGAAAGGCTTTGAGGGGCAACAAGATCACGAACGGCGAGTACGGTATCATCGCTATGGAGCCGGCGTGGATCAAGTCCAACCAGATTGAGGCAGCCCGTATCGCCATGACGCGTTATATCAAGCGTGGTGGCCAGGTTTGGATCAAGATTTTCCCGGATAAGCCGGTGACGACAAAGCCGGCAGAAACCCGAATGGGTTCCGGTAAAGGTTCTTTGGAATACTGGGTAGCAGTTGTAAAGCCGGGCCGCGTGATGTTTGAGATCGCAGGCGTGACCGAGGAGATCGCAAGGGAAGCACTCCGTCTTGCGTCCCACAAGTTACCGGTTAAGTGCAAGATCGTTTCCCGCGCTGATTTAGAAGGAGGTGCTGGCAGTGAAAACAAATAAATACGTAGAAGAATTAAGGAACAAGTCAGCAGCTGAATTGAATGAGGAACTGGTGAATGCGAAGAAGGAGCTGTTTAATTTAAGGTTCCAGAACGCGACGAACCAGCTTGATAATACAAGCAGGATCAAGGAAGTCAGAAGGAATATTGCAAGGATTCAGACCGTGATTTCCGCACAGGGCAAATAATTGGGCTGGCCGTAAGGCGTGGCAGGAAGGAGAATTACCGTGGAAGAAAGAAATCTTCGTAAAACCCGTATCGGCAAGGTAGTAAGCGATAAGATGGATAAGACCATTGTGGTCGCTGTAGTAGATAATGTAAAGCATCCTCTTTATGGGAAGATCGTGAAAAGAACTTACAAGCTCAAGGCGCATGACGAGAACAACGAGTGCAAGATGGGCGACAGGGTGAAGGTCATGGAAACGAGGCCGCTCTCTAAGGATAAGAGATGGAGACTTGTTGAGATTGTAGAGAAAGCGAAATAAATTCGCTTAGCGAAATAATTTCGCTTGGGCGGGATAAATTCGTTTTATAAGGAAATTCGAAAGGAGTATCTGACATGGTACAATCAGAAACCAGGCTGAAGGTTGCTGACAATACCGGTGCGAAGGAACTGCTTTGCATCCGTGTAATGGGCGGCTCAACCAGAAGATATGCAAATATTGGCGATATCATTGTTGCTTCGGTCAAAGATGCAACACCGGGCGGCGTTGTAAAGAAGGGTGATGTTGTCAAGGCGGTCGTTGTCCGCACGGTGAAGGGCGCGCGCCGCAAGGACGGCTCCTACATCCGTTTCGACGAGAATGCGGCTGTCATTATCAAGGAAGACAAGAACCCGAGGGGAACCCGTATTTTTGGGCCGGTAGCAAGGGAGCTTCGCGAGAAGCAGTTCATGAAAATTGTTTCATTAGCACCAGAAGTACTTTAAGGAGGTGACGACGTGGCAACAGCAAAGATTAAGAAGGGTGATACCGTAAAGGTTATCGCCGGCAAGGATAAAGGCAAGGAAGGGAAAGTTGTTTCCGTTTCCGCAGGCAAGGTTGTCGTTGAGGGTGTCAATACCGTAACGAAACATGCGAAGGCATCCCAGGCGAACCCACAGGGCGGGATTATCCATAAGGACGCACCGATTGACGCATCGAACGTTATGTATGTACACAAGGGCAAGGCAACGAGGGTCGGTTTTACAGTGAAGGACGGCAAGAAAGTACGCGTTGCGAAATCGACCGGTGAGGTTATCGATTAATTTTGGGAGAGGAGGTCACCAAGTTGGCTCGTTTAAAAGAAACTTATCAGAATGAGATCGCTCCGGCTATGCAGAAGAAGTTTGGCTACAAGAACGTAATGCAGATACCGAAGCTTGACAAGATTGTGATCAACATGGGTGTGGGCGAAGCGAAGGAGAATGCCAAGGCGCTTGAGTCCGCAGTAAAGGACATGGAGATTATCGCAGGCCAGAAGCCGGTTATCACGAAGGCTAAGAAGTCCATCGCGAACTTCAAGATCAGGGAGGGGCTTGCCATCGGATGTAAGGTTACACTGCGCGGCAGCAAAATGTATGAGTTCGCAGACCGTTTGATTAACCTTTCCTTACCGCGTGTCCGCGACTTCCGCGGCGTAAACCCGAACGCGTTTGACGGCAGGGGCAACTATGCGCTGGGTATCAAGGAGCAGTTGATTTTCCCGGAGATCGAGTACGATAAGGTGGATAAGGTCAGGGGTATGGACGTAATCTTCGTGACAACCGCAAAGAGTGACGAGGAAGCACGCGAGTTACTGACACTGTTCGGAATGCCATTCAGCAAATAGTCAGGAGGAAAATTTTATGGCAAAAACATCGATGAAGATCAAACAACAGCGCAAGCAGAAATTCTCTTGCAGGGAATATAACCGCTGTAGAATCTGTGGAAGGCCACATGCATATTTAAGAAAATACGGAATTTGCAGGATCTGCTTCCGTGAGTTAGCGTACAAGGGCGAGATACCAGGCGTTAAGAAGGCAAGCTGGTAAAGGTTAGAAAGGAGGCAAACTATTATGGCAACGAGCGATCCGATTGCAGATATGCTTACGAGAATCCGCAATGCAAACACTGCGAAACATGATACTGTAGATGTCCCGGCTTCGAAGATGAAGATTTCCATCGCGGAGATCCTTTTGAAGGAGGGGTACATCAAGAGTTTTGAGATCGAGGAAGTCGGCGGTTTCAAGAACATCCATATTACCCTGAAGTATGGCAAGGATAAGAACACAAAGATTATCACCGGTTTAAAGAGGATTTCCAAGCCTGGTCTTCGCGTATATGCGGGCAAGGAAGATTTACCGAGGGTGCTCGGCGGCCTGGGTACCGCAATTATCTCCACGAACAAGGGTGTGCTGACCGATAAGGAAGCGCGCAAGGAGAATGTTGGCGGTGAGGTGCTGGCATTTATCTGGTAAGATAAATTCATCTGGTAAGATAAATTCATCTGGTAAGATAAATTAATCTGGTAAGATAAATTCATTTGGTAGGATAAGTTTACCTGGTAATAGAAGTTTGTCTGTAAAGATAGATTCATCTGTCAGATCACTTACCCGGTAAAACAATGTTTATTGTGGGTGGGTTTGTCTGGCAGGATTGGCTGTTTGATGAAGCAAAATTGTTTGTCGGGGTGAATTCCTGCAGGCAGGAAACTGTTAAGATAAAAGATTTTGATAGAGATTATGCATTGGGATGGGCTTGTCTTTAAGGGATGGGCAGGTTGTCAATGCGGATATAGGACGGGCATCCCACACGGGAGCAGTCTTTGAGAAAAATTACCGCAAAAGTGCGGCAGAAGTATTCCTGGCACGGAAAGGAAGTCGTTTCGGGAGCCCTTATCCCATTCGATACTCTTTTCTACGGGGGACAGTGAGGGACTGTCAAACATTATATTAAGGAGGTACGGGCATGTCACGTATAGGGAAGATGCCAATCGCGGTTCCGGCCGGTGTTACGGTTGAGATTGCAGAAAATAATAAAGTGACTGTGAAAGGTCCGAAGGGAACACTTGAGAGGGTGTTGCCGGCAGAGATGGAAATAAAGCTTGAAGGCGCAGAGATTGTTGTTACAAGGCCGAATGATTTAAAGAGGATGAAGTCGCTCCACGGCCTGACAAGGACGCTGATTGCCAATATGGTAACCGGTGTGACATCCGGCTACGAGAAGATTCTTGAAATTAACGGCGTGGGCTACCGTGCGGCTAAGTCCGGCAAGGAACTCACACTGACATTAGGATATTCCCATCCGGTTGTTATGGTGGATCCGGAAGGGCTTGAAACGATACTTGAAGGTCAGAACAAGATTACCGTCAAGGGCATCGATAAAGAAAAAGTTGGTCAATACGCTGCTGAAATCAGAGATAAGAGAAGACCGGAGCCATACAAGGGCAAAGGTATCAAGTATGCTGATGAGGTTATCCGTCGTAAAGTTGGTAAGACTGGTAAGAAGTAAAAGGAGGCGTGAAAGATGGTTAGTAAAATATCAAGAAGTGAAGTTCGTATTAAAAAGCATAACAGAATGCGCAATCGTTTCGCCGGCACTCCTGAAAGACCACGTTTAGCTGTTTTCAGAAGCAATAACCACATGTACGCACAGGTGATCGACGATACTGTAGGGAACACTTTGGTTGCAGCTTCCACCCTGGATAAGGAAGTAAAAGCTGAGCTTGAGAAGACCAATGATGTTGCTGCCGCTGCATACTTGGGGAAGGTAATTGCAAAAAAGGCACAGGAAAAAGGCATTACCGAGGTTGTATTTGACAGAGGCGGTTTCATTTATCAGGGGAAGGTTCAGGCATTAGCTGAGGCAGCGCGTGAAGCTGGCCTCAATTTCTAGGCAAGGAGGAGAACACATGAAACGTACAATCATTGATGCCAGTCAGTTCGAATTGGAAGATAAAGTAGTTTCGATCAAGCGTGTAACGAAGGTTGTAAAGGGTGGCCGCAATATGCGTTTTACCGCCCTGGTTGTTGTCGGTGACAAGAACGGCCATGTCGGTGCAGGTCTTGGCAAGGCAGCCGAAATCCCGGAAGCAATCCGCAAGGGGAAAGAGGATGCCATGAAAAAGTTGATCGAGCTGCCTTTGGATGAGAACGGCAGCGTCCCACATGATTTTCTCGGAAAGTTTGGCAGCGCGAGTGTGCTGTTAAAGAAGAGCCCGGAAGGTACTGGTATCATTGCGGGCGGTCCTGCACGTAATGTGCTTGAGCTTGCAGGATTTAAGAATATCCGTACAAAGTCGCTTGGTTCCAACAATAAGCAGAATGTCGTCCTCGCTACCATCAACGGTCTTTCCCAGTTAAAGACCCCGGAGGAAGTGGCAGCACTTCGCGGGCTTTCGGTTGAGGAGCTTTTAGGCTAATTTCTTTTAGCGGCCGGTGGCGGTTGTTGCTGGCACCGGCAGAAGATTGGAGGAAAAAAATGGCAGAGAAATTAAAAATTACCTTGAAGAAGTCCACCATCGGCGCGATTCCTAAGCACAGGCGCACTGTTACTGCCCTGGGTTTAAAGAAGCTTAACAGCACCGTGGAATTGCCGGACAATGCTTCCGTAAGGGGCATGGTGGCACAGGTAAAGCATTTGGTTAAGGTGGAAGAAATCTAAAAACAGGTAAGGAGGTGCAACGATGAATTTATCAGATTTAAGACCGGCAAAAGGTTCAAAGCAGGGCGACAAGTTCCGTAAGGGCCGTGGACATGGTTCAGGAAACGGAAAAACCGCAGGCTATGGCCACAAGGGTCAGAAAGCGCGTTCCGGTGCTCCAAGGACAGGCTTTGAAGGTGGTCAGATGCCTTTGTACAGGAGACTTCCTAAGAGAGGTTTCCACAACAGGAACACGAAGGAAATCGTAGCTATTAATGTAGATATGTTGAACAGGTTTGAAGACGGCGCAGAGGTTACGGCTGAAACTCTGGTAGCACTCGGTGTTATCAGCAATCCAAAAGACGGAGTAAAGATTCTTGGAAATGGAGAGTTAACTAAGAAGCTTAATGTCAAAGTATCCGCTTACAGCGCGAGCGCTATGGAGAAGATTAAGGCACTTGGTGGAAATGCAGAGGTGATCTAATATGTTTAAAACGCTTAGAAACGCCTTTAAGATCAAGGATATCCGCGCAAAGCTGCTTTTTACGCTGATTGCGCTGCTTATCGTCAGGCTCGGGTGCCTGATCCCGGTGCCTGGCGTGGACCGCGATTATTTCCAGCTTTGGCTGGATTCTACGATGGGAGATAACTTAGGTTTTCTTGATGCGTTGACAGGTGGTTCTTTTACAGAAATGTCCATTTTTGCATTGAACATTTCCCCGTATATCACTTCCTCCATTATTATGCAGCTTCTTACCATTGCCATCCCTAAGCTCGAAGAGCTCCAGAAGGATGGCGAGGAGGGCAGGAAAAAGATCGCTGAGATTTCAAGATACCTCACGATTGGGCTTGCCATTATCGAGTCGGTTGCCATGACAATCGGCTTTAACAATACGAACGGTGTGTTGAGAAGCGGAAGCCTCTTTACAAACATCGTTGTAATTACAGTTTCCTTCACGGCTGGTTCCGCGTTCTTAATGTGGCTTGGGGAGCGCATTACCGAGAAGGGTGTTGGAAACGGTATTTCCATGATCCTTTTGTTTAATATTGTGGCGAAAATGCCATCCGATATCAGCAACCTGGTTGAGCGTTTTGTTACCGGTGCGGGCAGTGTCGGTATGGGGATTGTCGGCGCGGTTGTAATTGTGGCTGTCATCGTGATTACGATCGTCCTGATTGTGCTGTTGCAGGACGCACAGAGAAAAATTTCCGTGCAGTATGCGAAAAAGGTGCAGGGTCGGAACATGGTTGGCGGGCAGTCTTCCTTTATCCCGTTAAAGGTAAATACAGCGGGCGTTATTCCGGTTATCTTTGCAGTGTCCCTATTGCAGTTCCCGATTATCATCTCTTCTTTCTTCGGTGTGTATGGGGAGCGTTCCACATTATGGCGCAAGATTTTGTATATGTTCGACCAGAGGCACTGGTTTAACTTTGACAGTTTCGGCGAATTCAAGTATACTCTTGGCGCAGTGCTTTATATCGCAATGATCATTTTCTTCGCATATTTTTATACTTCCATCACCTTTAACCCGATGGAGATTGCGAATAACATGAAAAAGCAGGGTGGCTTTATCCCGGGTATCCGTCCGGGCAGACCGACGACGGAGTATTTAAATAAGGTATTGAATTACATTATTTTTATCGGTGCGATCGGTCTTACCATTGTAGCAGTTATTCCTATTTTCTTTGCGGGTGCATTTGGTGCCAGTGTAAACTTCGGTGGTACTTCGCTGATTATCGTGGTTGGTGTCGTACTTGAAACACTCAAGCAGATTGAGTCCCAAATGTTAGTGCGCCACTATAAAGGATTTTTGAACGATTAACACAATCCAAATTTCAGGGTGGAGCAAATATGTTCCGCCCTGTTTGGGTCTTTAACACCCCATCCTATCTATAGTGTTTAATGGCAAGTCCGTGTCCGCGTGGCATCCATGGATTTGGCAGGTGCAAAGCCGCGCAGAAATGAGGGAAAAAATGAAAATTGTTATGTTGGGTGCGCCTGGTGCAGGCAAGGGGACACAGGCTAAAATGATCGCGGAAAAATATGGTATCCCGCATATTTCGACCGGTGATATTTTCCGCGCAAATATCAAGAATGGTACGGAACTTGGCAGGAAAGCGAAAACCTATATGGATCAGGGGGCGCTTGTGCCGGATGAGCTGACACTTGAACTGATTATGGATCGGTTTGGCCAGGATGACTGCAAGAACGGCTATGTGCTTGATGGTTTCCCGCGCACCATCCCGCAGGCAGAAGCGCTAAGAAAGGCTCTGGCAGAAAAGGGCGATAAGCTGGATTATGCAATCAATGTGGAAGTGCCGGACGAGAATATCGTAAACCGTATGTCCGGAAGGCGCGCGTGCCTTTCCTGCGGCGGTACTTACCATGTTGTGTACAATCCGACAAAGGTGGAAGGAATCTGCGATGCCTGCGGCGGCGAGCTCGTATTGAGGGATGATGACAAGCCGGAAACCGTTGCAAAGAGGCTTGATGTATATCATACCCAGACACAGCCGCTTATCGATTTCTATGCCGGGGAGAAGATCTTAAAAGAGGTGGACGGTACGAAGGATGTAGCAGAAGTATTTGACGCTATCACGGCGATTCTTGCCGGATCGGTTGATGCCTAATCTGGAGGCGTGCAATGTCGGTATCGATAAAGTCAGAAAAAGAGCTTGCGCGTATGCGCGAGGCAGGAAAAATTCTTTCCGAGGTGCATGACTGCCTGGCGGATATTATTGTGCCGAGTATTACAACAAAGGAGCTTGACCGCAGGGCGTTTGAAATTATACACGCCCATGGCTGCACACCGTCCTTCTTAAACTATAACGGTTTCCCGGCATCTATCTGCGCTTCGGTCAACGAGGAGGTTATCCACGGGATACCGGATAAAAAGCGGGTATTAAAGGAAGGGGATATTATCAGCATTGACGCTGGGGTGATTTATGAGGGCTACCATTCGGATGCGGCGCGCACTCATGCGGTCGGACAGATATCACCTGAGGCTGCAAGGTTGATAGAGGTCACAAAGCAGAGCTTCTTTGAGGGTATAAAGTATGCCAGGGCAGGTTGTCACCTGTTTGAGATTTCAGCCGCCATCGAGGATTATGTTGTGGCGAACGGATATAGCTGCGTGCGGGACTATGTCGGGCATGGTGTCGGCGCAAGACTGCATGAGGAGCCGGAAGTGCCGAATTTTCACCAGAAACGGCGCGGCATGAAACTGGTGCCGGGGATGACGCTTGCCATTGAGCCGATGGTCAATATGGGAAGACCGGAGGTGTATGTGCTGGAGAATGACTGGACGGTGGTAACGGAGGACGGGACACTCTCCGCACATTATGAGAACACCATCCTGATTACGGAAAAAGAGCCGGAAATCCTGTCATTAAATTAAAGGCGGCATAACCGTGAAACGCTGCGGTGCTGTTTCCAGATTGAAAATTGCATGGGATGGAAATGGCCGGAATAAAAATATCATAAAGAAATCACAGAGAACTGGAAAGGAGAATTCCATGTCGAAATCGGATGTAGTAGAGATTGAGGGAACCGTAGTAGAGAAGCTGCCGAACGCAATGTTCCAGGTGGAACTTGAAAATGGTCACCGTGTGCTGGCGCATATCAGCGGCAAGCTGCGCATGAACTTTATAAAGATTGTGCCGGGCGACAAGGTAACACTTGAGTTGTCGCCATATGACCTTACGAAAGGACGCATTATCTGGAGGGACAAATAAGAAACGGGGAGGGGCTGCCTTAAAAAGTCCCTCCCCGTGGGCATTCTGCCTAAAAATCCCATGAAAAATTGTTTAAAAATTGGAAAAATTGTTCTTGCATTTCCTGTCCGCTTTTGTTATAATAATAAGCGGACTTTTTTCGAAAGGAGTGAAAGAGATGAAGGTTAGATCTTCCGTGAAACCGATTTGCGAAAAATGTAAAATCATCAAGAGAAAAGGCGCGATCCGCGTGATCTGCGAAAATCCGAAACACAAGCAAAGACAGGGCTAAATCCAATTGCAATGTCTTGGCAAAGAGCATTGCAATTGTTTCTATATATGGAAACAGTTCTTGCTTTCTGTGTTACAATTATCCGTCATATCAACGTTTTAGGCCTTTAGCAAGCCTGTTTTTGCGGATACGCCATCCGAAAAAGACGTGCGGGACGGATAAAATTGTGATATTGTGGGGTGGTGCAGCATTGCGTAAAGTGCTGCGGGCTGCCTTTAGCCGGGGACGGTTTTTATCCCAGCTTTCAGTTCCGGCGGGACCGGGCTGTCACAATTTAAAGCGGCTGATGTGATACCAGCCCGTTTTGCCCAGCAGGGCACCTGTGTGAGGACACGCGGGGCAGGGTTGTATGTCACAAAAAAGTATTATTTTACTATTTTTACAATCAATCAAATTTTATGGAGGTGCAATACACATGGCTCGTATTAGTGGTGTAGACTTACCTAGGGAGAAGCGTGTGGAGATCGGGCTTACTTATGTATATGGTATTGGTCGGGTAAGCTCAAACCGTATCCTTGCAAAAGCGAATGTAAACCCGGATACCCGTGTCCGCGACCTTACGGATGAAGAGGTAGCCAGAATCCGTGATGTCATCGATGAGACGATGATGGTGGAAGGTGATTTAAGACGCGAGATCGCGATGAATATTAAGAGATTACAGGAAATCGGATGCTACAGGGGAATCCGTCACAGGAAGGGGCTTCCTGTCCGCGGCCAGAAGACAAAGACGAACGCCAGGACCAGGAAGGGACCAAAGCGCACCGTAGCAAACAAGAAGAAGTAATAATATCCGGTAATGCGCAAAACTAAAACAGCATGTGACCGGACAGTACCGCAGAGGAATTTATGGGAGCGTATGCGGACAGAAATTACTCTGTTTTAATGGTATGGAAGGGAACATGCGGAACTTAAACAGCATGTGACCGGACAGTACCGCAGAGGAATTTATGGGAGCGTATGCGGACAGAAATTACTCTGTTTTAACGGTATGGAAGGGAACATGCGGAACTTAAAATAGGAGGTTTAAAACATGGCTAAGAAGGCAGTAGCAGCTAAGAAAACTGCGAAAAAGCGTGTCAGAAAAAATGTAGACCGTGGACAGGCACATATCCAGTCGTCCTTTAATAATACAATTGTTACTCTTACGGATTCGGAAGGCAATGCACTCTCCTGGGCAAGCGCGGGCGGGTTGGGATTCCGCGGCTCAAGGAAATCCACACCATATGCGGCGCAGATGGCAGCGGAAACCGCTGCAAAAGCAGCATTACCGCACGGGTTGAGATCCGTTGAAGTTATGGTAAAAGGACCGGGTTCCGGCAGGGAAGCAGCGATCCGTGCGCTTCAGGCATGCGGCATTGAAGTAACCAGCATCAAGGATGTCACTCCGGTTCCACATAATGGGTGCAGACCGCCAAAGCGTAGAAGAGTCTAATAGGAGGTAAAGAACTATGGCAAGAGATATGAGTCCTGTATTAAAAAAATGTAGATCTTTAGGCCTTGAGCCGAGCTATCTTGGTATCGATAAGAAGTCAAAAAGGACCTTTGCGCGGGCGGGCAAGAAAGTAAGCGAGTACGGCATGCAGCTGCGCGAGAAGCAGAAAGCAAAGTTTATTTACGGAGTGCTTGAGAAGCCGTTCCGCAACAATTTTGAGAAAGCAAAGAAATTGAAGTATGGCACGACGGGCGAGAACATGTTGATTCTCCTTGAGCTTCGCCTTGACAATATTATTTTCCGCATGGGTTACGGCAGGACAAGAACTGAGGCAAGACAGATCGTTGACCACAAGCATGTGCTTGTAAACGGAAAATGTGTTAATATCCCATCCTACCAGGTAAAACCGGGCGATGTGATCTCCATTAAGGAGAAAGTAAAATCCATGCAGAGATATAAGGACATCCTTGAGGTAACCGGCGGAAGAGCAGTGCCGTCGTGGCTTGAGGCTGACCATGAGAATATGACCGGTACGGTGAAGGAAATCCCGACCAGGGAACAGATTGATGTCCCTGTAAACGAAGTGCTTATCGTCGAGTTGTACTCCAAATAATAGGCTGGAATTTTTGCTCTATCTGTTTGGGATACCCTCAGAACAACCCATAAGGAGGGGCCAAGATGTTTGATTTTGAAAAACCTGGAATTGAGATTGCTGAGATTTCAGAAGATAAGAAATACGGACGGTTTGTAGTTGAACCTCTTGAGCGAGGATACGGTACGACTTTGGGTAATTCCCTGAGGAGAATCATGCTTTCTTCCCTGCCGGGTGCAGCGGTGAGTCATGTAAAGATTGATGGTGTTGTCCATGAGTTTATGCCGATTCCAGGTGTGAAGGAAGATGTCACGGAAATCATTATGAACATCAAAAACCTCGCGATCAAAAATAATGCTGAAACCGATGAGCCGAGAACCGTGTACATCGATTTTGTGGGCGAGGGCATTGTGCGGGCAAAGGACATTAAAGGGGATAATGATATAGAGGTTCTCAACCCGGAAACAGTGATTGCCACCATGAATGGCGGTATGGACAACAAGCTCTTTATTGAAATGACCATCAAGAAGGGGAGAGGTTACAGTAGTTCCGACAAGAACAAGAGCGATGACCAGCCAATCGGTACAATCGCGGTCGATTCAATCTTCACCCCGGTAAAACGCGTCAACCTTACTGTGGAAAATACCCGTGTCGGCCAGATAACCGATTTTGATAAACTGACACTTGATGTGTGGACGGACGGCACGCTGGCACCTGACGAGGCAGTAAGCCTTGCAGCAAAGGTGTTAAGCGAGCACCTGAATTCTTTCATTGACCTTTCCGAGAATGCAAAGACAGCGGAGGTTATGGTTCAGAAAGAAGACAACCACAAAGAGAGAGTCCTCGAGATGAGCATTGACGAGCTTGAACTGTCAGTTCGTTCTTACAACTGTTTAAAGAGAGCGGGAATCAACACCGTAGAAGAGTTATGTAACCGTACTTCCGAGGATATGATGAAGGTGCGCAACCTTGGACGGAAATCCCTCGAGGAGGTACTTGCGAAGTTGAAGGAGCTCGGTTTATCATTAAACCTGGGCGAAAGTGAATAATAATTATATATAAAAGCATATGCCCGGACAGTGCCAGAAAGGAATTTCTGAAAGCTGTGCGGACAGAAATTTCTTTCTCCAGACATTGGTGCGGGGTGGGCATATGCGGAACTCAGAATAGGAGGAAACAACATGGCAGGCTATAGAAAACTGGGAAGAAATTCCAGCCAGAGAAAAGCATTGCTCCGGAACCAGGTTACGAATCTGCTTTACCATGGTAAGATCGTGACAACGGAAACCAGAGCCAAGGAAATCCGCAGCATTGCGGAGGGCTTTATCGCGATGGCAGTCAAGGAAAAAGATAATTTTGATACCGTTACTGTAAATGCGAAAGTAGCACGCAAAGACCAGAATGGCAAGAGGGTAAAAGAAGTGGTGGACGGCAAGAAGCGTGATGTTTTTGATACCGTTGAGAAGTCCATCAAGAAAGATAAGCCGTCAAGACTCCATGCAAGAAGAAAGATGTATGCTTATCTCTATGATATTACCGAGGTTCCTGCTGAGAACGCTGGAAAGAAAAAGAACACAAAGAAGGTTGACCTTGCTGATAAGCTCTTTGACGAGATAGCGCCAAAGTATGCAGATCGCAATGGTGGTTATACCAGAATCGTAAAAATCGGACCGCGCAAGGGCGATGCAGCGATGACGGTATTAATTGAACTGGTGTAAATTGGAAGTTATAAAATCCCCTGTCCGGAAAAATTTGGACGGGGGATTTTTGACTTTATGGATACTTGTCGGTGGTGTATTATTAAAGTGTCGTCATTTCCTGACACCACCAACTATATACAGTTATGAATGTTTGTGCATAGATGGATTGCAACTGTTAGTTTTGTGGGATTAGCCCATCATCTAAGCTTATGGGGTTGCACCCACATTATTTCACAGGTTCGGGTATCTGCACAGAGTGGTTACTTAAAGGGTACCAAAGTGAACATCAGGGTGTTTTTTAAGATTAATAGAAGTGAATATATATGTTATATAAAATGGAGTGGACGAAGCAGTAATGTTATGGTAAAATGAAGTGGAAGTGGAAGTGGAAGTGGAAGTGGAAGTGGAAGTGGAAGTGGGGAGGGCAGTGTCCGCCCAAAGTCCGTTATTCCTGTAAATATCACAGTGCTTATATACTTTTTTAAAATGAGAATATATCAGAATTAAATTGAAAGGAACTGCTCATTATGTCCATGATTCAAACCGATAACCTGATATTTGAATATATCCGACGCGATGAGGAAGGCAATGTGGAATCCATTACAAAAGCCCTGGATGGCGTATCCATGGAGATAAAAAAGGGGGATTTTGTTGCGATTCTCGGTCATAATGGCTCGGGAAAATCCACTCTGGCGAAACATATTAATGCCATCTTGCTGCCGACCGAGGGAGCCCTGTATGTGGGGGGGATGGATACCAGGGAGGAAGCGCGCCTCTGGGATATCCGCCAGACGGCGGGTATGGTTTTTCAGAATCCGGACAACCAGATCATAGCAACGGTCGTGGAGGAGGACGTGGGATTCGGACCGGAGAACCTCGGCGTGCCGACACAGGAAATATGGAAACGCGTGGAGGAGAGTTTAAAGGCGGTTGGGATGTACGAGTACCGCACACACTCGCCAAATAAATTATCCGGCGGTCAGAAGCAGCGGGTGGCAATCGCGGGCATTATGGCAATGAAGCCGCAGTGCATTGTACTTGACGAACCCACTGCCATGCTGGATCCTAGCGGCAGGAAAGAAGTGATCCGCACGGTAAGGGAATTAAACCGCAGGGAAAAGGTCACTGTGCTTTTAATCACGCATTATATGGAGGAAGTGATCCATGCGGACAAGGTGATTGTGATGGATGACGGGAAAATTGTAATGCAGGGAAGTCCGCGTGAAGTTTTCTCCCAGGTGGAAAAACTGAAATCCTACCGCATGGATGTGCCGCAGGTAACGGAACTTGCCTATGAGCTGAAAAAGGCGGGGATGCCGCTGCCGGATGGGGTCTTGTCGGTGGAAGAATTTGCGGAGGCAGTTGAGCGCTGCCTGAAGGGAGCGTGACAAGTTTCCAAAAGAGAAATAGCCGGTAGAAATAATATAAAACATCAAGAGTTTTCTGACAGGAGAAATAAAATGTCCATCATAATAGATAAATTAAATTATATCTACAGTCCTGGAACTGCCTATGAAAAGCAGGCGCTCAAAAATATCAATCTTGTAATAGAAGACGGGGAATTTATTGGGCTGATCGGACATACCGGTTCGGGCAAATCAACGTTGATCCAGCACTTAAACGGGCTGGTAAAAGCGACAAGCGGGGGCGTGTACTACAATGGAGCCGATATTTACGATGCGGATTACAACTTAAAAGAACTGAGGACAAAAGTAGGTCTGGTTTTCCAGTACCCGGAACACCAGCTTTTTGAAACAACCGTGTTAAAAGACGTTCAGTTCGGACCCAAAAACCTTTCCTTAACACCGCTTGAGGTTGATTTAAGGGCATATGGTGCACTAAAGCAGGTTGGAATCCCGGATGATTTGATTGACGCATCTCCGTTTGAATTATCCGGCGGGCAAAAGCGCCGCGTGGCGATTGCCGGGGTGTTGGCGATGGAGCCGGAAGTTTTGATACTCGATGAGCCGACGGCGGGGCTTGACCCTAAGGGGCGCGATGAAATCCTTGACCAGATCGCAAAAATCCACAATGAGCGCCATATCACGGTGATACTTGTATCGCATAGTATGGAGGATGTGGCGAAATATGTCGGGCGGATAATTGTGATGGATCACGGGATGGCAGTGTATGACGGCGCGCCAAAAGCGGTTTTTTCGCATTATAAGGAACTTGAGCAGATCGGGCTTGCAGCGCCGCAGGTCACCTACGCAATGCATGCGTTAAGGGAGCGCGGCATACCGGTAACAACCGAAGCGACAACCGTTATGGAAGCGGGGGCAGCGATACTTGCGGTCTGGAAAGGAATTAAATAAATGCCGTTACTGGCAGAATGAGTGGAATTTATGATACGTGATATAACAATCGGACAATATTATCCGGCGGACTCGGTACTGCACCGACTTGACCCGCGCGTGAAACTTGCGGGGACGCTCTTATATATCGTGAGCCTCTTCCTTGTAAAAAATCTCTGGGGATACCTGATTGCGGCGCTCGCATTAGCGGCGGTGATCCGCGCATCAAAAGTGCCATTTGGCTATATTGTAAAGGGTTTGAAGGCGGTGGTGATTCTCCTGCTCTTTACGGTATGTTTCAACCTGTTCTTAACTTCCGGGACACCGGTATTTGAATGGAAATTTATCAAAATTACCCGGGAGGGGCTTTATCTGGCGCTTTCCATGGCGGTGCGTCTGACACTCTTAATCCTGGGCTCCTCACTGATGACATTTACCACAACGCCGAACGAACTGACTGACGGGATGGAAAGCCTGCTCTCACCATTAAAAAAACTGCATGTCCCGGTGCATGAGGTGGCAATGATGATGTCAATTGCCCTGCGGTTTATCCCGATTTTGCTTGAGGAAACGGATAAGATTATGAAGGCGCAGCAGGCGAGAGGGGCGGATTTTGAAACGGGCGGGATTATAAAGCGCGCCAAGGCGATGATCCCGATCCTTGTGCCACTCTTTATCTCGGCATTCCGGCGGGCGGGTGATCTTGCCATGGCAATGGAGGCGCGCTGCTATCGGGGCGGCGCGGGCAGAACAAAGATGAAACCGCTGCATTACCACGGGCGCGATATGGGGGCGTGGATTTTGATGGCAGCATTTGTGGCGGTGGTCGTGGTGAGCCGGAAGTTTTAATACAGAATTTTTTGCTCCTGAAAAGAGAAAGCCAGGGATTTCGCTTTTATCTTTACAATTTAGAGGCGGGGAACTTCTTTGATAGGTTAAGATGCCAGAACTTACGATGCAGGAAATCAGATGCAATCCAGATGCAATCAAGAACATGGGGTATCGGCAGGATATGACCGTGCCTGAAGTTGCCAAAAAGGAGCGGAAGAAATATTTGGATTTCCATATACGGCAGGACGGGAGGGGATTATGAAGCGTGTTATGCTCCGTGTGGCATATGACGGGACAGAATATTGTGGGTGGCAGAGGCAGCCAAACGGTATTACGGTTGAGGGGATACTAAATTCAAGACTTAGCGCGCTGCTTGGGGAGGATATCGAAGTAATTGGCGCGAGCAGGACGGATGCAGGAGTGCACGCGCGCGGCAATGTCTGTGTGTTTGACACAAAGAGCCGTATTCCCGGGGAAAAATTAGCCCATGCGTTAAACCCGAGTTTGCCGGAGGATATTACCGTCCAGGAATCGTGCGAGGTTGCGGCAGACTTCCACCCAAGACACTGTGACTGCAATAAAACTTATGAGTATCAAATCTACAATGCCACCTTCCCGGATCCATTGTTAAGGAGGTATTCACATTTTCTTTATCGCCCCCTCGATGTATCTGCAATGCAGCAGGCGGCAAAATATCTGGTCGGGGAACATGATTTTAAGAGTTTTTGTTCCGTTAATACGCAGGTAAATGAAACAGTCCGGCGGGTAAATTATCTTGAGGTTTTGGAGGGGGGGATACGCCCTTACGGCTTTGGGGCAACAGGCGAAACATCGGATGGCATTATGCCGCGCCTTATTACCATCCGCATCAATGGGAACGGTTTCCTCTATAATATGGTGCGTATTATTGCGGGGACATTGATTGAGGTCGGCTATCATAAACGTACCCCAAAGTCGCTTGCAGAATCGCTTGCGGCATGTGACCGGAAGGCAGCCGGTGCGACTGCTCCCGCGTGTGGTCTGACACTTTTAGAGATACAGTATGGGAAAACAAGTATGTTCCAATAAGGATGGCAAACCAAAATCAGCAAAGAACGGGGATTTCTATGAATATACAGATATTTGGCACAAAAAAAGATTTTGATTCCAAGAAAGCGGAGCGTTTTTTTAAGGAGCGCGGAATCAAGTACCAGTTTATTGATATGAAGGAAAAAGGCATGAGCAGGGGTGAGTTTCTATCTGTATGCCAGGCGGTCGGAGGGATTTCGAATCTGATTGACGAAGGTGGTAAGGACAGGGATTTATTGGCTCTGCTGAAACATCTATCCGCGGAGGATAGACAGGAAAAGATATTGGAAAACCAGAAAGTTATACGTGTTCCAGTAGTCCGCAACAAAAATCAGGCAACTGTTGGCTATCAGCCGGATATCTGGAAGAATTGGGAGTAATCAGGAGAGTTGGAAATAATTGGATCTAAGAGGAGAGGAAAAATGGACGATCGGGCACTTAGCAAGGAAATTTCCTACGCACTGCGCCATGCGCCGTGGGAGTATGAGCTTGAGATGGATGAGGAGGGGGCTGTTCCTGTTGTGCAGCTTCTCGATGCGCTGCACCGGAGCACAAAATGGAAAAATGTATCGGAGGAGGACTTTGCAAGGATTATCGCGCAGTCGGACAAGAAGCGTTTTGAGTTGAAAGATGGAAAAATCCGGGCGTATTATGGACATTCCATACCGATGAAAATCAAAAAAGAAAGGCAGATGCCGCCGGATATCCTGTATCACGGGACGGCAAGGAGGTTCCTTACTTCCATAAAGGAAAAGGGGCTCCTGCCGCAAAACAGGCAGTATGTCCATCTTTCCCAGGACGTGGAAACAGCGGCGAATGTCGGGAGCCGACATGACGCGAAGCCGTGTATCCTGGTGATTGATGCGAAAGTGGCGTGGTCTGACGGAGTAGGGTTCTATCTGGGCAATGAGAAAGTTTGGCTGGCGGATGCAGTGCCGCCAAAATATATCCGTGAGGGTAAATGAAGTATATAAATGGTTAAACTAAAAAGAAAGTACATTATAGTATTTGAATATGTGAAAGAAAAAGAAAAAAGTTGAATGGAATCTTTAAGAATTTTAATCTATTAAAGAAGTTCCGCTTCTAAGTCGTAAAGATAAAGGCGGCGGGGAATAGAATGGCGGAAAGGGGAGATGGCATGGTTTCGTATATGAAAGGGGATTTGTTTGAATGTGGCGCGGATTGTCTGGTCAATGCTGTAAACTGTGAGGGAGTGATGGGGAAGGGGCTTGCCCTGCAATTTAAAACGCGCTTTCCGGAAAATTATAAATCCTATGTAAAAGCCTGCAAATCGGGTGAACTTAAAATCGGGAAGATTCATTTTTTTACCGAGAACGGAATTACCGTGGTCAATCTGCCCACAAAGGATAAATGGCGGCAGGCATCAAAAATAGAATATATAGAAGAGGGGATGCAGTGCCTTGTCAGATTGCTGCCGGAACTGGGTGTAAAAAAAATCGCAATTCCATCGTTGGGGTGCGGGAACGGCGGGCTTTTATGGGAGGATGTAAAAAAAGTAATTGAGGGGAAAATAAGTGGGCTGGAAGAGAAGTATGATTTTTTAATATTTGAGCCGATGGAACTTTAACACGCCGTTCTCTTGACTTTTGTTTACGGGGAGAAAAAGAAGCAGCAGGATTCGCACTGCTGCTTTGTCTTTTTTTGACCTTTGGTTTTCTCTCAGGCTGCGGGAAAAACAAAAGTTGTGGGCACAATCTACGGTGAAGAGTATGAGTGCAGGGTGGTGGTGGAGTAGGGAAAATAATATATTTTCTGTATACTGTTGACATTTACAGAAAGTTGCGACATAATTTTAAGTAGAGCGAAACAGAGTGGGGCGATGTTTTGTGGCAGGGGGTTAGTCGGCAGTAAATAATACGAGGAGGGATTAGAAGATGGAATTTTCAATGTTTAAGCAGGCATTACAAAAGAATTTTGCAAAGATGACAAAGGATGTGCCACATTTGTTTGAGGTGGCGGTGGATAAGGATGAATTCTGGAATCTTTATCTTGATAGTTATCCTGCCGGGACGAATGAGATTTACCGGACATGCAGGGAGCATGATTGTAGTTGCTGCAGACATTTTATAAAGAGAATCGGGAATTGCGTTGCAATTATAAATAATGAAATACATACCATCTGGGATCTTGAGGTTGGGGATACGACATTCCAGCCGGTGGCGGATGCGCTGTCCGCCTATTTGAAGAACCGTGCTGTAACCGATGTTTATGTAAGCAGGGAGAAAACGGTCGGCACGGATAAAAACTTCGGGCAGCGGGAAGACGGGAAAGTGGAAACTTACGAACATTTTTATCTTGACCTGCCTGATAAATTCGTGGTAGATAAAAGACATTCGGCGGGTGATATCCGCGGGGAATTCCGGGATACAAAAAATGTGTTTAAGCGCTCGTTAGAAGAGATCACACAGGAAAGTGTGATAACTGTTCTAGAACTGATCTCACAGAATTCCCTTTACCGCGGGGAGGAGTGGAAGGGTGCCTTGGATCAGTTTTTAAAATATCAGAAAGCTTATGAGAAAATTAAGTCCGAGGAAAAGAAAGAGAATTTTTTGTGGGAGAAGTCCGCTGCGGCGGGGGGTGCGGTCGGTAGAATCCGCAATCACAGTATGGGTACATTGCTTATCAATTTAAGCGAGGGCATGGATTTGGATGAAGCGGTGAAAAAATACGAACAGATTGTTGCGCCCGCCAATTACAAGCGCCCGAAGGCGATCTTCACCAAAAAGATGCTTGAGGATGCAAAGAAAAAGATTGAGGAACTTGGTTATATGCCATCCCTTAAACGCCGTTTTGCCACACTCGATGATATTTCCATCAACAACATCCTTTTTTCCAACCGGGACGCAAAAAAGCGTATTTCAGATGTGGGCGATGTGTTTGCAGAAATGGAGCAGGAGATTGCAGTTGACATTAAGAAATTCTCCAAGGTGGAGGAAGTGAGCGCAGAGAATTTTATTAAAAATGTACTGCCAGTGGCAAGGGAACTTGAAATTTTCCTGGAAAACAGACATCATGCCAATTTGGTGTCCCTGATAGCTCCAGAGAATCCGGATGCGCCGGTTATGTTTAAGTGGAAGAATGGTTTTTCCTGGGCATATTCCGGCAATATTGCGGACAGTGACATCAAGCAGAATGTGAAATCCGCAGGCGGGGCGGTGGACGGTGTCCTGCGCTTTTCCATACAGTGGAACGATATGGGTGACTGGGATCAAAACGACCTTGATGCACACTGCAAGGAACCAAGCGGCGAGGAAATTATGTTTAACCATAAAATAAGCCGCACCGCGGGGCAGCTTGATGTGGATATTATCAACCCGGTTCAGAACCACCCGGCAGTGGAAAATATTACCTGGGCGGACAAGAACACAATGGATAAGGGCAAATATCTGTTTTTTGTCCACCAGTATACGAACCGCGGTGGAAAAAATGGTTTTAGGGCGGAACTGGAGTTTAATGGAAATATTTACCAGTTCGATTACGCGAAAGAGCTTAGGCAGAATGAGAGAGTTCCGGTTGTGGAAGTGACATTTGATGGCGAGAATTTTACGATGAAGGCTTTACTTGACTCCAATGTTTCCGTAAAGGAATTGTGGGGGGTAAAAACGAATCAGTTTGTGCCGGTAACGGTTGTAATGTATTCCCCGAATTACTGGGATGAACAGGAGGGGATCGGGAACAGGCATTATTTCTTTATGTTAAAGGATTGTATAAATGACGAGAGGCCGAACGGAATGTTTAACGAATATCTGATTGAGGAATTAATGGAACACAGGCGGGTATTTGAAGCTCTCGGTTCTAAGATGCATGTGGAGGATATGGACGACCAGCTATCCGGCATTGGATTTTCAACAACGAGAAGAAACGATGTGCTAGTCAAGGTAAAAGGGGCGAGCGAGAGAGTGATAAGGGTGAAGTTTTAGTAATTAGTGAAGTGGGAATCAAATATTGTGCGGTGAGCACAATACCCAGAAAAGGCTTGTGTGGGCGGCACAGGATAGAGAGGGGATTTATTATGGTTTTGGTTTAAGGAGGCTTAAAGATGACGGAGTACACGAAAATTGACACGATTTTTGAGCGTGATATGGAGGGGACAAAAAAGCTGATTGAGGGAAAATACCGCAGTGAAACTGTAGAATATCTTAAGGATAACCGGTGGATTGGCACGGAAAAGATTGACGGCACGAATATCGGAATTTTCTGGGATGGTCACAGTGTATCCTATCAGGGAAGAACCGAGAGGGCGCAGATTCCGGGGCATCTGATGGATAAATTGGCTGAGATGTTCGGGGGCACGGTCAATGAGGAATTGTTTGAACAGAAATTTGGACAGATGCAGGTGATTCTTTTTGGCGAGGGCTATGGTCCTAGAATCCAGAAGGGTGGTGGAAAGTATCGGGATGATGCTTCCTTTATACTCTTTGATGTTTATCTTCCGCAAAAGAATCTGTGGATGAAGCGCGATGCAGTGGAGGATATCGCAAAGACATTTGCGATCGATGTGGTTCCGGTAGTTTATGAGGGAGATCTGCCAGGGGCAGTTGAGTATATAAAGGGAAAGCCAAAATCCACCATTGGGTCAGCTAATATGGAGGGAATTGTATGCAGACCGGCAGTTGAGATGTATGATCGGATGGGGAGAAGGCTGATGGTAAAGATTAAAGTGTGTGATTTTGAGTAGCGGGTGGACCGGCTTCGATACAAAGGTTGAAAACCTCGCAGTTGATATGCGGAGTAATTGGATATTTTATCTGTTGGAATCGGATCATGGGGGATTGTAGCGGGGGCTATTCGAATAAGGAGTAAAATATGGGTGGGAGGTATGGTTGTTTAGGAATAAAGATTTTGGATAAAGGCGGGACAAAAGGAGTGGGAGAGTGAGAAAATAAGGGAATGATTAAAGGTGTTTTCATATGGAGGTTTAGAATGGATAGTGAAGAAATGTTTATTAAGGCAGCCAGGAAAAAAATGAGATTTCCGTACAAGGGGCAGGCGACAGTTGAGGATTTATGGGATTTGCCGGTTACAGAACTCGACAAGATTTTTAAGATTCTGAACGCGGAGGCGAAGAAGGCGAAAGAGGAGAGTCTTCTTGAAACCAAATCTGAGGAGAGTGAGAAACTGGCGGTAAGGATCGGGATAATCAAGTATATTGTTTCTGTGAAGCTTGAGGAGAAGAAAGAGGCGGAACTGGCAAAGGAACGCAAGGAACAGAAGCAGAGGATTATGAAAGTCCTCGCAAGCAAGCAGGATGAGGAGTTAAAGGGAAAATCGGTTGAGGAGCTTGAGAAGATGCTGGAGGAGCTTAAATAGGGGAGGGGATAACGAAATAAAAGAGGATGTTGAACTTATTAATGTACTAAAGGAGGTGTGGGAATGGCAGACACACCGAATATAAGATTTAAGGGATTTTCGGATGGTTGGGTGCGGCAGAAACTGGGAGAAATTTCCTTCTCCTACTCCGGCGGTACGCCCAAAGTTGGAAAGAGTGAGTATTATGGAGGGGCGATCCCATTTATCCGGTCGGGGGAAATTGCTGCGGACAAAACAGAGTTATTTATCACAGAAGATGGTTTTAAAAATTCTTCCGCGGCAATGGTTGAGGAAGGCAATATCCTTTATGCCTTATATGGTGCGACAAGTGGGGAAGTAAGCCGCGCGAAACTAAAAGGTGCCATAAATCAGGCGATACTGGCAATTATACCGAATCCTGGATATGATGCAGAATATCTTATGCAGTGGCTTAGGAATAAAAAACAATTTATTATTAATACCTATCTGCAGGGCGGGCAGGGAAATTTATCCGGAGCTATTGTAAAAGATTTGATGGTCGATATTCCCGGTACCGCTGAGCAGAATATGATAGGAGCCTTTCTAAATAATGTTGACCAGCTTATTATCCTTCATCAGTGTAAATGTGACGAAATAAGAAAACTAAAGAAATACATGATGAAAAAAATGTTTCCTCGAAACGGCAAGAAGATTCCACAGATTCGATTTGCAGGGTTTACTGATAATTGGGAACAGCGGAAGTTAGGGGATGAGGCGACAGGGATAATTGCAGGTGGTGATATTGATAGGGACTTAATTCTTGATAAAGGGCGCTATCCTGTTATTGCCAACGCTTTAACAAATGATGGAATAGTAGGATACTATAATTCAGAATTTCGAGTTAAGGCTCCTGCGGTTACCATTACGGGGCGTGGGGATGTTGGTCATGCCAGGGCGCGAAATATTGATTTTACACCCGTTGTACGGCTTCTTTCTGTGAAATCGGACCACGATGTTTTTTTCCTTGAAAATGCAATTAACACATTGCATATAGCCGTTGAGTCCACGGGTGTCCCGCAGCTTACCGTTCCGCAACTTGCAAAATATGAATTGTTTTTTCCAAAAACACTCGAGGAAGAAAAGGAGATCGGAAGATATTTTTGCCGCTTCGACCAGCTTATTACCCTGCATCAACGTAAGTGCAATGAAATAAAAGAATTTAAAAAGTTTATGTTAAAGAATATATTTCCATAGTGGGTACTTAGAAGCGAAGATTTTTAATAAGTCAAAAAACAGGGGTATAAGTGTGTTATAGAGTGGAAACTTACGTATTTAAAAAGTCTGCAATTGAGAGGACAGAGGGTGGAGGGAGCAGCAACGGGATAAAGTTTCGAAAAGAGTAGTATTCTGAGATTAATTGGAGTAAATATGCAGATACAAATCAAAGATGATTTTGACTTGGAAAAAATTTCAGTCAGCGGTCAGTGTTTTCGAGTCAGGCAGTTTGAGGATGGTACATTTCGCTTCATAACGGGGGAGCATGTAATTTACATACGCAGGGAGGGAACGGATCAGTTTTTTGTTTCCTGTGACGAGGATAATTGGAAAAATATTTGGAGTGTTTATTTTGATCTTGGACGTAGCTATGGAGAAATTTATCGTGCGGAGTGTGATAAGCATCCGTTTATACAGGAGGCGATGGGTTATGGCAGGGGACTAAGGGTTCTGCGCCAGAATCCATGGGAAATGCTTGTAACATTTATTATTTCGCAGAGAAAGAGTATTCCTGCCATATCAAAGTCAGTGGAGATGTTGGCGGCAAAGTACGGGCACTGCATTGATACGGGGTACGAATCGCTTCGCACTTTTCCGACACCGCAGGAAATGGCGTGTGCGTCGGAGGATGAACTTATGGAGTGCAGTCTGGGATACCGCACAAAGTATGTGCTTGACGCGCTGCATCAGGTGCTCACAGGAAGTCTTGATCTGGATTCGGTTTCGGCTTACAGTGATGAAGATTTGCTATCGAAATTGCAGAATGTCCACGGTGTGGGGAAAAAGGTGGCTAACTGTGTCAGTTTGTTTGGCTATGGGAGAACGGGCTGCGTTCCGGTTGATGTCTGGATTTCAAGGGCAATTGAGAAAGAGTGTAAGGGAGAGGACCCGTTTCATCTTTTCGGGGAAAATGCGGGGATTATCCAGCAGTATGTTTTCTATTATGAAAAGCGCCATCCACAGAAATAATGGAGGGCGCTTTTTTCTGATATCAAACAGGGGAGTTAAAAGAATCTTTATTCATGCGTTTGCCGCGAAAAATCCAGCCTTCCCGATTGACAAATTCCTCCCAAGATATTATGATAGCAATAGTTTTAACTTAATAGATTTGGAGGACAGGACATTGCAGGATTATGCAGAAGAAATAAAAAAGAGAAGGACATTTGCCATTATTTCCCATCCGGATGCCGGAAAGACCACTCTGACGGAAAAATTGCTGCTCTACGGGGGGGCGATCAATCTGGCAGGTTCGGTCAAGGGCAAGAAAACTGCGAAACATGCGGTTTCAGACTGGATGGAGATAGAGAAGGAGCGCGGTATTTCCGTAACTTCGTCGGTGATGCAGTTTAATTATGATGGTTACTGTATCAATATCCTTGATACGCCGGGACACCAGGATTTCTCGGAGGATACTTACCGCACGCTGATGGCGGCGGATTCCGCCGTTATGGTGATTGACGGTTCAAAGGGCGTTGAGGCGCAGACCATCAAGTTGTTCAAGGTCTGTGTGATGCGCCATATCCCGATTTTTACTTTTATCAATAAGATGGACCGTGAGGCGAAGGATACGTTTGAGTTGCTTGATGATATTGAAACAGTACTCGGGATTGCAACCTGCCCTGTAAACTGGCCGATCGGTTCGGGCAAACGCTTCCAGGGTGTGTATGACCGCAATACGAAAACGATTTCGCGCTTTACCGCAGCAAATAACGGGATGAAGGAAGTGGATTCCGTTGAAGTGACGATCGGGGATGCGCGGACGGATGAGATTATAGGGAAGGAGGCACATGATATCCTTTCGGGGGAAATCGAACTTCTTGATGGGGCGGCACAGGAGTTTGACCTGGATTTGGTGCGTGCCGGGGAGCTGACACCGGTGTTTTTTGGTTCGGCGTTAACGAATTTCGGTGTGGAAACCTTTTTAAAGCATTTCCTTGAGATGACGACAACGCCGCTTCCGCGGGTTTCGGACGCGGGTTCAATCGACCCGGTGACAAATGATTTTTCGGCGTTTGTGTTTAAGATTCAGGCAAATATGAATAAAATGCACCGCGACCGCATTGCATTTATGCGTATCTGTTCGGGCAAGTTTGATGCCGAAGAGGAGGTTTACCATGTGCAGGGTGCCAGAAAACTGCGTCTTTCGCAGCCGCAGCAGCTTATGGCGCAGGAGCGCAAAATTCTTGATGAGGCATATGCGGGGGATATTATCGGCGTGTTTGATCCGGGAATTTTTTCAATTGGCGATACTTTATGTGCGCCCGGGAAGAAGTTTGCCTATGAGGGGATTCCTACCTTTGCACCGGAGCATTTTGCGAAGATACGCCAGGTGGATACGATGAAGCGCAAGCAGTTTGTCAAGGGTGTGACGCAGATTGCGCAGGAGGGCGCGATACAGATTTTCCAGGAGTTTAATACCGGAATGGAGGAGATCATCGTCGGGGTGGTCGGCGTATTGCAGTTTGATGTATTAAAATTCCGTCTGGAGTCAGAATATAATGTGGAGATCAGGCTTGAGCCATTGCCATACGAACATATTCGCTGGATTGAAAATAAGGATGCGGTGGATGTTGCAGGGCTTTCAGTAACTTCGGATACCAAGCGTGTAAAGGATATGAAAGGCAATCCTCTGCTGCTTTTTGTACATGCATGGAGCATCGGGACAGTACAGGAAAGAAATAAAGAATTGAAATTGTCAGAATTTTCCAGAAACTAGTGGATCACAGGCGCGGGGGAGGATTTCTGCGGAACTAAAAAAACAGCAGAAAACCGGAACCGCGCTGGAAGGCATTTTTTTGGCGAAGCAGAAAAAAGGCCTTCCGTGGAGGGCGCGGGGGAGGATTTCTGCGGAACTAAAAATAGGAGCAAATATGGGGATTGATGTGATTATTCCGGTTTACAGACCGGACAAAAAATTTGATAAGTTGTTTGCAGCGCTTTTAGCGCAGACTGTAAAACCTGACCGGATGATCCTGATGAATACCGAGGCGGAAGGTTTTACCTGCAGGGATATTGAGAGGCGCTTAAACCGCCTGATGGGAAAGTTAAAAGTGTACGGAAAAAAACAGATTGCCGTGCAGGTGGTGCCAGTGAAAAAAGAGGAGTTTGATCATGGTGGGACGCGCCGGAAAGCAGTTAAATTAAGCGGGGCTGATTATTTTGTGATGATGACGCAGGATGCGGTACCAGCGGACGATTACCTGATTGAGCGTCTGCTTTTGGCCGTGAAGGAGGAGGGCTGTGCGCTTTCGTATGCTAGGCAGGCAGCGCCGCTTAACAGTACGGTGGTGGAACAGTATACAAGAATGTTTAATTATCCGAATTCAAGCTATGTCAAGACAAAGGAGGATCTGCCCCGCCTTGGAATAAAGACATATTTTTGTTCCGATGTATGTGCCGCCTATAAGCGCTCTGCCTACGATGAGGTTGGAGGTTTTGTGGAGCGGACAATATTTAATGAGGATTCCATTATTGCATCAAGGCTGATCGAGGCAGGTTATAGCATTGCCTATGTGGCGGAGGCAAAGGTATATCACTCGCACAATTATTCCCTGAAAGAGCAGTTTAAGCGGAACTTCGATCTGGGAGTATCGCATATGCAGTTTGGGGAGATTTTCCGCGGTGTCCCGGCGGAGGGCGAGGGGCTTAGGCTGGTAAAGGATACCTTCTCTTACCTGGTCGGGCAAAAGCGCTATCTTGATGTACTTGACCTGCTTTTCCAGAGCGGGGCAAAATTCCTTGGCTACCAGCTCGGAAAACGTTACCATTTTATGCCGCACAATCTCCTGTTATCCTGCACTTCGAATGCATCGTATTTTGATAAGGGGGAAATCTGTGCGGTGGAACCTGGAAACAGTGAACCGGATTATGAAGGCTCGGATGAAAAGCAGCATGATGGGGGGCTGAATGGATAAAATAGTGATTTTGATGGCGACTTACCAGGGGGAAAACTATTTGGAGGAACAGCTTGATTCTATTGTGGCTCAGGATTATCCGTACTGGGAACTGATGGTGTGCGACGATGGTTCGACCGACCGGACAATGGAAATCCTGCAGGCGTATCAGAAGCGATATGCCGGGAGGATAACTGTCTGCCAGAACAAAGAAAACCTTGGCGGCACAAAAAATTTCCTGACGCTTTTAAAAGAGGGGGCAAAAAGGGGAAGGGCGCGCGAAAAAGAGGGGGTGCGCACTTATTTTATGTTCAGTGACCAGGATGATTTCTGGCACAGGGACAAGCTAAGCTGCACGCTTTCGCGTATGAAGCAGGTGGAGGCGCGCTATGGCAGGAAGCTGCCGGCTCTTGTATTTACGGATGCGCGCGTGGTGGACGGGGGAAGGAAGGAGATTGCCCCCTCCTTTTTTGCACTCCAGCATTTTAATCTTTGCAGGCGCACGCTGCCACATTTGCTGATGGAAAACATGGTGATTGGATGCACCTCCATGATGAATGCCGCATTGGCAGATCTGGTGCAGGAAATACCGGAACATGCTCGGTATCATGACTGGTGGATGGCTCTTTTAGCGGCTGCCGCAGGGCATACCAGCTACCTGCCAAAAGCAACCTTAGATTATCGTCAGCACGGGAATAATGTGGTGGGCACGCGGGATTTTGCCGCTTATGTAAAACAGCGCGCATGTGCGCTGTCCGGGTTAAAGGATAGCCTGCTTGCAAATTATTGCCAGGCGGAGGAATTTTATGGAATTTACAGTAAAAAAATTCCTGAACATGCTGCTGCCAAAATTCACAATTTTCTGCAAATGCGCGGGAAGGGTATTTTGGCGCGCCGTCTGACGGCGCTTTGGGGTGGGTATTTAAAGAGTGGTCTGCTGCGCAATGTCGGACTTTTTTTCATTTTGTAGTGAATAACAAAAACGGGAACTTTTTGCAGCCTTTCTCCGTCTAATGGATGGGGGGAGGCTGCGGGAGAAACTGGGGAAGGGGGACCTTGCCTGTGGAAAGGAAAGAAAAGAAGTCGGCTTATACATTGGAAGAGTTGATGAGGGAATACGGAAATGATGTTTTGAGAATGGCATATCTTTATGTAAAGGATATACATACTGCCGAGGATATATTCCAGGAAGTATTCTTGAAGGTGAATCAAAAACTGGATACATATGAAGGAAGGTCTTCTGTGAAAACCTGGTTGCTCAGCATAACAATGAATACCTGCAAGGATTTTTTAAAGAGTGCATATCAGAAGAGGGTCGTGCCAATGTTTGATTATCTGGAAGAGGGGGAGGGGGCGGAGGATAATTTCGATAGAATCGAGCAGAGGGAAACGGCAAGGACAGTGCGCGAGGCTGTGCAGGAACTGCCGCAGCCATACCGGGATGTGGTAATCTGTGTGTATTTCAGGGAGATGGGCATGGAGGAAACGGCGAGGGAACTTGGGATTGGCACCGGTACGGTAAAGAGCAGGCTTTATCGGGCAAAGGAGAAATTAAGGCAGGGACTGGAAAGGAGGTTAGCGGATGCGTGAGGATACAATAATAAAAGAAAATGGCGCGGCTTTCGTGCCGATGGATGAAATTGACGAAACCGATCGTAAAATCATGCGGGCGCTGACCGATGAACTTTCAGAGGTCACAGTAAGTGAGGAACTAATCGCCGCCACACTTAGGAAGGCGGGTTTGTCCACACCGCAAAATATGGAAGAAAATGGTGTATTGCAGGGAGGTGTACAGGATAAGCCGCTACAGGAAAAAGCGGAAGGAAATCTGTCCGCTGGTAGTGGGGGGAGTCCAAAGAAAACGACAAAAAAGAACCTGTCTGCATTTTATGTCAGGGGGATTACATTTGCCGCTGCGGTACTTATCTTAGTAGTATTTGGCATGTTGAAAGTCGGGAAAATGGGAGCATCCAAAAAGGCGGACTTTAGTGCGGGCAGCAGTGGACAGGAAGCAGGGAATCTGAATTTGTCTGGCAGTGAGGAAAGTACGACATCGGATTATAATACAATGGATGGTGCACATACGGGGGAATGGTTTGATGACAACCATGTTAATAATATGGATGGTAATAACATTCAGGATGTGGGGGAGGGCAATTTTAATCAGATTTCACCGATGCCGGGAGAAAGTCTGTCAGATGCTTTATGTTCCGAGCCTGAAGATGAAGATATGAAGGAATGGATGTATCAGCAGTTGTTGGCTGAATTTGATAAGGCTGAGGCAATGGAAGAAGCGGATGTTGAACATAAAAAGGATCAAGATGGGGATTTTGACGGGTATCGCAGTATTTCCTGGCAGAAGGAGGAAGGGACACTTTCCTGTGTGGTTTACAGGGAGGATTACCGGATTGAAGTTGTGCTTACCTTAAACGGACAGACGCGTTCGCTGGTGCTTACGGATTGGATTTATGCTGGAGAGCTGTGGGAAATGGCAGGTGAAACTTAGCAGATGGAACCTTACAGAGAAGTCAGAGGAAATTAAAAAAGCCGGCGGGCGAACCTGACCGGTTTTTTTAATTTCCTTATTTTAAGGTTTTGATTCTTTAATGTTTTGGGTTATGCCAAAATATCGTCGTTTGCATCCTGCGCGAACGCTGTTTTTGCTGTACTGCTACTATCAGTTTCCTTATCGGTATCAGTTTCACTGGTGGTTTCTTTTTCCTTTTCTAAGTGATCGACTGTGATTTCTGCGGATGGTTCCTCCTCTTCGGCTTCTTCCTTAGAATCCCCTGTAGTTATGGTGATGGATACATATTCGCGGTCTTCCGGTTCAACGGACACATCTAAATCGTCCTCGTCCTCCTCATCCACATCGTCGAAATCGTCAAAATCAGCGTCCGCATCCTTGTTGACACGGTTCTTGTAAAGACAGTAAACACCGCCCGCCGCAGCGGCAAGGGACAATGTCCCAAATAAAAATTTTCCAAACTTCTTCATGGTTGGCCTCCTTATTCCGTTCAATATAGAACTGCTAAGCATATACTATATTGTTACAAATCATTATAATGCCTATTCAGGAAAAAAGAAAGTAAAATTTTTAGAAACGGATGGTAATTGAAGATTTTTTCGTGTATAATATAGCTTATCCGGCATGGAAATAGCGAAAAAAGTGTTAATTGCAGGTTGCGGGTTCCTTAATCAGATGCCCGCGTTTAAGAATGGGGAAATGGTATGACGGATTTTTTAGTCCGGCTTTTTATCAAAGACCGGGAAAATGTGCAGGATGGCAAGGTTCGCACGGCCTACGGTGTCCTGGCAAGTATTGTGGGGATCGCTTGCAATCTCCTGCTGTTTGGGATAAAACTTGTGGGCGGCATCCTTATGAACAGTATTTCAGTGATGGCGGATGCGTTTAACAACCTTTCAGATGCAGCTTCCTCAATTGTAAGTTTTGTGGGCGTAAAGCTTGCGGGGCGGCCGGCGGACGAAGCACACCCGTTCGGGCATGGGCGGTACGAGTATATTGCTGCATTTATTGTTGCATTCCTTGTACTTGAAGTGGGATTTTCCTGCCTGAAAAGTTCGGTTGGGAAGGTGCTTCATCCGGAGAGTGTCCGCTTTGACTGGGCGGTCGTGTTGCTGCTTGCGCTTTCCGTGCTGGTGAAGGTCTGGATGGCACTTTTTAACCGCAAACTTGGGGGGAGAATCCACTCGAAGGTGATGCAGGCAACGGCGGCGGATTCTTTTGGCGATGTGCTGGTTACGGGGGCGACTGTGCTTTCACTTTTTATCGGGAAATGGACGGGGTTAAAGGTGGATGGCTATATGGGGGTTATTGTTTCCCTGGCGGTGTTATTCGCCGGCTTTAATATTGCAAAGGATACTTTAAAGCCTCTTCTGGGGGAGGCGATTGACCGTGAGGTATACGATGGGATTACCGCGAAGGTCGAGAGCTATGAGGGGATTTTGGGCAGCCATGACCTGATTGTGCACAATTATGGTCCGACTCATTCGATGGCAACCATCCACGCGGAGGTTTCGAATGAATCGGATATTGAGGCGGCACACGAGCTGATTGACCGTATCGAGCGGGAGGTGCTGCGCGACATGAATATTTTTCTTGTGATCCATATGGATCCGGTTGAAGTGAGGGATGCTTCCGTGGTGGAGCGCAGGCGGATGGTCGAGGAGATTGTGGAAGAACTCGAGCCGGATGCCTCCATCCATGATTTCCGCGTGGTGAACGGCAAGGAGCAGGTCAATCTGATTTTCGATCTTGTCGTCCCTTATTCTTATGACAATGCGCACGAGATGGAACTGGTACACCGGATTATGGACCGGGTCAAGGGGCAGGATACGCACTGTGAGTGTGTGATGAACCTGGAAAACAGCTTTGTGCAAAAAAAATAAAAAAAATTTAAAAAAGTGCTTGCATTTTTTCTCCGCTTGTATTATAATAGCTTTCGTGGTCGGGAAATGACCACGAGAACATAGGGCTATCGCCAAATGGTAAGGCACTGGATTCTGATTCCAGCATTTCAAGGTTCGAGTCCTTGTAGCCCTGTTTATATCGATCGGAGACATATCAATATGTTTCCGATTTTTTTTTTATGCGCACGGGCGTGAAAGGAAAATACCGCAAAGAAAGAGGTGATTGTTTTGGGGATTGGGAAGATTATGAGATTGCCTAAGAAAATCAAGAAAAAATTTGGAACACTGCGAAAAAAATTGAGATATACTTCCAGAACCACATATTATATCCGTGCCCTGAAAAAGAAAGCGCTTGATGAGCGGGCGGTTTTTATGGAGTCAAAGGGTGGAAAGGATATTGCGGGGAATATTTTTTATCTGGTAAGGGAGCTGTGCGGCGGGCAGTTTGCAGATTTTACGGTGTATCTGGCGGCGGGGGCTTCCATGGTGGAGCCGTTTGAAGCGCTGCTTGCGCGCTATAAAATAAGCGGGGTACATTTTGTTAAGACCGGCTCGAAGGAATACCGTCTGCGCCTTGCAACAGCAAAATATTTGTTTAATGATACCACTTTCCCGGCATGGTTTATCAAAAGGGAGGGACAGGTCTACCTAAATACTTGGCATGGGACACCGTTTAAGATGATGGGGCGCGATGTGTGGAACCGCGCGTACGCGATCGGGAATGTCCAGCATAATTTCCAGATTGCAGATTATCTGCTCTACCCGAACGACTATATGAAAGAAAAGATGATGGGCGCTTACATGCTGCACAACACCTTTAAGGGAAAGGCGCTTCTTGAGGGGTATCCGCGCAACAGCGTATTCTTTTCTCAGGAAGGAACGGACGTGCTAAGAGAGGAGCTTGGGCTTTCGGGGAAGCGGGTGGCAGTTTACATGCCGACCTGGCGCGGCGTGCTGACCAACAAAAAGAGCGATATCCAGATGGAAGCAGCAAAATGTTATTTTTATCTTCTGGACAAGCTGCTTGCAGACGATGAAATCTTTTTTGTGAAATTCCATATTTTTACAGCTAAGAAATTTGATTTTGCAGAGTACAAGCATATCCGCCCATTTCCGGAAGGGTATGAAACTTATAGTGTACTAAATATGGCTGACGTGCTGGTAACTGATTATTCCAGTGTATTTTATGATTTTGCCAATTCCCACAAAAAGATAGTACTATTCACTTACGACCGCGACGAATATTTAGATGAGAGGGGGCTGTATGCGCCGCTTGACAGTTTTCCTTTCCCTCAGGCGGGCACGGTGGACGAACTTCTTGCAGCCATCCGCTCGCCAAAGGAATATGACGATGCCGCATTCTGTGAGAAATATTGTCACTATGACAATCCGCAGGCAGCAAACAGGATTCTAAGGCATGTGCTGCGGTCTGAGGGGTGCTGTAAGGAGGAATTGCCTAGGCCAAACGGGAAGCCGAATGTACTTGTCTACTGTTCAAACCTCGGGCGCAACGGTATGACCACATCCCTTCTTAATATGATACAGCTTGTGGATCACGAGAAAGTAAATTACTACTTTACTTTTCCGCAGGCGCAGTTTGCAAAAGTGCCGGACCGCCTAAACTGTGTGCCGACTTTTGTGGACTTAATGCCGATGAGCGGGAATATAACCGAGAAAACCTTCGCTGAAACCTTTGCGTTCAAGCTTTATTTCAGCCTGAATATTGAAACAAAATGGGTCGAAAGAAAATTGCGGGAACTTTTTACAAGGGAGTACGAAAAGCGTTACGGGCTTGTACCGATTGACAGGATTATCCATTATACCGGCTATGCGCCGTATGTGACAATGCTATATCTGTATGCGCCGGTAAAGAGAGCTATTTTCGTCCATAATGACATGTACGACGAAATCAAAGAAAAGGGAAACCAGCACCTTCTCACCCTGAAACATGCGTACCGCGAGTACGACCGCGTTGCGGCAGTCAGCCAGGCAGTGAAGGATTCGCTGCTTAAAATCGAGAAAAACCAGGATAATGTAGTGATAGTGGAGAACCCTCATTATTATCAGGGCGTGCTTTATAAGGCTGAACAGGAATTTACGGTTGACCCGGAAACAAGTATTACCATAAGCGAGGAAGAACTTAAAAAGCTTTTGCTTGACCGTAAAAAAAAGAAATTTATTACGATCGGGCGTTTCTCGGAGGAGAAAGGGCACAGGAGGCTGATGGACGCTTTCGCAAAATTTGCAAAAAAACAGGCGGACGTATACCTGATTATTATTGGCGGGTACGGTGTTCTCTACCGGGAAACAGTCGAGTATGCGGCTTCCCTTCCATGCGCCGACCGCATTGTGATTGTGCGGGCAATATCAAACCCATTTACCATACTGCGCGAATGCGACCTGTTTTTGCTCCCATCAACGCGCGAGCCTCTCGGGCTGGTGCTGCTTGAAGCGGCCACACTTAAAGTTCCGATTGTGGCGACCGATATTCCGGGTTCGGGCGATTTTATGCGCCGCTATGGCGGTTATCTGGTGGAAAACAGCGAGGAAGGGCTGTACGCCGGGATGGAGGCATTTATGCGCGGGGAGATTGCGCCGCTTGAGATTTCTTTCGAGGATTATAACCGTGATATTGTGGAAAATTTTGAGAATCTTTTGTAATGGATGGAAGAAGGTCATTTATGAAAATAGGAATTATGACAATAAATTCAGCATATAATTACGGATGTGTTTTGCAGGCGTGGTCGTTGCAGCGATATCTGGAAAAGCAGGGGCATGAAGCGTCAATCATCAATTACCGCATTCCGGAAATAGATAATACGTACCGTCTATTTGTGGAGAGGGAACGTTTTGCAAATGCGGGTCTTAACGGGTTTTATAACGGGCTGCGCCGGCTCAAGTTCAACATGACCCAGAGACCGCGCATCAAAAAGGCACAGAAATTCGAGCATTTTATAAATGAAACCATGAACACAACAAAGGTATATGGTTCATTTCAGGAATTGGAGGAGCAGGATGCAGGTGCGCCATATGATATCCTGATAACCGGAAGTGACCAGGTTTGGAACGGCTCTGTGACAAAGGGGTTAAAACCTGCATATTTCCTGGAATTTGACCATTCGGACAAAAAGAAAATATCCTACGCGGCAAGTATTGGAAAAACGGAGCTGACCAATGCGGAGAGGGAATTTTTTAGCAAGTGTCTTGCGAAATATGATACGATTGCAGTTCGTGAACAGTCGGCAAAAAAGCTTTTATCCCCCCTGGTTAAACAAAAGTTAACGGTGGTCGTAGACCCTACAATGTTGCTTGAGCGCTCGGATTTTGACGCATTAAAAAAGCCGGCGCGGTTTAGGAAACCATATCTTTTGGTGCATATTATCGGAAAGGATAAAAATGTCAGGAATATCGCGATGATGATGTCGGAGAAGCTTGGGCTGCCGATTGTGCAGAACCGAATGAAAAAGCAGTATCCAAAGGAGCTTGGGCGCTTTGCGGATGCGGGACCGGAAGAATTTCTGGGACTGATTGAGGGCGCTTCGTTTATCGTGACCAATTCCTTCCACGCGACACTTTTTGCCATTATGTATGAGCGGAACTTTATCACCATCCCCCACAAAACATATCCCGAGCGCATGCTTTACCTGCTTGAGCAGGCGGGACTTACAGACCATCTGATGGAAGGGCTTCCGGAAAACCCGGAGGAATTTAGCATGGCAGAGCCGGACTATGCAAAGGTTAGAGAGAGGCTTGCAGAGCGGCAGGAAGCATCGAGGAAATTTTTGAAGAATTGCCTAAAAAAAATATAGAAGTATTATATAGAGCGTATAACCTTTTAAAAAGGGGCTGCTGCAAAATAGCATTTGCAGCAGCCCTTTTTTTTATGGTTCTGTATTTTCCTCTGTGTTTGGAAGTTCCTGGCCGATTTCGGAGCCCACATCAGTCAGGGAAGGTGCCTGTAAATCATCCGCCCCCACGTACAGATAGACAATGCGGCTTGCATTGCCGTTTCGATCCGTGGCGTAGAGCATCCATTTTTCACCAAGCTGTGCTTCCTGCGGAAGCATAATATAGAAATTGCCGCGCTTGTCAATGGAAATTTCCGTTTCGATAATCTTGTGTGAGCTGTGGTATACGCTTGAATTTTTGTAGGCATCCGTCTCACCGTAACCCACATAAACAGTGGAGCCAATGCGCGCGGAGAGCGTTGTGTAAAGGTCAGTCGTCCCGGTAATTATAGTTTCAAGCGGGTAGAGAGGGTCAGCTTTCGGCTGGTTTGCGCCGGTTCTTTTTACCGTGGTTTCCACAGGAAGACTGTTCTTTCCATCCTTGCTCGCCCACACCGTGTAAAGGTCGAAGGAGCGCGGCATGGGAACAAGCACGGAAAAATTGCCGTCATCCCCGGTTTTTGCTGTTGTCACCGTCCCGTTCGGAAGCGCTACATTGATGACCGAACCGGGGAGTGCCGTGCCGTTTACATACTCAATACGGTTTGTCATAATATTGACTTTCGGCATTTCCAGTATATTGGAATCGTAATTATCAATGCTGATATGGGTAATCACCATCCTGCCAAGTGAGTCCGTCACACGGATACTGAATTTACCATTTTTTCCAATGTTAAAAATATTGTTATTAACTTCGCGGCCGGAACTATCCCAGCGGGAATTTGTAGTTGAACGCACCGTGCCGGTCAGATAAAGAATTTCTGTAATTTTTTCTCCAGGCGCGGTGGAAGCGTAGACTTTCACCGGTATTTTGCGGCTGGTTGCCTGGGTTATGTCAGGCGAGGCAACCGCATGGATATCCTGGGTGTTTTTCTTGACTTCCCCAAGGTAATAATAGTAGTCCGAGCCGCGCTTTATACGTTTTTTATACCAGGACTGGGCTTTGACATAGCTGTCATGCTCCTTAGGGACGGCAACGACAAACTGGTAGCCGTCCGGCACGACCAAATGCCAGTTGTTGTCCGCTTTTACACGCAGGGCTCCGTAGTAGGACAGTTCTTTGATATAATCCATCAGTACATCATGGCTGTTCGCAAAAGGATGTTTACCGGAGGCAAAAATGGAATTGTCATCTGTCGGCATAAACTTATAGCGCTTGTTTACTGAGTCCATTGTAACAATGAATGTCATATCCGGTGTGACCTCTTTGCCCTGGTAGGTCAGATTTTTAATCCGGCGAGTGTAGCGCAGCAGTGTGGCAGATGAGTTGTAACGCGGCTGTACACTTAGGTCAATATCGTAGGAAATTCCATCAAAAGTAAAAAAGGTCTTCCAGTTCTCCAGGTTCTCCGCCCGCAAAAGGCTTGATACCTCCGGGTTTTCTTCGGCATAGGAAGATAAAGTATCCGGGAGGGCGGTGCCAGCCGTGGCATAGATGCTTGCGTTGTATTCCAGCCACTCAATCAGGTTTTCGCCGGAAAGCTTGTAGATATGGATATAACCGCTTGAGCGCTCTCCGCTTGAGAGAGCGAGAAGTGAGGAGATATCGCTTTCCTTTAAGCTGCCGCTTAAACGGATGGAGTCCGATTTGTCATCCAGGCAGTTGATTGTGGCGGCAATAATCGGGTAGTCGCTGTATTCCGGTGTATAGTCGGCAATATATGACGAGGCGTAATGCAGCTTGGCATCATTCATTAACTGGTAGAGGTCGGAATCCTCTACCACGCAGTCCGCGTTTGTGTAGGTCAGTCCATCCGCAATCTCATATTTCGTTTTGTCGAGATTTTTCTGGATTTCTTTCCGGTATGGCTCGGCATAATCAACAATTGCCTGTTTTTCCTTGGTGGAGGATTTTACCGGGCGGACGGCGGATTTCGCGCTGTAAATGGAAATATCATCTTCCTCATCGACGGCGAGAGTAAATTCAATCACACCAAGTCCCTGTGCATAGGAACCCGTTTCCACCATCGGTGTTCCGAGGTAGGTGCCGGTCGCCTCGTCCACACCCGATATATTTTTGAATGTCCCGTCCGTGCTTGGGAATGTTTCGTGGGAGTGGGAGCAGACAACAGCATCCACATCGGTAAGCTTGGCGAGCCTTGCGCCGGCCTGGGTTTCGGTGTTCGCCCCGCTAAGGAGCCCGACACCCCCGTGGATAACAGCCACCACAATATCCGCTCCCCTTGCTTTTAAGTCGGCAGCCTCCGCCTTGATACTCGAATAAACATCCAGACCGTCTAGGAAACCGCCGTAGCGGTAGCGCCTTCCGGAAAAACTCTTGTAGGTCGCCCCGGCAACCCCGATCTTTACCTCCACGGTGCGCCCGCTGGAGGTTGTCATTTTTTTAGTGTAAATGGCGGATTTTTTAAACGGATATTCGCCGGTATCCGTGTAGACCGCGTTGCACACAAGCGTTTTCTTTAACATGCCCGATTTCTCAAGCTGCCCGTAAATATAATCCCAGGAATAATCGAAATCGTGGTTCCCAAGGGTAATGCAGTCATAGCGCATATATGCCATAGCCTGATAGATTGGCTGAACCTCGTCCGGGTAATTCTCATAGAGGTAGTTGGCGTAATAGTTGTAGAGCACGTCACCGGCATCCACCAAAAGGGTGTTTGACCGCCCGCCCGCCGCATTGCGCTCTTTGGTAACCATGGTGGCAATCTTTGAAAGTCCTGCGGTCGGGTCTTCTTTTCCGGTTTCATAGTTGTAGGCAGTAACCTGTCCATGCAGGTCACCGGTTGCAAGAACCCTGAAATCAATAGTTTCCTCCGGCGCAGGTGTTTCTGCCGTTTCATCCGGGGCTGCAAGGGCAAAGCCCGAGGCGGTAGAAGCCGTGAAAAGCAGCAGCAGTGACAAGATAAGTACGTTCTTAATGACGCGGGTTGTTTTGTTCTGTCTCATATAAAACCTTCCTTCTAAAATGCAGTACATCCCGTTCCAAATATGTATTGGGCAGTTAAAAAAATGAATAAGATTACAGAATATCCGAATACCGCAATCGGAACTGTAACGAATTATTTTTATTGCCCTGCATTAGTATAACCACCAGATAAGTCATTTTATTGTCAGGAAAGAAAAATTTTAAAAGTATTTATAAAATATCAATAATTATTTTAATGAAAATCCAATCTTTTTTTAATGCAAACAGCTAAATTTCCTGCTACAATAGGAAACATGAAGCAAAGCCGCACATAAAAAGAGCCACGGTGGCAAAAGCCTTCTAGAAGAATCCGGGAGGTATAGGTAAGGGGCGGCGGAATGGAGGATATTATTATGGACGTTTTAGAAAAGGTACAGGACATTGTAAAGGCAGCGAGCGATAAGACCAGCGAGATTATTGAGGTTTCCCGTTTAAAGGCTGGGATTGCGGAGGAGCGCAGGGCGCTTACGGACCAGATGGCAAAGCTCGGCGCAATCTATTATGAACTTTACAAGAATGGTGAAGTACTCACCCCGGATGCGGTAAATATCTGCATGATTGCGGACAAGTACAGCACCAAGATCGAGGAGCGCCAGGCAGAACTTACCAGGATTAACGAGGCAAATGCAGCGAAGCGCGCGGCAAAGAACCCGGCACCGGTCAGCACCGAACAGGAGTGCCCGGAGTGCGGCAGCAAGAACCCGGAAGGCGCGAAGTTTTGTTTTGACTGCGGCGCGAAACTCCCGCAGATCATCGACGTGGAAGCAAGTGAGGTGGAGCAGGAAGCGGAGCAGGCACAAAAGCGTTACTGTGTGAGCTGCGGCGCGGAACTTGGCGAGGGCAAGAAGTTTTGCAGCGAATGCGGGGCAAACAATGGGGAAAACCAGTAATTAGAAAATATTTCCAAATTTCGGTGGGAGTAAGACAACAAAAAGGGCTGTTGCCATTTTGCAACAGCCCTTTTTGTTGTGTTCCTGAAGGTATATTTGCATCTACCGGGCGCATTATATTTGGCAGGCATATTTAACTTTGTACACCTAGTCGAGCTGGCGCATGGTTGGAAAGAGGAGCACATCGCGGATGGCTGGGGAGTCCGTAAGCAACATGACCATGCGGTCAATCCCAAAGCCAATTCCACCTGTCGGCGGCATTCCGTGCTCGAGGGCGTTCATAAAATCCTCGTCCGTTGTGTTCGCCTCATCATCCCCCTGGGCTAAAAGCTCTTCCTGTGCCTTAAAGCGTTCCCTCTGGTCAATCGGGTCGTTCAGCTCGGAGTAGGCATTTGCCATTTCCCAGCCGTTCATAAAGAATTCGAAACGCTCCACATAATCCGGATTATCCGGCTTTTTTTTGGTTAACGGCGAAATTTCAACCGGATGATCCATAACGAAAGTCGGCTGTACCAGGTGCTCTTCTACAAATTCCTCGAAAAACAGATTCAGGATATCGCCCTTTTTATGGCGCGCCTCAAATTCAATATGATGTTCCTTTGCCGCAGCCTGCGCCTCCTCTAGTGTGTGGAGCGAGTTAAAATCCACGCCGGAGTATTTTTTCACAGCGTCCACCATTGTGATACGTTCAAACGGTTTCCCGAGATCCATCTCGATACCGTTGTAGGTAATCTTTGTGGTGCCAAGCACTTCCAAAGCCACATAGCGGTACAATTTTTCGGTGAGATCCATCATGCCATTATAGTCCGTATAAGCCTGGTAGAGTTCCATCAGCGTAAATTCCGGGTTGTGGCGGGTGTCAATACCCTCGTTTCTAAAGACGCGCCCAATTTCAAACACGCGCTCCAGGCCGCCGACAATCAGACGCTTTAAATAGAGTTCAAGCGAGATACGCAGCTTGAAATCCTCGTCCAATGCGTTGAAATGCGTTTCAAAAGGTCTTGCCGCAGCGCCGCCGGCATTAGCTACTAAAAGAGGGGTTTCAACCTCCATAAAACCTTCGCCTGCAAGATATTTGCGGATGGCAGCAAGAATTTGGGAGCGCTTAATAAAGGTGTTTTTTACATCCTGGTTCATAATCAGATCCACGTAGCGCTGGCGGTAGCGCAGGTCGGTATTTGTCAGGCCGTGGTATTTTTCAGGCAGGACATTTAACGACTTTGCAAGCAGTGTAATTTCTTCCGCATGTACCGATATTTCCCCGGTTTTGGTCAGGAAGACTTTGCCCCTGATTCCAACAATATCGCCCACATCAAATTTCTTAAAGCCTGCATAGACCTCCTCACCAACCGAATCACGCGCGACATAGGACTGGATATTGCCCTGTAAATCCTGCACATTGCAAAAGGATGCTTTGCCCATCACACGTTTTTGCATCATGCGACCGGCAATTGAAACTTCCGCGCCGTTTAACTGGTCAAATTGATCTTTGATCTCCTGGCTGTGATGTGTCACATCATATTTTGTAAGCCGGAACGGATCTTTGCCCTCCGATTGAAGCTGCGCCAGCTTGTCGCGCTTTACCTGGATCAACTTGTTAATCTCTTCTTTTGACTGTGTGGTTTCCTCCACGTTTGCTTCCCTTACTTCCTCTGCCACGGTATCCCTCTTTTCTATAGATTATAATGAAATATTAAAAAACTAGTTCGTCTTGTGGATTTCAAGCACTTTGTACTGGATGGTTCCGGCCTGTGTTTCCACCTCGATCAACTGCCCGAGTTTTGCGCCGATTAAAGCTTTGCCCACAGGGGACTCGTTGGAAATTTTTCCCTTTAAGCTGTTTGCTTCCGTTGAACCAACGATTTTGTACTCCAAAATATCCTCGAATTCCATGTCCATAATTTTTACGCTGCAACCGATATTGATTGCATCCACATCAACATCTTCCTCCACGACGACTTCCGCGTTTTTAAGGATTTTGTCGATTTCCTCGATACGCGCCTCGATATCGCGCTGCTCATCCTTAGCCGCATCATATTCCGCGTTCTCCGAGAGGTCGCCCTGTTCCCTTGCTTCCTTAATCTTTTGCGCCACCTGCCTGCGCCGGTTTACTTTCAGATCTTGAAGTTCATCTTCAAGCTGCCTTAAACCTGCATACGTCAAAATATTTTTTTTCTCTGCCATAAGTACCATTCTCCTCCATGATAAGATCAGCCTATTGGGCTGTCCGCTATCCGGGATATTATAGACGATTCCAGCCCGCTTGTCAACTGGAAAACGGCTGGTTTATGACAAACAATGAAACTGCTGGATATTGGTGTGGAGAAGGTATCAGAATACCAACGGGTGTGTTCGCAGGAGTGTCTGACCGAATTTATACGGAAGGTATACAAGAAAAGATGAACGGGCGAGGCAGAGGTAGCCGATAGGATTAATGATTTAGATGCTATAGCTTTGACTGTAGTATTTGAATTGTTTTATGGGGAGATGTTTGGGAATATGGATAAGGAATAACAGCTCTTTATATGAATGAAAGAAATCTTGAAAAAATGAAGATTTTATAGATTATTTGTTCTTTAAGTGCTATAATTGAAAAAAATATTAAGAAGGATAGGGATATTATGCAATACAACAATACTCTTGGCTATTATGATAGTCATGCTGATAAATTTTATAAAAGTACAGTAAATATTGAATTTACAACAATGCAAGAAAAATTTTTAACGAAATTGGAAAAAGGTTCCAATATACTTGATTTTGGCTGTGGTTCGGGGCGTGATACAAAATATTTCTTTGAACAAGGATATAATGTAGAGGCTATTGATGGTTCGGCAGAGTTGTGTAAATTGGCTGGCGAATACACTGGGATTAAAGTGAAAAACATTCTTTTTCAGGAGCTATCGGAAGTAGATAAGTACGATGGCATCTGGGCATGTTCGTCTATACTGCATTTACCGGTTGGAGAGTTGGATGAGGTAATGAAAAAGATGGTGATTGCTTTAAAGAAAAATGGAATTATATACACATCTTTTAAATATGGTACTTTCGCGGGTGAAAGAAACGGACGATATTTTACAGACATGACAGAAGAGGTTTTTGCAGTGTTTTTGAGTGGAATAGATGGTTTGAAAATAGAAGAGCAATGGATAACTTCGGATGTACGACCGGGAAGAGGTGAAGAAAAATGGCTCAATCTAATTTTGCGGAAGAGCTAGATATTGATGGATTACAAATAGAATGTACCGATGTCATGACTGGTGATAAAAACAGAAATCGTTTTTTATATTACCAGCTAAAAATGAGTATGCGAAAAGCAAATAAGATTGATATTATTGTTTCTTTTCTTATGGAATCGGGAGTGAGAATGATTCTAAAGGATTTAAAGGCGGCATTGGATCGTGGTGTACAGGTGAGAATTCTTACCGGAAATTATCTTGGAATTACCCAGCCATCAGCCTTATGTCTGATAAAAAAAGAATTGGGCAATAGGGTAGATTTAAGATTTTATAATGATAAAGAACGTTCATTTCATCCGAAGTCATACATATTTCATTATAAAAATGTTGGGGAAATATATATTGGTTCTTCTAATATTTCGAGAAGTGCATTGACTTCCGGAATAGAGTGGAATTACCGATTTAATAGTCTTGATGATAAAAAGAATTTTAGTTTGTTTTATGATACATTTTTGGATTTGTTTGAAAATCATTCCCTTGTGATTGATGACAATGAACTCACGAGATATTCTAAGAACTGGCACAAGCCCGCTGTATCAAAAGATTTAGCGAAATATGATAATTTGGAAGATAATGAAGATACGAAGGTTGAGGTATTGTTTCAACCGCGGGGAGCACAGATAGAAGCTTTGTATGCATTGGAAGATAGCAGATTGGAAGGGGTGACGAAGGGATTGGTGCAGGCAGCTACCGGTGTGGGTAAGACATACCTAGCTGCATTTGATTCAGCAAAATATGAGCGTGTATTATTTGTGGCTCATAGAGAAGAAATATTAAAACAGGCTGCAATATCCTTTAGAAATGTCAGGCATTCCGATGACTATGGTTTCTTTTACGGAAAACAGAAGGATACAGATAAAGCTGTGATTTTGGCATCTGTAGCGACACTTGGCAGAAATGAGTATTTGACAGAAGATTTTTTTGCGCCGGATTATTTTGATTATGTGATTATTGATGAATTTCATCATGCGGTAAATGAACAGTATCAAAGGATTGTAGAATATTTTAAGCCGCAGTTTTTGCTGGGGCTTACTGCGACACCTGAAAGAATGGATGGGAAAAACATATATGAAATCTGTGATTATAATGTGCCATATGAAATTTCATTAAAAGAAGCAATAAATAAAGGTATGCTTGTTCCATTTCATTATTACGGTATTTATGACGAAACAGACTATTCATTATTGCATCTTGTAAAAGGTCGTTATGAGGAAAAGGAATTAAATGAAACTTATATTGGCAATATAAAACGCTGTAATTTGATTTATAAATATTATATGAAATATCGTTCTAAAAGAGCTCTTGGCTTTTGCTGTTCCAGGCAGCATGCAGAAGAAATGGCGAAGGAATTTTGTAAAAGAGGCATAGAGGCTGTTGCAGTATATAGTAATGCGGATGGAGAGTTTTCGGAAGACAGGGATAAAGCTATTGAGAAATTAAAGAAACAGGAAATAAAGGTGATTTTCTCTGTAGATATGTTTAACGAAGGTGTAGATATTGCCACTCTTGATATGGTTATGTTTTTAAGACCAACCGAATCACCAATTGTGTTTTTACAACAGTTAGGGCGAGGGCTTCGCACCAGTAAAGGTAAAGAGTATCTAAATGTTTTAGACTTTATTGGCAACTATGAAAAAGCAGGAAGGGCACCATTACTTTTAAGTGGTGGGAACGATCTTGGAGAAAAGAGTGCCTATAATTATGCTGATATCGAGTATCCTGATGATTGTATTGTGGATTTCGATATGAAACTGATTGATTTATTCAAGGAACTGGATAAAAAATCATTATCTGTGAAGGAGCGAATTAAGCAGGAATTTTACAGAGTTAAAGAAATATTAGATAGTAAAGTTCCATCTCGTATAGAATTGTTTACATATATGGATGATGATATTTATCAGTATTGTATTAAACATGCAAAGGAAAATCCATTTCGAAGATATATGGAATTTTTAAATGAGATGCAGGAACTTTCGGTGGATGAAGAAGTGGTATATTCGGGAATAGGAAGAGAATTTCTCTCCTTGATTGAAACTACTGATATGCAGAAGGTTTATAAGATGCCAATTTTATATAGTTTCTATAATGATGGAGATATACGATTGGCAGTTAAAGATGAAGATGTGTTAGCAGCATGGAAAAAATTCTTTGATAATGGAACTAATTGGAAAGATTTGTCGGCGGACGCATCCTATGCTGATTATCGAGTTATGACGGATAAACAGCATTTAAGCAAGGCGAAAAGTATGCCGATTAAATTTTTAAAGGCTTCCGGCAAAGGATTCTTTATTGAGAAAGATGGCTATGCAATTGCAATTCGGGATGATTTGGATGAAATAATAAGGAATGAAGCTTTTAGGAAACATATGAAGGATATTTTGGAATACCGTACTATGGACTACTATCGCAGAAGATATAAAGAAAAAGTACAATTGAGATAATAGTAGTTTGTTGGAGGTAAGAGATAAGCGAAACTATCAGATAATAAGAATGACAGAAGGGAGTAGCGGTCGGGGAATGTTACATAATTAATTTTTTCTGGTAATATTGTTAGAGAATCCGGTGAATGTGGGTAGAAAATTTGGATGGATGCACAAAGAAACTTCATTTGAAAAATCCCGGTGTATGGTGGTAAAGTAAAGAATTAGAAATACTTTGCGAAAGTAAAAGGCAATCTCACCCCCCGTTACAAGGGATTGGGGCGGGATAAAAGGAAAAAAGAAAGGGATATAAAAAATGAAATTACATATCGGCTGCGGTTTCCGCAACTTACCGGGTTACAAACATTTTGATATCAGGAAATTGGATGAACATATTGATTATGTGGGAAGTGCACAAGATCTGTCCCAGTTCCCGGATGGTTCAATCGAGGAGATATATGCCTGCCATCTGCTGGAACACTTCGGAAGGAATCAGGTTAACGAAGTCCTGAAAGAATGGTATAGGGTGATATGCCCAAGGGGTGGGCAGATACGTATTGCAGTGCCGGATTTCGGGGCTGTTGTGGAGGAATACAGGAATACTCATGACCTGTTTCCACTGTTGGGGCTTTTGTATGGCGGGCAGGATTATGATTTCAATTTTCACTATGTTACATTTGATTTTGACAGCCTGAGAAAACGCCTGGAGGATGTAGGTTTTGTGGATGTGAGAAGATATGACTGGAAGGAGTTTCTGCCAAAAGAGTACGATGATTGCAGCCGTGCATATCTTCCGCATATGGATTTTGAGAACGGGCGGTTGATGAGCCTGAATGTGGTGGCAAGGAAACGATAAATGGGATGGTTTTTTCAGGAAATAGTGGTGCAGGTTCGACTGCTAATTGGGCAGGATGGATTGATGATGCGGACGGAAGTATTTGTTGGATAAAAGTGCTTAACCTAATCTAAAGAAGTCCCACCGCTTCTAAGTCGTAAAGATGAAAATGGTGGGTAAGGGGGATAGCATTATGTCAGGTGGGGCTTGAATCCTATCTGACAAGCTATGGGAGGAGCATAGAGATATGAGGAAGCAGCAGAGCGGATTCTGAATTTTCTTTGACTGGAATGTGATATGATAAAGAATGTTTTGTGAGGTTCTAGGTGCTGTGGTAAATTAAGTGACCTTGGTTATATTGGGATATGGATTGGGCGGGGATAATTAGATAATTAAAGTGTGAGGAAAATGCTGGGTCTACCGGCATTTTTTTTGTTGTTTATTACTGTTTTTTAGAAAAAAGTGGTGGGAAGTTAAAAGAGAATGTACATTTCTGGTGGAAAGTGTAATGAAGTATTGCAATGTATTACCTGCAAATATTGTAAAAATCATGATGGTTTGTACTTTTAATCGTTAGAATTGTATCATAGGATGATTTGTTTGTCAATCAATTTAGGATTTGTTTTTGAATACGTGTATTTTTTTAGTTCTAAAATCATCTAAACAGAAGGAATTATTTCTTTGAAATATCAGGATATTTCACAAAGGTCTTTATACTTCTTCCATAATTCGCCGTCAATTCGGTGTCAGCTTTTCTATCTAACTAAAATATCAATATGTTGTCTTTTTATGTGAATTAATAGATCAAAAATTGTATTTTATCGCCGTCAATTTATGGTCAGTAGTTCCTGGAAAGTACTTGTTTTCTGGGTTTTCAGATTTGGTAATACATTGCAATACTTCATTACCTTTTATATCAGAAATGTAGACCCATCCAATACTTTTTGCAAAACCAGAAAGCTGTGGATGGACTGGGGCAAAAATGCCGGAAAGGAGCCGCTACATGGCAAATATTTTGTTTGAACATAACCTTAAAGCCTACAAAGCGGCTTCCTTACTTATGCAGGAAACGGGAAGGGCAGCAGTGATCCACCCGACAGGGA
>CAJTOR010000012.1 GCA_910577675.1 uncultured Lachnospiraceae bacterium
GCGGGCTTACACTTTATGAGCGGGATGCCCTGACGCTTAAAAGGGTTGCGGCTCAGAGTGTGAAGGCGGAATTAGCCGCTCTGGAAAATTCTGTAATTGATGATGGGATAGCCAAAAAACCTGAGTTTTGCGGGACAAAAGGGAAAGATTCAGCTTCGGGGTCACCTGCCTCTAAAAAGGTGAGGGTTGTTTTTACCGGGCATGCCACGCCAGAAGAGATTGAAAGTTTTCTTTCGGCGGCAGAATGGGAAAAATCATATGGAATTAAATGTGTCCCCAATATTTTAAACGATCCATCCGCCGTTTCAGCCATTATGGACGCGGACTATGTGGTTTTGGTGGAAAAACAGGGGGGAAGTACCTGTGCCGAGATTGAAAGGGAACTGGAGGCACTTTTCGCATGGAAAAAGAAAGTGCTTGGATTTATTGTAACCGATGTGGATGCGGTGCCATAAAATGCGGAAAATAAGGAAAACAAAAAAGCCCCGGCGTGCGTAAAACTTGCGCGCCGGGGCTTTTTTCCGGTTAATAGGTGTATTCGCGTTTCGGTTGATAATAGTAAGTCTGCAACTGGCGGTCGCGGCCATAGGTTACAGTGTAACAATCAAGGCTCTCATTTTCTGAAAGCTTCTGCTGGAAGATACGGTCAAACGACTCACTATCCTTTGTATTCGAAAAAGCCTGGGAAGCGGATTGACCGCTTTCACGTCTTAGCCGGGAAACGCTGGAAACAACCTGTACCGGAACCACTTTGAAACTGCCCGAAATTCCATTTGCTGCGACAATCCCTCCTTGGATACATATTTCAACAGTGACCGTTATTTTGTTTCTACTCCTTATATCGGATAAATTTCTGGAAATCTTAACACTCAACCCTAAAATTTTCTGATTATAATATCTTAAAATAATATAAAAACTGACAATGATTTTAAGTCTATTAATAACATTGAATTTAACCTATCAAGGAAGTCCTTCTGCTTCAAAGTCGTAAAGATAAAAGCGGAGGGTGAGTTCTTTGTGTCAGGTGGGATAAACCTTATCTGACATGCGTGAGCAGCAGGGGGATATGGGGAAGTAGCGGAACAGATTCCGAATTTCCTTTGACTGAAAAATTTAGCGAGTCCGTGTCTTCAATATATTTTTCAATCTAATTTCGATAAGTTTCTAAAATAATCTTGATTCAGCTTCAACATCTGCAATAATTTGTAATAATCAAAAATATTAACTATCTTGATAGTCTGCCTTATCTGTCCATTCCGCATATGGGTAAATTTAACGATCCATTAAAATAGGCAAGAAATTAAAATTTGTTAATTGACCTTGTCAAGTGCGAACGTATATTCTATAATAAAACCGATAAGAAAAGCTTCTTCCTCCTTCCCGGCAGTTATATTAACAGGGGAGCTGGCGGGAAGGAAGCGACTAGCATATGGAGAATGGTGAGGGCGCTGATGGGTAAAGAGGGAATGGACGGGGACGGGATAAAGCAGATGGTGGGGATGGGTCAGGAACAGGAAACATTATGTGATATCGATGAGGCGCACAAAGCCCGGATTTCTGTCAGGGGGCTGGTCGAGTTTATCCTGCGGCATGGGGATCTTGACAATACAGGGGGTTACAGTGATCCCGATGCGATGCAGGAAGGAACGCGCCTGCATAAGAAAATACAGAAGTCGATGGGCAGTTTTTATTCCGCAGAGGTTCCGATGACCATGGCATCCAGGGTTGAATATGATGGGGACTGGTTTGAGATTGTGGTCGAGGGACGCGCGGACGGGGTTATGACGTTGAATGGGATGGATGGCGGTTCGGACGGAAAAACGGTTTTACCTGGAATCGTTTTAGACGGGGAGGGGGAAAGCGGTAAAGTGGAGGGCGAAGAAGCCCCCTGCATTGTGATTGACGAGATTAAATGTATATATCAGGATCTGTTTCATGTAAAAGAGATCCGCCCGCTTCACCGGGCGCAGGCGATGTGTTATGCGAGCCAGTATGTGCTGCGCCATAATATTCCGGTGATTGGGATTCAGCTCACATATTGCAATATTGAAACGGAGGCGCTCAAGCGGTTTCGGGAAGATTACACAAAGGAAGAACTGGAAGAATGGTACAGTGCCCTTTTGCGGGAGTATGCCAAGTGGGTATCCTGGCAGTACCGGTGGGGGCTTGTGCGCGACTCTTCAATGAAGGCGCTCACATTCCCATTTTCTTACCGTCCCGGACAGAAAGAGCTTGCGGCATCCGTATACAGGACAATTTTGCGGGAAAAAAAGATATTTATTGAAGCGCCGACCGGGGTTGGAAAAACAATTTCAACCCTGTTCCCATCCGTTAAGGCATTCGGTGAGGGGCTGGTGGAAAAGATTTTTTATCTTACTGCAAAGACCATCACACGCACGGTCGCGGAGGAAACCTTCCGCATTTTGGCGAAACAGGGGCTGAAAATGAAGCTGGTTACACTCACATCAAAGGAGAAAACCTGCATCCTTGAGAAGCCGGATTGTAACCCGGCGGGATGTGAGCGGGCAAAGGGGCATTTTGACCGGGTTAACGATGCGGTCTATGATTTGTTGACACATGAAGCCGGAATCACGCGCGAGCTGATTTTGCAGTATGCGGAAAAATACTGTGTATGCCCGTTTGAGATGTGCCTGGATGTGACGACCTGGGCGGATGGCGTGGTCTGTGATTACAATTATGTATTTGATCCGAAAGCAGCGCTCAAGCGCTTTTTTGCGGGCGAGAGGAAGAATAATTATGTTTTCCTGGTGGACGAGGCGCATAACCTGGTGGAGCGCGCCAGGGATATGTACAGTGCCGTGCTGTACAAAGAGGATTTCCTGACAGTGAAGCGTATATTAAAGGAAAAATCCGTCCGTATGACCAAGCAGCTCGATGCCTGCAACAGCGCGCTTTTGAAAATGAAGCGCGAGTGCGATGAGGTGGAGGTCTGGCAGAATGCGGGGGAATTACCGTTAATGATAATGCGCCTGATTGCAGAATATGAAGAATTTTTGCAGGAGCACAAGCATTTTGAAGGCAGGGAAGTTGTGTTGCAGCTCTATTTTGACTTGCGGCATTTTATGAATATACATGACAGGCTGGACGATAATTATCTAATCTATACGGACTATGCAGAAAATGGCGATTTCCGCCTGACTTTAAAGTGTATGGATCCTTCTACAAACCTGGTGCAGTGCCTGAAAAAAGGGCGCAGCGCCGTATTTTTCTCCGCGACACTGCTCCCAGTGCGCTACTACCGCGAGCAGCTTGGCGGGACGGAGGAAGATTATGCGGTTTATGCGCCGACACCGTTTGACAAGGAAAAACGGCTGATAATGGTGGGGGCGGATGTGAGCACAAAATATTCTATGCGGGGGGAAGAACAATATGGGCGCATAGTTGGATATATTGAGAAAGTGGTAAAGTTAAAAAAAGGGAATTATATGGTATTTTTTCCATCTTATCAGATGATGGAACTGATCTATGAGCGGGCGAAGGAGCGGATTCCAAATATTTTGCTACAGCAAAGTTCCATGACAGAACAGGAGCGCGAGGATTTCCTTAATGCTTTTGTTGAAGCGCCAGGGCAGGGAATTGTGGGGTTCTGTGTGATGGGCGGGATATTCAGCGAGGGGATCGACTTGAAAAGTGACCGGCTAATCGGGACGGTTATTGTCGGGACGGGGCTTCCCATGGTATGCAATGAGCGCGAGTTGTTCCGCGGCTTTTTTGACCGGAGGAACGGGCAGGGGTTCGACTATGCATATCTGTATAACGGGATGAACAAGGTACAGCAGTCGGCAGGCCGTGTAATCCGAACGGTTAATGATAGGGGGATTATATTATTGCTGGATGAGAGATTTCTTGCCAGACAGTACCAGGAGCTTTTCCCGCGGGAATGGTTCCCGTTTGAAACGGTGCGCCTTGAAACGGTCGGGGAAAAGATGCGGCAGTTCTGGGACAGGGTGGGTGGCAGCACTGCAACAGAAGAGAATTAGCTGTGCGCCTGAATATTTGGACAATTAGAGATTTGTATTGCATTTCTCTGGGAGATTGTGGTATCATATGGATAAGTTTGGACAGGAAAGGAATAAGAACTTATGAAAGGGATTATTTTGGCTGGGGGTTCCGGTACAAGACTGTATCCCCTGACACTTGTTACTTCCAAGCAGTTGCTTCCAGTATATGATAAACCGATGATTTATTATCCGCTCTCGACGCTGATGTTAGCGGGGATCAGGGATATTCTGGTTATATCCACCCCTCAGGATCTGCCGAATTTCAGGCGGCTTTTAGGGGATGGGGAACAGTATGGGGTATCGCTTTCCTACCGTGAACAGAAAAGCCCGGACGGCTTGGCGCAGGCATTTTTGATCGGGGAGGAGTTTATTGGCGGACAACCCTGTGCCATGGTGCTCGGGGATAATATTTTTTATGGGAACGGGCTTAAAAAGCTGTTGCGGGATGCCGCAGAGAATGCCCTCAATGGGCGCGCGACCATATTTGGCTACTATGTCAATGACCCGGGGCGGTTCGGTATTGTGGAGTTTGACGAAGATGGCAGTGTGGTTTCGCTTGAGGAAAAGCCGGAGCACCCAAAGTCTAACTACTGTGTGACCGGAATTTATTTTTATGATGACAGGGTTGTGGAATATGCAAAGTCGCTGAAACCATCCGCGCGCGGGGAACTTGAAATCACGGATCTGAACAGGTGTTACCTAGAGGACAGAACCCTTAATGTAAAACTTCTGGGGCGCGGTTTTGCATGGCTTGATACTGGGACGATGGACAGCCTGATGGATGCCTCAAATTTTGTGCAGACTCTGCAAAAGCGCCAGAGCATCGAGCTTTCGGCACCGGAAGAGATCGCATATATCAACGGGTGGATTTCGCAAAAGGAGCTGCTCTTTGCGGCGGGGCATTATGGGAATTCCCCCTATGGGCAGCATTTAAGGCGCGTGGCAGAGGGCAGGGTAAGGTACTGACAGGTATAAAGAAAGGAGCTTTTTGATGAAAATTTTAGTGACCGGCGGAGCCGGGTTTATCGGGTGCAATTTTGTGCACTATATGCTTGAGAAACATCCGGAGGATGAGATTGTCAATCTTGACCTTCTGACATATGCGGGGAATCTGGAATCGCTCGCGGATGTTGCGGACGCGAAAAATTATCACTTTGTAAAGGGTGATATCGCCGATATGGAGTTTATAGACAGCCTTTTTTCGAAAGAGCATTTTGATGTGGTAGTTAATTTTGCGGCGGAAACGCATGTGGATCGCTCCATCACTGACCCGGGTGTATTTGTCCGCACAAATGTAATGGGAACCCAGGCACTCCTTGATGCGTCAAGGAAATATGGGGTAGTGCGTTACCATCAGGTTTCGACGGATGAGGTGTACGGCGACCTGCCGCTTGAGCGCAAGGATCTGTTTTTTACGGAGGAAACCCCACTGCACACTTCAAGTCCGTACTCGGCGAGCAAGGCGGGTTCCGACCTGCTTGTTCTTTCATATTTCCGCACGTTCGGGCTGCCGGTAACAATATCGCGCTGTTCCAACAATTATGGCGCATATCAGTTTCCGGAAAAAATGATTCCGCTTATGTTTACCAGGGCATTTAACGATGAAACGCTCCCTGTTTATGGAACCGGGGAAAATGTGCGTGACTGGCTGCATGTAAAGGATCACTGCGCTGCGATTGACCTGATTTTGAGGAAGGGCAGGGAAGGGGAAGTTTACAATATCGGCGGGCATAATGAAAAGACAAACCTCGAGGTAATCCACCTGATATTAAAAGAACTTAATAAGCCTGAGAGCCTGATCCGCTTTGTGGAAGACCGCAAGGGGCATGATCTGCGCTATGCGATTGACCCGGCAAAGATTGAGCGGGAACTTGGCTGGAAGCCGGAATACACGTTTGAAACGGGTATCCGCCAGACGATTGCCTGGTATATGGAGCACAGGGACTGGTGGCAGCATATCCTTTCGGGGGACTACCAGAACTATTTTAAGAAGATGTACAAAATCTGAAATCGGGTAGTTTATTGCAGGGAGGATAAGGATTATGGGGAATATAAAAGTGACCGGGTGCGGGATTGAAGGGCTGTATGTAATTGAACCGGAAGTCCGCGAGGATGAGAGGGGATATTTTACAGAAACTTACAATTTTAGGGATATGAAAGAAAAAGGGCTGGATATGGTATTTGTGCAGGACAACCAGTCAAAATCTAAAAGGGGTGTTCTGCGCGGGCTGCATTTTCAGATTGAGCACCCGCAGGGAAAACTGGTTCGTGTGATCCGGGGGCGCGTGTTCGATGTAGCTGTCGATTTGCGCCCGGGGTCTGTGACATATGGGAAATGGCATGGGGTTGAACTCTCCGAGGAAAACAAAAAGCAGTTTTATGTGCCGGAGGGTTTTGCCCACGGATTCCTGGTTCTCTCGGAAGAAGCGGAGTTTTGTTATAAATGCACGGATTTTTATCATCCGGGCGATGAAGGCGGGATAGCCTGGAACGATAGTGCCATCGGTATCGAGTGGCCGATTGAGGAGGGTATGGAGATTATCCTGTCCGAGAGGGATAAACAGTGGAAGGGGCTAAATGGCAATTAGCGGAATCCGCATTTCCTCTTCAGTAAGCCCCGCGTGCGTGCCGATATTGCGGGCTGCCTTTTCTGCGGTTCGGTACAGGGAAAAGCGGTCTGTGGAAATTGCAAGGTAATCGCCAAGCATTTTCTGTAGTCGGCTGCCGCTGACCGCGGGTCCAAAAAGACCGCTTGAGATTACTTCGGATTTGGTCATCAGCTTAAAATGGCTGCCGAAATGGAAATGGAAAATATTTACAAATTTTTCTTCGGCTTCTGGCTTTACGGAGAACCCTGCCGCGCGCGCCTCGATAAACGGGGGCAGCAAAAGGCATTCCATAAGATCGGGGTAGTCGGTTAATATAAGGTTGGTTGAATTCATATGCCCATGGTCGGCGGTGATAAATAAAAGCGTGTCCGTACCGGCAAGTTTTTTGCACATTGTTTCAACTTCCTGTTCTATATTCATTAAGACGGAGCGGGAATCTTCGGAATAGCAGCCGGTTGTGTGCATGGTATTATCGGGTTCGTCCCAGTAGGCGTAGATATATTTGCGGCTCTTTATGGCGCAAAGTTCCTGTATGCGCGCGCAGACGGCGGAGAAGGTTTTTGGGTATGGTGCGGCATAGGGCATGGAGATATATGCCCCTGCACCCGTATCAAGGATTCTTTCTGTGACTGTCCTGTAAGGGCAGTAGGTTTTTGCGACATGGAAGTCCTTTATCGGCTCCCCGGTTTCTGCATCGCGGTTTAGTAATACGGTAACGGTGCGCCCGATCTCGGAAAAATAACAGTTCCAGCCGAGCCAGCCGTGTTCCGACGGGCAGAGCGCGCTGTCGAGGGATGTAGTGGCGGCGGCCGTGGTGGATGGGAAAACGGAGCTGTAGGTGGTGATGAGATGGCGGCGGAAGAATCCGTCTGCATCAAGATTGTGTTCCAGGACGTTTTGTCCCAATGCGTCAAGTAGTAGTACGACTATATTTGTATAGTGCTTTTTTGAAAGAAGGCGGTCGGCAGCGGGAAGTGTTGGATGTTCTGGGCGCTCTGCACCGAATTCTTTAAGGATTGAGCAGGCGAGGTTGACCGTGCAGTTGTTGTAATCTGGCAGACAGATGGACATGAAAAAATCCCCCTTCATTATAATATGGTTAAATAAAAATGTTCTGCTCAATATTTTAAAATAAAAATCTATTGAAATCAAGTGATATTTTTTATATTGCTGGAAAGTAAAAAAATTTTGGTTGCGCTTTGGATTTATTTGCAGTATAATTAATTCTTCATAAGCAGCCATGGACAGCTATTAAACAGGAACTGTCGCGAAGGAAGTTTCGGGTGGTTCCTGTTTTTTATGTGTTGGCATATTGCGAGCAAGGTGATTGCTGCCGGGGCGGGAATATGCGGAGGGCGTTTTAGTCTGTGCCGCCCGCTTTCTTTTAGAGAAGCTGCAAAAAGGAAAGGAATATACGATTTTATGAGATTTGACGAGTTGGATTTACATGGTTCGCTGCTGCGCGCCGTGACAGAAATGGGATTTGAGGAGATGACACCGATCCAGGCGCAAGCCATCCCGGTGGTGCTTTCCGGGAAGGATATTATCGGGCAGGCTCAGACCGGCACGGGAAAAACTGCGGCGTTTGGGCTGCCGGTTTTGCAGAATATTGACCCTAAGAAAAAGACATTGCAGGCAGTGATTCTCTGCCCGACAAGGGAGCTGGCGATCCAGGTGTCCGAGGAAATGCACAAATTTGCGAAATTCCTGCACGGAATCAAGATTGTGCCGATCTACGGCGGGCAGGAGATAGTGCGCCAGATTAAGGCGCTCAAGGCGGGGACACAGATTGTAATTGGTACGCCGGGGCGCGTGATGGATCATATGCGCCGGAAGACCGTGAAGTTTGATGATGTGAAGATTGTGGCGCTTGATGAGGCGGATGAGATGCTTAACATGGGATTCCGCGAGGATATAGAAACCATCCTGCGCGATGTTCCAGACAAGCGTCAGACCCTGCTGTTTTCCGCGACAATGCCGCAGCCCATTATGGAGATTGCAAGGACTTACCAGCATGATGCAACCCATATCCGCGTGGTGAAGAAGGAGTTAACCGTCCCTAAGATTGAACAGTACTATTACGAGGTGCGCCCAAAGGCAAAACTTGACGCGCTGACCAGGCTCCTCGATATGTATGCGCCTAAGCTGTCCCTGATTTTTTGTAATACAAAGCGCCAGGTGGACGAGCTGGTTGCCGCGCTTAAAGCGCGCGGATATTTTGCGGAGGGCTTGCACGGGGATTTGAAGCAGCAGCAGCGCGACCGCGTGATGAATTCGTTCCGCAATGGCAAGACGGATATTCTTGTTGCGACGGATGTGGCGGCACGCGGGATTGATGTGGATGATGTGGAAGCAGTGTTCAACTATGATGTGCCGCAGGATGATGAGTACTATGTGCACCGCATCGGCCGTACCGGGCGGGCGGGGCGCACGGGGCGCGCTTTTACACTGGTGGTAGGGCGTGAAGTCTACAAGCTGCGCGATATTATGCGCTATTGCCGTACAAAAATCAAGCTTCAGCCGGTGCCTTCGCTCGGCGATGTTATGTCGGTGAAGGCTGAAAAGATTCTTGACCAGGTTCAGGAGGTTATCGAAAATGAGGATCTCTCAAGAATGAAGGAACTGGTTGAGGGGCGCGTGAACGAAGCGGAATACACGACAATCGAGATGGCGGCGGCATTTTTAAAGATTGCCATGGGAGAGGGTGTGGACTCCGAGGAGTTAAAACGCGAGTATGAGGAGTTTGGCGATACAGGTGCCGAGGAGGGCATGGTTCGCCTCTTTATCAATCTTGGCAAAAAGAACAATATCCGTCCGGGCGATATCCTGGGTGCAATTGCGGGTGAAACCGGGATGCCGGGAAAATTGATCGGGAGCATTGATATGTTTGACAAATACACGTTTGTTGAGGTGCCGCGCGAGTATGCCGCGGAGGTTTTGGAGGGTATGAAAAATGTAAAGATCCGCGGGAAAGCGGTGAACATTGAGCCAGCGAATAAACGCTAGGGAACATAAAAACACACACCGGGAATATTTTCCGGTGTGTGTTTTTATGTTCCCGGTTGGATGCCCTTTATTCAAAGACAACATTGTAGTCCATCAGCTCAATTTTTACGACAATATATGGATGTGTAGCGTTCTGTGTGACCAATTCATCCTTGCCGGGTCCTAGGAGTGTGTTTTTTATGTAGATTGCGTTGCTGCCAAGGAAAAGTTCCTCGACCGTAATACTGTAGCCGCTGGTCATCTGCGTGCCGAAACCCTGGCAGATGTAGTAGGCATCCTCGCTTTTGTAGGTCAAACAGAAAGTATTCTTTTTCTTCTTGTTAATCAGCGTGAGAAGTTCTTCCGGCACATCCGCTTCCTCGACAACCGTGTAGTCCAGATCCTTCACTTTGGTAGTCCCATCTTCTTTTTTGCCGCAGCCCGCGACAGCCAGCAGACAGAAAATGCAGCCAAGGCATAAAACAATCCGTCGGAATATTGTCCGCATAATCCTTCTTTCCTGCGCATGCGCAATGTATGCATTTAGTGAAGTATATGCCTTGTGGGGCGGTGGTATGTGTGAAATTTAACTTATTTGGCAATGTCAGTATAATATATATGACTTTGTGTCAGATGGGGTGAAGCTCCATTTGACAAGCTTGTGATAGCAGCGTGGGAATATAAGGAAGTTGTGGAGCGGAATCTGAAATTCCTCTGACTGTGCCATTTGGCATCAGTTTCTTTTATGTCTATTTTCTTCATTTTGAAAAATCTTTGGTATTATGCCGTGCAATGGGGATAAAAAAATTTCTCACAAGTCAAACATACATCCGGCAAGTACAATTAAAATAGAAATGGCGGTCTGAATTTTTATTTACCTATATAAATATAAAATTATAAAAGGAAATATTATTACTAGAAATGGAACGAGAAAAGCGCGGCAGGAATGGCCGCGCTCTCTCGGGTAATCAAATTACCGAAGTATAATAGGGTGGGAGTAGAAAGTGTTATTCACACAATCCATTGTTATAATAACCCCTAAATGTGGCAAAATTGTGTCAGAATTATAAAATTTAAATTTATAATTTATTTTTTTGCGCGCTCAAGCAGGGCTACAAAAAACAGGCTTTGCCAGCTGCTCACAGGCTGATCTATATTTTGTGGTGCGGTCTAAAAATATAACGAAAAAAGCGCGGTAGGAATGACCGCGCTTTTTTGGGTAAATACATACCAAAGTATAATAGGGTGGGAGTAGAAAGTGTTTATTCACTATCCAAGAATCATTATATCTTTGAAATATGTCTAAAATATGTAAGAATTATTAAAAAAATATTTAAAAACGTAAGAAAATCTTAATTTAATATTTTATGGAAATTATACGGGGTATTGGGTGGGGATGTCACTGTATGGAGGGGCAGGTTCCCACCGTATTCCGACTTGAAAGTTTTGGAATTTTTCAGGGATTTTTATGCAAAAAGGGGTTAATTTATTGCTAAAATCTGCCGATATAGAAAATACAAAATCCATTTTGGTGGGATTGGGATATGTGCCATGGAGGGTGTTCCCGGGGAAAAACGGATGTTTCGATTAAAGAAAGGGAAGGTGACTACGATGAGTGTAAGCGCAGTAAATGATGTAACCAAGTATAACCAGACGAATCCGGTTGCGACAGAGCCAGCGAAGACGGACAGTGTAAAGCAGACGGAGTCCGTTCCTAAGACTGAGCCTACTAAGGAAACGGATGCTGCTGTATATGACAAGACAGATAAGACGGACAAGGTTGAGAAGCCTACTTATAAGCAGAACACCGCACTGGTTGAGAAGCTGAAAGCTGATGCGGAGGCGAGAACCGCACAGATGCGCAACCTTGTGGAAAAGATGATGATGAAGCAGGGTCAGACCATAAACGGCTCCATGGATTATCTGATGGCGCTTAAAAACGGTACTGTCAAGGTAGATCCTGCTACAAGGAAGCAAGCCCAGGAGGATATTTCCGAGGATGGTTACTGGGGCGTAAAGCAGACTTCCGACCGTCTGGTATCTTTCGCTAAGGCGCTGACTGGCGGCGACCCGTCGAAGGCTGACGAGATGATGAAGGCGATTGAGAAGGGCTTTGGCCAGGCATCGAAGGCGTGGGGCGGCGATCTGCCGGATATCTGCCAGAAGACGCTCGAGGCGACCCGTGAGAAGATGGAGGAGTGGAGAAAGAGCACTTCGACCGAGGCAGCGGAGAAAATTACCGAGTAAGATTGGGGAACAGTTAAAACTACATAAAAGGAGGCAGGAAGTAAATTCCTGCCTCCTTTTATGTATGCACATGGAAAAGAAATATACATCCGGCATGGGTAGGTGGAAGATAAATCTTCCCCTACTCGATTATGCACAGATCCGTGAGGGAAGGTATATGTCCCAGGCTTATTATTCTCTAGACCAGAACCTCCTTTAGCAGCAGAAGGTGCGTTCCCACTGTCAGGTTTTCCTCCGTCAGGTCATTTAGTGCAAGGATGGATTCCGAGGTGGTATGGTGTGATTTTGCGATGGACCAAAGGTCATCGTTTTCCTTTACTATATATCCCGTCATGCCGGGCAGGTCAAGAAGCGCTTCATAATCGAGCGGCTCCTCCGTCACATCGGTCAGGAACTGGGCGGTGATACGGTTGAACACAAGGCTGTTTAGCAGAACGGATGCCTTGATCTCAAGTTCATCCGAATCATTGGAAAGGACGGTGAGCTGCTCCAATTCGGGTGTGATGGTGTAGACCGTGTCCGGGGTGATATCGTGGACTTCAATTAGCTGCTGGAACGGGACGGAAGCCTTCATTGCATACATCGGGCGGCTGTCCTCCGGTGTGATATAGAAGATATCCGCCTCAATGCTGCCCTCCGCCATCAGTCCGTCCTCGGAAGGGTAGGTATTGTCAATATGTATGGTTCCGCTCCCATGGCAGATTTGCAGGATTTTTGGTGCCGTGTCGCTGATCCTGATGCGGTCGTTGATACGTACTTTGTTGGCATTGTGCAGAAGCAGGTTTTCGTATACGACAGGGCGGTAGATTGGTGTGAGGGAAGCGAATGGGGAATACACATCCTGGATTACATTGAAAGTGGCATCCTCGTAGATTTTGATCTGTATTTCAATCAGCATGTCAAGGCTGACTATACGGGGTTCGCCGTCGCCGTCCTGTTTTACCTCAAAAGTTTTATCTGTTAGAATCAGATTGATATCGGGTGTCATAGTTTCGCTGCATCCGTTGCAGTCAATGGTGGCGTGGAACGGAAGTTCACTCTCGTAGTATTCCGCGGCAGCTTCCCCGTCCTCGGCGGAATAGAGAAGGAAAACAACGGCATCCCCCTTTATGGTGAACTGGTCTTTTAACAGGCGGATATCAACATTTTTCAGGGAGATACTGCGGTAAAGCAGTTCATGTATGCTGCTTTTTGATGAGGGCAGCGTGATTTCATCGCGAAGTCTATAGGAATCCTTTTTGCAGGCGGCAAGCCCGGTAAGCTGCAAAGGAAGAGTGCGTGTGCAGATCGGGACATTATTCTCGATGGCGGTGCAAGCCGGCTCATCATATATTTCCTCCGCCGTCACACTCAGGGAGAGCAGTGATTTGATGCTGACCTTGCGGGAATTTATAAGGTTGGCACTCAGGTCTTCAAGCGTGGAACGCAGCGTCGTATTTTCTGTGCTGCATTCCGCCTCTAGATGGATTGTTTCGTCAATCGGAAGCTTCCCATTTAATGTGTGGATGCGGCTGTCCTCCTCCGCGCTTAAATAAAGCAGGCAGTACGAGAGGAAACCCTTCAGGTAGAGCTTTCCGGAAAGGATTTTTTGTTCCTCCCAGGTAGTTTCGCCTGAGATCTTCATAATGGCGGCAATGTCCGGTTTGGTGTCCGGCACATTGATATCGTCATTTAAGTTTAGCTGTAAGCTGCTCTTGCATTTCAGCTTGTTCATATGAATGTTCTTTTTTATCAGCTCCAAGAAAAATCCCTCCTCAATATACGCGAAAATATAGTTTCACGGTAATTTATATGAGGAGGGGAGCAATTTTATGCATCCGTTCTATATGAAATTTTTTACTATTTATTCCAGAAATTGGTAAGATAAGTCTGTTTCCCAAATTCACCGACCTTAAACCGGTAGAAAGCATGTTCCGCCTTTGGGCGGTCGGAAAACAGACCGAATACGGTCGGACCGCTCCCGCTCATAAGTGCGCCGAGTGCCCCCGCTTCAAGAAGTTCAGCCTTGATTGCGGCAATCTCCGGGTGCAGTGGGATGGTTACGGATTCTAATGTATTGCCCAGATTTGCGGCAATCAAAGCCAGGTTTTTGTTATTCAGGGCGCTGAGCAGGGCATCGATATCGGGGTGCGGCGCGTCGGAAAGATTGAGATGTTCATAGACGTACCGCGTCGAAACCGAAACAGGAGGCTTTACAACCAGGCAGTAAGCCGGAGGAGGTGCGGGCAGCGGGGTTAGGCGCTCTCCGATGCCTTCGGAGAGCGCGGTTCCCTGCATCAGACAGTACGGGACATCCGCCCCCAGCCGGATACCGAGCTGTTTAAGTTCCTCTAAGGAAAGCCCGGTATGGTAGAGTTCGTTAAGCGCTGTTAAGGTGGCGGCGGCATCGCTGCTCCCGCCGGCAAGACCCGCCGCTACAGGGATATGTTTTTCGAGCGTGACATGGATGCCGCAGCGCTGTTTCGTTTCCTCGAAAAAAAGTGCTGCCGCCCGGTAGATCAGGTTATTATCATCGCAGGGCAGGTAGGAGAGGTTGCTTTTTAGAGTAATACCCGCCGTCTGTGTCATTTTTACAGTTAATTTGTCAAACAGGCGGATCGTCTGCATCAGCATGCGCACTTCGTGGTAGCCGTCCTGCCGCCTGCCAAGAACATTAAGCCCAAGATTTATTTTGGCATAAGCCTTAACCTGTATGGATTCCATCAAATATTCCCCCGTATTTGTCGTTATTTTCCGGCAGGATGTCCGCCGGCTCATGTTTATTATATGGAATAATTGGAAGGAATGCAAGAAAAGTCTTTATCATCGGAATAAATTATGGTATAATGTCCGCAGGATATTATACCAGTGCTGATTCGCTTTCGACCAAAGGGAGAAAAATTTCTACAGCGAATCATGCGCATCCCCCGGAGGGAAAGCGCATAAATGCGCTTAGCATGGACGAAGGACATGGTATAATGATCCCGTGAGGTGGTGATGAATTGTATAAATCTATGAAAATGCTGCGGACGGTCAATGCTTATATGCGTTGGTCAATTTATTTATTCATCCTGATGCTTGCCATGGATGTATGTATTTATGCAGCAGAGCCAAAAGTGCTCTATATCGCTCTGATTTTCACTGCGGTTTACCTGGTGATTGTGATTGCGCTCTTTTTTCATAAGAACCGCAAGATTATGCGCCAACTGACTGATTTTGGTTTCCGGTTTAACCAGGTGCAGCGCCGGATGCTTCTCGATTTGCAGGTTTCGTATGCGATGCTTGACAGGGACGGCTTTATTCTGTGGGCGAATGATAAGTTCCGCGAGATAACAGGTATGGGATTCCGCAACCACTGTCAGATACAGGAGTTTTTCCCACAGGTGACGGTGCAGGTTTTAAACGAGTGCGGCAACGGCATGGAGATGACCGTGGACGATGAAGGAAAGCGCAGGCGCTATGAACTTTCCATGCAGAATGTCGCGGTGGAGGAGCAGGAGGAAGGCGACCAGGAAGGGAAGGGGGAAATTATTTCCCTGTTAGTGTATGATGAAACCGAGAAAAACCGGCTGCGCGTGCAGAACGAGGAGCGCTGTCTGGCGATCGGCATGATCTATATTGATAATTATGATGAAGTCCTAGAAGGTGTCAACGAGGTGAACGCCTCGCTTCTCCCGGCACTTGTGGAGCGAAAAATCAACCAGTATATGCGCAATTATGACGCGGTGGTAAAAAAGACGGAGAAGGATAAATTCCTGGTATTGTTCCAGAAAAAATATCTGGAGGATATGAAGAAGGACAAATTCAGTATTATGGAGGAAGTCCGTTCACTGCATATTGTAAACACGGTCAGTATCACGATCAGCATGGGAATTGCGCTGTGCGAGAACGATGAAACACAGGAGCGGCCATATTCGCTGCTCGCGGCATTCGGCGCGGCAAAGAGGGCGATCAACAGCGCTCTTGAGCGCGGCGGCGACCAGGTGGTGGTGTGTGGCGAGAATCCGGACCGCAACAGTTTCAGTTTTTACGGCGGCAACAGCGAATCGGCGGAGAAAAGCAAGAGGGTGCGCGTGCGCGTGAAGACCGATATCATCTGCGGCTATATTAAAGACGCAGAGAACGTGCTGATTATGGGGCATATCAACGGCGATGCCGATTCGTTCGGTGCGACGGTCGGAATGTACCGGATGGCGAGATATATCACGGACAAGGTGAATATCGTGTTAGACAGGGAAATGAAGACTGTGGCGATGATCTTAGAACAGTACCGCGCGAGCAAAAGTTACGAGGAGGGCATGTTTATCAGCGGCGCGGAGGCGGAGAGGCGCGTCGGAGCAGGAACATTGCTGATAGTGGTTGATGTAAACTGCGAACAGCGCACGGAGTGTCCGGTTCTGGTCGGCAAGGCGGGAACCATTGCCGTCATCGACCACCACCGAGAAAAAAATCCGATTAACGCGGCAGTGACATATTCGGAATCCTACGCCTCCTCAACCTGTGAGCTGATAACGGAGATGCTCCAGCATCTTGAAGGCAAAACGCAGCAGGAGGGAAAGATGCTTGAATTGAGTGCCGATGATGCCGATGTGCTTTATGCGGGTATACTGCTCGACACAAACAGTTTTATCACAAAGACCGGTGTGCGCACATTCGGCGCGGCAATGTATCTGAAACGCAAGGGAGCCGATATGACGCGCGTGCGCAAGTGTTTTAGGCAGGATAAGAATAGTGTGTATGAGAGGGCGCGCATTATCAACCAGGCGGAAACCTATATGGGGATCTACACCCTTGCTGTCAATGATTTTGTCGGGACGAAGGATGAGGTGACGGAGATCGGTTCGCAGGTTGCAAATGGTCTGCTCGATGTGGAGGGGGTGAAAGCCTCGTTTGTTTTCACACAGTGTGACGGAATAATCAACATAAGCGCCCGCTCGATCGATGAGGTCAATGTGGAGATCATCATGAACCGTTTGGGCGGTGGCGGGCATTTCAATATGGCTGGCTGCCAGATGAGGGATTGCACGATGGATGAGGCAGTGCGGCGCGTCAAGGGGACGATTGCGGATCTGGTGCGGGATGCCAAGGAACAGCAGCAGGCGTAGATATATGTAAAATATTGTAAATAAAATCAGAATGAAAAGAGAAAGGGGAAAGAACATGGAAGTTATTTTGTTGGAGGATGTAAAAGCGCTGGGGAAGAAGGGCGAGCTGGTCAAGGTCAGCGACGGTTACGCAAGGAATTTTATCCTGCCGAAAAAACTTGGGCTTGAAGCCACGCCCAAGAATTTGAATGACCTGAAATTGCAGAAGGCAGCGCAGGCAAAGCGCGCCCAGGAACAGTTGGATGAGGCTAAGGCGCTCGCCGCGACGATCGCGCAGAAGAATATTGTGCTGAAAATCAAGACCGGCGAGGGGGGCAGGACATTTGGTTCGGTTTCCACAAAGGAAATTGCGCAGGCTCTTAAAGACCAGCTCGGGCTTGAGATTGATAAGAAGAAGCTGGTGCTTGCGGAGCCGCTGCGTAATCTTGGCACATTTACCGTGCCAATCAAGCTGCACACACAGGTTACGGCGGAATTAAAAGTCCGCATTGATGGGGTTTAACAGGGACAAACGGCTCGGAGGATGGTATGGATGAGGCGCTGATAAAGAAGGTAATGCCGCACAGCGAGGAGGCGGAGCAGTCGGTGATCGGCTCGATGATTATGGATGGCGAGGCGATTGTGACCGCCATGGAAATACTGGTGCCCGGGGATTTTTACGGGAGGCAGTACGGTATTTTGTTCGAGGCGGTCACGGAGCTTTTTGCGGATGCGAAACCGGTTGACCTGGTGACATTGCGCGATAAGCTAAAGGAGAAGGATGTCCCGCAGGAACTCTACAGTATTGAATTTCTTGCCGACCTGGTCCGGGTGGTGCCGACCTCGGCGAATGTGCGTTACTACGCGCAGATTGTCAAGGACAAGTCGGTGCTGCGCAACCTGATTAAGGTGACCGAGGGGATCAGTAACGAGTGTTATCTCGATAAGGAAAAGCTTGATGATATCTTAGCAGGTGCGGAAAAAAATGTTTTCGATATTGTGCAGCGGCGCGGCTCATCGGATTTTGTAAATATCCGGGATATTGTGATCCAGTCGCTTGATAATATTGAGGCGGCTTCGCGCAACAAGGGAGCAGTGACCGGAATTGCGACCGGTTTCTACGACCTTGATTATAAGACGGCGGGCTTGCAGCCCTCGGATCTTGTCCTGCTTGCAGCACGCCCTTCGATGGGAAAGACTGCTTTTGTACTTAATATTGCGGAGCATATCGCGGTCAAGAACAAGATTACTACGGCAATCTTCAGCCTTGAGATGTCAAAGACACAGCTTGTCAACCGAATCTTATCCATGAATTCCCGCGTGGATGCGCAGGTGCTGCGCACCGGGAATCTGGAAGATTCGGACTGGGCAAACCTGATGGAGAGTGCGCGCATTATCGGGGAATCCGGGCTGATTATAGATGATACGCCGGGTATTTCGATTACGGAGCTCCGCTCCAAATGCAGGAAATTTAAACTGGAGCAAAATCTTGGGCTTGTTATTATCGATTACCTGCAATTGATGTCGGCTTCCGGGCGCTCCGAATCCAGGCAGCAGGAAATCTCGGAGATTTCAAGGTCGCTAAAGGCACTCGCCCGCGAGATTAACTGTCCGGTTGTCGCGCTTTCCCAGCTTAGCCGCGCGGTGGAAAAACGGGATGACAAGCGCCCGATGCTTTCCGATTTGCGCGAGTCAGGGGCGATAGAACAGGATGCGGATGTGGTGATGTTTATTTACCGCGACGAGTATTATAATAAGGAATCTCCCGAGGCGGGGATTACGGAGATTATTATCGCGAAGCAGAGGAATGGCCCGACTGGGACGGTGAAACTTGGATGGCAGGCGGAGTATACGAAGTTTGTAAACTTAGAAAGGGTCTGATACAAAGATTTTGGGGTATGTCGGGCGGATAAGTGGGAATTAGAGTGTGGGGTTTGGTATCTGAGAGGAGGATGGATGATGGAGTATATTTATGAGATGCCGCAGGCTATGCTTTGTGATACGCCGTTTAAAGGCGAGGTGAAGCGTTTTCTGTATGATGCGGGGACTTATGACGGGGTGGATGACCATGTTTTGCATAAGGGGGCGTGGGTGTACCTGCCATATGGATATGATAAGGACAAGAAGTATAATGTCCTTTATCTGATGCATGGTTTCGGCGTGAACGAGGACTGGTGGTTTAAGATGTTCCCGGATACGGTAAAGATTCTTGACAACATGATTGCCGGGAAGGTATGTGAACCATGCATTATTGTTACGCCGACTTATTACCGCGGTGAGGAGAAGGATGCGCAGGCGGAGTATCTGGCGGAACATTTTTGCCATGAGCTGCGCCATGACCTGATCCCTGCGGTGGAAACTGCTTTTTCGACCTGGGCGGGCGGTGATGTCTCGGAAGAAAATCTGATAAAAACCCGTGGACACCGCGCGTTTGCGGGACTTTCCCTGGGTTCAATGACCACCTACCGGGCTGGGATATATAATAATTTCGACCTGTTTTCCTGGTACGGGACGTTCTCGGGCTGCTGCGGGCCGAACGGTGACCGCGAGGCGGAAGTGGAGCGCATGAAAAAGGCGCTTGCAGATGCGTCGGAGCGTGGTTTGGCGCTGGATTATCTGTTCTGCTGTAACGGGGATAAGGATGTTGCCTACGCGGAGCATCTTGCTGTTATGGAGAAGGTCGAGAAGCTTTGCCCGCAGCTTGTGCGCGGCGAAAATTATGATTTCTTTACGATACCGGGTGCGGTACATGATATGAAGGCATGGCAGTTACATCTGTATCATGCGTTGCAGATTTTCTTTGTTAAAAAATAAAGTTTAGCTGTGTGAGGGCTTTAGGAAGTGTTACGATTCTTAAAGCCCTTATATTTTTGGGGTGGATTATATGCGAATGAAGTTTTTTGGTGTTTTTGATCTGAATGTTTTACCTATTAAAGAAGTTCCTATACGAAAAAGATTATTGGGATGGAAGAATGAGGGACAATATGGAAATAGCCGCTACTATTTGTAGGTGGTTATTTTTTTACCCCGAATTATGAAATTACAGTCAAAACAAAGTCGATCAAAATTCCTAAAAATTGGAATAGTATAGTTGAAAAAACGGGAGCGCATGTTAAAATAGTAGTAAATTGAAATAAATACATACTGCAAGTACGAGATAGGAGGTTATTGATGAAGGAAGTGCGCTATATGATTTCGGACGCGGCAAAAAAGATCAACGTTGAGCCGCATGTGCTGCGCTATTGGGAGGAAGAACTTGAGGTTGGCATTCCGCGCAATGAGATGGGGCACCGCTATTACCATGAGGAAGACATACAGATGATGCAGGGCGTGAAGTATTTGAAGGAGAGGGGATTCCAGCTAAAGTCCATCAAAATCCTTCTCCCGGATGTGAACCAGGTAATGAAATTGCCCCACCGCAGGCTTTTGGAGCTGCGCGACCGGCTTGAACTTGCCGTGAGCAGGGAGGAACTTCGCCTTCACAGGGAATTGGAGCTTAGGCGGGAGCAGGAGGAGCCCGGTGTGAAAGTGGTGGAGGGATGCGCGGGACAGGCATTGACGACATGTGAGGACGCGGAACTGGGGGTACAGGGGGAAGCAGGTATAAAGCAACAACAGGAATTGCAGGGCGACAGTGAAGTGCAGGTGCAGTCAGAATGGGAGCCGCGGTCAGAAGAGCCACAGGTGCAGCAGCGGGGGGGCGAATTACCGCAAAAAGAGCAGGGTATCGGGCAGCCGCAGAATGAACTTATGCAGGAACAGGAAGAACGGAATTTCTGCGAAAAAGATATGGCGGGGATAAACCCTGAGTTAAAAAAGGACTGTGCCGGGGAGAAGATAACAGCGGATGCAGTGGCAGGAGGATATGAGGAGATGGAAAATATTACCAGATTTGATGACCTGGCATCCAGGAATATTTCCGCGAGCAGAAAGAATAAATCGAATAAAAAGCGCAACCGCGAGAATAATAAGAAAGAATGGAGAAATGGAAGAGCGCAGGGTAATGAAACTGGCAGCCAGTTAGCTTGTGAGCAGGATATGAAACAGGGAAACATACAGAAGAGTTCCCAGGATATCCAGCCAGCCAACCAGGCGGCAAAGCTTGTGGAGATGTGGCAGAAGGAGAAGGAAAACAGCCCTGTGGTGGAATTGAAGGAAGCTGAAATTGGAAAGGAACCGGATGGGCAGTTAGTTGGACAAGCTGTAGATTCTGAAAGTGTGCAGGGTGACGGAAGGTTTACGGAGGAATCGGATATTGTGTGGGAGGAAGGGGCAAATGAGGATATTGAAACACAATTGCAGGAGAGGGCAGGAGTAAGTGCAGCCAATGTTGTATATGAGCCGGAACCGGAAAAAAGTGAATTGAGTGAGCCGCAGAAGGACAGCGAAGCAGGTGTGCGGGTTTCAGACCACGCTGTTAGGATGCAGCAGTTTAGGGGGATTATGAATGAGATTGTCACGGACGCAATGCGCGAAAATAACAGGGAATTAGCGGGCAGTATTACAGCATCTGTGTCCAGGGAGATGGAGTACCATATGCGCAAGCGCGAGATGATGCTGGAGGAACATTTTAAACAGCTTGACCGCACGCTCAGGGAATATCAGTTAGGGCAGAAACAGGCAGCAGTTGCGAGGGAGTGCAAAGGAAGACGGGAGAGCAAGTTTTTTAAAAAAAATGCGAAAGTGAGGATATAAGAAAAGCTGCCGCAAAATCATGGCGCTTTCCAGGATAACCTGGGAAGCGGGGATTTTGCAGCAGCCCTCATAGGTTGTAGGTTATGTGTAATGAGATTATTCCTCCTCGATGGAGCCGGTCGGGCAGGCACCCGCACATGCGCCGCACTCAAGGCATGCATCCTGGTCGATCTCGTAATGGCTCTCGCCCTCCTTGATAGCGCCCGCAGGGCACTGACCTGCACATGCACCACAGTTTACACAGCCGTCATTGATCTTATATGCCATCTTGGTTTACCTCCTTTATAGTTTTCTTCATTTTACTCCAAAACGTGCAATAATACAAGCATAAAAATATAAAGCTTTTGTTACATGACCAAAAGTTTTATTAATTGTGCCGTTTTTTGGCGGTTTTATGGGGATGGGTTCAGCAAAATTTTTAAAAGTGCAGTATATCTTGACGAAATCAGGAGAATAATTTATAATGGATGCGGAAACGAAAACCCGGGAAAGAATGGAGGTACATTTATGAAGGTGACGAAGGACATGACAATCGCCCAGATTATCCAGATCGATCAGAATATCATCCCGATACTTATGGATGCGGGGATGCACTGCATCGGATGCCCGTCCGCACAGGGCGAGAGCCTTGTGGAGGCAGCGTTTGTGCACGGCATTGACGTGGACAGGCTGGTGGATGACATCAACCAGTTTTTGGCATCGGAGTAACAGCGTAAGAGCAGAGGGAAAACAGGGCTTTAGTAAGCGCAAGGTTTTATAAAAAGTAGAGGACAAGACGGACTGTGATGGTTTGCCTTGCCCTTTTTATATTGTGCAACTCCCTGCGGTTTCTTTTGCGCGGACTTAAATCACTCGAATATATTTCTGTTATTCCTTTATTCAATAATTGAAGTTTTGCTGCACAAACTTGCTGTTTTCCGATATCGGTTAAACCGAAATGGCTCCAACCGCCATATCTGTTTGGGGCATCTGCCCCATGCCTCATTAAAAAAATCATTTGTACACCTCCGGATTGCAGGTTGATAATCAGTTGGATATAAATGAATGGGGCTGTCAGCAAAATGGAATGTTCAAACATTATCCAGATTTTGTAACAGTCCCATTCATATTTAGGGTATGCCCTTAAAAGAGAACCCTGTTTTTTAATTCAGTTGCTTTAACATCTGAACCGCTTTGTCGCGGATGATACATTCCATATGCTCGTCAAAGTAGGATGCAGTCGCCTCCCCGAAACGCTCCTGTGTGCCGTATTCACATGTGATATTGCAGACCTTGTTAAAGTCGGCAGGGCGGTGCTCCGACATGTGGAGCACAAGATGGTAGGAGGAATCGAGTGAACTTTTGTAAAGGCTGTTCTCGCCGTGGTAAAACGGGGCAATCACACCTGCTAGCGCGGTCACTTCGGCAAGTGAGGCAAAGCGGAATGAATAGATAAGTTTTCTGGCTGACCGTCCGTCCTTTTCATCATCCTCACCGGTTTCCGCGGAACTTCCTTTTTTCTTTTTGGAGAAGTCCGGCAGTTTCAGTGAGCCGTCCGCGGTTGCCTTGCGCATAAGGAGTTCGTTAATCTGTTCAAAACATTGCAGTATCTGGTCAGCCGTTGCACGCTCCTCCGGCGAAAGCTCGTCGTCCGCTGCCTCTTCATCCTCGTCCTCCTCATCCAATGTGAAATTGGAAAAGCGGGTGTCAAGTTCATCCGGATCTTCGACTTTGGTGATCACTAGGATCAGACAGTCCGGGGAAACGGGGATGGCCTCGATCATCACCGGGAAATTATCTGTGTCAAAGCCGAATTCCGTGGATGCCTGCTGTATCATATCATGGAACAGTGCTTTGGCCTTCTCGCTCCCATAGGCAAGTTCGCTGATACGAAGATGCCGGTCGGCAAGGTCATTTTTATTTAAAGTGCAGCGTATCTGGGTTTCGCTGATCTTTTCGATCTTCATGAAATCACACCTCCCTGTAGGGTTCCCGCATGCGGAAATATATGCTTTCGTGGAAATGAACAAAGCCATATGTGCGGGAGTGCCGCCAATATACAACTCTGTATCAGTAACCTATTTGTATTCAAAGTATAATGGAAAAGTTCTTATAAGTCAATAAAATATTTGTGAATTTTGATAGAGTAAAAGTTTGGAAAAACGGGAATGTATTACGGATATGTTTGGGAATAATAAATAAATTTGAGGGATTGGGTTCTACAGTGAAAAAGAAAGGTTTTTCTTGTGCTTTTTTGCTGGATAATCTATAATGGATGTGTCAGCAGGAAGGAGTGATGGAAGATTGGACTAACAAATACCGGGTGGTGAAAACGCTGAAGGAAAACGGCACCACGGGTGTCTATCTGGCGGAGCATGTCACGCTTGAAAGATTTTGTGTTATCAAGACGCTTAACACAGGACATGCGCAGGGCGATGCCATATTAAAGGAAGCGCTTTCGCTCAAGCAGCTTGCCCATCCCGGAATCCCAAAGATCTACGATATCGAGGAGGGGGAGGACGGGTTTTGTATCGTCGAGGAATATATTAAAGGCGAATCTTTATCATCTTATTGTCTGTCAAAAAATCCAGAAAAAGAAGAGATTTTACAGCTTATGATTCAGCTCTGCGGTTTGCTTAGATATTTGCATGGAAGGACACCGCCGATGCTGCATCTTGACCTAAAGCCGGATAACCTTTTAGTTGACGGGGGAAAATTGTACCTGATCGATTTTGGGAGCGCGCTCCACAAAAATGCGGATGGGAGGAGGGAGGTCTTAACCGGGACACCGGGCTATGCCGCACCGGAGTGCTACCGCGGCGAAGCGGATGTGCGCAGCGATATTTACAGTGCGGGCAGACTGTTTGATTTTATGATTTCGGCAAGCAGGAAAAGGGGATTGAAGAGGGGGGAGTTAAAGCGCCTTATTGCAGTTGCAGACAAGGCATGCAGGGAAAAACCGGTGGATCGTTATAAGGATGCAGATGCATTGGAAAGGGCATTAAAGTCAATAGGACATGCCGGATTTCGCTATCCTGGCACGGGGAAAGAAATCTGTGTGGTAGGTCTTGCAGGGAGCGGGAGGCGCATGGGAGTAACATATTTTTCACTTGCATGTGCAGCATATGCAACAGGTCATGGGGAGCGTGCGCTCTACCTTGAGTGTAATGAAAGTGCCGTGGCGGAGCAGCTTTCCACAAAGGCGGGAAAGGAAGAGGGCGACGGGGTGTTTCGCTATCATGGAATCCATATGGCGGAGTGCCGCGCATTCCTCAAAAAATCGGGTGCGGCAGGGTATTCTATCGGGGAGGAGATAAAATATTACAGCGATTGCGGATATTCGGTGATTCTTGCAGATTTCGGTGTGCTGACCACGGAAAATTTGGAGGGATTTGCATGTTCCGACCTCTGTTTGTTCTTTGCCGGGGAAAAGGACTGGGAATTAGAGAATACCTGGCGGGGATTAACAAGGCTTGCAGGGCTTGAGGATAAGTTGATGCTGCTCCTTTTTGGCAGCTCAAAGCGTCGCTGCCGCGCGTTTTCAAAAAGGCTTCCGGGAATTGTGTGCAGGAGGCTGCCGTTTATTAACGGGGCGGAGGGCGCGCCGGAGAAGGAGGTGATGCAAAAGCTTTTTGCGGAGGTGTTTGAGCGTGCGATGTAAAGTCTTTAACCAGGCGTGAAGGCAGGGGGAGTATGAAGGGCAGCAAAAGAACAGTGAAAATCGGTGTATGTGGAATTCATGAAAAGGCTGGGGCAACCCATCTAAGCCATATGATTGCGCTCTATTTATCGGGCAGCAGGCGCAAGCGGGTGGTTGTGGCTGAGGGGGATGACAAAGCGTCTTTCCTGTATCTTGAGCGCTACCTGCTTGGAAGTGGCGGAAAAGGGCAGTTCTCTGTAAGGCGCTGTACTTACCACTATAATATCGAGGATATGGAAGTCGGGAAGGCAGAGTATGTGATATATGATGCCGGGAGCGGCGGCGCATGCAGATATGATATTTTGCTTTCCTGCGATATCTGTATTGCAGTTGGGAATGGGGGAATATTTTGCAGACCGGACTGGGATGAATTTTTTAGAGTGAAGGAGGTGGGGGAGAGAATCCGCCTGAGGGGTTTTAAGGACTGGCGCTTTATAAAAAATCATGCGCGGTCGGGTGAAGCGGGGATGTTTACATTTACGTTTTGCGGAAAGGAACAGAAAGTCAGGGTGTACGGGCTTGGGGCGGAGGAGAACATAGTTCATCTGTCAAAAGAAGCACAGAAATTAATGGAACGAATGGATATCTAAAAATGTGGCGGGCAGGAGTTGGGAGGATGCCGGGGCTTTGGCAGGAAGGTTAATAAAAAACAATCCGGGGGAATGTCTCACAACAATAACTCCTTATCCTAAATGTAACTGTAGACCAGTCTGTACCCAGCGGTATCCGACCGCCATGGATTGGGCTTTCGCGGATAGTACCCTCAATACAACCGCAAGGCTGCGTCTGCCCGCCGCAATATTTAACCGGTCGATTATATCGTGTATGATCTGAGTTGCAATCTGATAAGCTGCGACAGCAGCATAGGGATATAATTTCCTTTGGCTAAAGATTAGGGAAATCAGAAAGAAAATTTGTTGGATTTCGCTGCATAATGTGTTATACTAGGGAGCGGCAGCAAGTGCTGCCGGGTGACACAATAACACGGGGATGCCCGTGCCATGCAGGAAAGAGGTAGCAAAATTATGGAAAAACGAGCGAAACAGGCAGTGATTGGGACTTTGCTTGTTCTGGTGTTGATTTTGGTTCTGGGTGCTGTAACCCTGGTAAAGTATCTTTCACCAGGAAAAGAAAAGATGAGCCTTGCCGACTATTATCATGTGCCAGCGGGCGAAGCGATGATTATATTGGATGACAAGATCTATGAGAAGAATGCAATGATCTTCGGCGGGGAACTTTATGTGGACTTTGATACGGTGGTGCAGCGCTTTAACAAACGCTTCTATTGGGATAATGCGGAGCAGGTGCTGATTTATACAACACCGACTGAAGTGATTAAGGCGCGGCCGCAGGAGAATTCTATAGAAATAAATGGGGAGAAAAACGCATGTGACCATCCTGTAATAACAGAAAAGGGCGGCGTGCTGTACCTGCTGCTTGACTTTGTTGCAGAGTATTCGGATATCAGTTACCGGGCATATAGCGCGGAGGAGGGAACCGTCCAGCGCGTGCTGATTACCAGTGTTTATGGGGATTATCTCTACACCAATGTGGTGAAGAAAACGCAGCTTAGGACGGATGCCGACAGAAAGAGCCCGATTTTAAAAGAGATGGCTGAGGGGGAAAAGCTGATGCTGCTTGACGGCGGCGGTTCCCAGAAGAATGGTTATCTGACGGTTATGACAGAGGATGGCGTGCGCGGTTATGTGTTAAATAAATGTGTCAGCGAGGGCTATTATGAGAAGCTTGTAAGTGATTTTAAACCGCCTGTTTATACCGGTGCCGCGGATGGGGAGGAAGTATTGCTGGTCTGGCATGTTGTGACAAATTCAACGGCAAACGGCAATCTTGCCGGTTTGATTGCAAATACAAAGGGAGTTACAGTGGTTTCCCCGACATGGTTTTCCATAGCAAGCAACGACGGGGCAATCTCTTCGCTGGCGGACTCCGGGTATGTGGAAACCGCGCATGAACTTGGTTTGAAAGTTTGGGGGCTGGTGGACAATTTTGGCGAGAATATCGACAGCTATGCCATACTTTCCTCGACAACTGCCAGGGAGCGGCTTGAGAAGGAGCTGGTTTCCGTGGCGCTCTCATGTGGCATGGATGGCATCAATATCGATTTTGAGAGCCTGCCTGTGGAGGCCGGACCACATTTTATCCAGTTTCTGCGGGAACTTTCGGTGAGTTTAAGAAAACATGGGCTGGTTCTTTCTGTTGATAACTATGTGCCGGCTGGCTATAACAAATATTATGATTTTGCGGAGCAGGGAGTGGTTGCCGACTATGTTATTATAATGGCGTATGACGAGCATTATTCCGGTTCTGCGGAAGCGGGGAGTGTATCTTCCATCTCATATGTCGAGAATGCGATCAGGGATACAAAGGAGATGGTGCCTGCGGATAAGATTATTGTTGCGCTTCCGTTTTATACAAGGCTGTGGAAGGAAACGAATGTGGATGGTGTCACTGTCCTTAAAGTGGAGCGGACACCGGGGATGGCGGATGCTGCTGCAATCTTAAAAGAAAATGGCGTTGAGGCAGAATGGGATGAAACGACCTGCCAGTACTATGCGGAGTTTGATAAGGATGGGGCGCATTATCGTATCTGGCTTGAGGATGAGCGCTCGCTTGCTGAGAAGGCAGGAAGAGTGTGGCAGGCGGAACTTGCGGGCATTGGAGCCTGGCGGCTTGGGCTTGAAACGAAGGGGGTCTGGGATGTGTTTGCCGGTCAGATAAATGAGGGCGAATAAGCTTTGTGTATTTTCTCTTTGGTGCCGTCATAGATTATAGGGACGGATAATAAGGAGGAGGCTGGAGTTTCCGGCCAGTGGAAAATGCCAAAACAATTTAAGATCGGGCTGTATGTCTTAGTTCTCTGTGCGGCCTGCCTGTTTGCGGGCAAATGCCTGAGGCTGTTTACAAAGGCGGATGTCGATGCGGACGGGTTGCAGAACGAAGGGCAGATGCAGGGCGGGATAGGCGGGAAGGATACCGCCCCGACAGGGCAGGAAGAAAAGGAGGATGACGGGTGGGATGCCCTTTTGCAGGAGCAGAAGGATGCCCTGGGGGATTTTCGCGGCGGCGGGCGCGTGATTGTGCTTGATGCCGGGCACGGTGCGTTTGACCCGGGGAAGGTCGGTGTCAACGGGGCAAAGGAAAAAGATATTAATCTTTCCATTGTGCAGAAATTGCGCGATTATCTGGAGGCTGTGGGTTTTACTGTACATATGACGCGGGAATCGGATGACGCGCTCTATGCGGAGGGGGAATCCAATAAAAAATCCGCGGATATGAGGAGCCGCATCCGAACCATGGAGGAAAAATCGCCTGAATTTGCAGTGAGCATCCACCAGAACAGTTTTACACAGGAGTCAAGCTTTGGTGCACAGGTGTTTTATTATGGAAATTCCAGTGAGGGGAAGCACTTGGCGGAATGCTTGCAGACAACAATCAAATCCGTGATAGGGGATGATAATCACCGGGAGCCGAAAGCGAACGAAAGTTATTACCTCCTCAAAAAATCACCTTGTCCGATGGTTATTGTGGAATGTGGCTTTTTAAGTAACAGAAGGGAAGCGGATCTGCTGATAACACAGGAGTATCAGGACAAGATGGCGTGGGCTGTCTGCCTCGGTATTGTGGAGTATTGCAGGGGGGAAGATAATATGGATACTAAAATGGATACCAAAACCACATCGTAGGTTGCTGCGAAGAAATTTGCAGCGGAAAAACAAAAAATGGTGAAATATGGAAACTATTGTAAAAAAAATAAACCGTGAAAATTTGAAAAAAGAAGATTTTTCCGAGGCGGTTGCTATTCTGCGTTCTGGCGGGCTGGTGGCGTTCCCGACCGAAACTGTGTACGGGCTTGGCGGGAACGCACTTGACGCGTCGGCAGCGGCGAAAATTTACGCGGCGAAGGGGCGGCCGTCGGACAATCCGCTGATTGTGCATGTAGCGTACAAGGATTCGCTGTTTGAACTGGCAAAGGAGATTCCGGATGAGGCGTGGGATCTGGCAAAGTACTTCTGGCCGGGTCCGCTTACCATGATACTGAAAAAAAAGGATGTTGTTCCGGATGGCACGACCGGGGGGCTTCCCACAGTTGCCGTCCGCATGCCTTCGGACGCAGTTGCCCGTATGCTGATTGCACAGTCGGGACTTTTTATAGCAGCGCCAAGTGCAAATGCGTCGGGCAGACCTAGTACGACGAGGGCGGAGCATGTATATAAGGATCTCGCGGGTCGGATTGAGATGATTTTGGACGGTGGAAGTGCCACGATTGGACTGGAATCGACAATCCTTGATCTGTCAGGGAAAAAACCAGTGATATTGCGTCCCGGGTACCTGTCGCGGGAAGACTTGCTTTCTGTTCTGCCCAATCTGGAATATGACCCTGCGGTAATAGCAAGGACAACACAGAAAGATATTGTGGCGAGGGCTCCGGGGATGAAGTACCGCCATTATGCACCGAAAGGAAACCTCACTGTTTATGAGGGTGGGCGCGTGGAGGTGGCAGCAGCCATCAACCGCGCCGCAGCGGATAAAATCCGGGAGGGTCATACCTGCGCAGTGCTTGCGGCAGAGGAAACGGCAGCAGAATATGTCTGCCCGATTGTGAAAAGTATCGGGGCGCGCACACAGGAAGAGATTATAGCGGCACGTTTGTTTGATGTGCTGCGCAGTTTTGATGATGAGGGTGTGGAATTTATTTTTTCTGAAAGTTTTTCGGACGGGCATCTGGGGACAGCGATTATGAACCGATTGCTTAAAGCGGCTGGCTATCAGGTTATTCATGTTCCGGATGGAGATGGGAAATAATGGTGTAAGCCTCTTTTATAACGAGAATCAAAAAAAGGGCTGTTACAAAATTTTGTAACAGCCCTTTTAATTTTCTGTCATGTGGGATACAAGCTTCATCCAAGCTCCATCTGACAGGCTGCGATAGCAGAATGGGGATAATTTCTTTTGGCTCCGGTATCAGCTCCGTTTAGTCTTCGATTTGTGAAATCCTGCGGATATGGCGCTCGTCATTTGAAAACGGTGTGTCAAGGAAGGTATCCACAATCTTTAATGCCAGCCCGGCACCGACCACGCGTCCCCCCATGGCAAGGACATTTGCATTGTTGTGCAGCCTTGTTGCCTCCGCGGAAAAGCAGTCGTGGCAGAGGGCGCAGCGGATGCCCTTTACTTTGTTTGCTGTCATCGAGATACCGATTCCGGTGCCACAGACCAGAATACCTTTTTCACATTCCCCGGATGCTACGGCATTTGCCACTGCCTTGCCGTAAACCGGGTAGTCACAGGAAGCGGTGGAATCCGTCCCGAAATCCCTGCATTCGATTCCGCGCTGTGCCAGATGTTTGATAATCTCCTTTTTCAGTTCATAACCGCCGTGATCACTGCCGATTGCTATCATTTTTTTCTCCTCCTAAAATATTATTGTTATGTAGTTCCACATCCTGTACAATTAGTTCCGGGAGCCTGTTGTAAAGAAGACGGTAAATAATTTTCTGTATCCACCCGTCCAGTTCTGTATAACAAGCTTCATATTCCTTTGTTTCCTTGCCATAAGGGTCTTCTACATCCCCGTGTGCGCCCGCAAATTCCGGGAGTGTGTAAACATTGTCATTGATAAAGAAGTCCGTTGCCAGGCGGCGTTTCTGGACGGTGTTCATGGTTAAAATCAGCGTATCCTCGTCCACTTCCTCCGCTTTAAACTGTTTTGCGGTATGGCTGCTTATAATAAGCCCGTGGGTCGCAAGCAGGGTTTCGGCTTTCGGGTTGACCGGTTCGGGGAACAAAACGACCAGACCGCGGGAACAGACCTCCATCTCAAGCCCGTGGTTGGAGTTTTTAAAGATCGTTTCGGCGATTGGTCCCATACATGTGTTATCCGTACATACAAAAATCAGTTTTGTTATCATAAAGCCTCACTGTAACATAGCGCAAAGTTCCAGTACAAGTTTTACCGTGTGCTGGATTGCCGCCGCTTCAAAAACAGGGTAGTCAATCTGCGCGCTGCCGTCTGCCTTGTCGGAGATCGCGCGGATAATTAAATAGGGGATTTGGTTCAGGTATGCCGCCTGCGCAATCGCTGCCCCTTCCATCTCCGTGCACATCGGCTGGAATTGCTCAAGGAGATACTGCTTTAATTCGCTGTCGGCTACAAACTGGTCGCCGCTGACAACACGCCCCTCAAAAACATGGATATCGGGGTTTACCTTTTCACAGGAAGATTTTGCCAGTGAGATAAGGTGCTTGTCCGCAGGGAAGACCGAGGTTTCCATGCGTGGGATGACCCCCGGTTTATAGCCGAATGCCACTGCGTTTACATCATGTTGCAGGGAGTCCGTGGATAGAACAATATCGCCGATATCAATATCGGCATTAAGCGACCCGGCAATACCGGTGTTGATAACTAAGTCAATTTGGAAGAGATCTACAAGGATCTGTGTACAGATACCAGCATTTACTTTTCCGATACCGGAGCGCACAACGACTGCCCTTTTGCCGCATAATTTTCCGGAGTGGAATGCCATACCTGCTTTCTGTGTGATTTTGACATCTTCCATCTGTGCGGTGAGCTTTTCTACTTCCTCCTCCATCGCCCCGATGATTCCTATCATAAATGTATACCTGCCTTTCTTTGTTTACTTCTGTGCCTGCCCCAGTGCTATATAGTATTAGTGCTGCTCCCTGTGTTTTAAATGTATGGATAAGGGGCGGATTTCCGGTTTTCATGCCGTATTTAATGATTTGCAGGGAACCCATCCTTCCCCTGGTCTAACTTCAAATCAGCGCTGGCATATTGTCCCGCTATGTTTCCACAGGGATACTATCATGTCCTTCGTCCATGTCCCACCGGGGGATGTGCACGGTTCGTCAAGGAAGATGTCCTCCTCCGTCGGACAGCGAACCGGTGCTGGTATAATATCTGACAATATTATACCATGTCCTCTGGACATGCTAAGCGCATTTATGCGCTTTCCCTCCGGGGGATGCGCATGATTTGCCTTGGTAATTGTCCTCCCTTTAGTCGGACGGCAAATCAGCGCTGGTATAATATCTGACAATATTATACCATGTTCCCTCGACGCTATGCAAGAATATTTTTTCCAGTTTTTTGCATGTGGTGCAGGAAGCTTTCAGTTCAGGAGTTTGTGTTTTACTGATATTTTGATGTAGTTTTATTTCCTGCTTTACTTTCTGCGTCCCGGATAAAATACCAGAAAAAGCTAAAAAGCAATTGGAAATGTCAAAATCCGAAAAAACTATTTGCATATTTGCGAAAAATGATATAAAATAGTGGTCACATCAGCAAGAGTGGAATAAATTACAAAGTAAATGGTCATTCCACGGTGGCTGTGCATAAATAGTGTAAATAATTAAGGGAGGAAATGCATATGATGACTTATAAAACAACGGGAACCTGTTCGAGGGAGATCAATTTTGATATTGATGAGGTCGATGGGGTTAAGGTTGTCAGAAATGTATCATTTGTCGGGGGCTGCAATGGCAACCTAAAAGGCATTGGCAAGCTTGTGGAAGGGATGCCGGTGGAGGAAGTGATCCGCCGCCTTGAGGGAACGATCTGCGGCATGAAGGGAACTTCCTGTCCGGATCAGCTCGCGACAGCACTCAAAAGCATATAATTTCCGGAGGCGGATGAAGCAGATATGAAGCGGATTGTATTTACGGGAGGCGGCACGGCGGGGCATGTCACACCGAATATCGCCCTGATTGCGAGATTACGGGAAGAGGATTATGATATATACTATATTGGCTCCTACCAGGGGATTGAGAAGGAATTGATCGAGAAGCTGGGGATTCCCTATTATGGGATATCCTCGGGGAAGCTTAGGCGATATTTTGACCGGAAAAATTTCTCGGATATGTTCCGGGTTGTGAAAGGTTTTCGTGAAGCAAAAAAAATTTTGCGTGAATTAAAACCGGATATTGTATTTTCAAAGGGGGGGTTTGTTTCGGTGCCGGTATGCCTGGCGGCAAAGCGCTGTAAAATCCCCGCAATTGTGCATGAATCCGATATGACCCCGGGACTTGCAAACAAGCTTGCAATCCCGTCCGCGGTTAAAGTATGCGCAAATTTCCCGGAAACCGTGCAATATCTGCCGGAGGGAAAGGCGGTGCTTACCGGCACGCCGATAAGGCGTGAGCTATTTGCGGGAAACCGCATCCGCGGGCTTGAATTCTGTGGATTCCGCGCCGATCGCCCTGTGATTATGGTGGTCGGTGGGAGTACGGGCGCGCTTGCTGTCAATGAAGCGGTGCGAAACCTCCTGCCAACGCTTCTAAAGCGCTTCCAGGTTGTCCATCTGTGCGGGAAGGGAAAAACAGATGCCTCGTATAATAATATTGCAGGATATGTCCAGTATGAATATATCAGTGCGGAATTGAGCGACCTGTTTGCGGCGGCGGATCTCGTGATTTCCCGCGCGGGCGCAAATGCCGTCTGCGAGCTGTTGGCGCTGCGCAAACCGATGATTTTGATTCCGCTTTCCGCGGCGGCAAGCAGGGGCGACCAGATACTGAATGCAGAGTCCTTTGAGAGGCAGGGCTTCTCCTATGTAATCAATGAGGAAAGCCTTACAAACGAAACGTTGCTTTCGGCTGTCAACAAGGTTTATGATGAGCGGGATACCTATATCCAGGCCATGAAGAACAGCAAGCTGACGGACGCTACGGAAACAATTGTAAAATTGATAAATGAAACCGTAGGTTAAAAAATCCCCGCGAGAGCGGGGATTTTTTCCTGTTTTAACCTATCAACTGTGTCAGTTGGGGTCGGAACCTAACTGACATGCGAAAGCAGCATAGGGATATGAGAAAGTATCGGAGCAGATTCCGAATTTTCCCGACAAGAAGGATATTTAGTTGTCAGAAAAATGCCCGCGGATTTTTGCTGCGATTTCCTCCGCCTCCCCGCTGTTATAGGTAAGGGTTTTCCATGGGATTGTAAAATTGTCGTCCTTGTAGCGCGGAAGTACATGGAAATGCAGGTGGAAGATTGATTGTCCGGCTGCCTCGCCGTTGTTTTGCAGAATATTGATGCCGTCGCAGCCGAGTGCATCCTTCATTGCCCTTGCCGTCTTGGAAACAACGGGCAGGATTTTTTCCGACGTGTCACAGCTAACAGTAAGCAAATCTGCCATATGCTGTTTTGGAACCACGATGGCATGTCCCCTGACTGCCGGGGCAATATCCAGGAATACGCGGAAATCTTCATCCTCGTACAGGGTTGTGGACGGGATTTCACCCGACGCGAGTTTACAGAAAATACAGTTCTCATCTTTCATAGGAACCCTCCATTCTGGCATGACGGGAAGGATGCTTAACGGCAAATTCCCGCAGCCGGTTGTTTTTACCAGTATACTCCGTTTCCGGTAAAAAAGAAAGAGTGGGGGAGAAGAAAAATTTAAGGAATTTGTAATTGCAGTTTTTGACAAAACAGGGTATGATTAAATCCATATGGAAACCGATATGGGGGATGGATCAGAGTATTATGGATGAAAAAATAATTGAAATAGTTAAAAAATATTGTGGTGGGGGATTGATTCAGATTATCCTGTCAAACAGCCGGAATCCTAAGGAGATAAAAAAAGTCCTGATCCGCCCCGTGCAGTTAAAGGGTGAATTGTTTTATCAGGCGTGTGAGTACCGCGGCAGCCAGGTCTTTCACAAAAATCATTTGGGCGAAGAACTGCCTGATAAAATTATCCTTTGGTTAAAAGATACATTCCGCCAGGCGCAGGTCTTTGCAGAAGACGGGCAGGCGACCATCTTAGTCAGCAAGAAGGGCAAAGTGACGGTCAGTGAAAAGAAAAATGCGGGGGCTTTGGGAGCCTGTGGTATACAGCCAGCGGGAAATGCGCAGGATATAAAGGGGCATAACCGGCAAAAAAATTATATCCTGACAGAGGGGTGTCCCATCCCGTTCTTAGTTGACCTCGGTGTAATGACACCGGAGGGGAAGGTTGTTAATGTCCGCTATGACAAATTCCGCCAGATTAACCGCTTCCTTGAATTTATTGAGGATGTGCTGCCGAATTTGCCAAAAGAGCGCGAAATTACAGTTATTGATTTTGGATGTGGAAAATCCTATCTGACATTTGCGATGTATTACTATCTGCACGAGTTACGGCAGTATAAGGTGCGCATTACGGGGCTCGATTTAAAGGAGGATGTGATAAGCCGCTGTGCTGACCTAGCCGTGCGCTATGGCTATGAAGGGCTGCATTTTTGCAAGGGGGATATCGCATCCTACCAAGGTGCAGAAAATGTCGATATGGTGGTGACACTGCACGCCTGCGACACGGCGACGGATGCGGCACTAAAAAAGGCGGTGGATTGGGGGGCGCGCGTTATTTTAAGTGTACCCTGCTGCCAGCATGAACTTAATAAGACCATCAGCAATGACATGCTTGCGCCGGTACTGCGCTATGGGCTGCTGAAGGAGCGTATGGCGGCGCTGATTACGGACGGGCTCAGGGCTGATTTGCTCGAGCAGTTGGGTTACAGGGTGCAGGTTCTGGAATTTATTGATATGGAGCACACGCCGAAAAATATACTGCTCCGCGCAGTGAGGAAAAATGAACTTTTGCCCGCGCGGTTAAAAGAGAAAAAGCGGGAGGAGTATTTGCGCTGTATCCGGGAGCTTTCAGTAAACCCGGCGCTTTACCGTGCATTTTTCACGGGGGAATAGGAGGAATTTTTGAAAATTATATACCGTATCTTGATATTGCTTACTATTTTTGTCGCTTCGGTCTACTATTTCGGCAGCAACATGCAGGAGCGTGTTTTCAGCGCGGATCGGAAGACAACACAGATGCAGCAGACAACGCTGCCCGTTGTCACGGTTCTCACACCGGCGGGGGAAATCAACCTGATGCACGGGTACTGTTCAAACCTTGACGCGATGCTCTTTCGCGAGAGCATAACTCCCGTTGGCGAGGAGAAGAGCGTGGAGATCCTGATTACTGAGAATGCATACAATATCAAGAAAGTCAATTTTGAAATTTATGATACCATGCTTGGGACAAAGCTTGAGGAGGGGACGGTTATCTCTCTTGAGCGCCGCAGTGGGGAAGATGGGGCAGAACAGAAAAGTGCAAAATTAAGGTTGAAGGGCGAGTATGTGACAGGTGGCGAATATGTGGCAAAGCTTACCCTGATAAGCAATGAGAGCAAGCGCATCTATTATTACACCCGCTTTAAACTCTATAATAATTCGAATCTGAAAGAGAAGCTTGAGTTTGTGGAAATGTTTCACAGTTCATTGCTTGATAAGGAAAAAAGTGTAAATGTTAAGAAATATCTGGAAACTAAGAAAAATGCCGACGAAACGGATTTCTCCCATGCTGATCTTCATAACAGCCTTGATTTTTTAAGCTACGGGGAACTTTCGCCGCGCGTGCTGTTTAAGGAAAAACCAGTGATTACGGAGTACACGCAGGACACCGCGTCGGTGGTACTTGGCACATGGTTGGAGGCTGATACGACGACGGGTGTTGAGTGCTATTATGTAAGGGAATATTTCCGGTTCCGCTATACCCCTACCCGGGTCTATGTGTATAATTATGAACGCTCGATGGAGGCGGTCTTCGATGTAAATAATATCAGTTTGATGAAAAATGAATTCAAACTTGGCATTACGGCAAAGAGGGATTTGAGGGTTCTTGCAAATTACGATAATACCCGTATCGCGTTTGTGAGGGGCGGTACGCTCTATGTTTATACTACCAGTGACAACCTGCTCACAACGGCATTTACTTTTGCACAGAAAAAGACAGATTTCACGCGCGACACTTACGATAAACATGATATCCGGCTGCTCTCGATCGATGATACCGGGGCGGTTGATTTTCTTGTATATGGTTATATGAACCGGGGAGAATATGAGGGCAGGGTTGGCATGATACTCTATACCTATCATCCGGCAGATCAGACGGTTGAGGAGAGAGCCTATTTTCCGGTTAATACCACCTATGAGATTTTAAAGGAAACCATGGGGGAATTTGCCTACTGCAACTATGAGGATATATTTTATTTCCATATTTATGATACAATTTATTCTTATAACCTGATTACCGGTGTGCTTTCGGTGATTGCAGAGGATGTTACACAGGAGGGCATGGTGTATGTGAAGTCCAGGCAGATGCTTGCATGGCAGACCGCAAATGAGCGCGGGCGCACAAATCTGGTTCATGTTATGAACCTGGATCTTGGAACCAGGGGGGATATCCATGCGGGCGAGGGGGAGATTATCGGACTGCTCGGCGCTATTGACGATAACCTGATTCTTGGCAAGTCGGGCGCGGAAAATACTGTTTACAAGGAGGACGGCACCCTGGTTGCGGCATATGACAGGGTGGAAATAGTTGATTTTGACGGGAATGAGCTTAAAAAATATGAGAAGAACGGATATTATGTGGTGGATGCCACGGTGGAGGACAATGTTATCCGCCTTTCCCGTGTCACCGCAGAAAATTCCGGAAGGCGGCGCTATCAGGTAGCGGAGCCGGATTTTATTTTGAACCAGGCGGCGGGGAAAAGCAGTTTAATCACACTTTCAAAACGCGTGACGGAACTGATGAAGACAGAGTATTACCTCTCACTGCCGGAAAACATACAGATTTTAAGCATCCCGGATATTGAGGGGACTAAGAATGTTGTGATTACGGATAATACAACGGTGCGCGTAAATATGCCGGATTATTTTTCTGATTATTACCTTACGTATGCTTACGGAAATATTGTGCTGCTGACAAAGGAACCGGGCGAGGCAATCCTTATGGCGGATGAAACGACGGGGTCGGTGATTGGCAGCAACGGTGCAGTTATATGGAGCCGCGGTGTAAAGTCATCGTCGGCAGAGCTTCGGGATATTGCGCCGGTCGGTATGGGACAGGCAGCAAATTCCCTGATGGCGTGTGTTAAAATGCTGCTTGATTACTGCAATGTAGAGGCGGATACCGGGCAGTACCGGCCGCAGGACGGGCTTTTGACCGACTGGATCGCCCAGTATCTGCGCAGCCATATAATGAAGCTTGGCGGCGTGACTTTGGATGAGGCGCTTTATTATGTATATCTGCAAAATCCGGTGATCGCGGTGAACGGCAGCGGCGAAGCAATCTTAATTACCGGGTACGATAAGTCGGGCATCAATATGATAAGGCCGCAGGATGGGCGGAGAGGAAAATTTTCGATGCGGGAAGCGGAAAATTTCCTGGGAGAACAGGATTATTATTTTATTGTAATCTATTGAGAATGGAGGCACAGTGATATGAAGCTTTTGACGGTTGCGGTTCCGTGCTACAATTCCGCAGAATATATGCGGCACGCTGTTGACAGTATTTTGGTTGGGGGGGAGGACGTGGAGATCATCATTATCAATGATGGTTCAAGCGATGAAACAGCGCTGATTGCGGATGAGTACGTGTTCCACTACCCTTCAATTGTAAAAGCCATACACCAGGAGAACGGGGGGCATGGGGAGGCGGTTAACGCCGGGCTGCGCGAGGCTGCCGGCATATATTTTAAGGTGGTGGACAGCGACGACTGGCTGGATGAGGAGGCTTATAAAAAGGTGCTTGTAACCCTGCGGAAACTGGTCGGAGGCGGGGAGAGTGTGGATATGATGATTGCGAATTATGTCTATGAGAAAGTGACGGAGAACACAAAGAAAGTTATCAATTACCGGACGGCACTCCCGGCAGATCGGATTTTTACCTGGGATGAGGTAAAATATTTCCGCCAGGGTCATTATATTCTGATGCATTCCGTGATTTACCGGACGAAACTTTTGCGGGACTGTAATCTCGCGCTGCCAAAACATACTTTCTATGTGGATAATATTTTTGTCTACCAGCCGCTGCCCTACGTAAAAACTATGTATTATCTTGACGTGAACCTGTACCGGTATTTTATTGGGAGGGATGACCAGTCAGTAACCGTGGCAAACATGATAAAGCGCATCGATCAACAGGAGCGTGTAAACCGCTATATGATTGACTGCTGCGATGTGATGGCACTGAAAAATAAAAAGCTGCAGCGCTATATGATAAAGTATCTTTCAATTATGATGACGGTGACCTCCGTATATCTGATTAAGGAGGGGTCGCCGGAAAGTATAAAGAAGAAGGAAAAACTCTGGGAAGATTTAAAGAAAAAGGACAGGAGGCTGTATAAAAAAATTCACGATAACCTCCTCGGGCGCAGTATGAATTTTAAGTCGCGCCTTGGGAGGGGTATCGTGAAAGTGGGATATACGATAGCAGGAAAGATTTTCAAGTTCGTCTGATATCAGACGGTGCCTGCGGAGCGCGTATGCCTTCTGGCTCTAAGCCCCTCGTAATCCGGGACATAGACAGCAACATAGAGGACGAGTGAAAGCAGGCAGGCACAGGCTACATCAAAAATAGAATGCTGTTTTAAAAACACCGTGGACATACAGATTAATATGGTTAAAATCAGTGTTCCGGTGCGCAGCACCCGCATGTTCTTTAAATGTTTGCTTTTGTAAACCGCAATGCAGGCTCCGATGGAGTTGAAGGCGTGGATACTCGGGCAGACATTGGTGCAGGTGTCCGTGCGGTAGAGCCATCCCATTATTCTGGTGAAGAGATTGCTCCGCCCGAGGGTGTCAAGATCCGGGCGCAGGTCATGCCCGTTTGGCCAGATTGTGTAAATGGTCAGGCAGATAGTCATGCCGATAAACAAAAATGCAGTGATGCGGTAAAATTCCGCCCTGTCCTTAAAAAAGAAATAGGCTACTGCCACGAAAATATAGGCGAACCACAAAAAGTAGGGAATTACAAATATTTCCAAAAATGGGATGTGGTCATCAAGTGTTAAGTGGATCACGGTATATTTTGTCGTGACGGTGCGTTCCAGCCAGGAGAACCATAGCATATAGAGTATAAAATAGCTCAGAATCCAGGCATGGCTGTATTTTTTGATAAATGCTTTCATAAATGATTTCCTTTCGGGATAGAATTGGAAGTTACTGTTAAAACATATATTATATTTTTATTTGAAATATTGTGGGCGCAATCCCATTAGCTTTAGATGATGGGTTAAGCCCACAAAACGAACGCTTGCCACAATCTATATTTTCTGTTATAGTAAATTCATACACGGACATTGAAAACTGTATATAGGTGGTTGTGCCGAGAAATTTTATGCGAAAACCAAGCTTTCCTTCGGCACGTAAAATATACAAGGTACGAATGAACGGTATAAATCGTTATAGGGCAGGGGCTGCCCGAATTAACGCCTGTGGAGATAGTAGGTTACGAGGTCGATGAAGCAGGAAGCCCATTGGCTTTAGACAATGGATAGTTCACGTAAATGAATTATAACACTATGGTGCAAAAAGGACAATAAAAAAATCAAAAGTTTATAAATTTGTAAGGGATTTTTGAGAAAACATAAAAGGTTATCCTGCACTTAGATTTTCCGGGCTTGAAATTGCGGGAAAAACAGCCGCTCAGGCGGCAGAAGGAGGGGGAAGATGGAGGCGAGAAAGAGGGTATTTTTAATTGTTCTTGACAGTGTTGGCATCGGCGCAGCGCCGGATGCGCCGGAGTATGGGGACGAGGGCAGCAATACTGTTTATGCCGCGTCAACGAGCGAGTACTTCCATACGCCAAATTTACAAAAACTGGGATTTTTCAATATTGAGGGAGCCAGGGCGGAGGGTTTTGCGCCGGTTGAAAATCCTTTGGGGGCAGTAATGCGTTTAAGGGAGCTTTCTAAGGGAAAGGATACGACCACCGGGCATTGGGAGCTTGCGGGAATTGTCAGCCGGGAGCCAATGCCGGTTTTTCCGGAAGGCTTCCCGGAGGGGCTGATTTCAAGGTTAAGGGAGGCGACCGGGCGGGAAATCCTCTGCAATTTGCCATATTCGGGCACGAAGGTTATCCTTGACTACGGCAGGAAGCACGAGGAGAGCGGGGCGCTGATTGTCTATACTTCGGCGGACAGCGTGCTCCAGATTGCGGCGCACGAGGATGTGGTGCCGGTTAAAGAACTGTATGAAATCTGTGGGAAGGCGAGGGAGATTTGTTCCGGCGAATGGGGTGTGGGGCGTGTGATTGCCAGACCGTTTACAGGAACCTACCCTGATTATGTGCGCACGCCGCGCCGCCACGATTATTCATTAAAGCCGCCGCGCCGGACGATGCTTGATTTGCTAAAGAATATTGGGCTTACCGTTGCCGCGGTCGGCAAGATCAATGATATTTTTGCGGGGCAGGGTATCACGGAGGCAGTGCGGACGGCGGATAATGCGGAAGGGATTATGCGGACATTAGAGTATATGAAAAAGGATTTTACCGGCTTATGTTTTACGAACCTGGTGGACTTTGATATGCTTTATGGTCACCGCAATGATGTGGATGGCTACGCGAAGGCGCTCACTTATTTTGACGGGAAGCTCGGCGAACTGATGGGGGCGATGAGGGAGGATGATATCCTTCTTATAACCGCGGACCACGGCTGCGACCCATCCACCCCATCCACCGACCACAGCAGGGAGTATGTCCCGCTTGTAATCTATGGCGAAAAAATCCGCGGCGGCATCAACCTGGGTACCCGCGACGGCTTTGGGACGGTCGCAGCAAGTGTTCTGGACTATTTTGGTGCCGAGCGCCATGTGGAAGGCACCTCCGTACTATGGATGTGCCAGAAATAAACAGCATATCGCCCGGCCCCCCCGGAAGGAAATTTTAGGAGCGAAGCGGAAAAAATTCCTTCCGCGAAGAAAGGGGTTAGGAGGGAGATATGCGGAACTAATAAAACAGCATATCGCCCGGAAAACCCCCCGGAAGGAAATTTTAGGAGCGAAGCGGAAAAAAATTCCTTCCGCGAGGGAGGGGGGGGGAGGGGGATATGCGGAACTAAAAAAACAGCATATCACCCGGAACCCCCCAGGAAGGAAATTTTAGGAGCAAAGCGGAAAAAAATTCCTTCCGCGAGGGAGGGGGGGAGGGGGATATGCGGAACTAATAATAAGGTGATAGTATGAAACTGGTAATTCAGCGCGTAACCGGTGCCTCCGTAAAAGTCGCGGGGGAGGAAATTGGTGCAATAGGGAAAGGGTATCTGGTACTCCTCGGTGTGGGCAGGGAGGATACAGAACAAACTGCGGACTTTTATGCATCAAAACTGTTAAAACTGCGTATTTTTGAAGATGGGGATGGAAAAACAAATCTCTCTTTGTCCGATGTGGGGGGAAAATTACTCGTGGTATCGCAATTCACACTCTATGCGGACTGCGCACACGGCAACCGCCCAAGTTTCACGGACGCAGGAGGGGCGCAGGAAGCCAACCGCCTCTATGAGTATTTTGTCGCAAAATGCAGGGAGCAGGGAGTGCAGGTGGAAACGGGACAATTCGGAGCGGATATGGAAGTTGCGCTGGTAAACGACGGACCGTTTACCGTTATTTTGGATGAGAAACTTTATAAAGGCTGAAAATATACCAAAAAACAAATCCCATGTCGGATTATGTGGGAAAGAAAAGAAATCCGTCCGGTTTTGCAAAAACTGATCGGAAGAAAATTGGTATAAATTGGTAAATATTGGTGACAAATTGGAAATAATATGGTATTCTCTGTATATGCCTTCCGGGAAGGTTAAAAGCCGCGCTTATACTCGGGCAAAAGGGCGGGTGGGGCTTTGTGCCTGGAAGGATTTCTATAAAAATATTTAGGAGGATAACCATATGATTACACTGGAACCAAGAAACAGGAAACTGCTGTCAGCCGAAGAATTGATGGAAGAGAAGGATACTTTGGGGATTGCCATGGATGTCTTTATGATTGACAATGTGCTGAATAACTGCATGTACAAGATGTTTGAAAAGGAATATATGCAGCGGCTGGATGCGCATGTCAGAGAGCAATACCCGGAAATACCGGCGTTAGAAGAGGCATCATATTTTGACGGTGCAGTGCGGGATATTTATATGGAGCGGGAAGAAGATTGGGAGAATTCGCTGCCGGAAATCAAAAACCTGCGCTTTGACAGGATCGGGATTATGTTCCATCTAGCAAGAAGGGATAGACCAACGCTCAGCTTTAAAGATTACATAGCTGAACTTTGCGGTTAGTTTGGGGTTTTTCGGAACCCAGATAATAAATTGTCCCAAAAGCTGTTTTATGGAGGTTCGTGTGAAAAATAATTGTAAGGCAGTAAAAAGACACTGCCTAAGAACTATTAAGTTTTACACAGGAAAACAGCAAAGGACAGCGTTTTTCATTTCTATTTGAGCCGCCCAAAGCGGCATGGGGGATTAAAATGTACAGGATAGATGAGCAGGAGGAACAAAAGAATGAGCAGGAGTGGCTTGCCCAGGTGGAAAAGGGACTCCAGAAAAAATATCGCAAAACAATCTGGTGCCCGTTTGTAAAAGCAATCAACCGATATGAGCTGATTCAGCCGGGCGACCGGATTGCCGTATGTATCTCGGGCGGGAAAGATTCCATGCTGATGGCGAAACTGTTCCAGATTTTAAAGCGGCACAATAAAATTCCTTTCGAGGTAGTTTTTCTGGTGATGGATCCGGGTTATAGTGCGGCGAACCGCTGTCAGATTGAAAAAAATGCAAAGCGGCTTGCCGTGCCGGTTGATATCTTTGAATCCGCCATATTTGAATCCGTTTTCGAGATAGAGAAATCCCCGTGTTACCTGTGCGCACGTATGCGGCGGGGGTATCTCTACAGCCGGGCAAGGGAACTTGGCTGCAATAAAATTGCGCTCGGGCATCACTATGACGATGTGATAGAAACCATTTTGATGGGGATGCTCTACGGGGCGCAGATTCAGACAATGATGCCGAAACTGCACAGTACAAATTTTGAAGGGATGGAGCTGATCCGCCCGATGTATATGGTGCGGGAGGATGATATCAAAGCGTGGCGGGATTATTATGGGCTGCGCTTTTTGCAGTGTGCCTGCAAGTTTACCGAGTGCAACTGCGCCAGGGGCACGGGCGATACAAATTCAAAGCGCCTTGAGATTAAGGAGCTGATACGGGAATTAAAGAAGAAGAATCAATATGTGGAGGGAAATATTTTTGCCAGCGTGGAAAATGTCAACCTAAGTACGGTGATCGCCTACAAGGAGCGGGGTGTGCGGCATAATTTTCTCGAGTGGTATGATGAGTGGTCGTGGGAGGGGGAAGAACAGACAGAGGGTGCACCGGAAGGAGATACAAAATGAGCAAGGAGCAGTTTGCGCGGACGGAAAAATTGCTGGGGAAGGAGGCTGTACAACGCCTTTTCACGGCAAGGGTGGCGGTGTTCGGTATCGGGGGAGTCGGAGGTTATGCCGTGGAGGCATTGGCGCGCAGCGGGGTCGGTGCGCTTGATTTAGTTGACAGCGATACAGTCTGTGAATCAAACTTAAACCGGCAGATTATTGCCCTACATAGCACGATTGGCCGCAGTAAGACGGAGGTTATGAGGGAACGTATTTTTGATATTAACCCACAGATAAATGTAAATGTGTATGATTGCTTTTTCCTGCCACAAAATGCGGGGGAATTCCCTTTTTCCGAATATGATTATGTGGTGGATGCGGTCGATACAGTAACCGCAAAGCTGGAGCTTATTCTGCGGGCAAAGGAAGCGGGGGTACCCATTATCAGTTGTATGGGGGCGGGAAATAAACTTGACCCGACACAGTTCAGGGTTGCGGACATTTATCAGACAAAAATATGCCCGCTCGCAAAAGTGATGCGGAGGGAACTGAAAAAGCGGGGTGTGGAACAGTTAAAGGTCGTATATTCGGAGGAAGAGCCGGTGGGGGTGGGTGAGGAAAGACCTACAGAGGACTTGGCAACGCGCAAATATATGGAGGATGAGAGCGGGTATCACGGTGACAGGGAAGTGAAAAAAGGGGAAGTACCACAGGCGGATAGCAGGGAGCGCCGCAGCACACCTGGAAGCATCGCTTTTGTGCCCTCGGTGGCGGGTTTGATCTTGGCGGGGGAGGTTATTAAGGATATCGCATTTGGCAGGTTTAAAGATTGAACGGATCGGGGCGGGGATATAAAAAAATCGTGTTAATATGCCGATATAGTGAGTAAGTCATGACACAGGGAATAAGTGGGCGTGAAATTATACAATGTTGAAACAATAAAAAATAGAAGCGGTAAGATGTTGTTTGAGGGGTTGTTTGATAGTGGGGATATTCGGTTATTACTTATAAATCGGGTTTGGGCGGATTTTTTATAGATGACAGGGGGGATTGGTTATGAACGGGGTTGAACTGGGAAATATTTACGGTCAAATGGCGGCGGGGCAGCAGAAAAATCGTCCGGAAAGTACAGGGGGTGTCCGAGGGGCGCGGACAATACAGGAAGCATCGGCACGGTATGATCGGGCGGAAGTGCCAAAATCCGGAAGTGGAAGTGCGGTGTCTTATACCAGAGGTGAGCCAGGTGCAGGAAAAATTAATTATGCGCATATGGGAAGCCGCCCGGCAAATGCTCATGCGGAAAATCCAGGAAAATTCCATTTTAACCATGCGGGGGGCCATCAGGGTGCAAATAATGTCCCGTGGAACCTGTCCGGAAAAAATAATAACCCGGATCTGCAAAATCCTGATAAAACCGGGAAAACTGAAAATCCCTTAAAGGAGAGCGGGGCGGGGGGGAAACCTGTTGATGGGGCAAACCAGAATAACCGGAATAATGTAAATAATTTAAATTCCCAGTCCACCCGCACCGGCATTGTGGCGAATGGTGTGGGTCAGGCAAATAATTTAAGCATGGTTGACCGACAGCGCCTTGCGCGGCAGAAAAAGGAAAAAGCAAAAGCCAAAAAGAAAAATCTTAATTATAACCGCCGCGAAGTATCCGCCCAGGTTCTTCGCGCGAGCAAGCTTGGCATGGCAGCCAAGGCGCTTGCCACGGCGCGCACCAAGGCAAGTTCGCTGCGTCGTCTAGTCGGGACGGGTCAGTATGATGAAAATGAGCTTAGAATTGCGATTGCCCATGCCGAGAGTATCGTGAAAACGGCGAAAAAGAAACTTGGAAACTTAAAGGAAGAACAGATTAAGGAGAAGCGCGTATCAAGGGAAAAACAGGCGAATGAGCTGAAAAAGCAGGTGAAACGGCAGCGTGTCCGCGCAAAGCGCCAGCAGATAAAGCGCGAACTTGCCGCCCAGAAAAATCATGTAGAGCAGCAGATGAAAGCGAAGGAAATGCGCTGCAAGCGCTTAAAACGCAGGCATCGCGGCGAGGAATTAGCGGATGTTGCAAAGGCAGATTTAAAATATATCAAGGACTTACAGCAGTACCGCCGCTATGGGGATGCGGGCAACAGCAGCTGGAGTGTTGATACGACTGGCACGGCGGCACTTGAAATCGGGGATACTGCCATGCGGTTAAGCGATCTGGAACGCGCGGAGCAGGCGCTAAAGTATGAGGAACAGCAGATGGGGCAGGATAATGCTGCTTTCTCGGGCAGTTCGGCTTCGGGCACCATTGATTTTTCCGTAGGAGATTCTTCGGGGCAGATTAGTTCTTCCGGTGACAGCGTGGCAGCGGATGTCGCCGCGGTCGGCGTGGCGGTGGATGTTTCGCTGTGACAGGATAGACTGGCGGACAGCATGAGGCGTAAATGTCAATAATAAAGATCCGGCGCATCGATCACAATGCGCAGGGGGAAAGCACTTTGTATGAGTTGACGCAAAAATCGGTCAAAAACATACACGAAAGAATTCGTCCGGACGGGCCGGTGGCGGTTCACTTGCCTTTCTGGACGATTTTGTGCGTTCCGAGGCAGAATTTTTCCGCGCTGCCGAACCGGAAGGGGGCGCGGGGAAGTGTTGATGGTTGGCTGCAAAAGTTAAAATGGGAACATACTTACAATTGAATAGATATTTGATATGCAAGAAACCAGATTCAATAAAAAAGCATACAAAAAATTTGGAGGGAATTATGCAGAATACAAGTGGAACAAAAATTATGACGGAAGGGAAAGTAAAGAAATTGATTCTCCAGTTTGCAATCCCCATTTTTTTCAGCCAGCTTTTCCAGCAGCTATACAATACTGCGGACTCGCTGATTGTTGGGCGATATCTCGGGAAAGGACCGCTGGCAGCAGTCAGTTCCTCGGGACCGCTTATTTTTTTGCTGGTCAGTTTTTTTACCGGGACAGCGGCGGGTGCTGGCGTTGTGATCTCGCGCTATTTCGGGGCGAAGGATGAGGAGCGCGTCGGGCGCGCAGTACATACGAACGTTGCCTTTGGTCTGGTGGCGGGACTTGTTGTAACTGTGATCGGTGTGGCTTTTACACCGGCGATCCTGAAAATAATGAAGACCGACCCTTCCGTGCTGCCGGATTCCATCGCGTATTTTAGATATTATTTCCTCGGGGTGCTGGCAAATGTTATGTATAATATTTTTACCAGTATTATGAATGCGGTTGGTGACAGCCGCAGACCGATGGTTTACCTGATTTTTTCGTCGGTTTTAAATATTCTTCTCGATTTGCTTTTTATCGGCGTGTTCCATTTGGGCGTTGCCTGGGCGGCGATCGCAACAACCATCTCACAGCTTGTAAGTGCCCTGCTTTGTTTGAAGCGCCTGCTCAAAAAAGGGACGGTCTATCAGGTTTCGTTTGGCAAGGTGCGCTTCCACCGCGATATGCTGCAGGAAATTTTAAAATATGGCTTGCCGACAGGGGTACAGAATTCCGTGATTGGTCTTGCCAATGTTATTTTGCAGTCCAATATCAACTCGTTTGGGGAGGACGCGATGGCGGGATACGGTTCTTACGTAAAACTTGAAGGCTTTGCTTTCCTGCCGATCACCTGTTTTTCTATGGCAATGACCACTTTTATCGGGCAGAACCTTGGCGCGGGTCAGTATGACAGGGCGAAGGAAGGGGCGAGATTTGGCATTGTGATGTCGCTTTTGCTGGCGGAAACGATAGGTTTAATAATGTTTCTTTTTGTGCCTTCGCTGATTAAAATGTTTAATGCGGACCCGGAGGTGGTGCGTCTTGGAACCAGGCAGGGGCGCACGGAGGCGCTGTTTTATTTCCTGCTCGCATTCTCACATATTATTGCGGGCATTTGTCGGGGTGCTGGAAAGAGTATTGTGCCAATGATAATTATGCTCTCGGTCTGGTGTGTTTTCCGCATTTTGTATATCACTGTAATGATGCATTTTGTACATGATATCGGGCTGATTTACTGGGCATATCCGCTGACCTGGGGAATCAGTTCGGTGATTTATCTGTTTTATTATCTGAAATCGGACTGGGTGCATGGGTATGGGCGAAGTGCATAGGAACAGGGTGAGGGAGAGTGGAAGGTGGATGGCATTTAATGTGTGGGTGTAAGGTTCAGTACATAGGGATGAGGGTGGGAGGGGAGTGGAAGTGGATGGTATTTAATGTATGGGTATGTGCGCAGTGCACAGGGATGAGGGGCGTGACATGAAAGAGTATGGGGGTGCAGTTATTTGCTGCAACCCCGCTGTTTTTCTGATTGTTATGAGTTTCTGATAATGTTAATTTTTTGTTTATGTTTTTTTCCAATGTTGACTTTACGCATGTGCTAATGACGGTATCCTGAGTTTCTCTTTAAGGAATATATCAGTTTTGTTTCCGCGGATAAAAAAGGTACAGTCTTCGGTGAACAATTTTTCTCCCTCAAAACCATCTTCCTGTTCTGGGACAAAACCGAGCGATACCTTCCAAGCGCTTTTGCCAAAGAGTGGTATGATCTCGTTAAGACGGCGGAGTGTGCTGGAAAATACATTGTGGAGGAAAATATTTCCAGTTTTGAATTCCGCAATCACGTATGTATCGCTGTCCTTGTGATAATATACATCTTCCTGCATAAATTTTGTAACATAAAACAGGATTAATTGCGCGTTTTCCGTAAGGTCTAGTCTGCCATGGAATACATTGCGCTCCATCGCGGATGTAAGGGATTCCCAGGCGTTTTTACTATACATCGGAATTCTTTCAAACTGGCATTTCCCGGTGGCTTTAAATTGTTTTGAATACAGGTATTCTGATGCCTTCTGAAATCCGAATTTTGGATAAAAATCGAGCACACTGTCATTGGCAAAAAGATAGATTCCATCCGAGCTTCCACTGTAATCTGCATCAATTGCTGCCATAATTTCCCTAATTAGCCCCTGTCTGCGAAAATCTTCTTTTGTCATAACCGTTCCGAGCTGGAGGAAATGTTTTATTTCGCCGTCAAATATCATATTGGTTTGATTCACGGATACATTGGCGATTACCTCGCCGTCTTTTACAATAGAATGCGGATTGTATCTGTTTGTCCAGAGCCCATTCTGGTACCAGTCTTCAAAATCCAGACTGAAAGTATTTTTTGCCAGTTCATTGAAACTCTGGCGAAGTAAAGTATCGTCGCGGTAATCTTTCTTTATTTCATACATTGGGGGATACTCCTTTCTTAATAAGGGTTCATTCGGGCGTTTGCGAAACTATGCAACAACCATGAATGCTGGTTTTTTCAGCATCTTATTTTCGTCACCATAATTTGAATCTTTCTTTTGACTTGCAAAGGCTTAAACTCCCCGGGATGTGAATAGCGCGGACAGAATCTTTTCGGGTACTGTCCGCGCATATGCTGTATCGGAAATATTTAGTGTTTTGAATCCACATACTGCAAAAATTCCGGCGTTTTTGACCAGTATTTTACACCCCAGTTCTCGAAATTCCATTCATCCATATAATCGTTGCACTCAAAATCAATATAGTGAATCAGGTTGTCTTTTACAACGAAATTCGTTGGAAAGTAGTCAATGTTCGTGTTTTTTGCATATAGTTTAACGCACATTTCATGTATCTGTTCGAGATATTCCGGCTGCATCCGGTCGCGGAGCACCAGGTCATAAATGGTATCCCCTTCAATATATTCCTTTATAATACGCTCCTGTTTAAAATCCACGTCAAGCAGCTTAGGAATGCGGATTCCAACTCTGGAAAGTCGGTGATAGTCGGCAATCTCCGCTTCGATTTTATTTCCAAAGCGGTAGTAATCGCAGGGTTCATGGTGGATTTGTTTTAGGACGAACTGACCGTTTTTGCCCTCTGCAAGATAGGAGTAGCCGCCTTTTCCCCTGCCAAGAAGCCGGGTTAAAGTGTATTCGGCATTGTTTACGGATACTTTTTCACTTATGTTTAACATAGTTATTCCTCCTCCGGTCTTAATCCATTTTTTCCACCACCCATTGTGCGGAGGATAAGGGAGATATGTGGTCTGCCCCGTATGCGCAGGTACTCGATGGAAAGGCTGTAAAGCTTGTTTGGAGCCTGTGCATGGGTAAAAAATTGATCTCCAGTGTGGGCAGACCTTGGAATGTAGCGGTGGTTTCACATATCAATGGATTATTGTTTGTGTGATTTGATATACCAATATTTTCTTTAATACAGGTAGGTATACCATCTCAATTGTATACCGGTAGATTGACAGGTCAGTTCGTTTGTTCTACCTGTTATTTCTGGCTTAAAAACGTTCCCAGTTTCTTGTCTTCCGTAGTGATATGTGTAATCAGGAGGCGGATATGCTTGTTTAAATTTACAAGTTCCGAAATTGTAGAACCGGAATCCGCGATTCTCGATGTAATTTCCAGCAGTGTCTTCTTGTAGTTTTCATGGAATAGCCTGTGTGCTACAATTCCCGGATAACCATATTGTGTTTGGAGTTGTTCTTCGTGTGAAAAATGTTGTTGCACATAATTGTTGAGGAATTTAATGGTTTCCTCCATAGAAGAACGTCCCTTTCTATTATTGCAGGCTTCCAGCAGCTTATTTACTGCCTGGATGAGTTCTTGGTGCTCCTTGTCTATAATAGCATTTCCTGTTTTCATTTTTTCATTGAATTCGTACATGATTATTTACATCCTCCATCTTTTTCCTTACAATAATGGTTTTCACCGTGATGTTCGTGATTGTGATGGTCACATGAAAAATTCGGATTGGTGGCAAGATTTCCGGCGAGCAGGGATTCCACTGCTTTATCCGCATTGCCGGATGCACCGCCGTAAATTTTTATCCCGGCATCCGAGAGTGCCGCCTGTGCGCCCGCGCCAATACCGCCGCAGATCAGCACATCCACTTTTAGCGAGGAGAGAAAGCCTGCCAGGGCACAGTGGCCGCTTCCGGCAGTGCTAAAAACCTGCGTGCATGTGATCTGCCCGTCCTGGGTGTCGAATATTTTAAAGTATTCGGTATGCCCAAAATGCTGGAAAATATTTCCGTTTTCGTAGGTGGCAGCAATTTTCATAGTATTGTCTTCCTTCCTTTCCGGCTCATAGTAGCAGCTAATCAGTCCACCTGGCAGATCTGCCAGTTTATCCGGAACCTCGTTTAGATGGCGGATGAAATTTCCAGCGGACTGTTACCTGATTATAAACTTTCTTTTAGTTTGTATTTGTTTGGTTGAAAGTTAAGTGGGCCTTGTTATGTAACCAGTTATGTTTTCCGGTGTATCTATTATGATACACCGGAAAGATATGGAAGTCAAGATGGGATTGGGGGAGGGAAAAGATTTTTTTAGGGTGGCTTTATTGCGGATGGCAGTGCTATTTCCACGGAGTTTTTCACGGTAGTTGCTCTGCTTATTAGCATTGTTACGGGAAATATGCTATTTTGTCGAAATTAGTATATATTCCGTAAACGACATAGATTTTTAAAGTATATAAGAATAAAATATATACATAAAATCTGGCAGCAGGTAATAAGCCATCCTGCAATGAGATTTATTGATAGAATCTATGTATTCCAATTAAGGAGGATATATGGGGGATGTGAAACAGATATGGATAAATAAAATATATATAGCAAAAATTACAACTGCCATATTAAGCGGGTTGTATGCCTTTTTGGGATTTGTTGCAATATGGGTTCCGTTTGGTGAAATATTATCCGATGCGCTGAGTATTTGGGTAAAAATAGTTATCAGCTTGGGTATTCTGGTAGGTGCATGGTGTATATGTTTTATCATGGTTGGTTGTTTTTTAAAAAGAAAAAAGAGGTTTGAGATTATTTCAGTTAATAATGGAAAAAAATTATATTTGCAATATGGGGATTTATTTAATGAAAATGAAGTTATTCATCCAAAAGAGCGCAGGAATATAGTGATTCCTGTAAACAGGTGTTTTGATACGATTGTAGATAATCATATTGTTTCGGAGCAGTCGCTTCACGGAATGGCTCTAAAAAGACTTTACAACCAAAACAGATATAGCAGCGAAACACTGGATATAGAAATAAAACAGTTTTCAGGATAAAAAAATATATTTTAACAAGGAGGACATTTATGGAAATCAATGAAAATTTAATCTGCAAGAAAATTTTTATCAGCCACTCAAGCAGGGATGCGGAGTTTGGACAGGCCATTGTGGAGCTGCTTTTGGGTATTGGGATGGACGGCTCAAAAATTATTTTTACCGGTGATCCCCAGTATGGGATACCGGCGAATCAGAATATTTTTGATTATTTGAAATCCCAGATTAATGAAGATGCCTATATGCTCTATCTGCTTTCGAATAATTATTACAACAGCATTGCCTGTCTGAATGAAATGGGAGCGGCGTGGGTTAAACAGAACAGATATTCTCTTTTAATGATTCCGGGTTTTGATAGCATCAGCCCGCGTTTTCAGCAGGGGGGCAGCAAATCCGCGGCAAATTGCAGCCCAAATGGATAATAAAAAGATGATGGAGCAGTTTGCAAGGAGTATACAACAGGATTTTTGTTTTGCTGTAAACGAGGCAGAGTTTCAGGCGGCATGCGATAAATATTATAAGAGAATTGAACAGATTAAAGGGATTCCACAGAACCTTGCCCAGGTAGAAAAATCACTGCGTTTCAACTCACAATCAGCCGTTTTATACCAGGAGAAGGGATATCTTTTGTATTGTGAGGATAGCAAAAATGCTTCGGAAGCAATAAAAAATATTCTCTATGCGATATACCTTGACCCAGAATATTCATTGGAATATTACCGGTTACTACATATTTTGAGCGAGGAGGGGGATAAGAAGCGGGCAATGGATTTGGCTGAGCAGGTTTGCTCTAAATTTCCGGATTTCGCCTGCTCTTACGGGTGGCGCGCAAAAATAGAACGGAATGCGGGAGCACTGACTAAAGCGATTGAGGATGCGGATAGAGCCATTGCCATGGAGCGTCTTGCCTGGGTTTTTATTATAAGGGGAAGATGTTATCTGGATCAGGGTAATAATGAGTCCGCGCTGTTGGATTTATATCAGACCTACATGGAAGATCCGATGTATGATTCCGAAAATGCAAAGGATTATATTAAGACTACCGTTAAAAAAATAGGGATATGGAAACTTCTTGACCATGCAAAGGAAGCTAAGAACAAAGCGGTGGAACTTAGAAAGGAATGGAAAGGACAGAATTAAACAACGTGTCCCAGAGTGAAGTGGAGAAATATTTTACGGAAGCTTCCAGGGAGTTAACCTGTCTGCTTATGTCCAGCCCGGAAAATAAGGAGGCTCTGCGACATCTGGGCGGTCTTTACTATGATTTTGAAGAGTGGGATACCGCTTTGATATGGTGGAAACAGTTGGCGGCGCTTGGGCAGAATACTTACTATTATTGGCTGTGTGCGTTAGCTCTTGACCAAGACGGAAAAATAGATGAGAGAAATGAATATTGCAGGCGGGGGCTGTTGTGTGAGGATAATGGTAGGAGAGAGGAGTTGAAATTTCTTCTTGTGAAGTAAAGGGGGTAGCACTTAGGGTGAATAAATGGTTTGGGAAGGGGAAGGGGAGGGGGGATTTGAGGTTTTCTTATTCTAGTTTTGCTAGGGTGTGTCTGAAAACTAAATGTTGCGTAAATTGCCCAAATCATGTATACTAAAAGAAAAACATAGGAGTACATAAAATGCCAACCAAACGCTATGAAATAAGTGATTACCAATGGAACCAGATCATGCACCTGTTCCCGGTCGCCAAAACCGGGCAACCACCAAAGGATAACCGCATGGTATTTCATGCAATCCTATGGGTTGCACGGAGCGGTTCCGCATGGCGTGATCTGCCAGAACGCTACGGTTCATGGAAAACCGTCTACAGCCGTTTCTGTAAATGGCGTGATAATGGCACTCTGCAGCGCATTTTTGAGGCACTGAGTGCAGATGCGGATTATGAAAACCTAAGCATCGATTCCACACTGGTCAGGGTTCACCAGCACAGCGCTGGTGCAAAAAAGGGGCGGCAGGGCATGAAACCAACCGATCAGGAAAAGCCGCGGCGGGAACACGACCAAAATCCATACCATAGTGGACGGACTTGGCAACCCTGTTTATTTTCAGCTTTCGGCAGGCAATGTCAATGACCGTACCAAGGCAATCGATGTCCTGTCACATGTGGGACTTTCGGGGAGCAATGTATTGGGCGACAAGGCCTATGGCACTGTGGCAATCCGGGAATACATTGCCTCGGAAGGGGCAACGTACACCATACCCCCCAAATCAAATACATTGAATCCATGGGGGTGTGATTTCCATGTCTACAAAGAGCGCCATCTGGTGGAATGCTTCTTCAACAAGCTCAAGCATTTCCGGCGTGTTGCAACCCGCTATGATAAGCTTGCGACCTCATTTATGGCGTTTATTTACATGGCGGCTATTTTGATTTTGTCTAAATAGTATTAATATTGCGGGTTTTCAGACACACCCTAACAAAAAATGAATTTCATTTATACAAATAGGAGGTATCCATTATGGGATTAAAAGAAGAAGCTGCTAAGGTACTTAATGCAGCATACCAAGTTGCACTCTATGCTCCGAATTCGGTCTGCAGCCATCAGGAATTTATCGATTATGTTATCGATAATACCCACTTAACTTACAAATACATATTATTCACAGCAATTTTATCCAAAGCAACTGACGAAAGCATCAATCCATTATGTTTGCAGAAACAATCTACGCTTTCTGGAGCATATGATGCAAGAACCGTCTGCCATAAAGTTATTGTTCCTTTTGAAATGGAGGTCTTAGACAAGGCACTTGGCGGATCAAACGAACCCTTTTTAAATAAGCCAGCACGTTTTCCCGAATTGGATAAAAATAATGCTGTTCGCCGAGGAAATGATCAAGCTATCCTAAATGCTTTATGTGATAATCTACCCATGATATGCAGTTCCACCGATGCATATCAATGTCTAGTGTATTTGCTGTGCAAATTGATAAAAATTAGAGATCAAAAACAGCAGCTAACCACATTTACAATTGATGATTCTACCAACACGCCAGCCAAACTATGGCAATATATTAACGAAGCATTAAAACGCAGTTATGAAGGCGAAGTTCTTACACTGATGATTGCCGGAATATACCACTTACGGTATATATACAACCCTGATGTTGTAGTAGAAGTACATCCTGTAAATCAAAGTGGTGCTTCTGGGCGGGAGGTCAGTGATTTAGATATTTATCTGAAAGAAAAACTTATATCATCTAACGAGCTAAAAGACAAAGGATACTCTGAACCAGATGTCAGACATGCCGCTGGTAAAGTTATGTCTGCTGGTGGATCAGGAATGCTCTTTATTGAAGGCCCGCGTGGAGAGAAAAACGGGGATTTTGTGCCAGCTATTCAAAATGAATATATGTCCCGCAACTTCATGCTTCGTGTTTTGTCGTATCAATTTTTTGTTTCCAGTATGTTACCTTCCCTAGAGGTTATAGACTGTGAAGAATTCGTCAGATTTATTTTAGAAACGGCACGAGAAACTAAATTTAAAGAAGAGGTCATTCACTATCTTGATGGACTTGCGCAGAAAATTTTTGGCTTAACGAGAGATTAATTAATAAAATGCCATCAGGACAAATATCAGTGCTGATGGCATTCCTCATAATAAAAGATATACTGCTGTATAATTCCAGCATTTTCATTAAACAAATGAAAGGGAAAGATACCTCTGCATTCGTTCTCATTGGCTCTTGATATCCATACATCAACAGGCACACATGAAATCCTCCCATAAGCAAATAGACTTACACAATTTGCCACCTTTTTGCCCACGTCATGAACTTGCTGTAATGACTCAAGAATATATCCATCGTCTTTCTCAGCCAAGCCTTGCAAATCAAGAATTCCTGACAAAACTTTTTGAATCGCATCAAATACATATGCGGTTCTATATCCCAGCTTACATTTTTCTAAATCTTCTTGTGATACACTTCTTAATTCGTGTGGAGTTGGGAAAGTTCTATACACCTCTAAATCCGTTTGTATACAATGCCATATTGTGTTGCGAGTGCTTCAACTGCTGTGGCTATCGCAGGTATACTTTTTCTCTGTGAAATAATAAAAGTTACAAGCATTTCCCACGGTTCTTGCCGAAGAATACGAAGACCTCGGCCAAATTGCATTACTTCATCAACAAAGGGATGTTTATTATACTCCTTGTCAAATGTATCACGGTAGTAACGGTCAAGATCAAAATTCTCCTCCACACATGATTCCATTCATCCATATCACTTGAAACTGAAAAAAGCCGATTACCTATATTTTTTATGTAAATACACGAATCTCCTGTTACAAAACGATATGTGCCATCGTCGAATTGCCTGACACGGAAACACTGCCCACTTAGGGCAATTTTTTGCAAATCAAAATCATCTTCTATTTCAATCAGCATAATTGCCCTCCGTTCAAGCCAGTGCCATCTCCGTATCTAAATAAGCAATTACTGCTCTCGCAACAGCTTCCGCCATTTTACATGGAACTGCATTTCCAATCTGCGTATATATCTTCCCTTTATTACCACAGAAAATATAATCATCCGGGAAGGTCTGTATTTTAGCAGCTTCCTTTATCGTTATCCTCCGAAGTCTGCTTGGAGCATCTTTAAATTCCGGAATGATAGAACCACCAAGCAATCCTTTATGATAATCAACCACCCAATCGCTTTTAGCCTCACCATAAAGATACTCTTCATCTACAAATGGTGTCTTGTTTCCTCCCATTGAGGCTGGTAATGTATTCGAATATCCATCAATATTGATTGGTCTTCCCTGTCCATTAAAATACATGCCAGCATACGGCGATTTCCTCATAATGGGATGTGTTGCAAATGTAATTTTGGCTGTACAGGTATCTGGATTCTGTTCTGTTCCTGCGCGTCCTAATGGAAACAGTAAATCCTTGATAATAGGAGCTTCATTTTTTTGCTGCTCAATCAGCTCCCTCATGTGATGTTCAAAAAATGGATCTAAGTTTTCTTTCATTCCTATAAAAAATACGCGCTCTCTTTTCTGAGAAACACCATACTCTGTTGCGTTCAAAATAAATGGAACACAAAGATAACCAAGCTGCCTTGCTCGCTCCAGATAATTTTTTCTAATGGATTCCCATTTTTCCAAAACTCCTAATGCTTTTACATTTTCCATGACAAAGGTTTTGGGCTGCACTCTTTCAACCACATCGAGAAATGTCATAATCAATTTACTGCGTTCATCATCTGGATCCATCTTTCCTGCTACAGAAAATCCCTGACACGGAGGACCACCAAATACAAGATCGACTCCTCTAAATTCATCTAATTTATCCATAATATTGTTAATGTCATCATTAATCATCATTCCATTTGGATGGTTCGCTTTATATGTTTCAGCAGCTTCTTTCACTAACTCATTTGCAAATACCACCTGAACCCCTGCACTTTCAAAGCCAACATCCATGCCGCCAGCACCAGAAAACAGGGAAACCGCTTTAATCACATTCCTCATCATGCTATTTCCTCCATGTCTACTTATTTTCCTCATGAATTTTTAGAATTATGGATTTTTCTTCTCTGTCTAAATAAACATCAAATTTTGTTTCTCCTTTTTCCACATTTAAATTGGACAAAATAGATTTCGGCATTCTAACCCGCATATCTTGTTGGAGAACATAAGTATCCAGATAAATACATGAATCAGTCATTGTAATCACTCCTCACTTTTAGACTGATTATACCCTATTTTCAGTCTAAGATCAACCCCTTTTAGAACATTTGTTCTCTGTTCGTCTTTGTATCAAACAGAATCATAAATATCCGACTTATGAACAGCCGCAAACCGGATATCTGTAGGCACAGCATAGTCAATGACCTCTGTGCCTCTCTTTTCTCTTCTGCTGTTTCAAATTAAACAGACGTTGTTGTTCCGTTTCTCTGCCCTTTACTGATTTGTTTACGCTCGGTCTTCCTTTCTTCGCGCTGCATCTGCAGAGCCTGCTGTGATTTTGTTCCAATACCAGAATTCTGCAATTGTTTTCTAGTATTACGCTGTCTGCATTTTGGATTATCCGCCGTTTGCTTTACTACATTTCCAATAGGTGAACTAAAACTCAACTCGTAGTAGTGTTTGAGAATGAATTCCCAAACTTCGTAATCTTTCGGTTCTGCACCAAATGTAACCTTGCAGACTAACAATTTTCCATAGGATATTCTCTCAAAAACTCCTACCCAAAAAGGATTTTCAAAATATACTGTCAGTTTCTCGTACATCCTATCCATAACGTTCCTTCCTTAAGATGTGTTATGGACAAAAAACGGACAACCCGGAGGGGCAGGTTACTTACCCTGCCATAGCAGACAGGACGACCGGGCTACCTACCGGCTCTAGTACATCTTCCATGATGTGCGTTGCGTTTTTATCTTCGTCTTTAATCTATATGAAGCACTTTATGATGCAACATATTTATATGTTTCTATTATCAAAATCATCACTTTTTCTTTGGAACTGGAAGTTCCTCATACATTGCCTCCAATAAATCTCGTAAGAATTCGCTATTATCGACATCGTCCACGAGAAACATCTCTTTTGCTCCTTCATACGGAAATTGTATCCTTGCATCCGGCATCATAGCCAACGCAGATTTTGTAGGCTTTACAAGAAACTGATTATCATAAATTCCACCAACCACCTTGCCTCGATAATAAATGATGTATTCTCCCATCATAGCCCGATAGGATACCTCTGTCAATTTCGCAAATTGCCCCAATATGAAATTCAAGTACTCTTTGCTTGATGCCATCTGACAACCACCTTATCTCTCACATAATATTGCAATTCCTCTTTTTCAAGAAATGCTCTGCCCACAGTAATTATAGATATTTCCTAAATGCCTTTTTCATTTTGACCATGACATCTATCAGCCAATCAAACTGTGCATTCCACTGATTCTTATCATCCAAAACCGCCTCTTTTTCAATAACGATGCGGCTTGATTTATGTTCTGGCAATTCCCTCCAGTCAAAGGTCAATCCTGCATCTGATTCAATAGTTTCTTTATTCTGAAACAAAGAACGGAATAATTCTTTGTCCTCACTGATATACAGTTCTACATCCAGTTCATTACGTTTTAGAATCTGCGATACGGCAATGTGACAGACCGAAGAACCTATGCTGAAATTCATCCAATGTTTCATCGATGTTTTCCGGCGGTTGAAGTTTTTAGCAAACTGCACGTTCTGGAATGCATAATCTTGAAACGCCGCCCAATAATCATAACGCTGCTGCTGTGTTCCGTTTGCAGATTCGTTCTTCTTTACTTCTTTTGTCCAATCATTCGGTTTCTCAATTACTTCAAACTTCACAGCCGGCTCAGAAGTCCCGATGCGGTACAATTTTATCTCACAAAGGAAAAAACCTATTTTTTCATCGGTATGATTGTTCAGCCACTCTATCGCTGCCTTATGTTCCTCACGAGCATGCTTTACAACCCAGATAATCACATCTGCCGCCTTGCCAGAAGCATAAGTAATCAGCTTGCCCAGATGATCGTGATTTGTATCCTCCAGTTGATTCTCTATAATAATTTTCCGATCTGTTCCCGTTTCGGATGCAAAAATATCTACATTGAAATCACCTACGGAAGACTCCGTCTCGTCTACCGTAATATCCAATTCTATTGCGTCCGTAAGAAGCGCAATATTATCATCCTGTGCAAGCCACAGAGTAAAGTCCAAAGCCTCATGCGGTCATACTGTTCTCAAATCTTTTATTTCTTCAAGTCTGCTCAAATTTACCATTTATCCATTCCTTTCTGCATTCGTCAGATACAATTGCTTTTGCAAAAAGATATTCTTTCCCCCATACTTCTGAGTTTTTATTTTATACTGCATAGCGAAACTACATCCTGCACATTTAGTGTGAGATAAAGAATTTACTTCTTCAAATTAGTATTAAATCCTAAATCCGTAATCTTAACTTCTCGTATATTGCTTCTGCAACATCATCTATCGCTGGATTTTTCATATCCGAAACGGTAATTAAAAATTCTGCCATTGACCTTGATATATCTTCTGCCTTCTTTAATTCATGTCCAAGTGCTAAACCATTTGTGTATTCTAACGATGCTAAATTTCCCTTTAAGGTTTTTACTCTATTTTCCCAATATCGTACATATTCGATTTGCTTATCTGTTGAATAAATAGCCGAGTTAATAATTGCAGGAAAAATCCGTGTACGATATTTTTGCTCCTTCATAATTTCAAGCACCTCATACATACAATTTGCCGATTTTAAATATGCATCACTGATAAGCAATACTGCAAAATCATTATCTCTTATAGTTTGCATAAAATCTTTTAAACTCTGCCATGTATCAATCCCTCGTATATCGCGAGTAACTGCTATTCCCTTTTCCTTTAAATAATCATCAATACTATTTGCTCTATCCGTATCGTCCCAACAATAGGATAGAAAAATCCGTGGAGTTTGAATAGCATTTGATTTTTCCGCTCCAACTCCTACAATAAATTCTTCGTCAGAATCAATGGAAATGTAGGCTTCAGCCTGCAATATCAGTTTCATGTACATTTCAAATTTTTCTTTATAATACTGAATTTTGGTTGCTTGTCCATACATGACTTTAGCCGAAGATGGAACAATAAATCCTCCATGCATTTTATTGGCCTTTTTTGTATATTCACTTCCTATCCCTAAGACATCTTCAAATATTTGACAGATGGTAGGCTCAACATCATTTATATTCTCTGGACCTTCTTTCATCATCTGATTTTTCACGAAAGACAGTTTACACAGCTTTTCTTTTACATCCATGCCTATTATTCCTCCTCTTTTGCGAAAAGGTATCCCTTTCGCCAAAATGTATATCTCCTGTTTCCCACAGTCTATCCCCCTGGGTAAATCAATTCCCTCATACCCATTCTGCGGAAACAGAAACACACATCCATTTTTGCCCCGAATCGGCGGAATCCTTTGATTTATCGGGCTTTTCTCGTCAGCAGAGCGACTGTCTCCACATGCCCACTCCACCCAAACATATCTACCCCCTGCACCTTCTCCACTTTATACCCATTCCCACAAAGCACCTTCAAATCCCTCCTAAGTGTTTCCATACAGCACGACACATAGACCACCCTGGAAGGGTTTGCCATAACAAGTGCGCCTAGGAATTCCTCCGATGCCCCAGACCTTGGCGGGTCCATAATTACCACGTCCGGGCGGGCGGTTTTATTATCTGCGGCTTTCTTCATATATTCCGCGGCATCCCCCTTTAAAAAGCGTACATTTTGCACCCCGTTTACTTTGGCGTTTACTTCTGCGTCACGCACGGCAGCTTCATTGTTTTCCACACCAATCACATTCTTTGCCTTCCCGGCTGCGATCAGCCCGATAGTACCCGTCCCGCAATATGCGTCGAGCACGGTTTCTTTTCCGGTCAGTACAGCAAAATCAATCGCTGTACGGTAAAGGATTTCCGTCTGCTCCGGATTAACCTGGTAAAATGATTTCGAGGAAATCCGGAAACGAAGCCCGCACAGCTCATCTTCAATATATCCGTTCCCGTAAAGGACGGTTTCGGATTCCCCGAGAACCATGCTTGTTTTCTGATGGTTAATATTCTGGATAATTGTTGTAATTTCGGGGTGGGCGGTTCTAAGCTTTTCAATAAAGCGGCTGCGGCCGGGAAAGTTTGTGCCGGCGAGTACAAGGACTACCATAACCTGCCCTGTCACATACCCGCAGCGGATTAGGACATGGCGCATAAGCCCCATACCCGTGTCCTCGTTGTAGGCGGAAAGGCGGAATTCGTCGGCAAGTTTTCTGAGTGTGCGAAGAATCCCGTTGGCAGTTTTATTTTGGATGGCACAGTCCGGAACCGTGATAACCTTGTGTGTGTTCTCCTCGTAGATGCCAAGTTCCATGCCACGGCGTGAGCGGTAGAAGGAGGCATGGACTTTGTGGCGGTAATGGAAGGGATTTTTCATCCCGATTATTTTTTTGACCGGGGCAAATTCACCGAGCAGTTTCTTTGCAGCAGCCTGTTTCATGGCAAGCTGCGCCTCGTAGGAGGCGTGCTGTAAGGTGCATCCGCCGCAGCGCGGGAAAGCTTCGCAAAAAGGTTTTACACGGTCGGGGGAGGGGATTTCAATGTCGGTAAGCTTTGCGGTGGTGCTTTTTCGGTCTTTCCCGTAAACAAGTTCAATATGGGCAGTTTCACCGGGCAGGAGACCGTCCACGGCGAAAACAGAATTGTTAAATTTTACCAGTCCGCGGCAGGCGGAATCAGTTTCATGACATTTGACACGGTATTTTTTGGACATTGGTTTCCTCCCTGATTGGTGTTTTATGGTAGAAAAAGTTTTATTTATACTATTCTAACACGCTTCCCGTTTTTTTGCAACAAAATGAAGAAAGGCTGGCAGATGCCTTATTTTTATCACAATCCCGTGCTAATCTTAACAGGTGGTACATGCTGTGTATTTATCCCGGCACAGGGGTTTTATGCCTGGAAAGGCACTGGACTTTTATGCGGGGATGTGGTATAACATGCCTTGTGCCTGCCGGTTGGTAAGACGGTTCTGTAAAATATTGGAATTGCAGGGCTGTTATTGCTTTATATGGCGTGGCGGCTAGTTTGTGATATGCAGAAAAGAGGTATTGATATGAAGAAAAAAGATATGATGGAGGAAGAGAGGGAAACAGGGAGGGGCAGAACCATAAGAAAGCTTTGTGGTTTGCTGATTACTTCCCTGCTTGTGGGAGGAATGCCGTCGGGGATGACGGTGAGTACATATGCGGCGCAGAATATGGATCTGACCCAGAATAATATGAAAAGTAGTTTTGCTGGTTGGGACAATGGAATTGAAAATTTTGCAAAGTCCGGTTCGGTGGAAGATAGTACCAGCCGGGAGGGAGAGGACGGGAACGATGGGGAAGATGGCGATAAATCAGAAATGGAGGGGAATGGAAGCGGGCAGGTATCATCCGATGGCGAAGAAGACAGTGAGGATGGTAATCAGGATGGGGAGGATGTGACCCCGACCCCGACGAAAAAGCCGAAAAAGACCCCAACGCCAACTCCTAAAGGGGAAAAGCCTGATACTGATAAGGAAGAAAGCTCTTCTGACGAAGACGGGAAAGATGATGAGGACAGTAATCAGGACGGGGAGGATGTGACCCCGACCCCAACAAAAAAGCCGGGAAAAACCCCGACTCCAACCCCTAAAGGAGAAAAACCAGAGGGCGAGGAGAATTCAGAGGGGGATGATGCTGCCCCGACCCCAACAAAAAAGCCGGGAAAAACCCCAACACCAACCCCAGATGAGGAAAAGCCTGAAGGCGGGGAGAATTCGGATGATGAGGATATGACCCCGACTCCGACAAAAAAGCCGGGAAAAACCCCAACGCCAACCCCAGATGAGGAAAAGCCTGAAGACGGGGAGAATCCGGACGGCGAGGATAATGAGGATAAGGAACCGTCTGATGAGGATGGGGAACAGGATGATAAGGAGCAGGAAGATGAGGGCGAAAACCCCGATGGAGAGGGGGAACCATCCGACGGGGAGGACGAAGAAGAACCGGATGATGCCAGCCCGACCCCGGTGCCTACGAAAAAGCCTTCGAAAGACCCTGCCTGGGCAGTCCCGACTCAGAGTGATGATGCACGCTACCAGTATTTGCTCGGCATCGATTCAAAAGTTATCACAATCGACAATCCGCCGGCAGGATACAGGAATGCCACTGAAGCGGCGAAAAATATGAAGACTATTACGATCCCGATCTGGAAGATGAGTTCATCCGGCGGGCGGTATACATCCTCAGCCAAACTTACAATTCACAAGAAGCTCGCGCGCAATGTGCAGGAGATATTTAAGGAAATCTATGCACTTGATATAAAATTTCCTATCAAAGTAGTGAAGGGATTTATGTATCGCAAGGTGGGCGGTGTGGCATTAAGCAAGTCGAGGATTATGTCGATTCATTCATTTGGGGCGGCGATAGATATTAACCCGGGAGATTACGATAATGATTATTTCCTCGGCAAGGGCAACGACCTGCGCGATAAGTCGAACCCGTACTGTATCCCGGATGAGGTTATTGCGATTTTTGAAAAATACGGCTGGTTCTGGGGCGGGAATTTTGAAATCTGCGCGGACACTATGCATTTCCAGTACTTTGAACTTGGAATGCTGACTTACCAGGGAAATTCACCGTTCCGCAACCTGAAGGTCAAGAGTGCCTATATGACAGGTTCCGATGTGCGCAACCTCCAGCAGCGTCTGCGCGAACTTGGATTCTATGTTTCGGTGGATGGTGTCTATGGCAACAAGACGGCTGACGCAATCAAGAAATACCAGAAGAGCCGGGGGCTTGAAGCGACCGGGGAGATGGACTACAAGACATGGGAAACGATTATTAATGAAACACATTATATGTCATATGTCTTTTGACAAGGGGAAGAAAGATGGAACGCAGGGACAAAATCAATTATTATCTTGACATTGCGGAAACTGTGTCAAAGCGCAGCACCTGTCTGCGGCGCATTTACGGCGCGGTGATTGTAAAGAACGATGAGATTATCTCCACGGGCTATGTCGGCGCACCGCGCGGCAGGAAGAATTGTTCGGATTTAAATTACTGCCTGCGGGAGAAGATGGCGATCCCGCGCGGGGAGCGATACGAACTCTGCCGCAGTGTCCATGCGGAAGCGAACGCGATTATAAGTGCCTCGAGAGAGAAAATGCTGGGCGCGACACTGTATTTGGTTGGCTTTGAGATGCCGGGATATGAGTATGTCACAAACAGCAGCAGTTGCGCCATGTGCAAGCGCATGATTATCAATGCGGGCATTGAGTGTGTTGTAATCCGGGATACCGCGCAGGATTACCGCATGATAGCGGTGCAGGACTGGGTGGAAAACGATGAATCCCTTGAGGGGATTAAGGGGTATTGATAGATGCCATCGGATGAAATGAATATGGCAGGTAAAAACTAAATGAGATCAGTGCCGCGTCTGCCAATTCGCATTTTTTGAGCGAAATATAGCACAATCTAAGAGGTTAGGCAATTGACTTTTTGGCATCCACGCAATATAATATTAGTACAGGCTGCGCTGCGGGGTGCGGCGTGCCGTAAAAATAGGAAAGGTGAAGGTATAAAAATGAACAACATTCCAAAAGTGAAAATCGGTATTGTGGCAGTCAGCCGTGACTGCTTTCCGGAATCCCTCTCGGTAAACCGGAGGAAGGCGCTTGTTAAGGCATACACGGACAAATACGGCGCGGAGGATATTTACGAGTGCCCGGTCTGCATCGTGGAGAGTGAGATACATATGGTACAGGCGCTTGAAGATATCAAGAAGGCAGGCTGCAATGCCCTCTGTGTATATCTCGGCAATTTCGGTCCGGAGATTTCCGAGACCCTGCTTGCAAAACATTTCGACGGTCCTGCAATGTATATTGCTGCGGCGGAGGAATCCCAGGCTGACCTTTCCGACGGGCGCGGGGATGCATACTGCGGTATGCTCAATGCAAGCTACAACTTAAAACTTCGCAATGTTAAGGCATATATCCCGGAATATCCGGTTGGCACGGCGGAAGAATGCGCGGACATGATTAAAGAATTCGTTCCGATTGCGCGCGGTATCGTGGGTCTTTCCGACTTAAAGATAATAAGCTTTGGACCTAGACCGCTCAACTTCCTTGCCTGCAATGCGCCGATCAAGCAGCTTTACAACCTTGGCGTTGAGATTGAGGAGAATTCCGAGCTTGACCTGTTCGAGGCATTCAACAAGCATGCGGGTGATGAGCGCATCCCGGCGAAGGTAAAGGAGATGGAGGAGGAACTTGGGGCAGGCAATATGAAGCCGGAAGTTCTCCCTAAGCTTGCACAGTATGAGCTTACCCTGCTTGACTGGATCGAGGCACATCGCGGCTACCGCAAGTATGTTGCGATCGCGGGCAAGTGCTGGCCGGCATTCCAGACGCAGTTCGGCTTCGTTCCATGCTATGTCAACAGCCGCTTAACCGGCATGGGAATCCCGGTATCCTGCGAGGTTGATATTTATGGCTGCCTGAGCGAGTATATCGGTTCCTGCGTAAGCGAGGATGCTGTTACACTGCTCGACATTAACAATTCCGTTCCGGCTGATATGTACAAGGAGTCCATCGAGGGCAAATTCCCGTACACACACAAGGATACATTTATGGGCTTCCACTGCGGCAATACCTGCTCGAGAAAACTTGCAGCGTGCAGCATGAAGTACCAGAAGATTATGGCTAGAAGCCTTCCGGTGGAAGTGACAAACGGCACGCTCGAGGGCGATATCGCTCCTGGCGACATCACATTCTACCGTTTGCAGAGCACTGCGGACTGCAAGCTGCGCGGCTATATCGCACAGGGTGAAGTACTTCCTGTAGCAACGAAGTCCTTCGGTTCGATTGGTGTATTTGCGATTCCGGAGATGGGACGTTTCTACCGTCATGTGCTGATTGAAAAGAACTATCCGCACCATGGCGCAGTTGCGTTTGGACATTTCGGCAAGGCAATCTATGAGATTTACAAGTACATCGGTGTAGAGGTGGATGAGATCGGTTATAATCAGCCGGCTTCCGCGAAATACCCGACAGAGAATCCATTCGCATAAGGCGGATTGTTCTAACGTGTGAAAAAATGAAGGACAGTGGCCGGCGGTTTTAACCGCTGTCCGCTGTCCTTTTGCCATGGTTGGATATTATTCTGTGGTTCAATGAATAAATGTAATAAAAAGAGGGGATATATTAAGATAATTGGAGAAAACGGTGAAGTAAAATGTACCATAGTTTGAATAAGTTTTTCTTTACAGTTTATATCTTTTGCTATATAATAAGTTGCGAATTAGAAATTGATTAAATATTCATCTATATCAAACGCTAAGGGTAAAAATGAATTATTTGAAAATATGCCGTTTCGTTGACATACCTATGTCAATGTGGTATGTTTGCGATTAGCTATAATCTTTTTATAAAGGCAGGCGGAAATATGCATGAGAGATGAGATCAGGGAAAAGTACGGCAAATGGCTGGGTACTCCTGGGGACAGAAGCAAAGTTGGTGAGATGACGGAGAAGGAACTTCTGCTTGGGAGGACGTTGAAGCGGATGCGCGAGCATCGACAGATTCCTTTGGAAGAACTGGCAAAAGGAATTTGTGCGCCAAGTGATATGGTGGCGATGGAAAACGGGATTAAATCAAGTCTTCTTATAACTGGTGCATATCTGACCCGAATGGGAAAATCCATAAATAAATTCGAATTCTATTCCACAAACCTCGAATATGAACAGCAGTGTAAACGAGATAATATTATAGAGTTATGGAAGGCGCAAAATCTGGAGGAAGCCGGAAATCGCCTTGCGGAATATGACAGATATTTTCGTTCAAAATACAATGAGAGCTGGAGCAATTGGCAAAAATGTTGTATTGCGCTGCGCAGGGATAATCTGCCTGAAAGATATGGGGAGATATGGGAGGAGCTGGTTGGGCAGAAATTATATTTTACACAGGAAGAGATGGATTACCTGTGGGAGCTGGTTAAGTATTATGAGCGGAGAATGGATGTGGTACATATAAGGGAGACTTACAGCCTGATGTACCGGAACACAATGGCAACAGGGATGTTCCTGCCTCAGAGCGGCAGGGGGATGGATGAGGAACGCAAACTGGAGATATTGCCCGAGCTGTGTTTGAGCTTCGGGCATTTTGAGCATATGCAGGGAAGGGCTGCGGATGCATTGCAGGTTCTTGATACCGCAATTTCATTACTGCGGGGCAGCATGAGGATGAGAATGCTGGAGGAGTTACTTGTGGAGCGCATGACAATTCTTAAAGAGTTGTGGGAAAACGGAAGTGATGTGGAAGTGTATGGCCGGATGTGCAAGGATGCGGAGTATTTAATTGTGCTTGACCTGGTGGGAGATAAGTTTGAAAAAGCATTTGAAAGGCTGTGCTGGTTAAAGGAGGAGGCAAAGTGGGGGAATACAATATTGGACAGTTTATATACCGTTCTAGAAAAGCGGTTGGGCTGACACAGGAACAGCTTTGCCACAATGAAGATGGAGTTATGTGTTTTTCAGTGGAAACACTCTCGCGCATCGAGAGGGGAAAACAGCGTCCTAATTACCGGACAATGCGGGAAATAATGCATAGGCTGGGAAAAGAGAATTGTTTCTGTACGCCGTATTTAAAAACTGCGGATTACAGGGTGTTGGAGATTAAGAGGGAGTTGAAGAGGGCGATTGCACTAAATAATTATCGCACGGCGGAGGAATTGTTAGAACAAATGGAAGATGGTTTATCTTTGGAGTATATGACAAATAAGCAGTATTTGATCCGCACTCACGCGTTAATTGATCGGAGGCTGGGGCGTATTACTATAGAGGAAGAGTTGGAATTGATGGAAATAGCTTTACAGATGACGGTACATTCCTATAAAACAAGAGCATTTTCCTATGAGATTTTATTACCCGAAGAAATAGTAATAGTTTGTAATATTGCCTGCTGTTATGGAAAACTGGGAAATACACAGAGGGCTCTGGAACTTTTGAAATCTGTTGACAATATGTTAAATAATGAAACACTACAGATTAATAGTTATCCGAGTGGAATTCGTGAAATGGTAAGCAGAAATCATATATTATGGATTGGTGAGCAAGGAGGATATTGTGAAGCGATATTAGAGTGTAATCGGGCGATTGCGGATTGTGTGAGGAGGGCAACGCTAAATACATTACCAAGCCTTTACTACGCAAGAGCGTACAATATGCAAAAATTCAGGGAAGTGTATCCCGAATGTCTGTCTGATGTAGAGAATAAAATCAAACTTGATTACATACGGTGTGCGCTGCTTGCGGAGTTGATTCTAGATCAGAAAGGGCAAAAGAAAGCTCTTTCAAGGCTTGAGGAATGCAATTCCCTAAACTAATTATAACAGGGTGTTTTTGTTCGAACCGGATTAAATGAAATCGTTACATTCCCAGTCGTCAGCTAACATAATCCCACCGGACTGTAAATCCTGTGCATACTGGTCAGCGTTGTTTGTTGTGGTTTCCTTTACATTGCCGGAGAAAACGGTACCAACTAGAAGGAAAGCCCCCGCAAGAAGAAGTGCAAAAACAGGTTTGGAATTTTTGGTAAGATGTCGCATAAATATGCTCCTTTCATAATTAATTTACGACAAGTATAACAGATTTTTGACAAATTACAATAGCATTATTACGAAAATACACTTTCTGTTAATAAAAGGAGAAAAATTTTAATGGAATTTATGGAATAGAATGAGTCAGATTTTCACCGGGTTTCAGCAGGGGGTAATTATGCTAAATGAGGTGATCTTATGCAGGCAGAATCAGGTAGTTATATCCGCTGATACTGGATTGTATGAATCAGTCCTGACGCTAAAATGAAGTAGGAATAAGAATAACACCTAAAAATACAAGGGAACATCTGGGGCAGTTGAAGCTGGCATGTGAACTGGCAAAGCTGCTACAGTACTTTTTTCGGATCTTGTGCCGTTGCAAAAAAGGCTTCCTGACCCAAGCAACCAGAGCTACACTACATACCCGGGTGTGGTTCACCTCATGAACGGAATCCTTTCATCTACAGAGTTTGTAATGAACTCAGGTGTCTATTTTTTGTATGAGGATATGAATGAGTTATTGTACGAAATTGAATTGTGGTACTATTAAATTTACAAAAAAAATGGACATGTACATAAATTTTGATTATAATATTTGTAAGAAAGGGAGTTTTTCCATGTAGATAAAATGAATAAGGAAGATTTATTTTAGAAAATGGAAATTTTTTCGAAGGAGGTATTGTTATGAAAAACCGCAAAAAAATTATCCTTGTTTCCTTTTCCATTGCCCTGCTCGCCGCCTTTTTTGTATACGAAAAGTGGCAGAGCGAAGCGGAGGATGATGCTGAGGTCAACCGCTATGTCTACCCGGTCGATTGGAACGATGGCTTGTTTGTGGAATTGAAAAAAGCCAAATGCAAGATACCGGAAGAAATATTGGACGGAATGAATGTGGAGGAGCTTGTTTGGGCGGTGATTGACTATCCGTTTTTGAGTGAGGCAGGCTTGTCAAATTACCGTGATCCGAAAAGAAAATCGTGGCTGGACTGTGAATGGACTGCTCGAACTTCGGATGCTTTCAAAAAACTAACAGAATGTAAAGATTCAGAAGAAAAAATTATCAAGGTGCTAAAGACAGCAACAGAAGAAGCTAAAAACGATGAGGAGAAGGACGATGTATATACAGCGCGATGGATATTTTATGATGCCCATGGGAAATATTTTTCTTTTAATCAAGAGCAGTTGGATTTTTTATCTGTGCCATAAGTGAAGTACTTGGGCAAAGTGTGAAAGGGGCATAGGGGAAGTAAAAGGATTTTGAGTGTGACCCCTTTCACACAGATTAGCTGCTCCCGAAAGAGGTCGCAGCATGACCGAAAGTATGAAGAAAAAGGAAAGATTTTTAGGGAAAGGCTGTTGCAAATCAATGGATGGGCAACAGCCTTAAGGAATTGGGAAACCGTAAAAATCTGGATTGTTTATTTTTTGTTCCGTCGGTCGTGAAAGGGAAGGCATTGTGGGAAGACGATTACGGATGAATATGCCATGCTGAAATGTTCTGAGTGGGATTATTATAAATAGGAAGGGAAAGCGTCAGGTAAGGAAAAAGAAGTGTTATTGATCCAATTCCCTGTTTACCGGGAATCTCCCGCTGTGGGGGATTCTTTTTTTGTTTTATTTTGTGGTATTATGTGGTAAAATGGCAATAATATTGGAATAATAAATAAGCTGGCAAGATAAAGGGTGGGGAGGGGAATTCCAGGCAGGATGGAAAAGAGAGTGGTATCAACTGCCGGAGCCGAGGAGAAAAATAGAAGCAAGGAAAATGAAGGAGGATAAAAGGATGCAGGAAAGGAAGACACCGGAAATGCCAGAAAGAAAAATCACGGGAAATAAAAGGACAGAAAATAAAAGGGCGAAAGGGGAAATCGCAAAAGAGAAAATGATAAATAGGGAAGCAAAAAAATCCCCCCAAAAAGGAGTGCGGGAAGGTGCTGGCAGAAAAACCAAAGCAGTGAAGAACACAAAGAAGAAGCCTGTCAGCAAAACTGGAAATACCCGCACAAAAAGAAAACCTGCTGGAAAGACCGCCTTAAAAAATATTGCAGAAAAAAAGAAACTTGCGCTTTCTGTTATTGAGCGCCTGAAAAGGGAATATCCGGACGCGGGCTGCTCACTTGATTATAATGAGGCGTGGAAGCTGTTAGTGAGTGTGCGGCTTGCGGCGCAGTGCACCGACGCGCGCGTCAATGTGGTGGTTGTGGGACTGTACGAAAAATTTCCTGATGTGGCGGCTCTTGCCGCAGCACCGGTGGAGGAGATCGAGGAGATTGTAAGACCGTGCGGGCTTGGGCACAGCAAAGCGAGGGATATCAGTGCCTGCATGAAGGTTCTGCTTGAAAAATATGGGGGACGTGTGCCGGATGATTTTGATGCCCTCTTAGATTTGCCGGGTGTCGGGCGCAAAAGTGCGAACCTGATTATGGGTGATGTATTTGGCAAGCCCGCTATTGTAACGGATACACACTGTATCCGGCTGGTTAACCGGATGGGGCTTGTGGATGGGGTGAAAGAGCCGAAGAAGGTTGAAATGGCGCTGTGGAAAATTATTCCTGAGGAGGAGGGAAATGATTTCTGCCACCGCCTGGTGGAGCATGGTAGGGCGGTTTGTACAGCCAGAACAAATCCTTATTGTGATAAATGTTGTCTGAATGATATTTGTAAAAGGCGCATATAATATAGAGCCGGATGGTGGATTGAGAAAAATGTACTGGACAAGTTTGCAGATGTAAATTCAAGGGAGAATAAGTAAAAAAATTACAGATAATTTAAAGAGGTATAAGGACTAAAAACGTTTTTTTATAATTTGCGGAATATTCAACAAAAAAACTTTGTTAAATCTGAAAATATATGTTAATTTTGCTTTTCTTTTTTGAATTTTGTGGTATAATGGTATTGGATATTTTAAATGCCAAGATTATTTAATAATTCCCAGTCTATTAAGGGATTGGCGGCGGCATAATATCAAGTAAATGCGACAAGAGGTGATAGCGTGATTAAGAAAGAAATGATCGCCATGCTTTTGGCGGGCGGACAGGGCTCTCGACTTGGTGTTTTAACTTCAAGCATAGCAAAGCCGGCAGTAGCCTTCGGCGGCAAATACCGTATTATCGATTTCCCGCTGAGTAATTGTATTAACTCTGGTGTGGACACCGTAGGTGTTCTGACACAGTATCAGCCATTAAGATTAAATACGCATATTGGGATTGGTATCCCGTGGGATCTTGACCGGAATATCGGTGGTGTTTCCATTCTGCCGCCATATGAGAAGAGCACAAATGCAGAATGGTACAGCGGTACGGCGAATGCCATTTACCAGAACTTAAAGTACATGGAATATTACAATCCGGAATATGTGCTGATCCTTGGCGGTGACCACATCTATAAGATGGACTACGAGGTGATGCTTGACTTCCATAAGTCGAACAAGGCGGATATCACGATTGCGACCCTGCCTGTCCCGATGGAGGAGGCGAGCCGTTTCGGAGTCGTGATCACGGATGAAACCAAGCGTATCCTGGAATTTGAGGAGAAACCGCCTAAGCCTAGGAGCAACCTTGCTTCAATGGGTATTTACATCTTTACCTGGAAAGTGCTTAGACAGGCGCTTATCGATCTCTCAGACCAGCCGGGCTGTGATTTCGGAAAGCATATCATCCCATATTGCCATGAGAACGGGAAACGTGTATTTGCCTATGAGTACAACGGCTACTGGAAGGATGTCGGGACATTGCAGTCCTACTGGGAATCAAACATGGAGCTTATCGACATTGTGCCGGAGTTCAATCTCTATGAGGAGTTCTGGAAGATCTACACGAAGAGCGATGTCATCCCGCCGCAGTACATAGCGGAGGACGCTGTGGTTGAGCGCTGTATTATCGGTGAGGGTACGGAGATTTACGGCAAGGTCTACAACTCCGTGATCGGTGCGGGCGTAACGATTGGCAAAGGCGCGGTGGTGCGCGATTCCATCATTATGAAGAACACCGAGATCGGCGAGAACACGACCGTCAATAAGGCGATCATTGCTGAGAACTGTGTGATTGGCTTTGAGTGTGAGCTTGGTGTCGGTGAGGAAGTGCCAAACATTAAGTTCCCGAAGATTTACACGGACGGGCTGGTGACAATCGGGGAGGATTCGGTTGTGCCAAACAACGTTAAGATAGGAAAGAACACTGCAATTTCCGGTGGCACCACTCTGGATGATTATCCGAGTGGAACTTTAAAGAGCGGTGAAAGTATTATTAAGGCAGGTGACTTGAAATGAGAGCGATAGGAATTATTTTAGCCGGGGGCAATTCCAGCCGGATGCGTGAACTGTCAAATAAGCGTGCGATTGCGGCGATGCCTGTTGCCGGCAGCTACAGGGGGATCGACTTTGTATTGAGCAATATGTCAAACTCCCATATCCAGAAGGTAGCGGTGCTGACCCAGTATAATTCCCGCTCCTTAAACGAGCACCTGAGCTCGTCCAAATGGTGGGATTTCGGAAGAAAGCAGGGCGGTCTGTACGTCTTCAACCCGACGATTACGGCGGACAATGGTTTCTGGTACCGCGGTACGGCGGATGCGATCGCGCAGAATCTTACCTTCCTGCGCAACAGCCACGAGCCATATGTTGTGATTGCGTCCGGCGACGGTGTTTACAAGCTTGATTACAACAAGCTTTTGGAATACCATATCGAGAAAAAGGCGGATATCACCATTGTTACAAAGGCGATGGAGAACGATGAGGACTGCACCCGCTTTGGTGTGGTACAGACGGACGAGGACGGTCGCATCACAAGGTTCCAGGAAAAGCCGCTTGTAGTGGCATCGAACCTGATCTCAACCGGTGTCTATGTCATCCGCAGAAGACAGCTTATCGAGATGATTGAGAAGGCGATGGAGGAAGACCGCACAGATTTTGTAAAGGACGTTCTGGTTCGCTACATAGACCTGAAGCGGATCTATTCCTACGAGATGACGGATTACTGGAGTAATATTGCCAGCGTTGAATCTTACTACAAGACGAACATGGATTTTCTGAAGAAGGATATCCGCGATTACTTCTTCAAGCAGTATCCGGATATTTATTCCAAGATCGATGACCTTCCGCCGGCGAAATACAATCCGGGCGCGGTGGTGAAGAACAGCCTTGTTTCAAGCGGCTGTATCATCAACGGTGTGGTGCAGAATTCGGTGCTGTTTAAAGAGGTTTATGTTGGGAACAATTGTACGATCAAGAACTCGATCATTTTGAACGACGTGCATATCGGTGACAACACCTATATCGAGAACTGTATCGTGGAGAGCCGTGACACCATCCGCGCGAACACGACTCATATCGGTGAGAATGGCGAGATCAAGATTGTAATTGAGAAAAATGAGAGATATGGTTTCTGATCTGTATTGTACGGAATAATAAATAGGTAATATAATGTATATATTCAAGAGAGAGTTTCCCAGGTTCCGGTAGAAATTTTCCGGATCCTGGGGGAATCTTAAAGGGGGTACATAAAGCATGCAAATAACCGATGTACGTGTACGCAAGGTGACTAAAGAGGGGAAGATGAAGGCTGTCGTTTCAATTACGTTCGACGATGAGTTTGTGGTACACGACATAAAAGTCATTGAGGGGGAAAAGGGCATGTTTATTGCGATGCCAAGCCGCAGGTCGGTGGACAATGAATATCGCGATATCGCCCACCCGATCAATCCTGAAACCAGGGAGCGGATACAGAAGCTGATTCTTCAAAAATATGAGGAGAACGGCGCACATACGAGTGCTGAACAGGAACAGGGGTGTGTTGATTGAGAAATAGCAGATCCAGCCAGTGCCTTTTGGGTATGGCTGGATTTTTTTATTTGTGCGGGGTAACCTATCAAACAAGTCCCCCCGCTTCCAAGTCGTATATTACTTGCTGTTAAAATATCAAAATTCTATTAATTTTTTGATAAATTTTCAGATAAATTGCTTGCAAAACATAAAGTAATCTGTTATAATACAATTAAAGAAAATTCCGGATTTTTCTATTATTCTTTATGTGAAGCATACTATTAAATGGGGAAGTCAGATCGTGAGTGTTTATTAGATATTCCCCGGATGGGAATCTGGCAGGCTAAGGTCTATCGGAAGGGATTGCGGGCGGAAAGGCTATGGAGGTAGTCGTATGAAGGAAGGATTGTTTGAAAAGAATATGTCGCTGTCGGAGATGGATGCGGTGCTCGAGCATTTTTTGACGGAGGAGAGTTCAACAATACGTATTTTGGTGGATATTCCCCTGACGGAGGAAGAATATATTCAGCTTTCCGATAAGCTTATCGGAATGAAGCGGAATATGGCTAACATCCAGCGCTACCGTATCAGTATGCTGATGGCATGGGCATACGCGCTCTATTATGGCAAGGGTGAGAGTAAAGAATACTGTGAGATTATGAGCGGTCTGGATGAGATGCCGCAGTATTTTACAAGGCAGTTTTTCCGGCTTTGCAGCAGGACGTTCGAGGAGTTTGGGCTAAACACATATTTTCCGGAAATTTGCAGCAAGCAGCAGTTATGTGGTATGATGGTGGCGCAGGCGGGGATATCGGAGAAGATGGCACCGCATTTTTGCAGGCTTTTGGAGGAGATGAATGCTGGGAAGTCCATCAGTGAGGCGATGGAGGAAATGGAGGCCACAAACAACGAGCATCTTGAGGATGTGGCAAGTTCCTCAAGCTATTATTTCCTAGAGAACCTTCTTCTTTCTGCCAAGGAAGTTATGCGCGACTGCCGCAGCGGTCATTATACGGAACCGCAGATCCGCGAGAAGTATAGTATAACGTCAAGCAGACTGATCCATACATGCTGGTGCTGGGCGCAGAAGCAGAATATGGTCTGTGCATAGGATGTGCGATGATAAAGAGGATTTTATAAAACCAGCGTAAATAAAGGGGCTGATCGGAGTTGAACAAGAAGAATGAAAACGCCGCACGGAGCGATGATACAATCCCCGTGCGGCTAATTTTTGTATTTGGGTAAAAGCCTGTTTTATGGTTCCTTTTTAAGCCTGAGAACACTTACAGAATACATCGGTGCCGTATAGTTAAACTGGCTGCCCGCGCCCTCAAGTTCCATGCTTTGTAAAGTCACAACTTCTGTCTTGCCAAGCACATTATCGTTTTCAAGGCTGGTGCCTGCTACAAGGTCGAGGGAGGCGGTATTTTTGATTCCTTCCACCCCATTAATGTCTATGGCAAAAGTCTTTGGTAAACCTGTTACGTTGACAAGTTTGATAATGATATCTCCGTTCTCGTCCGTGCTTACCACCTGGTAACTCTCTGCGTTTGTGGTTTCAGGCAGATCGTAATCTACATAGAGTTCATTGTCAATATAGCATTTTACATTGGTATCATTCACAACAATTTTCAGCGCGTAGGTTTTGCCCACCTCAATCCGGCAGTCTTTTACTGTGCCGTTAAGCTGCCCGGATTTCGCGCTGTCTTCCACCTGCTGAAGACAGGAGAGAGTATTGTTCCACCCACCGATATTCCAGAAGAAATTATCGTCCACACCGCGCACGGCGAACGGGATTAGGAAACCTTCCTGGCCGCCGTTTTTTGTTGCTGTCAGCTCGTAAGTGTAGTTTGTTAAACTTGTTTCGCCGAAATATGCGGCGCTGCCAATATTGCCAAAGCGCCCGGTATTGGTGCTGGAGGATGCCTGTAAGAGTGCACCATCTTTTACCGACCAGTTGCCGTCGGACGGAGTAATCCAGCGGGAGGAAAAATTACTGTCTGAGAAATCGTCTTCTGCCAAAACTGCCCCGGTTGTATTGTCCGTAACTTTGATATTGTCAAAAGTTGCCGAGGTATTCCATGTCCCGACCCCGACGCGGCCAAAAAGTTTGATATCTTCGATATCCGCACCCGTCAGTGTGGAGGAGAGAAGCGCGCTGCCCGCGTTTTTGGCAAAGACCTGCTGCACATAATAATTGACGGAGCAGGTTGATGTTACATTGTTAAACCAGATTAAGTCCGGTGCCCAGTGCAGTGCGGTCAGGTTGCCAAATAACGGCGCGTATGCCGCCATCTTTACAATGTCGCCGTTGCGCTCAAGCCCCGTCATATAGGCCGCTTCCGAAAGAGCCGCGTTCAATGTGTTTGACTGTGCCGCATACTCGCCAAGAAACACATTGATGCCGCCGCCAAATTTTGTTTCTGTCATATGCTCCGTGTCGCGGCTGTAGTTTTTTTCATCGTAATAGTCCACATGGTTGTAGAACCAGGATGGGGAGTTGTAGTAGTGGTGGTCGGTTGCCCCCGCAAAGTCTTCAATCGTCCTGTCAGGGTGTTCGGCGAGCCAGCGCGCGGCTTCCTCGTAGGATGCCATATAATCCACGCCGGAATCACCGTCATCCACTCCTGCGGAGAACATCAGTTCGATTCCGTCAAAGAGCGCCGGGTTCTCTGTCTTTGCTTTATCGAAAGCGTCCACAAATGCCTCGTAATGGCGGAAGAAATTGTTGCCCCACTGCTCGTTGCCAATGCCGATATACTTTAACGCGAATGGAGCCTCATGTCCCATTGCAATGCGCACCGCACCCCATTTGGTGGACGCGTCGCCGCGGCAGAATTCCACAAGGTCAAGCGCGTCCTGCACATACTCCTCAAATTCTTCCGAACCGACATCCGGTCCTAAGCCAGGTCCCTGACCCATGCAGCCAAGCCCGCAGTTGACCACAGGGACACCGATTGCCCCAATATCTTCGGCAAGCAGGAAATACTCATAAAAACCAAGCCCGTAGGACATGTAGGATGGATATTTATCATTTGTGGCGCGCTCGTCGGTCCATATATTCTGACCCTGTTTTCGCGCTGCCACATCGCCGTAAGTGCCGTTAAATAATAGCGGTTCCCCGTCCGGACCCACGCCGATTGAATCCTTCCAGTCATAAGCGGTTGCAAGCGTTGCGCCTTCTACCACACAGCCGCCCGGGAAACGCAGGAAAGCCGGGGAGAGCGCTTCAAGTTTTTCTGCGAGATCCTCGCGCAGACCGTTTTCGCGCCCTTTGTAGGTGTTTTTAGGAAACAGGGAAACCATATCGATGGCAACGGAACCGGTATCGATGGTTACGCTTAGGGAGAGGTTTCTTGAAACGGTTGAAGAAGGCTTTAAGGTGAGTTCGTACTTCTTCCATTCTGCGGTAACAGAATCGATGGTTTCTCTGGCAATGGATTCATTTCCAAACATAAGGTTTACATAGATGGCACCGGTATAGCCGTTAAGCCCGCGCGCATAAATTGAAAATATGTATTCATCGCCCTCCTTTACTGCCATGCCGTCGAGAAAACCGGAATTTTCAATACCTGCATTGATATCGGAATTATTTTCCAGCACCATATAATTTGGATTGTTGGCATTTAGACAGCCATCAGCATCGTCCTTTATAACGGCGGCGGTAATATCATTTACATCCTTCCAGGCATGTTTTTCATTTCCTGCGGCAAGGTTTGTAAATTCAAAGGAGCGGTTTTGTACAAGTTCCGCGTAAAGCCCGCCGTCCGCCGCGAAATTGATATCCTCAATAAAAATGCCATAGAGCAGGTCGCTGATTTCGTGTACCGGAAAGGATGCGTCAATATTTAAGGTATAGTTGCTTTGTGCCGTGTCGTATACGGCAATTGTCGCCGGGTCACCGTAGATGGCAGGAGGCATGGTCGGCACGGCGGTTGGCTCTAAAGTCGGGGTGGGAGCTGTAGTTGGCGTGGGCTCTGAATCCTCAGGGGTCGGGGATGCAGGTGGGTTTGTTACTTCATCCGGGAAGGCTGTTGCCCCAGTCGGGGAAGGTTCTGCGTTTTGCTCCTGTTTTTTCCCGCAGCCTGTAAAGGAGAGGGCAAGCAGTCCAGCACAGGCGAGTGCCACCGCACGTTTGCTGCCATGTGGTTTCAACCATTCTGATTTTGACAGAATTCTGGTTTGTTGTGTGTTTTTCTTCATTGTAAACCTCATTTCTTTCTGAAAAATGTGAAATATTTTAATAATATATAAAATAATTATAGTGAAAAACAGTTGGGATGTCAAGGAAATAAAGGTGGCTTTAAAAGGATATAAAATAGAGGAAAGTGCCACAAAACAGACTGGCTTACGGCATGTAAGGAAATGGCATAAAAAATGGATGGAGCCTGAAAAGATGTCCGACTCCATCCAGCAAATCCGGTATTCCCATACTAGGAAACCACACTGCATTAAGCCCGTATTGATTTACACATAAAATTGGTCAATAATATGGTTTAAGTGTTTTACAACAGTGTTTAGTTCACCCATGGACTGATTGATCCGGTTGATCTGGGTATTCTGGCTTTCCATCTGCTCATCAACATTCTGGCTTGCCGAGGTTAATTCCTCCGTTCCGCTTGAGATATTCGAAAATTTTTCTGCGATCCCATCCTTATTGTGGTTTAAGCTGCCCACGGCATTTTCAAGTTTGCCGATATCCGTTCCCATACCGGAGATATTGTTGCTGATTTTCTGGAATACGCCCTGTGTATCTCCCATTGTACCCATACAATCGGTCATGGTTTCCTGAATCTGGTTTATCTGGCTGCTGACATTTTGGATATCCGCCTGGATCTCCGAAATAATCTGGTTGATATTTCCGGTGGCGGATACAGTCTGTGTTGCCAGTGTTCCGATTTCCTCCGCCACAACGGCAAATCCCCTTCCGGCATCCCCGGCTCTGGCTGCCTCAATGGATGCATTCAGGGCGAGCAGGGTGGTCTGGCTGGCTATCTCGCTGATTGTCTTGCTGATGCCGTTAATCGATACCGATTTTTGGGAAAGGTTATTTACTGTCCCGTATGTAATCTTCTGCATTTCCTGACTCTGGACAATTTTCTGTGAAAGAAGTTCCACGGTCTTTACTCCGTCCTGGCACTGATGGATGGCAGCGGCGGCGGTTTTGTTCATGTGCTCCATCCGTACCGCAACCTGCGAGAGTTCATCCGCAAAGCAGATAAAATTCCCGTTTGCATCCTGTGTCTGCTGCGCCACTTCCTGAATGGCAAAAGTAATCTGGCTGATCGTTTCCTTTACGGAATGGTTGTTGGAAACGGAGTTTTCTACCGAAGTATGTACCATACTGAATTGTTCCCTTAAAGTGTCGGAAGCATGGATAAGCTGCCTTACAATCTCGTTGAGGCAGGCGCGCAAATCTTTTATGGCACTCTCCATAACACCTATTTCGTCCTGCCGTTCACGGTTGTTTTCGGTTTCATATTTCATGTGCAGTTTCAATTCTTTCAGTTGGATAATTTCCTGCTGCATCGCAACAATCGGTTTTGTAATGCTGCCGCTATAGAGGGATACGACGATTGCCGCCACAATCGCTGCAATTACCATTGTTATAAGGAAGGTGGCGAGAAGGTGGTTGAGCTCCCCGTAATATACGGATGTCGGGGTGGCAACGATAATATTTCCAATATTGCTGGATACAGTTGCAAGGTAACGCTTCACTCCGTCATAGTCCACGGTGATTGCTGACCTGTCTTTCAGTGCGTCAAGATATGCCCCTTCAAGAACTTCCTGCACGGAACTTATTTTTTCGCTGGATGGCATAAAGTCTTTATTTGGATGCATCAGGATATTTCCGTTGTTGTCCGTTATAAATACATAACTGCCGTCCGAAGTATTTGCGATTGATTCAACCATTTCGAACATTGTTTGCAATTGCAGGCTCATGCCAATTACGCCGACAGAACCGTCTTTGCAGGTAAACTGTCTGGAAGAGGGAAGTACCATCTGATCTACACTGCCATCCCTGTACGGTTCGCAGAAAATTTTTTTATCTGTTTCAAGAGCCTGTGTGTACCAGGGATAGCCGGTGTAATCCCAATCGGCTCCGAGCTCAAGCCTGCTTCCGTCAAGAAAAGTTCCGTCCGTAAATGCCGCGAAAACATCCACAGCGCCTTCGGTGGCATTTATCAGTGCTTCCAGATAATCAATTACAGCGGCTTCATCCATGGAATTCAAAGATTCCATATATGCGACTGCCGAGTCGATGATGGCAGTCTTTTGCTCAAGCCATGTCTGAATTGAGGCTGCATAGTATTCGGCGGTTGTTTCCGCCCCAGAGTCATTCATCGCGATAAAACTCTGGCGTGTCCTGCCAAGGACACATAGCATAGCAATCAACATACAGCCAATACAAATTGCAGAAAAACATGTGATTAACTTTGCCTTGATTTTCATGGTAAAAAATCCTCCACTATGATATTTATTGGTCAATGCATAATATACTGTGTTTTTTCCAAAAAGTCAAATGTCCGTGAAATTTTTTTTGAAAAATTTCAATAAGAAAGGTAATTTGCCCGCCACAAAATAAAAGGCGGCGCGATACAGAATACATCTTGAAAACTCTTTTAAAATCATATAGAATAAAGTGAAAAATATAAATGGAAAGGGCAAAGAAAAATGAAAACACTGCTTAGCTTCCTGAAGGATTACAAGAAGGAGAGCGTATTGGCACCTTTGTTTAAGATGTTAGAAGCCCTCTTTGAACTCTTCGTTCCTCTTGTAATGAAAAAAATTATTGATGTGGGTATTGCGAATGGTGACAGACCTTATATTGTGCGTATGTGTCTGTTGATGGTGGCACTTGGTATAATCGGTCTTATCTGCTCGCTGACGGCGCAGTTTTTTGCGGCGAAGGCGGCGGTCGGATGCTCTACAAAGCTCAGGCACGCGCTGTTTGCGCATATCCAGGGTCTGACCTACTCGGAGATTGATGACCTTGGGACTTCCACAATGATAACTCGCATGACGAGCGATATCAACCAGGTGCAGTCCGGCGTAAATATGGTACTGCGCCTGTTTATGCGCTCGCCGTTCATCGTGTTTGGCGCGATGATTATGGCGTTTACCATCGACGTGAAGGCGGCGCTGGTTTTTGTTGTTACCATCCCGGTACTCTCGGTGATTGTGTTCGGTATTATGATGATTACCATGCCGCTGTTTAAGAAGGTGCAAAAAGGGCTTGACAGGGTGCTTGGAAAGACGAGGGAGAATCTGACAGGTGTGCGCGTGATCCGCGCGTTTGCCAAGGAGCAGGAGGAAATTACAGAGTTTGAGGAGGAAAATACAGCGCTGACGAAATTGCAGATGCTTGTCGGCAGGATTTCCGCACTCACCAACCCCCTCACTTACATCGTGGTAAATCTCTCCATCGCGGCGCTGATCTGGGTCGGGGCGCTGCGCGTGGATGCGGGGATTATCACGCAGGGCGCGGTGATTGCGCTGGTCAATTATATGTCGCAGATTCTTGTGGAGCTTGTGAAACTTGCAAACCTGATTGTGACCATCACAAAGGCACTTGCCTGCGCGGGGCGCATTGAGAAGGTGTTCGAGATTAAGCCTGGGATGACTTACGGCGATGAGGCGGAGTATGAGAAAAAGCGGGCGGCGCTTTATGGTACGGGAACAAAAGAAGGTTCGCCTGCCTATGCCGTTGAATTTAAAAATGTCGGTCTGACCTACCGGGGTGCGGGTGCGGAATCGCTTACCGGGCTGAATTTTAAGGTAAAGCAGGGTGAAACAGTCGGTATTATCGGCGGTACGGGTTCGGGGAAGTCGTCCGTAATCAACCTGATTCCGCGCTATTATGATGCGACGGAGGGCGAGGTATTGGTGGATGGTATCAATGTAAAGGACTACCCTATGGAAGCATTGCGCGACAAAATCGGTATGGTTATGCAAAAAGCTGTGCTCTTTAAGGGGACGATCCGCCAGAATTTGCAGTGGGGCAGGCAGGACGCGACGGATGAAGAAATGTTTGAAGCGCTCGAGATTGCGCAGGCTAAGGAATTTGTGGATACAAAGGATGGAAAGCTTTCCGCGCCGATCACGCAGGGCGGCAAGAATCTTTCGGGCGGGCAGAAGCAGCGCCTGACCATCGCGCGCGCCCTGGTAAGAAAGCCGGAGATTTTGGTGTTAGACGACAGCGCATCAGCGCTCGACTACGCGACGGATGCAAAGCTTCGCCGTGCATTGCGCGAGATGGGGGAGAAGCTCACAGTGTTTATCGTGTCGCAGCGCGCGGCTTCCATTATGCATGCCGACCAGATTGTGGTGCTCGATGACGGGCATGTTGCGGGGATTGGAAAGCATGAAGAACTACTGGCAAACTGTGAGGTTTATCAGGAGATTTATTATTCGCAGTTTAAGAAAGAGGAAGGGAAGGGGGCATAAGGATGAGTGGGGAAAAGGAAAAAAATGGAAATTCAAAAAAGGAAACCTACTCGGCTACCCGCGGGACGATGGGGAAAGTGCTGCGCTACATCCGCCGCTACTGGTTTTTTGTGGCACTTTCTATTTTATGTGCGGCAGTCACAGTGGCGCTGACGCTTTATGTGCCGATTTTAACCGGCGATGCGATTGACTATATTATTGATAAGGGTCTGGTGAATTTTGACCCGGTGCTTTCGATTGTTAAGAAAATAGTAGTGGTTGTGCTGCTTACGGCGGTATCGCAGTGGATGATGAATGTGAGCAATAACAGGATTGCTTACCATGTGATCCACGATATCAGAAGGGAGGCGTTCCACAAAATCGAGATACTCCCGCTTAAATATATTGACGGGCATTCTTACGGTGAGGTGGTCAGCCGCGTGATTGCGGATGTGGATCAGTTTTCCGACGGTCTTTTAATGGGTTTTACGCAGCTTTTTACCGGGGTAATCACTATCCTTGGGACGCTGTTGTTTATGATTTCCCTGAACGGGAAGATTACCCTTGTGGTGGTGCTTGTCACTCCGGTATCGCTGTTTGTGGCGGCGTTTATCGCAAAGAAAACATATTCGATGTTCAAGCTCCAGTCCGAAACGCGCGGCGAGCAGACGGCGCTGATTGATGAGATGATTGGGAACCAGAAGGTGGTGCAGGCATTCGGTCAGGAGGATGAAGTATTAGAACGGTTTGATGAGATTAACGAAAGGCTTGGGAAATGCTCCCTCAAGGCGATTTTCTTTTCCTCGACCACGAACCCGGCAACGCGTTTTGTAAACAGCCTGGTTTATACCGGGGTGGGGCTGACCGGCGCGATCTCAGCTATTTCCGGCGGCATTACGGTCGGGCAGCTCTCGTGCTTTCTAAGCTATGCGAACCAGTACACAAAGCCGTTTAATGAGATTTCGGGCGTTGTGACGGAATTGCAGAATGCGCTTGCCTGTGCGGCGCGCATTTTTGAGCTGATTGAGGAGGAATCACAGATTGCGGAGGCGGAAAATGCGGCAGTTTTAAAGGAAGTGGATGGCACGGTTGCATTAAAGGATGTCTATTTCTCCTACACGCCTAAGCAGAAATTAATCCAGAATTTTAACCTTTCGGTAAAGCAGGGACAGCGCGTGGCGATTGTCGGACCAACCGGCTGCGGCAAGACAACGGTAATTAATTTGCTGATGCGTTTTTATGATGTGAATTCGGGCAGTATTAAGGTGAGCGGCACGGATATCCGCGAGGCGACGCGCGCAAGCCTGCGCACAAGTTTTGGCATGGTGTTGCAGGAAACCTGGCTGAAAGCAGGAACCATCCGGGAAAATCTTGCGATGGGGAAGCCTGGCGCGAGTGAGGAGGAGATCATTGCAGCCGCGAAGGCAGCGCATGCACACAGCTTTATCAAGCGTCTGCCGCAGGGGTATGATACGGAGATTGGCGAGGACGGCGGCAGCTTATCGCAGGGGCAGAAACAGCTACTGTGCATTGCCCGCGTAATGCTCTGCCTGCCCCCTATGTTAATTTTAGATGAGGCGACCTCCTCCATCGACACGCGGACGGAACTAAAAATCCAGAATGCATTTGCAAAAATGATGGAGGGGCGCACAAGCTTTATCGTGGCGCACCGCCTGTCAACCATCCAGACAGCGGATATTATCCTGGTTATGAAGGACGGCAATATCATCGAGCAGGGCAACCACGAAACACTGCTGAAAAAAGGCGGCTTCTACGCCAACCTCTACAACAGCCAATTCGCGCAATAGAAGAAGAGAAATTGTAAGGTACTACAGTTGCGCGAATTGTTCGCGGCAATAGTTCGCACCTTTTATCACCCAATATAACACAGGGAGGGGGGCTTGATACATGAAGAAATTATGGGGAAGGAAAACAGCGCAGGCGGTGACAATTATCGGTGGAAGTGACGGACCGACCAGCGTTTTTTTGGCGGGGAAATTTACAGGACAGACTTTCCTTCGCAGCCTAAAGGGGCGTTACATGGATAGCAGGATGAAAAGGCGGCGTGCTAAGGTTATAAAACATCTTGCAGCAGAACCGCATACACCAAAGGAACTGGAGCGGTATCTGAAAAAGAAATATCATGCCAGGGAATATTCGCCGTCAAGCAGCAGGGCAAAGGAGGGGTTTAAGAACACGAAAATCTCCATTGTCTGGCGGGAACATGGGGAAGATATGCAACAGCTTGGATATCCGCCGCCCGAAACAAAATGTCCGAATAACCTTAAAAACCAGGAGGCAGTGGAACAATGGCACCGGTATATGTATGAATATGACGAGGCGGCATTGGGGCTTAGCGATTCCCTGGTACCGATGGATTTCCATATTTATGGGATACCCGTGGGAGAGGGCAGCATACAGGTGGAAATTGAGAGAGTGCGCGGTCTGTTAAATGTAAGTTTTTCTGTGCCATCCGGAAAGCGGGGATGTGCGCAGTCCATTATGCGTGATATTTACCGTTATTATGGAGTGACCAAAAAGGATATGGAAGAGTCGAGCGACCGCTATCTGACACTGGTGACAATACTTGCAGATTCGCCGGCGGGAAGATGCTGTATAAAGAAATGGTGTAAGGGAAAGAAAAAGAAGGAAAGGCGCGGGAAACATTAGGATGGGCAATATTTTGACGGGGGCAAAGCGGAAAAAAAAGTGTGTAGTTTACCGGAGGAAGTTTATTGCGGTTCTTGTGCTCTTAGCCGCCTGGCAGCTTCTTAGTATGTGGGTGGACAGGGAGATTTTCCTGCCGTCCGTTCCCGATACTTTCCGCGCCCTTGCTGCCCTGGCGCGCACAAAAGAGTTCTATCTTTCGATAGGAACCTCTTTTGTGCGCATAGCAGTGGGTTTTGTGCTTGCCGTCTTAGCGGGGGTACTACTTGCTGTAATGGCGGAGATAAATGCACAGATTGGGGAAATTTTACAGATTTTTATGCAACTGGTTAAATCCATCCCGGTAGCCTCTTTTGTTATCCTGGTATTGCTCTGGGTAAGTACTTCAAGACTTTCGACCATAATTTCATTTCTTATGGTACTGCCCGTGGTATTTACAAATGTGCGTGGTGGGATTTGGCAGGTGGATGAAAAATTGCTTGAGATGGCGGAAGTTTTCAGGCTGGGAATATGGAAAAAAGTGCGAGCCATATACCTGCCCGCCGTGAAACCATCCTTTGTGACAGCGTGTTCCGTCGGACTTGGTTTTTGTTTTAAATCCGGCATCGCGGCGGAGGTGATCGGTCTTCCCGCAAATTCGATCGGGGGGGAACTTTATAAGGCAAAACTTTATCTGATGACACCGGAACTGTTTGCGTGGACCATTGTAATAGTGGCGGCCAGTGTGCTGTTTGAGAAACTTGTGATGTGGGGGATACGTAAGATAGTATAAATAAATAGAAATAAAGAAGAGATATAAAAGTTCCTGTACTTAAAGTGAGGGGGCGGGCATGCCAATAAAAATAAAGCATATTTGGAAATCCTACGGGGAACAGAGGGTGCTTGCAGATTTTTCCCTGACTGTGGAGGACGGGGAGAAAATTTGTCTGATGGGCGCTTCCGGAATCGGGAAAACTACAATTCTCTCCATCTTAGCCGGTCTGGTAAAGCCTGATTTTGGGGAAATAGAGGGGATGGAGGGAAAAAAACTCTCCATGGTATTTCAGGAAGACCGGTTGTTAGAGTGGGCGGATGCCTTTGAAAATGTGGCGCTTATATTGGAGCGCAAAAAAAGCGGGATGTTGAGGGAGTTCTTGCGCGGGGAATTTGAAGCGGTCGGGCTGCATGACTATGAAGAAAAGCCGGTATCGCAGTTGAGCGGCGGGATGAAGCGCCGCGTTGCAATTGTCCGCGCGGTCTGTGCGGAGGGAGATTTGCTTTTGCTTGATGAGCCGTTTAAGGGTCTTGATGACGGGACAAAAGAGCAGGTGGCAGCTTATCTAAAAGGCCGCTTTGCGGGGCGGACTATGGTTATGGTTACCCATGATGCGCGGGATGCAAAGCTTTTGGGGGCAAGGATTGTAATGTGCGGGGAAAAGAAAAGTTAAGGAGGGAATATGGACTGGGAATTTACTTTGCTCGACTGGATTTGGGGGCTGCACACGCCCCTTGGGGATACCCTGATGAAGTTTTTTAGCTGGCTTGGGGAATTTGGACTTATCTGGATTGTGCTTGCGGCAGTCCTGCTCTGTATTCCGAAATATCGAAAGATCGGTCTGGTGGCAGCGGCAGCACTGCTTGTTGACCTGCTTTTATGCAATATTTTGCTCAAGCCTATCATTGCCAGGACACGACCATATGATATTAATACACTGGTGGAACTGATTGTGGCGAAACCGCATGATTATTCATTCCCTTCCGGGCATACCGCGGCGGCTTTTGCGGTGGTATCGGCAATGTTTTTTGTCAAAAACCGTCTGTGGATACCAACCGGGATTCTGGCGGTTCTTATTGCGTTTTCAAGAATGTATCTGTATGTACATTACCCTACGGATATTATCGGGGGAATCGTGGTTGGCATTGTTTCCGGTGCGGTGGGTGCGGCGCTTGTGCACAGGTTTTGTATTTTCTAGTGCCTGCCAAAATTCACCTTTCGAAAATAATGTAATAAAATTTTTGAACCCAACTAACTCACTTCTTGTTATGCCCTCTCTGAAATTAAAATCTTTAAAGGCAATTTGAAGTCCATATAACGGAATAATTTTAAATACTAATACATATATAGTGCTCGGTAGGGCTAAAACATAAATATACTTGTACTTCTTAATATTGGTTATAATATTCTTCATACTTACATCGTCCTATTTATTAAACTGAACCATATATATACCCGCCTTTTTTCCATTAACAAGTGTATCTATATGTTTAATTATATATCCTTTTTCATTCTTTACAGCCGCAACAATTTCATTTTTCCTTGCAGATAATACTACTACCCTGCCTTCAGCTTTTAATATTCGCTTAAAAGACCTAAACATACTATTATAAAATTCCTCAATATTCGGGATATTTTCATAATATCCCCAAGGCGGGTCTGTTATAATTAGACTTATTTCATTATCTTTAACAGATTCTAATTGCATAGCATCCTCACATTTTATACTAACTTTGCATACACAATGTTTAAATGTATCAATGTTATTTAGCCTGTCAACAAGATTCTTGTCATTATCACAAACATACATTTTCGCTATTCTATACGACTGTATAACTTGAATTGGTATTGCTCCATAACCTGCAAAAGGATCACATAATATTTCATTATGTTTAATTCCTGCAAAAACACACATAAGCAAAGCTAATTCAGGTCTTAATTCACCCTTGTGTAATGTTTTTTCTGTTATCTTCCTCTTTCGCAATAATTTTCCAAAAAAACCAATATTTTCGCTCCGAATGATAAACCAATATTCATTTTGAGGGTTAACCCTGTCAACCTTCATATTGATCTTATTCGAAATTATTTTCTCTGCGCCAAAAGCCGTTTGTTTTCCCACCTTAACAAATTGATTTTCTTTAGAAAATCTAACTCTAAATGTTTCTAGTCTTTTTCCCCTATCTACAGGAATAGATGCCTGAGATACCATTTTGTCAAAAGACAAAGAACTTCCTTTATACGTTTTATATACCAAAAAAGAATTATTAAAAAAAGATAGGTGATTTATATTTTGTACGTTACCACCATATGAATAATATACCAATCCATCATATACATTTAATATTTTAACTCCTGGAAGTGACCGAGTCATGGCAACACCAATGACTGAGTCAAATCCAGTAATAAAACTTGAAATATATTCAGCCAAAATGCACCTCCTCAATCAAACAATATCATTCAAATATAAAACTTATTTCCCTAAACAAAAAAATCATCATTACGTTTGCAATCCCATTGCAACAAATCACCAACATCACAGTCAAACAAACGACACAATTTATCAAGCGTATCGAAATCAACTCTTGTTGCTTTGTCATTATACAGGTTTGAAATAGTATTTCGCGCTAATCCTGTTTTTTCGTGTACATATTTAATTGTAAATCTGTTTTTTTCCATTAATGTGGATAAGTTACTTTGAATTGCCATTTGACTGCTCCTTTCGATACATCGGAACAACTCTGATGTAATATTATGCCACATTTCTTTCAGAAAATCAATGAAATTTCTGCTTTTTGCACGGAAATCAATTTTCCATAATTTCGCAAATATAAGAAGTATCAAGCAGGCAATCAAACATGATTTTAGAAATAGCACGTTTGGAACCAGAGTTTTCTTTATGTTTTTTAATCAGGTTGATCGCCAGTTTTCTTAGCATATTCAGGTTCTGCTGGATGTTCTTATCCTCCACGCGGCAGCCGTCTTCCCCAAAATGGACATCCAGCAGCCAGTGCATTGTTTCCACGCACCATTCCATCCTGGAATGGTGCAGCAGTTCTCTGGCTGTCAACTCCCTACTGGATATATAATAATGCCATTCGCTGCTTTTCTTTCCCTTTTCTTCAAATTCCGTATGCACTGCCCCTATACATTTCAGCCCTTCCCATTCTTCCCTGCCTGAAAGCCAGCTGATATCTGTTGTGGCATAGGCTGTGCGTTTTTCAATCCTTCCCCTGTTTTTTTCCAT
>CAJTOR010000013.1 GCA_910577675.1 uncultured Lachnospiraceae bacterium
CAGGAAAAGCTGTCAAGGGTAAACTTCGCGCTACGCGCCCTTGACAGCTTTTCCCCTCAATCTATTATGGGGATTGTTACGCAGTAGGGGTTATTTTGTCCTTGATTTATGCGGCTTTGTGGGTATTGAAGTGGCGAGGTAAGGGTTTTATATGTCTGCTCTCAAAAACGGTGTTCTATTGCGTAACAGAAAAGCAGAGAAGCGACCACTAATGAAAGTGATATGTTCTCTGCTTTTGCTTGCACCCTGTTTGTCAGCGTTGATGATAAGTTGTTGTAAATACTTCCTTATCAACGTAAAACCAAAGTTGCGGGTTTTTGTTTAGTGCCGCTTAAAAAGTATCGGGAATTCGGGAATATTACCGCCTTTCTTATCACGTTTTGGAGAAATATAGAATAAAATGTAAAAAGAAAGGAGGGATAGATATGGAAGCAAATAATCTGGAACTGGTGCAATTTTGCATTAGCAAAATAGGGACACCCTATGTGATGGGCACAAGTGGGCGGGTTTTAACGCAGGCGATGTACAATGATCTGGTAAAGAGGAATCCGGGTGGATGGTTTATAAAAAAGCGCCTTGCCACTGTCCGCTCATGGATTGGGATGGTAACAGCGGACTGCCATGGGCTGATAGAATGGTTTGTGCGGGAGGTTACCGGGCGCAATTATGATGTGACGGCAGATGGGGCATATGCTGCTGCGAAGGTGAAAGATGTGATGGGGACACTGCCGGAGCGACCCGGGATATGTGTGAGATACCGTGGGCATGTCGGTGTGTATATCGGAGGCGGATATGTGGTGGAAGCGAGGGGATTTGACCATGGGGTCTGCATTACAAGGCTTTCCGAGCGGCCTTTTACACACTGGTACGAACATCCTGAAATCGCCTATACGGGACGTGAGCTTCCGGCACCAAAGATCGTGAGTGCGAAGAAAGATTCGGATCTATATGACGTTGTTTGGTTGCAGATTGCTTTAAACCGCCAGATTGGTAAGGGGAAGCTTTCAGGAAGGCCAATTACTGTGGATGGAATATATGGAAGGGGAACCGCCGAAGCTGCCGCAAAATTCTGGAGGAAAAGGGGATGGACGAAAAAGGACGAAATCTGGGGGATTGGTAAACACACGATAAAAGCACTTTCTTAATTATTGTAAACAGTAAGAGATGGCCAAGCTGGCGAAGGCTTTTGCATAAATTGGAGCCTTCGCCGGAAGGTTTTAAAAAATGGATTTTTTTGTTGACAACCTATTTTCCCTATATTACAATAAAAAGGGGGAGCGGCACCCATAACAAAAAACGGCATCGCAACTTATTTGAAAAAGGGCAGACAGGGGAGGATACCCATGACAAAAAACAATGTTTGTACCGGTGGAAAGACTGTCCGCGTGATTGCGGCGGATGGCAGTGAAGTAGGTTCGACTTACCAGAAAAGGGCGGTCGGGCTGGTGAAAAAGGGTCGGGCATGTTTTGTGAACGACTTTACTATTCGTCTGGATATGTCCGATACCATACATAATTCGGAGGTAATCGAGATGGATCATATGAAAGATATAGAAGCAGGAAACGGGCAGAAAGAAAACAAAGTATACAAATTATATTTTAACGCGCGCAACTGGAAATTTAACCGGGATTGCAACCATAATGTCGGGTGCCGTTCTTTTATGGAAGGACCGGACGGCGTTCTTGCGGAAGCTTACATGATCGGGGACTGGGGATACAATAACTGGACGGAGATCGTTTCGGAAACTTTGCTCCTGCCAAAAAATACGGACTGCAGCTTAACGTTCTGGCTTAACGGCGGGGAGAATGACCGCAACGATGAGGTCTGCCGGTTTGAGATTATCTTCAACAACGAATATGAACAGCGCTACATTTACAATCTTAACCGCAGCTACATAAAGCCTTTGAAGAAGCTGAACGGCTGGGAATTGTACGAGATTCCTTTCAGGACGCTTGACAATGAGTACGCGCAGATGAAATTTGTTGCGCAGAAGGCATATATGACAGTGATGGCAGCGAAAGATGTTTCTGAGTATGCACATCTTGCAGATAAGCCGGATCTGTTTGAGGGCGAGCGCCCACAGCGCCATAACCTGATCTTTGCGGACGGTTTCCCTACAAATAACTGGTACAGCACGGAGCACTTAATGAAAAAGCACGGGATGCTTGACAAAAAGGGAAAACCGGTTTTTACAAGCGGGGGGTGTCCAATTGATGTCGGGGATATCTGGAAGAGAATGGATGCTGTGACCGAGGCATGTGAGGAAATCCAGGGTTTTGACGCAGGGGAGCTGATTGCCCAGATCAGCAACATTCTTTTAGAAGCTTTGGAGGGTCACAAGAACCAGGAAGAGATTATGAACCTCGTGGTAGGTGAGGTAGCGGATCTTTTGACAACCAGTGTGGATGAAGTGACGGAGGCGATTGTAGAACTTTCTGCCAAACTGGAGGAAATCCGGGATGCTTTGCTTAAAAAGTAATTATCCATCCGATAGGATATTGTTATAGTGAGTGAAAAACTGCCGTGGTCTAACTGCGGCAGTTTTTAGTCTGTCAGATAACAGGCAGTGTTTTTGAGGGAACTTTTAGAACATCCTTCCCATTGTTTAAAGCAATGGGAAGCCAATTATACAATTATAACCTAAGGGGGTATTTATGAAAATATTATACGGGACCGGGAATCCGGCAAAATTGGATGCGATGGCGAGAAGACTTTCAGTTTTAGGTGTGGAATTATATGGTCTTAAAGATATGGAGGGCAAAGCCATAGAGATTGTGGAGGATGGAAAAACGCCCCTGGAAAATGCGAGGAAGAAGGCGCTTGGTTATTATGATGCCTTCCGCATTCCAGTGTTTTCCTGTGATTTCGGGCTGTACTTTGATGGTGTGTCAGAACGCGACCAGCCGGGGGTGCATGTGCGGACGATAGAAGGAAAATATTTGACGGATGAAGAGATGCTTTTGCACTATTCCATGCTGGCGAAAAAGTACGGTGGCCTGACGGCGCGGTACCACAATGCAATCTGCCTTGTCTTGGATAAGGAGCATGTTTATGAGGCGATGGACGAGAGCGTGGCAAGCAAACCGTTTTTGATTACTGACGTTCCGCATGAAAGAAGAAAGAAGGGATTTCCGATTGACAGCCTTTCTGTCGATATAACAACCGGGAAATATTTTTATGATCTTGAAGAAGAGAAACTCGATGAGATGGCGGTCGAGGATGGTTTCCAGGAATTTTTCCGGAAATATCTGGTTTTTTAAGGAAGTAAATAAAGCAGGGTAGTAAAAATTGGGGAATATGGATAAGCCAAAAATTTAGCGGCTGTTGCAAAATGGCATATCAGGACAATATTTGCAACAGCCGCTTTTAGCGGGTTCTTACCGGTTGCTTAACGCGGTTAATTCCGCGAGTATTTTCGGCAGTTCTGTACCCATTGTTTCATCAGAAAACTGGCAGGTACCCACCTTGCGGTGTCCGCCGCCGCCATATTTTAACATAAGTGCTCCCACATCGAGAGTGGCTGTCTTGTTGATGATACTATAGCCGACCGCCACACTGCATCCGTGTCTGCCGCGCCCGTTCACAATCCATGCGGAGATATTCTGTTCCGGGTACATGCTGTAGATCATAAAACGGTTCCCGGAGTAGATCGGGTCAACGCCGCGCAGGTCGGAGATAATCAGGTTACCATCCACTTTTGTGTATTTTGCCACCATCTCCTGAAACTTTTCCGCCTGTTCAAAATAGACTTCAATGCGCTCCCGCACATCCGAAAGGTTAAGGATTTCCTCGGTTGTCATTGTGCGGCACGCGTCGATCAGTTTTTCCATTAACTGGTAGTTGGAAATTGTGAATTCGCGCCATCTGCCGAGGCCGGTGCGCGGATCCATCAAGAATCCGATCAAAATCCATCCCTTAGGGTTCAGGACTTCCTCGACGGTCAGGTTGCCGGAATCCACCTGCTACCATGATATTCCAATTATAGCGGGTATATGGAGATTTTTCAACCTTTTTTTACGGCCAGACTCCTTTTCGAGGCTTATTCACCGCAATGATTTTGTTTGCTTCAAGGTTGGCTAAGAAGAGCAGTCTTGCCTCGTCGTGGTATTCCGGTTTCGCAAAATAGTAGCAGTACGTATCAACCAGCAAGAACAGGTTTGCCGTGCGTCCCTCAAGTTTAAAATTTTCAAAACCCATCGGGACATATTTATCCCATATGTCATCCGGGGAAACATGGGTTTTATATTTTTTGTATTTTGACAGGGAATTCTGTTCGCCGTACCCGCAGCTCCAGGTAGGGACTGGTTTTTGTTTTCCAGCGGGGAGGGTGCGGTTTGTAAGTGCCGCCCTCTCCTGGGTTCCGATAAAGCGGTAGTGTTCCGCGCGGCGCGGGCAGTTAGGGACACAGCAGGAGTTGACAAGTATTTCACAGCGGGATTTGTCCGTGATCTTTAAAAGCTCGTCAAAGCAGTTGTTTAAATTGTAGTCTAGGACAACCAGACCGTAGTCTTTTTCTAACTCTTCGTTAAGGGCTGCGACACTGCGGATTTCCTTGCATGTGGAACTGTTTATGGTGTAGCTGCTGTAATTTTTGCGTATGTATTCTTCTAACAGGGGTGAAACAACAAGCACCTCATTTTTTCCGTTATTTCCGGCTTCCATACAGAAATTGCAGTACGGGTCGGCGAGATCCTCTTTAGTGATGGATGGATTGGTAAAAGTGTAGCGGACGGCAATGCCGGCAGCATTGATTGCCTGGATTACATGGCGCACATAGCCGGAATCGCACTGGTCGTCCCCGCTATATCTTCCACCGTTCCAAAGGCAGGTCGGGAACTCACCGAAAAAGGATGCGATTTGGATATCTTTGCGGAAGTAGTCGGGGAAAGCCTCGAACATTTTTAATGTCAGCATATTGAGCGGGAAATTGTTGCGCAGTCCCGGCAGATGGAATTTTATTGGCATGGTTTCTCTCCTTATTATATAAAGTTTTGGTTTTCATTTTCGACGGTTTATGCTAAAATAACTATAGCACAGCTATTTGGCGGGTGTCAAGGCAATATGGGAAAAGCGGCGTGGAGAGGTGTGGGCGCGGGGCGGATAAAAACTATTAAAACTGTGCGCAAGGACAGCCAGGAAGGATGCTGTTGTCGGGGAATATATGGGAAGACTTTGGAACCAGAATACTTTAGTATGCTTTATTGACTAAAGGTTTTAAGGCGATACCTGAAAGGTAAGAATGGGGGAGGGGCATGCAGTGGGATTATAAAAAAATCAGGAAAAACAGTTGGGACACCGCCTTCCACAAGGGTTTTAAGGCGGTGGTTCTGTTGATTGGGGTGGGATTTTTGTTTTCCTTTATCGGGGTGGCTTATTCTTCGCAGACAAGTTTTATAGATGCGCTGGATAAGTATATCTGGGAAAATGATACTTCCCTGCCCTACAATATTGAGGTATTAAAGGAATATATCATAAATACGCCGGTTGTAAGGAATATCCCGTTTATCACCTCTGATTTGGCAATGGCGTTTGTTGACCATCTCTCAGAAAGCGTGACCTGGGTGATCTGGCTGCTTGCGACCAACCTCGCATATTTTGAAAGAAATCCGGGGGAAGTAATCGCCAATATGCTGATTGCGGTCAGCGTGACGGCGGCTGTAAAATTTTTCCTTAAAAATGCTGCGGTTATCGGCAGGAACCGCTATGTGATGGAAAACCGCTTTGAGAAGGAAGTTCCCCTGCGCAGGCTTTTTGCGCCGTTCCATATTAAAACACTCTGGAATGTGATAAAAGTTATGTTTTTTTATAACCTGACCATCACGCTGTGGTCGCTTACCATTATTGGCGGTCTGTACAAAAACTATCAATATTATTTTGTCCCGTATATCTTAGCGGAAAACCCGTCGGTTACATGGAGGGAGGCTAAGCAGCTTTCGCGCGCTATGACGCGCGGATATAAGTGGAAAATATTTCTTACACAGCTTTCTTTCTGGTATATATGGCTGCTGGAACTGGTGCCGTTTGTCGGCTTGTTTATAGCCGTTCCACTATCTATGCAGTTGGATGCAGAAATGTACTTTGCCGTAAGGAATGGAATGGATTCAAAGTGTGCTTTGCTTTTGGAGCCTGTTTTTTCCGGGCGCGCCTATACGGAACTGGAAGGGGGCGGATATAAGGGCGAACCACATTATAAATTGGCGGATTTGACACTGGGTCGTCCGAGAAGGAGTGGGAAGTTCAGTGATTACAGTGTGACGGATTTTATAATTATGTTTTTTGTTTTCTGCCTGATTGGCTGGCTTTGGGAGTGCGGGCAGCATATTGTGCTCGACCATGAGCTGGTGAACCGGGGAACTATGTATGGACCATGGATACCGATCTATGGTTTTGGGGGTGTTTTCATTGTGTTTTTGCTCGACCGCTTCAGGAAGGACAAGGGGAAAGTGTTCGTACTGGGGATTGTGCTGTGTGCTGTACTGGAATATATTACCAGTTTTATCCTGGATTTTATGTTTAATTCCTCCTACTGGGATTATAAATCGGAATTTTTAAATATAAATGGACGAATATGTTTTTCCGGACTGATTGCTTTTGGAATTGGGGGCATGGCGGCAGTATATTTTGTGGCTCCGGCGATCGGAAATTTTCTTTCGCGGTTTGGGAGGCGTTTGCGTGTGATTGCGTGCGTGTTATTGTGCGCGGCTTTCCTCGCGGATTTTGTGTGCTGCCTGATATTTGGTTTCAATGCGGGGGCGGGTGTTGGTGGCAGGATGTGATATGGCTTAGCTGTACCGGCAGAATGTATAAGTTTGCGGCAAGAGGGGACTTCTTTGTGTCAGGTGGGGGATAAGCCTCTTTTGACATTGAGAGTAGCGTAGGGATATGAAATTTTTTTTGACTGATGATTTTTTTGGATGGGTCGAGGAATGAAGGATGGGACTAAGTAGGGGGTGGGGGATTGGATAGTGAAGGATGGAACAGAAATGGATAGTGGGGGGAAAATAAAAAAAGCCGCAGATGCGGCTGGCTGGAAGGTATTAAAAAAGAGCACGAGACGGGATTCGAACCCGCGACCCTCGCCTTGGCAAGGCGATACTCCACCACTGAGCCACTCGTGCAAAATGTGCTGTATCCTTAGCACGTTTTTTATAATACACCATCACGCCGCGAATGTCAAGAGGAAATTTAAACTTTTTTTGAAAAATCTGTAAAACAAATTTAAGCTTTTCTCAATTGAATTTATACAACTTTTCTGCTATGATTAAAAGGTGGAAAAATGTCGGTTTATTTGTTAAGGAGGAGAAAGTGCAGGAAAAGAATCAAAATGACCGGAAAAAAGAGGAAGTTGGGGCACAGGCGCTCGATGTGCTGAAGGAGATACAGCACCTGAATGAGACCGCAGAAAGATTTTCAAAATATAACCAGAGCTGTGGCGAGATCGACCAGAAGATGGAGGATATGGCAAGGAGAGCGGAGGGGCTTGAGGAGATCGCACTCGGCAGGGAAGGCACGGCACAACTTGCGCAGATAACGGAAGATATGCGTTCTTTAAGGGAGAAACTCAAATTTATAAAGGGTGATATCTCGGCTGCTGAGGGGGAAGTTAAGGGTGTAAAAAAGAAACTGGAAGAAATTGGAAAAAGAAAAGGCAAAAATATTTTCCGGACGGTGGCAGCAGTGGAGCTGGTTTGTATTCTTGTGGTCGGGACATCCTTTTTTGTCTATCATCAGATACAGAAGGGGAAAAATGTCCCGGCAGCCACCGGTGAGGCTACCCCGACACCTTCCCCTGGTTCGGATGGGGAGGTTGGGACGGAATCGGATAACCGTTTTCTTGTTTCGGATTTAAGGGAGCGTGTGGCGGCGCTGCAGCAGTCAAAAATTGCTCCGTTTACCGCTTCTGTCGAGCAGGTGGATGGAAGGGAAGCACTCTGTCTGACAAATGGGAATCTGCGCATTGTATACTGGAATGAGTACCCGAAAGAGGAGCAGGAAATGAAGCTTCGCTTAGAGAGCGAGGGGCGCATGTTTATCAGACCGTGGGAGTACAAGCTTGATGGGAATCTTGAACTTCTCGCGCCGAGGTACGGCGCTTACGCGGGGACGGAGGGGAACCAGCTTGTATTTATACAGTATGCAGATGAGTCGGAGCGGATTCCTGCGCGTATCTGCATGATGGATGGGGAGCGGCTGTGGGAATATAATGAGCTTGATTTGAAGGAGGCACTCACCGGTCTTTTCACGGCGGAATATGCGGAGGGGAGCGGTGCTGCCGATGGACATTCAAATACATATATGACTATGACAGTCGGCTCCGTCCCATACCAGTATGAGATTTCGCAGGGAACCTACACCAATGCGGTCTACAACGGGGAGAATCCACTTTTGTTTGACCAGTATTTTGTGCTGGAACTTGCGGAGGAGAAAATGAGTTTTTCAGCGGTGGTCTATACTTCCCAGGGGGAGTACCTGGGGGAAATTGCCGGTGAGATCGCGGCGGTGGACCGTGATATTGTGTTAAAAAATGTAAAGTTTGGCGCGTATGTCACACCTTACCAGGAAGACCCTGGCAGCACGGGCATTATCGTGCCGCGCGATGCGAGGATGACGGAGCATATTACAATCAGCGGAAAGAACAAGCAGCGCTATTATATTGCGCTCTCTGACGAGGTGGCGCGCGTCGATTACGATATGGATCGGCTTATCCAGAATGAGAGCGGGTTCTTTGAATATTTTGACGAGAATGGGAACAAAATTTCAAAGACTGGAATCGATGTGTCAAAGTACCAGGGGGATATCAACTGGAAACTCGTTAAGGATGCGGGCATTGATTATGCTATTATAAGGCTTGGTTACCGGGGGATGAACGAGGGGACACTCGAGCTTGACCCTTATTTTGAGGCGAATATTTCGGCGGCGAACGAGGCGGGAGTTGATGTCGGCGTTTACTTTTTCTCGCAGGCGGTTACAGTTGAGGAGGCGGTCGAGGAAGCGAACATGGTGCTGGAGCATATCAAAGATTACAAAATTACTTATCCTGTTATCTTTGATACCGAGGTGGTAACGACTTACAATGCGCGCGCGAATAATCTGGCGCGCGATCTGAGGACTGATATCTGCATTGCATTCTGCGAAACAATTGAGGCGGCGGGTTATCACCCGATGGTTTACGCGAACACAAGATGGATGATCCTGGGTATTGACCTGGAGCGCCTTACCAAGTATGATAAGTGGTATGCATACTACGGCACAACCTTTACCTTCCCATACAAATATCAGATGCTGCAGTATTCGGATTCGGGGAAGGTGCCGGGGATTTCCGGTGCGGTTGACCTTGATATCAGCTTTGTGGATTATTCCAAGTAGCATGCATATGTGTAATCAGCAAGAAAAAAGTAGTAAATTCTTTCTAAAAAATAAAATTCCCACTTGAATTTTATGGGAAAGTTGGGTAGAATAAGAAACAGGGTTATGGTTATGTCGGACAGGAGTTTGACAAAAACTTAACAATCCGAAGATGACAGCCGCCTAAAACCCGGGGTTTGTCGGGATTACGGGGCTGCTGTTAAAAATATTTAGGAGGAATGAAATCATGGCAGTAAAAGTAGCAATCAATGGTTTTGGCCGTATTGGCCGTCTTGCGTTCAGGCAGATGTTCGATGCGGAGGGGTATGAGGTAGTTGCAATCAACGACCTGACAAGCCCGGAGATGTTGGCACACCTGTTAAAGTATGACACCGCCCAGGGAAGGTACAAGTATGCGGACAGCGTGTCCTTCGGCGAGGATTCCATCACCGTAAACGGCAAGAAGATCACCATCTATGCAAAGGCAAATGCGGCTGAGCTTCCTTGGGGTGAGCTTGATGTTGATGTGGTTCTTGAGTGCACGGGCTTCTACACATCAAAGGACAAGGCACAGGCACACATTACCGCAGGCGCGAAGAAGGTTGTTATCTCCGCACCGGCAGGCAACGATCTTCCTACCATCGTATTCAATGTAAACCATGATACTTTGAAGAAGGAAGATACCATTATTTCCGCTGCTTCCTGTACGACGAACTGCCTCGCTCCGATGGCGAAGGCACTCAATGATTTCGCGCCGATCCAGTCCGGTATTATGACGACCGTACACGCTTACACCGGTGACCAGATGATTCTTGACGGCCCGCAGAGGAAGGGTGACAAGAGAAGGAGCCGCGCAGGTGCCCAGAACATTGTCCCGAACTCCACAGGCGCTGCTAAGGCTATCGGTCTTGTTATTCCGGAGTTAAACGGCAAGCTGATCGGTTCGGCTCAGAGAGTTCCGGTTCCGACCGGTTCCACCACGATCCTGGTAGCAGTTGTAAAGGGCAAGGTGACAAAGGATGAGGTAAATGCAGCTATGAAGGCAGCAGCAACCGAGTCTTTCGGTTACAATACTGACGAGATCGTTTCCAGCGACGTAATCGGTATGCGCTACGGTTCCCTTTTCGATGCAACACAGACCATGTGCGCACCGATGGAGGACGGCAATACCCAGGTACAGGTTGTTTCCTGGTATGACAATGAGAACTCCTACACGAGCCAGATGGTTCGCACGATCAAGTATTTTGCTGAGCTGGCATAAGAGGGCGGCTCTGGTCGGGGTTTCTTTGTAGAATGACTCGAAGAAGGGGTCCGGTCTGTAAGGACCGGGCTCCTTTTTTTATGCGCGGACCCGTGCGGGGAGAATATGCCGCACATAGGTCGCGCGTCGAAAAATTTGATTATTGGCCGCGGTGGCGGCAGAATGTGAGGAGATCATGTTAAATAAGAAATCGGTTAATGATATCAATGTAAAAGGCAAGAGAGTGCTGGTGCGCTGCGATTTTAATGTGCCGTTGCAGGATGGCCAGATTACGGATGATACCCGTTTAGTGGCGGCTCTGCCAACAATTAAGAAGCTGGTTGCGGACGGCGGCAAGGTTATTCTCTGCTCCCATTTAGGCAAGCCTAAGGGTGAGCCTAAGCCGGAGCTTTCACTTGCACCGGTTGCAGTGGCGCTTGAAAAGCTGCTTGGTCAGCCGGTTAAATTTGCGGCTGATCCGACAGTGGTGGGCGAGAATGCGAAGGCAGCGGTTGCGGCGATGAATGACGGCGATGTTGTATTGCTCGAGAATACCCGCTACCGCGCTGAGGAAACAAAAAATGGGGAGGCTTTCTCAAAAGAGCTTGCTTCGCTGTGCGATGTATTTGTAAACGACGCGTTCGGCACTGCGCACAGGGCGCACTGCTCAAATGTCGGCGTGACCCAGTATGTTGATGCCGCGGTGGTTGGTTATCTGATGCAGAAGGAGATCGACTTCCTTGGCAACGCGGTAAATAACCCGGTTCGCCCGTTTGTTGCAATCCTTGGCGGCTCGAAAGTTTCCTCAAAAATTTCCGTTATCAACAACCTGCTTGACAAGGTTGATATCCTGATTATCGGCGGCGGCATGGCTTATACCTTTATGAAGGCGATGGGTTATGAGGTCGGCAATTCGCTTCTTGAGGCGGACTATGTTGATTACGCAAAGGAAATGCTTGAGAAGGCGAAGGAAAAGGGCGTTAAGCTTCTTACTCCGGTGGATACCGTTGTGGCAAAAGATTTTGCGAACGATGTGCCATACCACACTGTACCGCTCGGCGGGATTGCGGCGGACGAGCAGGGGCTTGATATCGGTGAGCAGACCTGCAAACTCTATGCGGATGCGATCAAGAGCGCGAAGACGGTTGTATGGAACGGACCGATGGGTGTATTCGAGATGTCAAATTTTGCCAAGGGTACCATCGCGGTAGCACAGGCACTGGCAGAGATCGACGCGACCACGATTATCGGCGGCGGCGATTCCGCAGCGGCAGTTAACCAGTTAGGTTTTGGCGATAAGATGACCCATATCTCTACCGGCGGCGGCGCGTCCCTCGAGTTCCTTGAAGGCAAGGAGCTTCCGGGTGTTGCTGCGGCAAACGACAAATAGGAATGTAAAAAATTGGAATCCAGAGGGCGGGCTTTGATAAGAGGAAGCCAAAATGCCCGGAAAGAGGAATCATGTCAAGAAGAAAGATTATTGCCGGGAACTGGAAGATGAACAAGACCCCGAGCGAAACGGTCAAATTGATTGAGGAATTAAAGCCTCTTATTAAAAATGATGATGTGGATGTTGTTTTCTGCGTGCCTGCGATTTCCCTGACAACTGCAATCGATGCGGCAAAGGGCACGAACATTGCGATCGGCGCGGAGAATATGTTCTATGAGGAGAGCGGTGCCTACACGGGTGAGATCGCCCCGAACATGCTGACCGATATCGGCGTAAAATATGTGATTATCGGGCATTCCGAGAGGCGCGAGTATTTTGCCGAGACGGATGAAACGGTGAATAAGAAGGTGTTAAAGGCGTTCGAGCATAAGATCACCCCGATTATCTGCTGCGGCGAGTCACTTGTGCAGAGGGAGCAGGGAATCACGATTGACTGGATTCGCCAGCAGATTAAGATTGCATTCTTAAATGTGACCGCGGAGCAGGCAAAGACCGCTGTGATCGCTTATGAGCCGATCTGGGCGATCGGCACCGGAAAGGTTGCGACCACGGAGCAGGCGGAAGAAGTCTGTGCTGCCATCCGTGTCTGCATCGGCGAGATCTACGATGCGGCGACGGCTGAGGCGATCCGCATCCAGTACGGCGGGAGTGTTTCCGCAGCAAGCGCACCGGAGCTGTTCGCACAGGCGGATATCGACGGCGGCCTGGTGGGCGGCGCAAGCCTGAAGCCGGATTTTGGGAAGATCGTAAACTATAATAAGTAAATAAATACAGGTGTGTAAGAGGCTGTCACAAACAGCAACCCACGGGGATATTGCGTGGACGCTGTATTTTGTGGCAGCCTTTTTGAGGCAGCGGGGTGATTTGGATGGTATTGTGGGGAGGGAAGATAGTAAGGACGGTTTTAATATATATGGAAAATTAAAAGTATCCGTGAGATAAAATTCGGTGTAGTTACTAATATATCAATTATAACAATGTAAAATATTATTGAACTATTAATGATTATAGAGATATTTATTTACTATAAACTAAAGGTTAGAGCGGGGTAATGGAAATATGATACTTGAAACAGAGAGATTATATTTGAGGGAGATGGAACAGTCGGACTACAATTCTTTGTGTAGAATATTGCAGGATAAGGAAGTAATGTATGCATATGAAGGGGCATTTAGTGATGCGGAAACACAGGAGTGGCTGGACAGACAGATATCGCGCTACCAAAAGTGGGGATTTGGATTGTGGGCGGTTATTTTAAAGGAAAACGGCGAGATGATCGGGCAGTGCGGTCTTACCATGCAGCCCTGGAAGGATAGGCAGGTGCTTGAGGTCGGTTATCTTTTTTGCCATATGTACTGGCATAAAGGCTATGCAACGGAGGCGGCGAAAGCCTGCATGCAATATGCTTTTGAGAAATTAAATGCGGGGGAAGTCTGCTCCATAATCAGGGATACGAATCTTGCGTCCCAAAATGTAGCAATTAGAAATGGGATGAGTAAGAAGGATTGTTCAATAAAGTATTATCGCGGGGTGAAAATGCCGCATTATCGATATGTGGCAAGTGCTAAGACGGGATGTAACATCCTGCATTTTTAAAAAATGTGGAGGAAAGCAGTTATACAAAAGAAATTTCTGATATAATTGAGGTAAAAGCCACAAAGAAATTATCCACAAAAACAAGGGGACAATATATTTCGATATTTAATTACATGGACGATAAAAATTGGCATAAGACATCGGAAATTGTTAATTTGCTGGGAATTAAAGAAACAAGAGCAAAAGAATTGTTAAAGGAATTGATATCCATGGAAGTTTTGGAGGACAATGGAAAGACAAAAGGGAAAATGTATCGCTTGAAATAGTGTGGAGAAAAAAGCGACGAAAAAAGCGACGAAAAACTTTATCAGTTTATAGTAGGTACATGACCTTAAAGCAATGAGAGATCGCAGATTAAAAATAGTATGTTCTGGAAAGGGGTAAAGAGAATGAAAATACAGAAAATCAGGAAAGTAACAGCACTCGCAATTGGCACCATCCTATTTTTTGGACTTATCTTTGGCGGGTGTTCCGGCAAGGAGGATTCTAGCAAGGATTCGCAGGCAGGGTCGGATGTAGAAGCAGATGTGGAATCGGATGCAGAACTTGCAAAGTTTGTGGCAAAGACGCTTTCCGGTGACAGTTACACGCAGGATGACCTGGCTGAAGTCGATGTGACATTGTTTAATTTCTGGGCGACATATTGCGCGCCATGTATCCGGGAAATGCCGGAGGTTGCAGAGTTTGTAAAAAAACTTCCGGATAATGTCCGGATTGTTACCGTATGTCTGGACGGGCAGGGGAATGAGGAGAAGGCGGAGGAGATACTTGCTGGGGCGGGGTTTGAGGGTACGACCCTTATTGCAGGAGTTACCTTTGAAGAAGATGCCGGGGATTTTAAGACGCTTTGCAGGAATATAATGTATACCCCGACAACACTTGTAATAGACGCTGATGGAAATATTGTCGGGGATGCCATTATTGGTGTTCAGAAAGACCTGGAAAAAACATATACCGAAGCTATCAATGGGTGCCTAACACTTTTAGGGAAAGAGGAGATCGAGATTGAAGAATAAAAAGCGGGTGGATGGCGGCCGCCTGGTTCGCATTGCGCGGTTTGCCGTGCTGTTTGCCGCCGTGATTTTTCTAGTGACCGGGATTGTGAGGAAGGAATATCTGGATGTTTTTCAAAAAGCTGTAAAAATCTGCCTGGAATGCATTGGGATCGGGTGAGGCAGGTGTGGGATACAAAGATGCTGAATCAAAGGGAGAATAAGGGGGAGGAGGGTGAGTGCGATGAAAGATACTGCAAAGGCGGCGGAAGTCGGAGAAACGGATAAACAAAAGTGCGGGGATAATAAGAGGAGAAAGTGGGGAGGCGGGAAGGAAAAAAAGAAACCTGGCTCATTTTTTAAGATCAGGTTATCCTTTAGGAGAAGTATCCAGCTAATTTCTGCCGCGCTCTTTAACGGCTATGTGGCGGGATTTGCAAAGGGGAAAATATTTACGGGGGGAGCAAAGGGATTCTGCGTTCCGGTCTTAAACTGCTATTCCTGTCCGGGGGCGCTTGGAGCCTGCCCGATTGGGGCACTTCAAACATCCCTTGGCAGGGGGCATACCATCCCGTTCTATGTCCTGGGGCTTATGATGCTGTTCGGGGTCGTTTTGGGGCGGGTGGTCTGCGGGCTGCTGTGCCCGTTCGGGCTCGTGCAGGATCTGCTACATAAAATTCCGCTGCCAAAGTATAAAGTTCCGGCAAAGATTGACCGCCCGGCAAGGTATATTAAATATTTAATCCTGATTTTTATGGTTATTCTCCTGCCCGCTTTCCTTGTGGATGATACCGGGGTGGGATTACCGTTCTTCTGCAAATATATCTGTCCTGCCGGAACACTCGAGGGCGGTCTGTTCCATATGGCGGCGAATGCGGCGCTTAGGGGGCTTGCCGGTATTTTGTTCCACTTTAAGTTATTTGTGCTGGTTGTGATCGTGTTGGCAAGCGTTGTAATACCCCGCCCGTTCTGCCGTTACCTCTGCCCGCTGGGGGCATTTTACTCCCTGTTCCAGCGTTTTGCTTTTTTTACGATGGATTTTGAGGAGAAAAAATGTGTTGGATGTAAAAAATGTGAGCGCTCCTGCCCGATGGCGGTGGAAGTGACAAAAAATATCAACAGCACAGAGTGCATCCGCTGTGGAAAATGCCGTGATGTCTGTCCGACGGGTGCGATTTCATACAGGAATAATTTTTTCAGGAAAAAGTAAGTTTCAGAGCAGCATAGGGTAATTCCTCTGACGTATTTTCAGATAAAATAACAGTATATGCACAGTGGATTCAGGGGAATGTTCTGCTATGGGTTTGAAAAAAATATATACTATACTTATTACCAGGAGGAAAAGGATATGGATATTGCAAAGTGGAAAGACTTTCGGGACAGGGTTGTAAATAACTGTGCAAACGTAATTCTTGGCAAGGAGGATATTTCGGAGAAGCTTGCCGTGTGTTTTCTGTGCGGCGGGCATGTTCTTTTGGAGGATGTGCCGGGTACGGGAAAAACCATGCTGTTGCGCGCATTTGCTAAGACCATTGGCGGGGAGTTTAAGCGCATACAGTTTACGCCGGATATCATGCCGTCGGATGTGACCGGAATTAATTTTTTTAATATGAAAAGCGGGGAATTTGAACTGCGGAAAGGACCGATCTTTACAGATATCCTCCTTGCGGATGAGATTAACCGCGCAACGCCCCGCACGCAGGCAAGCCTGCTTGAAGCGATGGCGGAGGGGCAGGTTACAATTGATTCAGAAACTTGTGCGATGACGCAGAATTTTATGGTGGCAGCAACACAGAACCCGCTTGAATCCCATGGCACATTTCCATTGCCTGAGGCGCAGCTTGACCGCTTTTTTATGCGGCTTTCACCGGGCTATATGCAGAGGGAGGATGAGATGAGGGTGATGGCGCGCGGAGGAGGGGCAGAAGGGTTAAAAGAACTTTTCTGTGTGGTTGTGGAGGACGAACTTTTGACACTGAAGAAGGAGCGGTGCGGGATAACGGTTCATGAAACAGTGGCAGGATATATAATGGACATAATTGCTGCGACAAGGAACAGTGCAGAGATCAGGATTGGGGCATCCACGCGCGGGGCGATTGCCCTGTACGAAGCCTCGCAGGTATATGCGGCATTTTCCGGCAGGGATTATGTGATACCGGAGGATGTAAAAAAGCTTGCGCCATGCATTCTTGCGCACCGCCTGACATATCGGGGAGTTTTGCACCCGGGGGAGGGCGAGAGCACGTTTGTAAAGCTTTTGGAGCAGGTGGCTGTGCCGACGGAAAGTATCTGAGACAGTTTGCTGCGATAAGAGTGTGTTATAGTACAAAAAGTAAGGGGAACCGGATTAACCCAGTGTTTTCGGTTTCCCTTACTTTTTTTATTGCCATTGAAATATTAATATAAAGAAATAAAAGGCGAGATTATACAATATGCACAAAATATTGGGTTGAATTTTGTGACATATTATTCGAGAAATCAATAAAAATCAGTTGACAGTCTTTAGAATCCGTGATATTATACAATCAAGCTAAATGATAAAACGTTTTAGCAAAACATATCGTCCCAATTGCGGGACATATTTTTGAACAAGTTGGTAAAACGATTTATCAAAAAAGATTTTTTGATTAAAGCATTTCCCTGCATTATTTTTGTATAATGCGGCAAATTATTAAGGAAAAGATATTGGAGTTTTCCAGACAGGTTTGCGAGGGCATTTATTTAAATAAGCCTTGGAAGTTATGCGGTGGAGGTTATGATGGAGAAGTATTGCATAGAAAGAAACGCCCTTACCCCGGAAATCTATGAAAATCTCCGGGCGAAAGTTTCGCTGCAGTATTATGGAAGGGAGGATGTCGAGGAAGCGCTGGCACACACATTGTTTTCGGTTGTCATCAGGGAAGGGCAGGTTCCGGTCGGGATTGGAAGGATTGTCGGGGATGGAAGAATTGTTTTCTTTATCAAGGATGTGGTGGTGGAACCATCCAGGCAGCACATGGGGATCGGGCGCATGATTATGGAGGAGCTGATGGGATATATCAGGCAGCACGGCTGCCCCAACGCTTATGCCGGGCTGATGGCACTGACAGGGAAGGAGGGGTTTTACGAAAAATTTGGTTTCCGTGTCCGTCCGCATGAAGGGCAGGGAAGCGGGATGACGCAGCTTGTAAATACGCCATCTTAAAGGGGAAAGGCCATCTGTCCGGTTTAAGCTTCTGGCAGGAAAACTGATAAATGGCATGGATAGGAAGCAAACTGCCAGACTGGGCAGAGAAATGAAAGGAGGAGAAATGGGGAAATGAAACAGGTTATTGTGTTTGGGAGCCTGAATATGGATCTCACTATCCGGTGTGAAAGGATGCCGCAGCAGGGAGAGACAGTGGAGGGCAGCAATTTCTTAAATAACCCTGGCGGCAAGGGGGGAAACCAGGCTGTGGCAGCGGCAAAATTCGGCGCACCAACAAAGATGATTGCCTGCGTGGGGCAGGATGTATTTGGCAGGAAGCTCCTTGAAGTATTGCAGAGTTACCGCGTGGACTGCGGGGAGATCAGGGAGAGTGAAACCGGGCAGACGGGGGTGGCAATAATCACCTGCCACGAGGGTGATAACCGGATTATCCTAAGTCCCGGCACGAACCATGAATTGAAGGCAGCGGATGTAAGGGAAGCTCTTTCACGTATCGCTGTGCCGGGGGATATCTTTATGACGCAGTATGAATGTGAGCAGAATACGGTGCTTGCCTCGCTGGAATATGCTAAGGAGATTGGGATGTACACGATTTTTAATCCTGCACCGGCAAAGATTATCCCTGAAAAATACTATCCTTTCATTGATCTTCTGGTCGTCAACCAGACGGAGGCAGAATACCAGACAGGAATCTTCCCGCAGGAGGAAGAGAGCTGCAAGCAGGCAATTGAGAGTATGCAGCGCATGGGGGCGAAGCAGGTGATTATTACCCTGGGCAGCCGCGGAAGTATTTTTAATGCCGGGGAGTCCTTGCACAGTGTTCCGGCGGAGCGCGTGGAAGTCGTTGATACAACGGCGGCGGGCGATACTTTTATCGGTGTGCTGGCAGCGTGTCTTGCGGAGGGAAAGGAGATCGAGGAAAGCGTGCGCTATGCGACGAAGGCAGCAGCGCTTACCATTATGCGGTATGGGGCGCAGCAGGCAATCCCTTACAGGGACGAAGTGTAAAAAGGAATGGGCAGGAGTCCTGGTTAAAGGATTGCTGGATTAGCAAAGAATAAAAGGAGGATATTATGAGTAAAAGACCGATTATTATTGACACGGATCCGGGGATTGACGACGCGCTCGCGATTGCGATTGCCCTATTTTCAGAGGAACTTGATGTAAAGCTGATTACGACTGTGGCGGGGAATGTATCGCTTGATAAGGTGACAAACAATGCACTGCGCCTGCTCGCGTTTTTTGGCAAGGACGTGCCGGTGGCGGCCGGGGCGGCACAGCCTTTGATCTGTGAGCTGGTGGATGCTTCCAATGTGCACGGGGCAAGCGGGATGGAAGGGTTTGATTTCCCGGAGCCGAAGAAGGAACTGTTGTTAAAAGAGAATGCGGTGAACGCGATGTACCGCACCATTATGGAGAGCGAGGAGCCAATCACACTGATGCCGATTGCGCCGCTCACCAATATCGCCCTCCTGTTTGCGGTTTATCCTGAGGTAAAGGAAAAGATCAGCGAGATTGTACTGATGGGTGGTTCCGCATCCAGGGGTAACAAGGGCGTTATGTCCGAGTTTAATATTGCGACCGACCCGGAAGCAGCGAAGATGGTATTTTCCTCCGGTGTTCCGATTGTGATGGCGGGGCTTGATGTGGGCTGGAATGCGCTTGTGATGCCGGAAGATACGCAAAAACTCCCGGAGCTTGGCGAGGTTGGAAAAATGGCTCATTGCCTGTTTAAAAAGTACCGCGGAGGAACTTTTAATACCGGACTTAAAATGTATGATAGCTGCGCGGTTGCCTACCTGTTATGCCCGGAACTGTTTACAGTGGTGGAAACCTATGTGGATGTGGAACTAGCCGGGACAATGACCGCGGGCTGCACGCTGGTTGACTTAAAGGGCTATCTAAAGAAGGAACCGAACGCGAAGGTATGTATGGAGATTGACCAGGAAAGATTCCGCACCTGGTTCCTTGAAGCGGTCGGAAGGTGCAGATAAATTAGTGAAAGTAAGCCGCATCCTGCGGCAGAACGGAGGAAAGTATGGAAACAGCAATTATGTATATTGCGGCAATCGTATCCGTCGCCCTGGTCGTCTTTATGCTGATCAAAAAGATGGACATTAAAATAACGCTCTTTGTTATCGGTATCATCCTGATGTATATCGGTATGGCGTGCGGCAATACCATTGGCGGAGGGGAATTCTCCACGACCGGTATGGCTTGGCTTGACCCGTTAAAAGCCATTGCAGACCAGTTTAAATCAACAATCAGCTCGGCGGGCTTTATCATCCTGATCCTTGGCGGGTACTCGTCCTACATGAGCGCGATTAAGGCAAACAATGTAACCGTCAGCGTGCTGACAAAACCGATTGGGAAAATCAAGTCCGTATATATCCTTGTCCCGGTTGTATTCCTGATTGGAAACCTTTTGTCGCTCGTTGTGCCAAGCGCATCGAACCTTGCCATCATCCTGCTTGCCACATTGTATCCGATTATGATCCAGGCAGGCATGAGCACGCTGACCGCAGCGGGTATTATCGCAACCACCGCGACTGTTATGCCGACACCTCTCGGCTCCGATAATGTCGCTATCGCGGCAGAACTTGCAAACACCGCGGAATTTGCGGGGCTTACGGCAAGTGATTATGTGTTCCGCTACCATGCGGTAGTTTCCGTCCCGACCCTGTTTGTTATGGCGGCCGTACATTATTTCTGGCAGAAGTGGATGGATAAAAAGGATAAAAAAGGAAACAGTGAACTTAGCAATAAAGCGGAAGTTGAGAAGATTGAGGGCGGTGCGCTTTTCCGCACAGTTTATGCAATCCTGCCGCTGCTGCCAATCCTTATGTTGATCCTTGTTTTTGCCATCCAGAAAATTACCGGCGCAACCATTAATCTCAGTGTTGAGGTAGCAACCCTGTTCTCCTTTGTTATTGCGATTATCTGTGAACTTGTAAGAAACCGCAGCGCGAGAAAGACTCTCGATGAAACGGAAACCTTCTTTAAGGGCATGGGCGGCGCGATGCCAATCGTTGCACTGCTTGTGGCAGGTACCGTATTCGTTACCGGGTTAAAGACCATCGGCCTGATTGCGGCATTGCAGGAGGCAATGACCGGTTTGCAGGGTTCCGGTCTCGGTTTCGTCCTTCCGTTAATCCTTGTTGCACTGACCGCACTGATCGTACTTTTAAGTGGTTCCGGCACGGCACTCTTTTTTGCGATGGTACCGCTTATGGTACCGCTTGCGGCAGCGGCTGGCATCAGCGTGCTCGCAGTATCCGTCCCGATGGGGCTTGCAGGAAATCTGCTCCGCGCCGTATCGCCAGTGTCCGCAGTGGTCATGATCGTGGCGGGGTCAGTAAAGAGGGAACCGCTCGAGATTGTAAAGCGGACCTCCGTCCCGATGATTGCCGGCGTGGTATTTATGTTCGTGCTCTCGCTGATTATGTTCCTGTAATGGCGGACACTCACTTTAGTAACAAAAAAATATTCGGCTAAAGAATAAAAAAGCAAGGGTAAATCCCTTGCTTTTTTGTTCTTTTAGGGATAAAATGTTAGGCAAGGATTTTTGTGCAAGAAAATGTAAAATAATGGAAATCAGTGGCGCAAAAAAACTATTTTGCCCGGCTGTTGATATGGGGCAGAAAAAGTGCACAGCCGGGAAGGAGGGGTATGGAGAATTTAAAGAAAAAAGTTACCATTAAGGATATTGCAAGGGAAGCGGGAATTTCACCCGCGGCTGTCTCACTGATCTTAAATAATAAACCGTGCAGGATTTCGGACGAGAAAAAGAAGCTGGTCAAAGAGGTGGCGAGGAAGAAAAACTATGTGGTAAACCAGGCTGCAAAAAGCCTGGCAACAAGGAAGTCACAGATGCTTGCGCTGATTTTGCCCGATATTGAAAATACTTTTTTTTCATCCCTTGCCAAACAGATTGAAAATCGGTGCAGGGCGAACGGGTATTCGCTGATTATTGCGAGTTCCGATGACAGCAGGGAAAACGACAGGAAGCTTTTGCGCGTTTTGGAATCCCGCGGGGTGGATGGGATTTTTCTGATTCTAAGCATGGAATCCCTGGAGGATGTGAAGGAACTTTTGGATGAGCTTTCGCTGCTTACCATGCCCTATGTGATGATTGACCGCACGCTGCCGGGGCTTGGCTGCGCCAGGGTTAGCTTTGACCATGAGCAGGGCGGGTATCTGGCGGCGGAATACCTGATTAAAAAAGGGCATAGAAAGATTGGCTGCGTGTACCGCGACGACAAGGAGGGGAGCGGGAAAAACCGTCTGGTCGGGTATATGCGCGCACTTAAAAAATATGGGATACCCGTGCGCGAGGAATATTTAAAGAAGGGGGATTATCGTATGGAAAGCGGTTACCTCGCGGCAAAAGCACTTCTTTCAACGGATTCAACCGCTACATTTGTCTGCAATGATATGATGACACTTGGATTTTTGCGCAGGCTCTATGAGGAGGGATACAAAATCCCGGAGGATTATTCCATTGTAAGTTACGACGATTCCCTGAAAAATTATCTGCTTGGCGTGGAGCTTACCACGGTAGTACAGGATATCAGGATGCTTGCCGAGGAGGCGTGCTGTCTGCTTTTTAAGAGGCTTTGCGGCGAGGAGGATTTAATGCAGAGTTTGATTTTAACACCCAGGCTTACGGTGCGGGGCAGCGTGTGCGAGAGGCATGATGGGGCGGGGATGATCGGAGGGAAGATATGATTCTGTTTTTGTTTTTTGTGGTTGCATTGGCACTTTTGCTTGAGAAAATCTCCTTAAACCTGCCGGTGCGCAATGTCCGCTACCATATTGGCGCGTCCAAGTATAGCGTGGAGCAGGGGGAAAAATTTTATATAGTAACCACAATAGAAAACCGCACAAAACATAATATCTCCTATCTGCGCATAAAGGAGAGGATTCCGTCATGCGTGCGCCTGTGCGGTGAGGAGGGGATTGTCAGCGAGGAGGAGGGGGAGCACACTCTTTTTGTCCGCAAATATGAGAGGGTAAAGCGCTCCATCCCGGTCGTTTCCTACCTGAGGGGGGTGCACCCGTTCGGAAAGAGTGAGCTGTCCTTCGGGGATTTTCTTGGGATACGGGAGATTTCCTGCGAGAAGGAACCGACGGATAAGATATTAGTCTACCCGCGCCGGATTGAGAGCGAGAAACTTGACCGGATTGTAAATGATTTGATGGGGGATATCACAGCAAAAAGTTTTTTGCATGAAGATCCGCTGCTTGTCAGGGGATACCGGGAATATACGGGGAGGGAGCCGCTAAAGTCAATCAGTTTTTTGCAGAGTGCAAAATGTATGCAACTGATGGTGAAGGAATTTGACCACACGCGCACGCCGGTGGCAAATATCCTCTTTGATGTGGAATTCCTCGGGGATTTTGACCATTATTTTGAACAGAGGGAAACCCAGTTTTCACTGGCGCGCATGATTTGTGAGAGCTTTGTGGAGAGGGGGATCCACCACCGGATTATCACTAATATGTGTTACCCCGAAATGGAAACGCGGGGTGTGAATGTGGTGGAGGGGGCGGGAAGCGGTGGCTTTTCAAGGATTCTTGACCTTTTAAGTATCGCGTCCGGCGCGGCGGTCTGTTCAAGTGGGGAATTGCTTTCCTATGCAAAAGAGTATTTTTGTGAGGGGGCATTTCTATATATTGCACAGCGGGACTGCCCGGAGGTAAGGGAGGAACTGGGACGATATTTCCCGGGGGAAGAAGGAGTGCTATACACCTTCTTTGGCTCGGAGTATGAGGAAGATTACAGGGCGGGGGCGGAGGAAAAAGAAGGAGGGGCAGCATGATTATCACTTTTTATAACGTGGTCTTTGGGATCGCCTGTTATTATGGGGTGGTCGCGTTTGCGTTTCGATATCTGGGGGGACTAAACCATATTGTTGACCCATTTTCCTTTGCACTTTTAATCATTGCCGCAGCATTTTTTGCCATGGCTGAGGTTTCGCGGGAACGGGGGAAAATTTTTCGTTTTATTTCGCTGATTTTGCCGGTTTTTGCACTTTTGTGGAACCATCAGCTTATTGGGATGCTCGAATTTATCCCGCCGTGGGGGTATCTTTTATATCTGGCGTTCAGGAAACCGCGCTCATTGTCCCACTATTATTTTATGGCGGATTTTTCGCACCTTCTATGGATTTTTTTCGGCATGGGGATGTTTTTGCTGTTTTCGCCCGACAGGGGGATTGCAGCGCTTTATGAAGCTGCGCCCTACCTGGTTATTTTCCTGACTGCCGGTGTGTTCCTTTTGCAGGCACTGCGCCATAAAAAGGGCGGGGTGGGTAAGAGGTTTGCAAAAAACCAGGGTGGACAGGCGGCCGTGTTTTTTCTGTTTTGCCTTCTTATGTCCGCGGGTGGGCTTATGACATTCCTTGAGAATGTCCTGTTAAAGAAAATGCTGCTTCCGGCGGGGATGTTCCTTCTAAACCATGCCCTTGCACTTGTGCAGTACCTTATACAGCGGCTCTTTAGGAAAAGCGGGGGGAATTCAAAAAAAGATTTTGCAGACTATCTGGAATATGTGGAAAAGCAAGTGCAGAAAAAACCGGCGGGACCGGAAGCAGAGCGGCTTCCAGTGCCGCCGGAGACCCCGCCGATGGAAATTAATTACGTGCTTGTCGGTGTGGTGGTTGCCGTGCTGGCAGCAGTTGTTATTTTTTTCCTGCTTCGCTCCGGGACAAAGAAGCTGGTGCGGCAAAGCGCAGCCGTGATCGAGCGCGAGGCGTTAAGACCGGAGGGGGCAGTAAAGCGCCGTGCAAGGCGGGATAGCGGGGAATTGATAAGGGGCTATTACCGGAAGTTTATGTGGGTGATGGATGGGGCGGCGAACAGGATAAAACCGCAGGATACAACACAAAAGATCGGGGAAAGATATCTTAAAGGAAGAAAAGGCGCGGAATCTGCCGTGGAGGAGTTTACGGAAATTTACCGGAAACAGAGGTATCGCGGCGGGGAATATGACGCAAAGCGCATGAAGATTTTACTTGATTATTTAAAAAAAATGTGAGAAAATATATAAGGCAGTTATGTAATTGGCAGAAAATCCCGGAGAGCTAAGCTGCGCGGCGCACCCGCATAACCGCAAAAATAATAAGTCGCAGCAAGGAGGCAATTATGGCAAAGAAACCTACAGTACTGATGATTTTGGATGGATTTGGATTAAATGATAACAAGGAGGCAAATGCGGCGAAGATTGCAAAGACTCCGGTGATTGATAAGTTGATGGCAGAATATCCCTTTGTAAAAGGTTACGCTTCCGGTATGGCGGTCGGACTACCTGAGGGGCAGATGGGAAATTCCGAGGTGGGACATTTAAATATGGGCGCAGGGCGCATTGTCTACCAGGAACTGACGCGCATTACAAAGGAGATTGAGGACGGGGATTTCTTTAAGAATCCGGGGCTGCTCCTCGCTGTCAATAACTGCAAGGAAAAAGATTCTTCCCTGCATCTGTATGGTCTGCTCTCGAGCGGCGGTGTGCACAGCCACAACACGCATCTGTATGGGCTTTTGGAACTTGCAAAGCGCGAGGGTTTAAAGAAAGTTTATGTGCACGCTTTCCTTGACGGGCGCGATACCGCACCGACTTCCGGCAAACAGTTTTTGGAGGAGCTTGATGCGAAGATGAAGGAAATCGGCGTTGGCGAGGTGGCGACCGTGATGGGGCGCTACTATGTGATGGATCGTGACAACCGCTGGGACCGTGTTGAGAAGGCATATGCGGCGATGGTTTACGGCGAGGGGAATAAGGCAGCATGCCCGATTATGGCAGTGGCTGATTCCTACAAGGAGGATGTGACGGACGAGTTTGTTGTGCCTACCGTAATTGAGAAGGACGGCGCGCCGGTTGCGACCATTAAGGACGGCGACTCCGTTATTTTCTACAATTTCCGCCCGGACCGCGCAAGGGAGATTACCCGCGCATTCTGCTGTGATGATTTTACCGGTTTTGAGAGAAAGGGTGGAAGGGTTGCCGCCACCTATGTATGTTTCTCCGAGTATGATGTGACGATCCCGAACAAGACGGTGGCATTTGAAAAGATTTCGCTGACCAACACTTTTGGCGAGTACCTTGCAGCAAATGGCAAAACGCAGGCGCGCATAGCCGAGACAGAGAAATATGCACATGTCACTTTCTTTTTCAACGGCGGTGTGGAAGCGCCGAACCCGGGTGAGGAGCGTATCCTGGTTAATTCGCCCAAGGTTGCGACCTATGACCTCAAGCCGGAGATGAGCGCCTATGAGGTGGCAGAAAAGTTAGTGGACGCGATCAAGTCCCTGAAATACGATGTGATTATCATTAATTTTGCAAACCCGGATATGGTTGGCCACACCGGTATCTTGGACGCGGCAGTTAAGGCGGTCGAGGCGGTGGATGAATGTGTTGGCAAGGCTTACGATGCCCTGCTTGGTGTTGGCGGGCAGATGTTTATATGTGCGGACCACGGCAACTGTGAGCAGCTTGTTGACTATGAAACAGGTGTTCCATTTACCGCACATACCACAAATCCGGTGCCTTTTATCCTGGTTAATTATGACCCGGCATACACCCTGCGCGAGGGGGGCTGCTTAGCGGACATCATCCCGACAATGATTGAGATGATGGGTATGGAACAGCCGGCGGAGATGACGGGCAAATCGCTGTTGATAAAGAAATAATTTTTTGGCGTTGGAAAAATTGTGCCATGCAAAAAATTTATGTGTTTGCGTAATTGGGAGAAAAAAGAAAAGATTAGCATTTTATGGTGATTATTGGATGGAGAAATTTGGCACATAAAAAAAGTTTTGCCGATAATTTGTAAATTTTTCTTGTTTTATACCGAAACATTTGCTATAATAAAAATATAATGTTTCGGTTTAGGACGGGGGGAAGCCCATGAATTTGGATTACAAGGCAATTGGTGCGAGGGTAAAAAATTTTCGCAGGGAGCGGAATTTATCACAGGAAAAGCTGGCGGAGCTTGTGGATGTTTCCGTGCCGTATATGAGCAATATTGAAACGGGCAAGAAAAAATTGAGTATGCAGGTTCTGGTTAATTTGTCCGTGGCACTTAATGCAACGCCGGATGAGTTGTTGTTTGGCTATACCAGCGCACAGGAGGAGAAGTCTTATTCTTCCTACGAGGCAATCCATAAGGACTTGAGGGATTGCACGGAATCGCAGGCGGCACTGCTTACGGAGATTATTGCAGGCACCAGGAGGGGACTGCGGACGTATGAGCGAAAGAGAAGGGATAAATAAAAGAAGGGGGCGCTGTAAAACGCGCCCCCTTCTTTTATTTATTTCCCCGCTGGTTCCATTTGTTCAAATACATCGCTTCAGCTTCCTCGCCAAGATAGCGGAATGTTTCGCAGCGATTTAAGATTTCGCTGTCCGGGAAGGCGATCTCGCTGTTGCGGATATCGTCATCCGTAATCAGTGCCCTCGCCGCTTTGTTTGGAGTGGAGTAAGTGATGTAGTTAAAGTTTGCTAATGCCACGTCGGCACGGCAGCAGAAATTAATCCAGGCCTCCGCATTTTCTTTGTTTTGTGCGGTCTTTGGAACCACCCATCCGTCAATCCACACATTGGAACCTTCTTTTGGTACAACATAGACCAGATCTTCGTTTTCCCGCTGTGTGTAGATTGCCTCGCCGGAGTAGATCACACCGATAGCAGCCTCCCCGCCAATCATTTTGTCGCGCACCTGGTCAACAAAATATCCCTGTACAAGCGGGTACTGCTTTTGGAGCAGGGCGAGCGCCTCGTCAAGTTCCGCCTCGTTTGTGGTGTTCTGGCTGTAGCCGAGGTAAGTGAGCGTAATCATAAAAGCATCGCGCACACTGTTAATCATCAGGATTTCCTGGGAATACTTCTCGTCAAACAACACCCCCCAACTGTCAATCGGTTCCTCCACCATGGTTTTATTGTAGAGGATGCCGACCGTGCCCCAACAGTACGGCACACTGTAGAGGTTGCCAGGATCAAAATTTTCTGCGCTCTTTAGATACTCCGGGTCGATATTTACAATATTTGGAATATTATCAAAATCAAGCGGAAGAAGCAGATCTTCCCCGATCATTTTCTGTATCATATAGTCCGATGGGCAGACCACATCATATTTTGCCGCGCCCGTCGCCACGATCGGGTACATATCTTCGTTTTCCTCAAAATAATTGTAGTAAACCTTGATTCCCGTATCTTTCTCAAACACGTCAATCACGCGCTCATCAATGTATTCCCCCCAGTTGTAAACGTAAACTTCGCCGTTATCCCCGGCTTTGTAGTTTCCGGCAGCCTCAAGGGTGAACGGGATTTCATCGTCATCGCCGCCGCCACAGCCGGAGAGGGTGGCGGTACTGCCGAGTGCAAGGCTTGCAGCCAGAGCTAGACCCAAAGGGTGCAGATATTTTGAAGAAAGGTTCTTTTTTTTCATAATGTTGATATCCTCCAGATACTTATATTTTTGTTGTGGATAGAACTAAGATTCTCTTACCCTCTGGTCTTCCGATTTTTTTCCGAGCCGGTTAACAAGAATTAAGAGTACGAGCACCCCGACAAAAAGCAGGGTTGAAAGTGCGTACATTTCCGGCTTGATGCCTTTTCTTGTCTCGGAATAAATCAGTGTGGAGAGGGTGTTGACCGTCGCGCCGCGCGTGAAATGTGTGATAATAAAATCGTCGAGCGAGAGCGTAAAAGCCAGTAAAAATCCGGATATTACACCCGGAAAAATATCCGGGAATACCACCAGGAAAAATGCCCTGAGAGGGGTTGCGCCCAGGTCAAGTGCAGCTTCATAGGTGCTCTGGTTTGTCTGTGCGAGCTTTGGCATAACGCTCAGGATCACATACGGCACATTAAAGGCGATATGCGAGAGCAGCACCGTAAAAAAGCCAAGGTTAAGGTTTATTGCGAGAAAGAGTAACATCAGCGAGATACCGGTCACTATTTCCGCGTTTAACATTGGTATATTTGTGATGCCAAGCATAATTGTGCGGGGGACTTTGCGCATATGGTTGATCGCGATCGCGGCAACCGTCCCGAGCAATGTGGCGAGGAGGGCGGAGAGTACCGCGATCAGCAAAGTGTCTTTAAGCGCCAGCATAATGGTATCATTCGCAAACATTGAGGAATACCATTTTGTTGTAAATCCGCCCCATTTTGAGCGGGATTTCGAACTGTTAAAGGACAGGACGATAAGTACAAGGATCGGTGCGTACAAAAACAGGATTACAAGCCCGAGATAAAACTTTTGCAAAAAACGTCTGAAATTTACCATACACTTGCACTCCCTTCCCCCTTGTCATATTTCCCGACAAGCGCCATACTGATTAGCACAAATATCATAAGCACGAGCGAAAGCCCGGAGCCCGAGTGCCAGTTGTTCAGTTTCTGGAACTGCTGCTCAATTATATTTCCGATCAGTAGAACCTTGCTTCCGCCAAGGATATCCGAGATTACAAAGGTGGTTAAGGATGGCACAAAGACCATTGTGATACCGGAGATCACTCCCGGGATACTTAGCGGAAAAATTATTTTTGTAAAAGTATAAAAATTATTTGCCCCCAGGTCATGTGCCGCATTAATCACATTCTCATCTATTTTAACCAGGGTGTTGTAGAGTGGCAGGATCATAAATGGGAGGAAGTCGTACACCATCCCAAGTACAATGGCAGCCGGTGAATTGATAATGTTTAATGTCGGGAGATGCAACAGTTCAAGGAAAGTATTTAAAACGCCCTTGCGCTCTAAAATATTCTGCCATGCGATAATGCGCAGCAGGGAATTCATCCACATCGGCATAATAAACAGCATCACCATAAAACGGCTGTTTCGAAATTTTGTATTCCGCAAAATCATCGCGAGGGGATAGGCGATCACAAGGCAGAGCAGGGTGGAAATCAGTGAAAGCCTGATCGAAAGCCAGAGCGCCCTTAAATTTTCCTCCGTCGCGATCAATCCTATATTTTCTAAGGTAAAACCGCCGTTTTGTCCGGTAAGCCCATAATAAAGGATCATAAGGAGCGGTATAATCGTAAACCCAAGCATCCACAAGCCATAGGGTGTCGAAAGCAAAAACGTATTCTTTCTGTTCATTGATAGATCTCCCCAAATAAATCACATAGAAATTTTTCTCACCATGTTTCCTGATCTTTTACGCTTACCGCCTCATCTTCCGACTCCGGTTTGTGCATAATCTGGATATCAAACGGGTCAACCCTGATACCGACCTCTGAGCCAACCGGTGCCATATCGGTGGAGTGGACAAGCCATTCAAAGTCACCTGCCTTCACCTCCATCTCATAGTGCACACCCTTAAAAATCAGGGAAGTAACACGCCCCGTCAAAATGCCGTCTTCAGGGTCAACCAGATCGATATCTTCCGGGCGGATTACCACGTCAACCGGAGTGTTCTGTCCGAATCCCTCGTCAACACAGGTGAAGTTAACGCCGAGGATATTGACTAAGCGGTCTTTTACCATCGTGGCAGAAAGTATGTTGCTTTCCCCAATGAAATCTGCAACAAACGCGTTTTCCGGCTCGTTGTAAATATCTTCCGGCGAGCCGATCTGCTGGATATAGCCTTGGTTCATAACCATGATGGTATCGGACATGGTAAGCGCTTCCTCCTGGTCATGCGTGACATAGACGAATGTGATGCCAAGCTCATTTTTTAGGCGGATCAGCTCGTACTGCATATCCTGCCTAAGCTTTAGATCGAGAGCGCCGAGCGGCTCGTCAAGCAGGAGTACCTTCGGTTCGTTGACGATCGCGCGCGCGATGGCAATGCGCTGCTGCTGACCGCCGGATAAAGAGTCGGGCATACGGTTTTCGTAGCCGTCGAGGTTTACAAGTTTTAGGGCGTATTTTATTTTATCTTTTATATATTGCTTGCTTTTCTTTTTTATTTTCAATCCGAATGCGATATTATCCGCAATTGTCATATGTGTAAAAAGTGCATATTTCTGGAAGACGGTATTGAGCTGGCGCTCGTTTGGCGGCAGTTTTGTAATGTCCTTGCCGTCGAAGAGAACCTTGCCCTCATCCGGCTGTTCAAAGCCCCCGATAATGCGCAGTGTTGTTGTTTTGCCGCAGCCGGACGGTCCTAGGAGTGTCAAAAATTCGTTTTCGCGTATGTAGAGGTTTAAATCGTCAATAACCGTGTTGCCGCCATAGCGTTTGGTAATTCCAACAAGCTCGATCAGTTTATTGTCAATCATCCGTTTGGTTCCTTTCTGCGCAGTGCGCGGGGAAATATGGGGCTAGAAGCTCGGCGGGGTGGAAACCCACAAAATCATCGCGCCGGTTTTGCCCTGGGTACTGATAAAATGTTTTTTGTTCGGTATGAAATAGAAGGATTCCCCTTTTTTGGCTTTGTAGGTCTTGGTGCCGATATGGATATTGACAGCTCCGTTTAAAACGTAGCCGAATTCCTCCCCCTCGTGCGGATTGTCCGGGTAGGTTGCCCCGTCGGGCTCCAAAGTCAACAAAATCGGTTCCATCATGTTTTTCTGCGCATTCGGGATAATCCACTCAATTTTGTTTTTCAGTTCGCTGTCCACCTTCTTGAAGTAATCCGTCTTTGAAAAGACCACCTGTTCTTTGGCGGTATTTGAGAAAAATTCCTCAAGGTTGGTGCCCAGGCACTGCAAGATATCGACCAGTGTTGCGATGGATGGTGAGGTTAGGTCGCGCTCGAGTTGGGAGATGAAGCCCTTTGACAATTCACAGCGGTCAGCTAACTCCTCCTGGGTCAGGCTTTTCTTAACGCGCAGTTCCTTGATTTTAGCGCCTATATTCATAATTCCTCGCATTCTGCCGCTGCCGGCGGCGTTTTACTTACAGAAAGAAAAAACTTCCTATTTTTACGTGGTAGTAAACTTCAAGTTTAGAATTCCTAAACCGAAACAGCGATTACTATTATACACGGATTATGTCGGATGTCAAGTGGGATTAAACAAAAAGTTTAGGTTTGTCAAACATTTCCCAGCCCGGATTAGAAATTTCCCTTGGCGGGGCAGTCTTTGAGTTTTTGCCTGGTTATAATATGTTCCAGGTTGCCAAATGCAGATTTTTGTGTTAAACTTAGCTTGGGATATGGGGGTATAAAATGGATGGAAAGACCTTACAGAACCGGGATTTGTTTGTGTGCGGCAAGCGGAAGTTCTGGTTGGTGGGCGGTTTATATTAATATATTTATTCTTTTAGTGGGGCGAGGAATAAGGACAGGGGGGAATCGTATGAAAAACCGAAAGACTATCGGGGTGATTGTTGGGAGGCCGGATGAACCGTTCCAGACAAAGTTTTTAAGGTCGGTCGGAAGGGAAGCTTTCAAGTATGATATGGATGTGCTTGTATTTTCCAATATGCTGCGAACGGGCGGTTATACTGACTATCAGCTCGGCGAGGAGCGCATAATGGAACTTGTCAATTATGATATGCTCGATGCGGTTATCCTGGTACCGGACAGTTTGCAGATGCATCCGGGGTACGCGCAGGAAATTGCGGGGCAGATCAGGCAGAGATTTAACGGGGTGCGCGTGAGCATCGACCTTTGGGAGGAAGGGTTTGAGATGTTTGCGTGCGATGATGCTGCCGGGGTGTGCGAGGTGGTTTCACACTTAATCGAGGTACATGGGTGTACGGACATTGCGTTTTTGACGGGACCTAAGGAACATCCTCACAGTGGGAACCGCCTTTTGGGGTACCGGCAGGCAATGGCGCAGGCGGGGCTCTCGGTGGATGAGGAGCGGATATTTTACGGTGACTTCTGGTATGACGAAGGGGAGCGCGTGGTGGAGGAACTTTTGGCAAGCGAGCGCGGGCTTCCCCAGGCGATTGCCTGCGGGAGTGATACAATGGCGGTCAGCGTCTGTTACGCCCTGCAAAAGTGGAAGATACGCGTGCCGGAGGATGTGCTGGTAACGGGATATGACTGCGAAGTTTCGGAGGGGGAGGAGGAAGGCTTTATCACATCCGCGGTGCGCGGCATCGCCCTTGCAGCGGCAAAAGCGGTGCGCTATATTGCGGGGGCTGTGGATGCTGGGGAGAGGGCAAACCCCTTGTTAAAAAAATCGGATCTGAGGCTCTTCCAGTCATGCAGCTGCGGCAGGCGCTTCCGGTTTGGCAGCGTTTTGCCGGATAAGAGGGAGGATACTTTTTTTGCCCTATATAATTTTATGCAGGAATGTCTGATTATGGCGAAGGATTTGGTGGACTGCCTCTGGGAAATTGATGGTTACGCGCTGCATGCGGGGGAATTTGACCGGATGTATCTGTGTCTTAGTCCGGACTGGGAAAAGCGGGACGGGCAGGAGCAGGAAGTTTTCACTGACCGGATGATGCTGGCGCTTGATACGGTCGGACCATTTGAAAAAAAAGAGGAGGGACGGCTGCGACTGGACCGGTTTTTCGACTCGAAGATCATGCTTCCCGCTTACTGTATGGAAAGGGAGAAACCGGCAATGTTTTATTTTAATATGCTGCATTTCGGGAGCCATTGTTTCGGGTATATCGTGCTGCAATATAACGGGGACGAATGTGTTTTCGGGAAGCATTACCCGTTCTGGGTGCGCAAGGTAAATGTGGCACTTGAGTCCCTGCGCCGCGTCTATGCGGTCAACGATCTGTATAAGGCGGCGCAGCACAAGGCGGTGACCGACGCGATGACGGGGCTTTATAACCGCAACGGCTACAATATCCTCTTTCCTGAGATCCTTGAGGGGATGGAGGAGGGGGAAGAACTTTTCTTTATGTTGTGTGACAATAATGGATTGAAATATATTAATGATACCTACGGGCATCTGGCGGGGGATGATGTGATCTGTCTTTCCTCGCGCGTTTTGATGAAAACTTCTGTGGGCGGTGCCGTGCGGGAGTATAATTTCAGGGTTGGCGGGGATGAGTATGTCAAGCTTGCCGTGGGGCATTTTAGTGAGGAAAATGTTAAGGAGTGTGTTTCCTCCATCCGGACGCAGACGCAGCGGATCAATGATTCGAGGGAGCGCGTCTACCCTCTCTATCTTGCCATTGGATGCCAGGTTTACAAGAAGGAGGAAATTATTTCCATAGACCAGGTTATGACGGAGGTTGATGCGCTGATGTACCAGGATAAACAGCGACTGAAAAAGGATTCCGGATTTAACCCGCTGCGCGAAGAATAGTTTTTTAGCCCGGTACATATACTGATGGGGAGTATGCTTTTAAAAAGACAAGCCGGATGGGCGTTTTGGAGGCGGGGAGGCAATGAAGGGAAATTTAAGCCGGGAACGGTTGAAAAATATCGGTTTGGTTGCGTTTTGCATTCTGCTGGCTGTGGGGGTGTTTGTCTATAATTTTTTCGGCAGCAGTGAAGGGAACAGGGAGCCTGGCGGGGAAAAGCAGGGGGAGGAAGAAAAGTGGGAGTTTGAATTTCCTGACGAGAACGAAGAAATTTTTATTAACAGGGCAATATGGATGTTTGACTGTCTTGCCGCAGGCTGGCAGGGCAAAGATTCCGCAGACAATGCTTCGACACGGGAGGATGGACCGCTTACCTGCGGTGAATTCCGCGATTTTTTGTACATGTTCTGCACTTTTTCGGGGCTTGATTACAGTGTTCTGGTAAGTGGTCTGCCGGAGCGGCTTTTAAAGGTCCAGGAAACGGATACGCTTTATCTTAGCGAATTCCTGACAATCTATGAGGAGCTTCTGGCAATGCTAAATAATAAGTTAAAGGATTCTGACGAGGATATGAAACTTCCGGAATACCGCGATTTTTATGTACTTTTACTCGAGGGGGATAAACTGTATGACGCGGGGGGCAGGACTTACCGCTACAAAAACTGTGAGGATTACAGTTTGGTTTTTGCAGAACGTGTAAAAAGTAATCCGGAAAATGACCCGCTTGCAGAAAAGATAAAAGGGAAAAAAGAACGCAGAGCAGTATCCGACTATAAAAACCGCGCAGTTCGCGCCCTGTGTCTGGGGGATGAGTTAATTTACATAAAAGAGCAGTTAGTCCTGGCTGCGCAGGTGCCGAATGTCTGGGTTACAAGTGCGAAGGGGAAAAAGATTTCCGCGTTTGTCAACGGGTTTAATGTGGAGTATGAAGCCGTTCTCCCGCTTGCGCAGGGATTTGAAAATACCGTGTGTGACCTGGTTCTTGAGAATGGAAAAATCATGGAAATCACAGTGAAAAAGGATGTGATCAGGGGAAAGGTACTTCTGACTGCGGATAATGAAATCGAGCTTGAGGGATATGGGCGGCTGACCCTCTCAGATGATTTTAGGATATACAAGATTTACGGGGAGCTGGCAATGGAGAAGACCAACCGTATTTTGGTCGGTTATTCCGTTACGGATTTTGTAGTGGAGGGGAACGAAATCTGCGCGGCACTGATTACGGAGAAGCTTACGGCTGATACAATACGTGTACTGATTAATACAAGCGGTTACAAATCCTATTACCATGAGAAGGTTACACTTACCGCCGACCGGGAGTTTACGGTAAGTCGGGCTGGCAAAAAAAAGAAATATAAAGCGGGGGAGGAAATCTCTTTTTTATTTGAGAAGGAAAAGGGGAGTGATGACCGCATCCTTGTGGAAACAGTGGGGGGAGAGGGAAAGATAACCCTCTGTTCCATAAGCAGAACCTGCGGTGCGCCCGCTTATCGTGGGAGTATGGAGATCGTGGCGGCGGCGGATGGTCTGATTGTTGTAAATGAACTCTCTATGGAGGAATATCTGTATGCGGTGATTCCAAGCGAGATGCCGACTTCCTACGGGGATGAGGCGCTTAAAGTGCAGGCGGTATGCGCGCGCAGCTACGCATATAACCAGTTGATGGCGAGCCGATTCCGCTCCTACGGCGCGCATGTGGATGACAGCGTGAGCTGCCAGGTTTACAATAATGTTTCGGAGGATGAGGCTTCCATCCTGGCAGTCAAGGAAACTTACGGTCTGGTGGCAGCGCAGGGCGGTTCGGTTATCACGGCATATTATTTTTCCACTTCCTGCGGCCATACGGCAAGTTACCATGAAGTCTGGGAGGGAGCCACACCCCTTTCCTACCTGACCGGCTGCCTGCAAAATGAGGATGGGGAAGAGATGGATTTTTCTTCCGAGGAAAGTTTCCGCGAATTTATATTGTCCGACAATATAAAAACATATGACAGTGATTTTTCCTGGTATCGCTGGAGCGTCACAATTCCGTATGAGCAGCTTTCTGCACAGTTAAAGAAGGCGACGGGGCTTGATACGGTTGATACGGTTGCGGTATCAAAGCGCGCCAAGAGCGGGATTGCGCTTGAAGTATCGGTTACGGGGAAGAAGGGGGATGGCGGGAAGGAAACTGTCCCGATTGTTTACCAGACAGCGATCCGCACTGCCTTTGCCCCAAAGGAGAGCGCCCTTAAACGCAAGGATGGCAGCGAGGTCAAAAATATGTCCCTGCTTCCGAGCGCGTTCGTCGTAATTGACGAGGTAAAAAAGGATGGCAAACTAAGCGCCGTAAAGCTTTTTGGCGGTGGATATGGGCACGGGACGGGCATGAGCCAGAATGGTGTTAAGAAGATGGCTGAGACAGGCAGGAATTACGAGGAGATTATTGAGCATTATTATGCGGGAACGGAATTGATTTTTCTGTATTAGCAATAAAGGGGAAGACTTTTCTACTTGCCGTGCGCCCCATGTACCGTGGGGCTGTGCATAAAAACAATCCCGATAATGTCTATATAAGATTGTTATCGGGATTGGAAAAATATGTAAAATCTATGCATTTGGGGAATCCGGTTTGGATTCCCTTTTTTTGCGCGCCCTGCGTGATTCGCGCATTTTGTGGAATGCTTCGTGGATTACGGGGTTGGAAAAGACCTGGTTTAGTTCCGCTCCGATAAACATTATATACATGCAGGAATAGAACCAGAGCATGCACAAAACAACTGCTGTCAGGCTGCCGTATGTCGCGGAATAATTGCTGAAATTGTCAATGTAGAACGAAAAAAGATAGGAAAAGCCAATCCAGCCCGCCGAGGCTAGGATGGCTCCGGGCAGCTCGGCAAAAAAGGAGGATTTGCGGTTCGGCATCGTGATAAAGACGAGTGTAAAAAATAAAATCATCAGGCAGAAGCCGACAAGAGTGCGCACACTGATAATAAGCAGTGCCATCTCCGAGAGAATCGGAACATGCCGCAAGCTCCACAAATATATCTGGTTGCCGAAAACGAAAATAAAGAGGACGGCGATGATAAGCACGGCAAAAAGCAGTGTGTAGAGCGCTGAGAGCAGGCGGGACAAAAAATAGTTGCGTTTGCCGGTGGAGTGGTAGATGGAATCGAGCCCGCGCACAACGGCATAAAACCCCTTTGAGGAAGTCCAGAGAGTGGCGATTGCGGTGAGGGAGAGCACGGTCCCGTTTGATTTTTCAAGCAGCTCATCGAGGATATCGGAGAGATAGACTGCGACGGTCTGCGGGAATACGGATTCTATGGCGGAGAGCAGTTCCGGTTTTGAGAACGGCAGGTAATTGAGCAGGGTCAGCAAAAACATAAAAAACGGGAAAAAAGATATAATCAGGAAAAATGCCGCCTGGGCGGAAAAGGCGCTTACATTGTCGGCATTTAATTTTTTTGAAAACGAGTTGATTAGGCGGATCAGGGATCGGATCATGGTCTTTCTCCTTTTTGGGTTCTCGGGTGTGGTTATACTACCCGGAAATCTTTTTCCATTTTAACAGAAATAATTAAAAAAGTACAGAGTTCTTTTTTGAACAGCAAGAGGCAGTCCGTATAAACTGCGAAAAAATGGGGATTTTAACCTTATTGGAGGAAAACGCAGGCGCTTAAGGGTCTTTGTTTTCCTGGTTTTGCAGAAATATAGTAATAGTGGCGGCTGTGGGGTGATTTGGGCAGCAGACGGATATGGAAAGGAGTGGATGCTATGGAACGGGAGGATGCAAAAGCGCCCGGAAAACAGAGTTTTTCCTTTGGGTCAGGAGTTTATGTGGGCGGTATGGCGAGCGTTGCCGGGAAGCTTGAAAGTGAGGGACCGCTCGGGGAATATTTTGATATTGTCGGGCAGGACGATATGTTTGACGGAAAGACTTGGGAGGAAGCGGAGAGCAATATGCAGCTTAAAGCGGCGGAACATGCGATTGCGGACGCGGGGCTTAAAGCAGATAAAATCCGGTATATGGCGGGCGGGGATCTGCTCGGGCAGCTAATTGCAACAACATTTGGCGTTGAAAAACTTGCCATTCCCCTGCTTGGTCTTTACGGCGCATGTTCCACCATGGGCGAGTCACTCTTGGCGGGGGCGGTGCTTGTGGACGGCGGCTATGCGGATCATGTGCTGACAATCACATCAAGCCATTTTGCAGGGGCGGAAAAACAGTTCCGTTTCCCGCTTGCCTACGGAAACCAGAGACCGATGGCGGCAACCTGGACGGTGACGGGGAGCGGGGCGGTAATACTGTCAAGACAGCCGGGGAAATATAATGTGCGCCTTCTGGGGGCAACCATGGGGCGCGTGATTGATTACGGCGTGAAGGATTCCATGAATATGGGAGCCTGCATGGCTCCGGCAGCTTGTGATACCATCTACCGCCATCTCAAAGACTTCGGGCTTAAACCGGAACATTATGATAGGATTGTAACAGGTGATCTCGGCGTGGTGGGAAAGGAGATACTCTTAGCTCTCTTGATGGAAAAAGGGTTTGATATTACAAAACAGCATATGGACTGTGGAATTGAAATTTTTGATGCGAAGCGCCAGAAGACGGATGCGGGCGGAAGCGGCTGCGGCTGTTCCGCTATCACGCTGACGGGGTATCTTTTGAAAAAAATTTCGGAGGGCGTATTTAAGCGTATTCTTTTTGTGCCGACTGGGGCGCTGCTTTCCACGGTCAGTTTCAATGAGGGCAACAGTGTGCCGGGTATTGCGCATGCAGTGGTTCTGGAATATTGTGGAAAATAATAGGAAATTATAGAAATTACTTTTTGGAAAAAGAGAGGTGAAGTGGAAGATGGATTATCTGATTGCATTTTTGGTGGGCGGGGCAATATGTGCGCTCGTGCAGGTTCTGATGGATATGACCAAGCTTTTGCCGGGCAGGATCATGGTTATTTTGGTTTGCCTTGGCGCACTTTTAGGTGCGGTGGGAATCTACAAACCGTTTTCTGAGTGGGCGGGAGCCGGGGCTACCGTACCACTTGCAGGCTTTGGCAATATGCTGTTTTCGGGTGTGAAGGAGGCGGTTGATAAAGATGGTTTCCTCGGATTGTTTAAGGGGGGGCTGTCAGAAACCGCAATCGGTATTTCCGGAGCCCTGCTGTTAGGGTATCTTGGAGCGCTGGTCTTTAAGTCAAAGCCCAAGTTACCGTAAAATAAAAAAGCCGCGCACAAAACGCGGCTTTTTTTATACCCAATTATTTTAGTTAATCCGTTGTTAAAGAGAACTGGATGCCCTAATCAACATCCGGATCATCCGTTTCGTCAGAAGTTCCTGTATCCGGTTCGTCCGGGTTATTCGGAGGAGTCGGGACATCCGGCACATCCGTGTTATCAGGGGTATCGGTATCATCCGGGGACGGTGGGTTTGTTTCATCGCCCTGGTCCGGGTTCTCCGTGTCCTCCGTGGTGTCCTCCGGCGGAATGATGCTTTCTGCAGTGTGGATCGTACAGGTGACAGCGTCCTCACCGGCAGGCAGAAGGTTTGGTGTATCATAGGTCGGGGAAGTTTCCTCCTTAATCAGATATACCTTCTCCGTGGTTGTTTCAACAGGGCAGTACACACTTGCCATCTGGTCGGAAACAGTACATACCGAAGCTTTGACATGGCAGGTACATTTTACATTTGGCACGGTGCCCTTTGCAAAAATCTCCGTCTTTACACAGTCCACCTGGTCGCAGAGCCCCGTGACAGCAAGGTTGCCGCATTTGGTGCAGATGGTTGCCGAGAGGATGGAATCCGGCATCGTAAAATTGACCGCTTCCTTCTCCTTGACTACATGGATCTGCTCCATAATCTTGCGCCACATATGCTGGTGGTAATTTCGATTAATCTGCTTTACATTGTTGTCAAAACCAGTCCAGACCGCCGCTGTATAGTACGGGGAATAGCCGACAAACCAGAGGTCGGTATAGTGTGAGGAACCGGTTTTTCCGGCGATCGGCATGCCGGAAACCTTGCTTTTAAGGTCGCTTACATAGTTTTTGTACTCCTCGTTTGATGCGGCATCCTCATCTGATACAATACCGAATTTGCGCTTTGCGTAGGCGGTGATATAATCGTTGACCTCCGCCTGCTTAAATGCGAGGTTTGTACCGGTTCCGATCGAGGTCGTGTCCTGCATCGCGTTGGTTAGAAGGTAAGCGGTTGAAGTTTTGATTACCTGTGTGGATGCGGAATCATTGGACAGGAGCACCTTGCCATTGTGGTCAAGCACCTTTGTGTAAAGTACGGGGCGGTTGTAGATACCGTTGTTTGCGATGGTTGCATAAGCCGCCGTAAGTTCCAGGTTTGTAACACCGTTTGTAAGGCCGCCCAGTGCAAGCGGGATACCGATATCGCTGAAAACTTTGCCCTCGCTGTTTGTCTGGGATTCCACCAGCGTGGAAAACCCAAGTTTTTTCAGGTAGTCAAACGAAACCTGTGGGGTAACCTGCTCCATCACACGGCAGGCAACAATATTCATCGAGCGGTAGATTGCGCGCCGGATAGGGGTAAGACCTTCATAAACATCCCCGTTCCAGTTTGTAACCTTGGTGTTAGTACCCGGATAATGATATTCCGAGTCATCCGCCACTGATGCGAGTGTCATCCCCGCAGTGTCGAGCGCAGGGAGGAAGGAAGCGAGTACCTTAAAGGTCGAGCCAACCTGGCGCAGAGTGGTGGTCGCGCGGTTCAGGGTAAGACTGCCGGTCTTTTCGCCGCGCCCGCCGTAAACAGCCATCACATGCCCGGTTTTCTGGTCGATCACAACAAAGGAGGACTGTGGCTGTAAGGTATAGATGCGAGGGCGTTCCGCCAGAATCGAATCCCCCTCCTCCATAACGGATTCGATAAACTCGTCGATCATCTGGTTGAGCAGGTCGGGGTCGGTTGTGTAGCGGCTGATCCCTTTGTGGTTTGAACGGTAATATTCATGATAAAATTTTAAATCCGAGTCATTGTAGTCCGCATAGTAGTTTAATACATGGCTTAACTGGTAATGCTCCTTTGTTTCATCCGCCTTTAAAATGGAAACCGCATAGTCCTGGGTAAGCTCATAGAATGAACCAGTTTCATTGCCGAGAGCCGGGAAATTCTCCTCATTGCAGTATACGGAATCCACAACCGCCTGGATATCCTTGTCCTGGGTCGTGAAAATATCAAGACCTCCGCTGTAGAGCATATCTTCCGCCTTTTCGGCAGAGTAGCCTGCGGCGATCAGGTCGTTCAGTACCTGGCGTATAACCGCGTCGTTAAAATAGGAATAGTAAACTTCCTCGCTGTTTTCATAGGCATAATTCTTGATGCGGGCGTAAACTTCATCGTTGACCGCCTCATCATATTCAGCCTGCGAGCAAAATCCCAGCTCGAGCATGGTATCAAGGCAGCTCTGACGGCGCTTGGCATTTGCCTCCGGGAAATTGATCGGGTTTTGTCGGACGGGCGAAAGGGCGATCGAGGCGATTACGGCAGCCTCCGAGAGTGTTAATTCCCACACATTCTTGCCGAAATAATTGAGCGCTGCCATCTGTACGCCGAACGAGCGGTTGCCCAGGTTGATATTGTTCATGTAGGCAACTAATATCTCGTCTTTTGTGTAGGCATCTTCAAGCTGGATGGCAAGATACTGTTCCTGGACTTTCCTGGTAATCTTGTCAATGGCATTATTCTCGTTCCCGTAGTTGAAGACGCGGATCTTTAAGAGCTGCTGGGTGATGGTGCTCGCTCCGTAGTCAAGAAGCCCGCCGCTCTTGTCCAGGAACGATTTGATACCGGAATATCCCGCGCGCGCGATACCCGGAAGGTCGATGCCGTCATGTTCGTAGAATCGCTTATCCTCGATTGCCACAAAGCAGTCTTTCACCACCTTGGGAATCTGTTCGGAAGTGACGAGGATGCGGTTTGATTCCACACCGACAACTGTTCCTGATACGGAACCGTCGCTGTAATAAATATGCGTTGTAAATTTTTCGGGGTCAATATTGATCTGGGAGAGCGCCGGCGCATCGTCGATCATTGCCTTTGCTGCCCCAAAGATCGTGACACACACGAAAATGCCGAGCGCGATAAAGGCGAGCAGTGCAAAGCGGAAGGTAAATACCCTCGATTTAGATACCAGCCGCCTTGACCAGGACTTGATCTGGTGCTGCCTTTTTATAATGCCTTTCTTGCTGAAATCCATAAATACACCTCTTTCCTGCATGCCGGGGAATAAAGCCTAAAATAAGGAATGCCCCGTATAGAAAATGTCCCCGCGCAAAGCTTTGTGCGGTCGCAAGGCTTTGCGCGGTCTTGTCCGTAAGTATAACACAGTTTTTTTTATTTGGCAAATAAAGAGTTATAACGATTTTCTGACATTTTTGGGTTTAGTCGTCGGGGAGTTCGAAAAAACCTTCCTCTGCCACGGCAATTCCTGCCCGCCCATTAGTTGCTTGGGTGAATTTTTTTATAAAAATACTTTCCTGCACAGGGCTTACAAAGAGTGTAACCGTGACTGCGTCAGTATATTCCGTGGAGAGAAGCGAAATATTTTCTGTAGCGGCGATATACTGGAGTTTGCCGATTCCGCTGTAGTCCGTGGTGACCACAAGTTTTTTGCCGAAATGCCTTGTGGCGAGCGTGCAGGCTGAAAGCCCCGCTTTGACTGCCGCCTGGTAGGCTCTCACAAGTCCTCCTGTGCCGAGCAGCACCCCGCCAAAATAGCGGGTTACAACCACGGCCACGTCGTGGATACCTTCGGAAACTAATATGTCGAGCATCGGTTTTCCAGCGGTCTTTGACGGTTCCCCGTCGTCGCTGCAGCGGGAGAGTGCGTTGTCAGGACCTATTACATAGGCATAGCAGTTGTGCTTGGCATCCCAGTATTTTTTCTTTAGCTGACCGATAAATGCGAGTGCCTCCTCCTCGGAGGACACCGGGCAGAGGGTGGCGATAAAGCGCGATTTTTTTTCGGTGATTTCACCGCTGCCGCCAGCTTTTATAATGCGGTAGGTTTCAGTGGACATAACAGGGTTCCTTTCCGGTTTTAACAGTAATTAACAGAGATTTTGCGATTGGAATAATTTTACAATCCCTTGACAAAATGTCGGATTTTCGTTACTATAAAGGTATTTCAAAAATTAATTATACCAAATCTATGGAATATATGCAAGTGAAGGTGCAAAGCGATGAAAAGAAAATTACTAAAAGGGAGAAAAATCTGGTCAGCGCTGCCGATGCTTTTGCTTATGGGCGTGATCTTTTCTTTTTCGGCAAAGACCGCGGTGGAATCCTCAAGGAGCAGCAATGTTATTGTGGATGTGCTGATGGACGAGCATCTGATTGGCGGCGTGGCGAAAGATCCCGAAAAGGTAAGGGAGCTACTCTCCTTTCTGGTGCGCAAGTCAGCACATATGGCAGAGTTTGCAGTACTTGCGATGTTAGCCTTATTCTGGCTTTCGTCTTTCCCGATGACTTACCGCCGCCGCTGTATCCTCGCGGTGCTTATTTCTGCCTGCTATGCGGCAACGGATGAATTCCACCAGCTTTTTGTGCCGGGGCGCAGCGGGGAAGTAAGGGATGTGCTGGTTGATACAGCGGGCGCGGTGATTGGGATTTTATTTTTGAGCCTGCTCAGATTTATTATAATAAGGAAGAAGAAAAAGCAGGAGGCAGTTATCCCGGGGTTATAAAAAGCGGTTTTGCGCGGCATCATAATGGTAGTCGAGCGCGGCAAGCTTTTTTGTGATTTCATCCGCGTCCACATCAAGGTCTTCACAGAGCGCTTCAAAGGACGGGTAGAAATCGCGGAGTTTTAAGTTGATAACGCTAAGGAGCATTACCGGGTCTTCCGGCAGCATAAAATCACCTCCTTTTTTTATATCATATCATGGGGAGTGGTATCCTGCAAGGGGGAATGAGGGGAAGAAAAGAGGTCGTTATGGATTTGTTTGACTATATGAGGGAGAAGGAACAGGAGGATGGGGCACCGCTTGCTTCTAGGATGCGCCCGCGCACGCTCGAGGAGGTGGTCGGGCAGCAGCATATTATCGGAAAGGATAAGCTGCTTTACCGCGCGATCAAGGCGGACAAGCTTGGCTCCGTGATTTTTTACGGTCCGCCGGGTACGGGAAAAACCACGCTTGCAAAGGTGATTGCAAACACCACAAGTGCGGAATTTTTGCAGATTAACGCGACCACCGCCGGAAAAAAGGATATGGAGGGGGCGGTGCAGCAGGCGAAGGACAGTCTTGGCATGTACGGTAAGAAAACAATATTGTTTGTGGATGAGATACACCGGTTTAACAAGGGGCAGCAGGATTATCTGCTTCCGTTTGTCGAGGACGGCACGATTGTGTTAATCGGCGCGACAACGGAGAATCCGTATTTTGAGGTGAATGGCGCGCTGCTTTCCCGCTCTTCGGTATTTGAGTTAAAAGCCCTGACACCGGAGGATATCACACTTCTTCTTATTCGCGCGGCGCAGGATGGGGAGCGCGGTATGGGGGCATTTGGCGCACTGCTTGATAGGGATGCCGCAGAATTTCTTGCGGACGCGGCAAACGGGGATGCCCGCGCGGCACTTAACGCGCTGGAATTGGGGGTGCTTACGACGGGGCGGGATGCGGACGGGAAAATCCATATAACGCTTTCTGTAGCGGCGGAATGCATCCAGAAGAGGACATTGAAATATGATAAGAAGGGCGATAACCACTATGATACAATTTCGGCTTTTATCAAGAGTATGCGGGGCTCCGACCCGGACGCGGCAATCTATTACCTGGCAAGGATGCTCTGTGCCGGGGAGGAAGTGGCATTTATCGCCAGGCGTATTATGATCTGTGCTGCGGAGGATGTTTCCAATGCCGACCCGAATGCCCTTGTGGTGGCGAGTGCGGCGGCGCAGGCAGTGGAGAGGCTTGGAATGCCGGAGGGGCGCATTGTGCTTGCACAGGCGGCGGCTTATGTTGCATGTGCGCCAAAGAGTAATTCGGCAATTATGGCGGTCGATGCCGCAATGCAGCTGGTACAGCAGGATCGCACCCCGCCGGTTCCGCCCCACCTGCAGGATTCCCATTATCCGGGTGCCGTAAGGCTTTCTCGGGGGATCGGATACAAATACGCGCACGAATATGAAAATCATTATGTGGATCAGCAGTATCTGCCGGATGAGTATAAGGACAGAAGGTTTTATCTGCCGTCGGATAATGGATATGAGAGAAATATAAAGGAATATTTTAGGAAAATAGGTAAAAATATGGAATAAGCTGCGGTAAGCGGCAAACCGGAGGAAACGATGAATAAAAGGAATAAAGGAGTCAGAGTGGCGGCGCTTGTATGTGTGGCACTGCTGCTTTTTATGTATCTGGCAACACTGATTGCCGCATTTACGGCAAAGCCGTACTCGAGCCGTATGTTTTTGGGCTGTGTGCTCTGCACGGTCTTTGTGCCGATTTTTCTGCATATCCTGACCAGGCTTTTTGCCATGATGTCAAAGAGGCAGGAGGGGGATACGACGCTGCACGAGTATAACAGGGCAAAAAAGGGTGCTTTGGACGAGGGGGAGCAGGATAAGAATGCGGATGCCTGAAAGGTCTGGACAATGGAAAAGAAATCTGATATAATAGCGTGGAAATACAGATTCCTGCGGTAAGCAGAGTGAGGGTAATTATGCATAATATATTGATTATTGCAGAGACACAGAGCTATATTATTATGTCCTTAAAGGAAAAGTTCGAGGAACTTTCCTACAAGGTCATGATAGTAAAAGCGGATATGGAGGCGGTGCGCCGCATTGAGGAGCCGATTGGCGCAATGCTAGTTTATGCGGACGGGGAGCTGTCAGGACAGCAGCAGGCGCTGAACTACATTAAGGATAAGGCGGTCGAGGATGACACTGTAATATTTATTATGGGGGATATGGACGAGATCCAGGCGGTGGAGAAGCTGATCCCGAAACATATGGTGCCGATCGAATTTAAAAGACCGATCAATGTGGCTTTGGTTTGCACGGAGATTGACAATTATGTTACAAAATACGGCAAGCACAATAAAAAGAAAATCCTGGTGGTGGATGATTCGGGGGCGATGCTGAGGAATGTTAAGGGATGGCTGGAAGACCATTACCAGGTGATCCTTGCCAATTCCGGTATGATGGCGATCAAGTATCTGACCTTAAATAGACCCGACCTTGTGCTCTTAGACTATGAGATGCCGGTCTGCGACGGCAGGCAGGTTCTTGAGATGATACGCACGGAAACGGAGTTTGCCGATATCCCGGTTATTTTTTTGACAAGCAGGGGGGATAAGGAAAGCGTGCTTGAGGTGATGGCATTAAAGCCGGAAGGATATCTGTTAAAGACCATGCCGCCCGCGGAGATTATCCGGTCGGTGGATGAGTTTTTTGAGCGGAAGAAGGCGATGAGCGGATTCCGCATGTAAAAAAGAACTGCCACAATATGTGGCAGTTCCCAAAAAGGGGAGGATAAGTATTTTTCCCTTATCTTTTGTATTCGCCGGAACCGGAGGGGGGATTCCGGAACCGGCACCACTCTGAAGTGGATAGTAGAAGTATAACCCGAATTCCGGGGATTATTCAAAACAAATTATAAAATGAAAGGAAAAGAAACGGGGGATTGTTATGAGTTTATTGCAGGAATGGAGAGAGGAAGCATACTCGCAGGATATGAACAAGAAGGAAGGCCAGCTCTACTGGGGCAAGTATTTTGCTGTCGAGAAGGGGATTTATGAAAAGCTTCTTGCGGCACCGGGCGAGGTGGTTACCGGCACGGTAAAGGAGCTAGCAGAAAAATATGGGACATCCATCAGGATTATAACCGGATTCCTGGACGGCATCAACGACAGCCTTGTAAAGCCGAACCCGATTGAGGAGATGACCGAGGAAACACAGGTTAATCTGGGATATAATAAGGAAATCCTCTATAAGGAGATGGTGAAGGCGGAAGCGGACTGGCTTTATAATCTGCCTGCATGGGACTCGCTGCTTACAAAAGAGCGCAGAAAAGAATTGTTCCTTGAGCAGAAGAAGTCCGGCACGGTCGTAAAGGGCAGAAAGATCGGGAGGAATGAGCCATGCCCTTGCGGGAGCGGAAAAAAGTATAAGTTCTGCTGCGGAAAAGCCTGAGTAAAGGTAAAAAGATGATATTTAAGTAATGAATGTATTCAAGCAGTGAATGTATTCGCGCAGTGTATAAAAAGAAAAAAACAGCAAACGCTTAGAAAAGCGGGAGGATGAACCGGCGGCAGGGCAAGCCCTGATAGCCGGTTTTGCCGTATGGCGCAAGAAGTGAGGTGTGTGATGGGCAGGAGAAAAGGCGGGTTGGATTTTACAAAGGATAGCCGCCGAAGAAGGAAGATACGGGGCAGGGAAACAGTCCTGATGCTTTTGATTTTTCTGGCGGCGGTTGCGGTGGGTGTCTTTGTCTTTTTAACGTTGAAAGAGCGCATGAATGAGCCGCAGGAAAAATTATCATCCGAGGAGCCGACCCCGGTTGCCACTCCAACAGAGGAGCCGGTTGTTACCGGAAAGGAAGATGGGACGGAGGAACAAAAGGAGGCAGGACCGTTTGGCATGTGGGTGGTGCCAACGAAGGAGGACGAGGTGGAGGTGGTTATCCCGACGGAGGAACTCTGGATGGAGGACTTTGTGGATACCAGGACAAAAACCCGCTCCAAGGGGATCTATGTAACTTCGGATGCGATTAGGAACAAGCTTGACTATATCTTAAATCTGATTGACGAGACGGAACTGAATACAATTGTTATTGATATAAAGGATGATGATGGGCGCATCACCTATGAGATGTCTGGAGAACTGATTGACCGTTTTGGTACAGCGCGTTCTTTTATCCCGGATATCGAGAATTTTGTCAGCACAATGAAAGAACATGGTGTCTATCTGATTGCCCGCGTTGTCACATTCAAAGATCCGCTGCTGGTGCGCACCGAGCCAAAGCTTGGGCTGCATCTTAGCGATGGGAGCGTATACAAGGATTACAAGGGGCTTGGATGGCTGAACCCAACCGAGCAGGAAGTGTTAGACTATTATGTTGAGATCGCGCAGAATATCGCGGATACCGGTTTTGACGAGATTAATTTTGACTATATCCGCTTCCCTACGGAGGGAAAGATTTCCGAGCTGGTATATGGGGACGGGGAAATGACAAAGATTGAGGCTATTTCCGCGGCGGTTAAATATATGTGTGAGAAAATTAAGCCCATGGGAATCTATGTTTCTGCCGATTTGTTCGGCGCGGTAATCCGAAGTGCCGTGGATCAGAGGATTGTCGGGCAGGATTACCAGGAGTTAGCACTGTACCTGGATTATATTTGTCCGATGATTTATCCGTCGCATTATTCTGACGGTTATTATGGGATAGCGCATCCGGATACGGAGCCGTACAAAATGATCTACGCTGCGCTTGAGGATTCGAATAAAGTGCTCTCCGGAATTCCGGAATACCGGAAACGCGCAGAAGTGCGCCCGTGGCTGCAGGATTTTACGGCATCCTACCTGCGCCACTATATTAAGTATGGTCCGAAACAGGTGAGGGAGGAGATCGAGGCAACTTACGACAGCGGGCATACGGGCTGGCTTTTGTGGAATGCGGCGGTCAATTATACCGCAGGGGCGCTGATGACGGAGGAGGACGCTGACTATGCCTATGAACACCGTCCGACCCCAACCCCAAGCCCGACCCCTACCATCGCGATACCGACCAAAATGCCAAATGCCGGACAGTATATTGATTCGCCCTGGAAAAAAGGGGAGTAATGCAGAGAATTTTTGCGGACAGGAGAGAATTAACTAAAGATTTCAAGGGGTTATGCCGATATAAAAATTAAGGATGTGACAAACAAATCAGACGATGCGGATTATGCGGCATTATATGCTGTTGTATGGCAGGCAGGAGCCCCTGCCGTCAGACGCAGGATGTACGGGCTGTGCCGCAGGTCAGAATGGAGGAACAGGATGCAAAGAAAACAGGGAAAAGTGTTGGCCTTTTTGCTTCTGCTTGCGGCGGCGATGATTGCGGCACCGTTTATGCGGACGCAGGCGGCGGGCAAGCTCTCGGTTGTGGAGATCGACTATGAGGCGGAAACATTGACGGTTAGTACGTCTTCTTCCGATTCGTATCTGTACTACTCGGATTCGAAGATGAAGAACTGGGAGTGTGCGCTTGGCACGTTCGTGAATAACGAGTACGTGCTTGATATCTCCTGGGTCAAGAAGACGAAGGACTATGTGCTGACATTAAAGGGCGATAAGTCGGACGAGGTTCTTTCGGTAACACTGCCGGTACAGAACAAGTACCTGAAAGTAAAGTATAATTGTATTGACGAGAGCTTTGAGGCGGAGGGTTCGGAGAATCGTCCGCTGTACTGGCGCAAGGCGGATTCCACCACCTGGCAGCCGGTGGATGATACGACGGTTGAGCAGATGCAAAGACTTTATGCAAAGGGTGCGTCCCTTTACCTTCGCACACAACAGGAAAAAGGCACAGCTTCGAACGCCGGCGCGCGCCCGTCAAAGGAAGTTAAGGTCAGCCTTACAAAGCAGGCGGCAGCACCGTCGCTTACGATGAAGACGGCGGGTGTGTTAACTGTCAATGACAAGCAGGAATACCAGGTTGAGGGTGACGACGAATGGGTAAAAGTTGAGGGCAAGACCCTTGACCTTGGACAGATCGCAACAACAGCATTTGCCGATTACAGCAGTTTTGCAAGGGATACGCGCGTCTATGTGCGCGTGGCGGCAACTGAGAAGAAACTTCCGTCCGCCAATGCGGTGATTACAGTGAAGGCGCAGGAGGAGGCGGATAGCGATATTGAACATTCGTTTAAGAACTCCGCGACACTTGAGCTTAAAATTCCGGAGAGGAAAAAGGATGATGAGGTAACCAGAGAAAAGCCGTCGAGCAAGAATCCATATGAATATACGATTGTGGCGGCGGATGAAACTTTGGAGGAGGATGCAAAGTGGACTTCCATCACATCGGAAACTGTTCTGATTACCAAGGAGAAGGCACCGCAGGGCTCCACCGTCTATGTGCGCAAGGCAGGCCGTCTTGAGAGCAAGACGGTTTACCAGCCGGAGTCGGAGGCGTGGACTTATACCGTGGAAGAGTATCCGGCGGAAAGTGCGGTTGCACCTGGCGATCCTAGTGGGGATGCGGATCAGGTTGATGATGTGACGGTGGTGGATGGCAAAGTATCCCTGACCAAGATGGAGGGAAGGAATCCTGAGCATCTGGATTTTAAGATTACGGTATCAAGCTATGATACGGATGTTTCAAAAATCACCTGCGGCTCAAAGGAACTGGCATTTACAACGACCAAGACCGGAACGGATGTTATTAACGTATCGATTACGGATACCACAGCTTACGAGGAGGCAGTGAAAACCCGCGATAAGGCGCAGCCGGTTATTATCACCCTTAAAAATGGGGAGAAGATCGAAGGCAAGGTTACGCTTACCGTGCTTAGCGGGGCATCTGTTAAGACAGCGGCTTCTTTTTCAGTGACACATAGGAAGACGACATACCAGACGGGCAAGTATGAATTTACGATTGTGCCGGGTCTTAGCATAAAGAAGGATGAAACAGATCCAGAAAAGCGCCAAAAGACCAGGATCAGCAAGATTACTTTCCGGGGTGATGAACTGGCAAAGGGTACAATGTGGTCGGAAAGGACGGATGGCAGCGGGAATTATGTGGTGACGGTTGAGGAGAAAGCTTTTGATGCGGCGTTCTTTAAGCCGGACACAAAACTTAATACATCATATCCGATTGTTATTGAGATGGATAACGGACAGAAGGTTACTTCCGGGGTGAGTGTGAAGCTGTTCGAGGACGCTGCGGTGACAAGCGAGAATAACAGGATTGTTATCTATGAGGGTGTTGGTCTGGACGGACTTGGAAATTCTGGTTCGGATGAAAAAGAGCCTGAGCCGACAATCCAGATTAAGTTAACCTTTTCAAAGGACGGGGTTGCAGTCAGCAAGATGAGCTGGAATGGCACGGTGTTCATGACTGCTATTCTTGGCGGTGGCAAGGAAATTCCAATTACGTTAAGCAACCTGGATCTGAAGGCATTACAGTTGCCGGCAGATAAAACAAGCCTGACACTGCCGGTGGTATTTGAACTGGACAACGGCAGTATTGTAAGTACGAGTTTCTGGCTGACCCTCAACAAAAATTAATTGAAAGGCAGGGTATAAATCATGAAAGAATTAAAAAGAATACAGCGGCTTTTGCTGGTTTTGTGCCTTGGGCTTTTGATTGCAGTCGGGGGGCGCTGTGTGCGCTCCCTGGCAGCGGACGCGACACCGACACCAACACCAACGGAAAAGCCGGTCAAGGTGGAAGCCATCGACTATGAAAATCTTTGGCTTACGGTAAACGGCGAGGATAATACGGCGGTCTATTTCAGTGATAAGTCAAAAAAGACCTGGTGGGAAGCACAAAAACAGTCTGACGGGAAGTATATTGTTGATATTTCCTGGATCAAGTCTACTACAAGCGGGGAGATCAATGTAAAGGGTGACAAGAACGAGGAGATTGTGACTGTCACAATACCGGCGAAGGAGAGCAAGTACAAGGTCAAATTTGACAAGGTAAGCGGTACGCTGGTATTTACCGGTCTTCCGAGCGGTGTGGATAAATTTCAGTGGCGCAAGACCACTTCCTACCAGTGGTCGGAAGTTTCCGTGGAAGAAGCGAAGACGAAGGGCTCCGCATTCTGCCAGGAACTCGAGAAATTCCGTGTTTCGGGCGCTTCAATCTACGTGCGGATTTCGGGGATTAACGCGGCCGTAAAGGACGGTAAACTTGATATGGGAAGGCGGCCTGGCAAGGAAATAAAGGTTAGTATTACCAAGTATGCGAACGCGCCGAAACTTAAAGTAAACGGGGCGAAACTTACGGTAAATACCACCACTTCGATGGAGTATTCCCTTGACAACGGCAATACCTGGACACAGGCGGGCAAGGCGATGTCGCTTGATTTGCTTGCTCCGGGGGCACTTGGCGGGTCAGGGCAGGATAAGGTTTTGTGGTTCCGCAAGAAGGCAACCGCACGGTCGCCGCATTCTAAGACCTTTGTGTTAGAGATTCCGGCTCAACGCCCTGCACCGACCACGGCAGAATATTCTTCCGAAGTTAAGGAGGGAAAATTTTACCTGAGCTTCCCGCAGGCGAGCAAGGCAACCCCTTATGAATATACGGTAGTAAAACCGGGAATTCCTTTTAATGCGGCAAAAGCATCCTGGAAATCGGTGGTATCAGCAAAGACTGTTTCGATTTCCCAGAGGACTGCCCCGGCGGGCAGCACAATCTATATCCGCAAAAAAGCAGTGAACCAGACCAGCACAACCAACCTCGAACTCGCATCAGCGAACGCAGCAGTTTTGGTTAGCTACTAGGAAAAAAAAGAGAAGGGACTGACACAAAATGTCAGTCCCTTCTCTTTTTAGTTGATAAAGTCTGCAACTTTCCGGTTTTATCAAGGGGTAGCGCTCATAATCCATTTCACACTTATTCAACCGTCACTGATTTGGCGAGATGTCTTGGCTGGTCAACATCAAGCCCGCGGAGGAAGGATGTATGGTAGGCGATAAGCTGCAATACCGCCGCCGCAGTAAAAGGTGCAAACCGGTCTGAAGTTTCCGGCAGTTCGATGCAGAAATCATACAACTCCGGCTCAATGCCGGCATCCTTTGCAGCCACAAGGATAACGAAAGCGCCGCGCGCGCGCACTTCCTTGATATTTGATACCATTTTGGCAAGGACATTGTGCTGTGTTGCAAGCGCGATCACAGGCACATCCGGCGCGATTAGGGAGAGAGTGCCATGCTTTAATTCACCCGCAGCATACGCCTCCGAATGGATGTAGGTAATTTCCTTTAATTTGATTGAACCCTCACAGGAAAGGGCATAGTCCATGCCGCGCCCGATAAAGAAGAGATCGGTTGCCTTGATTAGATGGCGGCTGATTGCCGCAAATTCCTCCCCGCGCTCAAGCACTTTTGTAAGAGCCGGGATCATTAAGGAAAGTCCTTTGGTATATTCTGCACATTCCCCGATAGAAAGGCGGCGTGCGGCGAAGGCGGCGCGGAACGCAATCATGTAAAAGGCGGCGAGCTGGGCGGTGTAGGCTTTGGTGCTTGCAACCGCGATTTCCGGACCCGCGTGCGTGTAAAAGACATGCGCGCTTTCGCGGGCGATGGAAGACCCCTTGACATTGACAATGGAGAGTGTCCTGGCACCGCTTTCTGTGGCAAGGCGGAGAGCGGCGAGAGTGTCGGCGGTTTCACCGGACTGGGAAACTGTGATGACCAGTGTGTCCTCTGAGAGGATCGGGTTCTGGTAGCGGAATTCCGAGGCGATATCAACCGTGACAGGGATATGAAGAAGCTCCTCAAAAAGAATTTTTCCCATCATTCCCGCGTGCATCGCTGTGCCGCAGGCGGTGATAACAATGCGGGAAAGCCCCAAGAAGAGTGAATCCGGTATGCCGTCCGCCGTAAAGTCCGGCAGCATGTAGGATTCCCCGTTCTCCACATATTTTACAAGCCGCGGCGTGATAGTGCGCAAAAGTGCGTCGGGCTGCTCATGGATCTCCTTTTCCATATAGTGGTTAAAGCCATTTTTCTGTGCCGAGGAAACATCCCAGGTCACAGTCAGGTAATCAGGTGCCACGGTTCTGCCATCGAGCGTTGTAACCGTAATCTCATCATGTGTCAGGCAGGCAATCAGGTCTTCTTCCAATACAAAATAGTCTTTTGAGTAGCGCAGGAGGGCAACCATGTCCGAGGCGATAATAGAGCCCATCTTGGTCTGGCAGGCTACCAGAGGGCTGCCCTTGCGGATACAGTAAATCTTTTCCGGCTGGTCGGAAAAAAGGATGCAGAAAGCGTAAGCCCCCTCTAGGCGTGCCGCAGCGGCAGCGATTGCTGCGCGGGCATCGCCCGTATAAAGGCTGTCAATCAGCATTGCGGCGATCTCGCTGTCGGTGCCGGAAACAGGTGTGCGCCCCGTGGCAGAAAGTTCGTCGCGCAGGCAGAGATAGTTTTCGATAATACCGTTGTGGATCAGTGTCACCCTGCCGCAGGAGTGTGGGTGGGCATTCGCTTGTGAAACCCCGCCATGTGTTGCCCAGCGGGTGTGGCCGATGCCGCAGGTGGAGGAAAACTCCTCCGGGACTTGTGTCTTTAATTTGGAAACTTTTCCCACTGATTTGATGGTTGTAATTTTTCCGTCCCCCGTAAAACAGGAGATCCCCGCACTGTCATAGCCCCTGTACTCAAGGGCAGAAAGCCCTGAAAGCAGCACGTCTTTTGCGCGCCCGCAGCCGGTAAATCCGATAATTCCGCACATAAAAAAAATCCTCCGTCATATTTTGGGCAAAGAGAATAAGACCTGGTTTAACAGGCCATCTTCCAGCCGTATTATTTTTTGCGATTTTCTTAAAATGCACCGGAAAAAGAAGAATACCGCTTCTGAGCGTGCCGTTTCTGTGTGGCGGTTGCCCGCTGGTTTGTCGGCACGTAACATGTTCAGAACCACGGGGGAGTCCCCGCCGAATTTTCGAACACTCCCCACCTCGTCAACCTGTCTGTGCAGGTACATGGCGCTAATTTTATCCGGATATATCCCGATGCATAAAACCGCAAAATAACCGGTGCGCGTTTTTTATCCTGCGGGGGAAAATTATGCGAAAATAACCGGAAGACATTTCTGTTACGGGTATCTTAACATAAGGGGGAATAAAAATCAAGTTAAAATGGAAATCCCCATTTTCATTTTATGCGTTTTACAAAAAATGGTTCCGTTTTATCAGGGATAATTTGGGACGAAATAAAAGAAAAAGTGCAAAAACGGTGCCAACCCCTTTTCAAGTGGCAGAGGTTGTGGTAGAATGAGAAATAAGAGGGACTAAAAATCCAAAAGATGGAGGATATGGCAATGTATACAGTTAGTTTAAAAAAGCTGGTGGAGAAGATGGAACTTGAGAACTGCACGCCGGAAATCGATCTTTCAGGCATCAAGATTTCCCAGGCGGAGATCAACCGCCCTGCCTTGCAGTTAACAGGTTTTTTCGACTATTTTGACTCGGAGCGCATTCAGATTATAGGGAATGTGGAGAATGCGTTTATTCAGAAAATGGATAAAGACCATGGCATTGGCATTATGCGCAAGCTTATGAGTTTTAAGATGCCGTGCATTGTGTTCTGCCGCAATATTGAAGTTTCGGAAGAATTCCGTAAGATCGGTGTGGAGTGCGGCGTGCCGATTTTGCGCACTGCAAAGTCCACTTCCTCGTTTATGGCGGAGGTGATAAGGTGGCTTGGCGTGGAACTTGCGCCGCGCATCTCCATCCACGGCGTGCTTGTCGATGTCTATGGGGAAGGCATCCTGATAATGGGTGAGAGCGGGATTGGCAAGAGCGAGGCTGCCCTTGAACTCTTAAAACGCGGGCATCGCCTTGTGACGGATGATGTGGTGGAGATCAAGAAGGTGAGCGACGATACCCTGGTGGGTACGGCACCGGATATCACTAGGCACTTTATAGAGCTTAGGGGGATTGGCATTGTCAATGTAAAGACACTTTTTGGTGTGGAGAGTGTAAAAAATACGCAGTCCATCGACCTGGTGATTAACCTTGAGGAGTGGGATAAGGAGAAGGAGTACGACAGATTGGGACTTGAGGAACAATATACGGAATTTCTCGGCAACAAGGTGGTCTGCCACAATATCCCGATTCGTCCTGGGCGCAACTTAGCGATTATCTGCGAGACGGCGGCGGTCAATTTCCGCCAGAAAAAAATGGGCTACAACGCGGCGCAGGAACTGTACAAGCGCGTGACAAGCAACCTGATGAAAAACAGCAGTGAGGGGGAAGAAGAATAAAATGGGAAGGTATATTTTTGGAATTGATATCGGCGGAACCACCATCAAATGCGGTTTTTTTACAAAGGATGGGGAGTTGATTGAAAAGTGGGAGATTGTGACAAGGCGGGAGGAGAAGGGAGCGCATATCCTTTCGGATGTCGCGGCAGCCATTCTTGAAAAATGTGCGGAGAGGGGCATTCAAAAAGAGGAAGTATGCGGGATTGGACTCGGTATCCCGGGACCGGTCAGGGCGGACGGCACGGTGTTAAAATGCGCCAATCTTGGCTGGGACATTACCCCGGCAGCAAAGATTATGCAGGAGATGACGGGCATTCCTGTTAAGGCAGGGAATGACGCGAATGTGGCGGCGCTCGGGGAGATGTGGAAAGGCGGCGGCAGGGGCTATGAGGATGTGATCATGGTGACGCTTGGCACGGGTGTGGGCGGCGGTGTGATACTTAACGGCAGGATGGTTGCGGGCAGCAACGGTGCGGGCGGCGAGATCGGTCATATGATTGTAAACAGTGGGGAGGAGGATGCCTGTGGGTGTGGAGGACATGGGCATCTGGAGCAGTACGCATCGGCGACCGGAATTGTCCGCATGGCCAAGAAGAAACTTGCAAACGATGATGCCCCGACAAAGCTTAGGGAATATGGGGAGCTGAGTGCAAAAATTATTTTTGACTGTGCAAAAGAAGGAGATTTGGTTGCACTGGAACTTGTGGATGAGCTTGGGCGCTATCTTGCACTGGCACTCTCGCATGTGGCGGCAACGGTTGACCCGCAGGTCTTTGTGATAGGAGGCGGTGTTTCGCGCGCCGGGGAAATCCTGATTGATGCGGTGCGCAGGCACTATAATGAAAACATTCTCTTCGCGTTGCAGGGCAAGGGATTTTGTCTTGCCGAACTTGGAAACGATGCGGGGATTTACGGCAGTGCGTGGCTTGCTGCGGGGATTTAGTTCCATGAAACTGCCGGAATAACAGAAAAAAAACCGGGGAAACACAGCACAATATACAAAAATCAAAATCTTAGGATGAAATAATGGTCATTTGCATAAAATTATGTTATAGTGTAAAGGTTGCATAAAGAATGTGCCCTACCCGCTTTTTTGCAGGTGGGCGCAAAGAAATCTTACAGAAACGGCGGGAAATGCAGTGGAGCAGGATTTTTATGAAAAACTGGTTGCGATTGTAAACGAAGACAGGGTACAAAGAAATGAGCTGCTTGGCCGCCATACGACATTTCGGATTGGCGGTCCGGCAGACTATTTTGTTTGTGCGGCAGGGGAGGAGCTTCCCCACATCATCGCACTTTGCAAGAGTGAGGGGATGCCTTATTTTTTGATTGGCAACGGGAGCAACCTGCTTGCGGCGGATGCGGGCTACAGGGGAACGGTCATAAAACTTTGTCAGACAGGTGTTCTTTCTTTTGAGGAAGGGGAGGAGTCCCTTACGGCGCGGGTGGGCGCAGGTGTGGCTCTCTCGGTTTTTGCGAAGGAGGTGGCGGCGCGCGGCGGGGCAGGTTTTGCCTTTGCGGCTGGAATCCCCGGCAGTATCGGCGGTGCCATCTATATGAATGCGGGGGCATACGGCGGTGAGATTGCGGATTTTATCTCGCGTGTGCAGGTACTTACCGGCAGCGGGGAAATTGTTGCCATGGAAAAAGAGGAACTTAAATTTTCTTACCGTTCCAGTATTTTACAGGAGAGGGAACTCTACGTGCTTTCTGCTGATTTTTGTTTCCCAAATGGAGATATACACGCGGAACGTGAACGGATTGAAGAATTGGCTGCCCTGCGCCGGCAAAAGCAGCCGTTAGAATTTCCGAGTGCGGGCAGTACTTTTAAGCGGCCCTATGGATATTTTGCGGGGAAGCTTATTATGGAAGCGGGACTTTCAGGGCTCAGGGTGGGCGGCGCGAAAGTTGCCGAAAAACACTGTGGTTTTGTGGTGAATGATAAGGATGCGACAGCCGCGGATGTGGCGGCACTGATCGCCAAAGTGCAGGCTCTTGTCTGGGAGAAGCACGGAGTGCGGCTTTCTCCGGAAATCCGTTTTTTGGGGAAGTTTGATTAAGCCTGCAAAAAGGGTTTTGATTAAAGGCCGCGGGCAGCGGTAGAATGAGAGGGAAAATGAGGTTTGTTGTCGTGACAGGTATGTCGGGGGCGGGCAAAAGTTCCGTGCTCAAAATGTTGGAGGATGCGGGATATTTCTGTGTGGATAATCTGCCGATCCCGCTGATTCCGACATTTGCGAGGCTGACTGTGAGGGAGAGTGAAAATATCACAAAGATTGCGCTCGGCATGGATATCCGCAGTGGGCAGGCACTTGCGGGGGCGGAGCAGGTTTTTTTGGAACTTAAAAAAGAAGGATACCCTTATGAAATCCTTTTTCTGGAATGTGAGACACCGGTGCTTGTAAAGAGATTTAAGGAAACGCGTCGCACGCACCCGCTATCCGGCACGGACAGGGTGGATAAGGGGATTGAGGAAGAGCGCAGAAGACTGGCGTTTTTGAAATCGAAGGCGGACTGCATCCTTGATACAAGCCATCTGTTAATCAGGGAACTGAAAAATCAGATTGACCATATTTTTGTTGAGAACGGGACATACCATAATTTTTTTGTTACAATACTTTCGTTTGGGTTTAAGCATGGGATACCGGCGGATGCAGACCTGGTTTTTGATGTGAGGTTTTTAAAAAACCCTTATTATGTGCCGGAATTAAAGAACCTGACCGGTCAGGAACAGGAAGTTCGGGATTATGTACTCTCATCCCCGATGGCACCTGCCTTTTTAGACAAGCTCGAGGAACTTCTGCTTTTTTTGATTCCGGGTTATATCGAGGAGGGAAAAAACCAGCTTGTTGTGGCGGTTGGCTGTACCGGAGGGAAGCACCGCTCCGTCACAGTGGCGTATGAACTTGGGAAGCGCCTGAAAAAAGCGGAGTACGGGATAAAGACTGACCACCGCGATATTTCCCGGTAAGTCTTGCATTTTTAGACTGTGAGTCGGGCGCTAATAAAGGACGGAGGCAAAAAATGTCGTTTTCAGGGAAAGTGAAGGACGAGCTGCTTGAGCGCTATCCCACAGCAAGGCATTGTATGCTGGCGGAACTTGCAGCAATTACATTTTGTTGTGGCAGGGTATCCTGGGAAAATAATAATATACAAAATATGGAAATTTATACGGAAAATGAAGGTATTACAAGAAAATACTTTACATTATTGCAAAAAACATTTAATATATTAAAGGTTAAATTGTTGGATAAAGGGGAAAATGCAGTTAAAAAGGGTCCTTTTGCGGCTGTCCTGTACAGGGAGGATGGGGCGGACCGCGTAGCGGGGGCGCTGAAGCTGACAAGGAGCGGTGCGGGGAACACGGATTATTCCATCAACCCGATTGTCGTGCAGAATACCTGCTGTAAACGCGCTTTTCTTCGCGGTGTTTTTCTGGCTGCGGGTTCGATTTCCGACCCAAAGAAAGCATACCATCTTGAGATTGTTTTTGATGAGGAGGGGAAGGCTGTCTGGGTAAGGGATGTCATCCACGCGTTTATGATTGACGCGAAGGTAGTGAAGCGCAAAAAATATTTTGTGGTCTATGTGAAGGAGGGGGCGCAGATTGTTGACCTGCTCAATATTATGGAAGCGCATCTGGCTTTGATGGAACTTGAAAATATCAGGATCTTGAAGGAGGTGCGCAACAGTGTGAACAGGCAGGTTAACTGCGAGGCTGCGAATATCAATAAGACAGTTCAGGCGGCAGCAAAACAGATCGGAGATATCTTATATATCCGGGATAATTTTGGGTTTGACAATCTTGAGGATGGTTTGAGGGAGATTGCTGTTTTGAGGATTGAGTATCCGGAGGCATCCTTAAAAGAATTGGGAGAAATGTTGCCCGTCCCGCTCGGAAAGTCCGGGGTAAATCACCGGCTAAAACGGCTTGGCAGTATTGCGGAGGGCTTGAAGGAAAAAAAGGAGGAAGAGGTATGATTTCGAAAAAAATCAGGATTTGTTTGCCGGAGGGGCTTGAGGCAAGACCGATCGCGCTTTTGGTGCAGGTGGCAAGCCAGTACGAGAGCAGTGTGTATGTGGAGTGCGGTGACAAGAAGGTGAATGCAAAGAGCATTATGGGTATGATGAGCCTTGCGCTGCCAACAGGGGAGGAACTTATTGTGACGACAAGCGGTGCGGATGAAATTGACGCGATCAATAATATTGAAAAGTATCTGTGCGGCAGGCAGGAAGCGAGCAGGCGCGTGGCAGAAGGGCGATGAAATTTAAAAATATGGTTGACACCGGGGAAGAAAAGCTTTATAATTCTTGTAATTTGTCGTGCTAAAGCGACAACGCAACAGAACGATGCATTGCGGCTTGCGCGGGGGAGTGGGATACCGCGCAGGGAGGTGTTTCGTTTTGCAGGGCGCTTTGAAAATGAAGGAGGATTACATATTATGGGCAGAGTCTACAATTTTTCTGCGGGTCCGGCCGTATTGCCGGAGGAGGTTTTAAGGGAGGCAGCGGCGGAGATGCTCGACTATAAGGGAACCGGCATGTCCGTTATGGAGATGAGCCATCGCTCCAAGGCATATGAGGGGATTATTACGGATGCGGAAAAGGATCTCAGGGAGCTTATGCAAATCCCGGACAATTACAAAGTCCTGTTTTTGCAGGGCGGGGCTTCCCTGCAATTTGCGATGATTCCGATGAACCTGATGAAGAATAGGAAGGCTGCATATATTATTACCGGACAGTGGGCGAAGAAAGCTTATCAGGAGGCGGCGCTTTACGGGGAAGCTGTCGCGGTTGCCTCTTCTGCGGACAAGACATTCTCTTATATTCCGGACTGCTCTGATCTTCCGATCCCGGAAGATGCGGACTATGTGTATATTTGTGAGAATAATACCATCTATGGCACGAAGTTTTGGAATCTTCCTGATACGAAGGGGAAGACCCTGGTTGCGGATGTGTCATCATGCTTTCTTTCCGAGCCGGTTGACGTTACAAAGTACGGGGTGATTTATGGCGGTGTCCAGAAGAATATAGGACCTGCCGGGGTTGTGATCTGCATTATCCGTGAGGATCTGATAACGGAGGATGTATTGCCGGGCACACCGACAATGATGCGCTACAAAATTCACGCGGACAATGGTTCGATGTACAATACACCGCCAGCCTATGGCATCTATATTTGTGGAAAAGTTTTCCGGTGGCTGAAAAAACAGGGGGGGCTTGAGGCGATAAAAGAGCACAATGAGAAGAAGGCAAAGATTCTTTATGATTTTCTTGATGGCAGCGGGCTCTTTAAAGGTACGGTGGCAAAGAAGGATCGCTCGCTTATGAATGTGCCTTTTGTGACGGGGAATGAGGAACTTGATGCGAAATTTGTGAAAGAGGCGAAAGCAGCAGGCTTTGAGAACCTTAAAGGGCACCGCACCGTGGGCGGCATGCGCGCAAGTATCTACAATGCAATGCCGATCGAGGGCGTGGAAAAACTCGTCGCATTCATGAAAGAATTCGAAACCCACAACTCATAATTTTAAGGGGGATGTGCGGAACTAAAACAGCACATGCCCCGTAGGGCACCAGGAAGGATTTGCGGGAGCGAAGCGAACGAAAAGCCTTCCGCGAAGGAAGGGTGCCGGGAGGGGGATGTGCGGAACTAATATAGGAGAGCATGATGATCAAAGTAAATTGTTTAAACCCGATCTCGAAGGTCGGAATGAACCTGCTGCCAGATACATTCGGCACGACGGACAACTTAAATGAAGCAGATGCAGTGCTTGTAAGAAGCGCCGCAATGCATGAACTTGAACTTCCAAAAAGCCTGTTGGCAGTTGCGCGCGCAGGAGCGGGAGTCAATAACATCCCGCTCGATAAATGTGCCGACGCGGGGATTGTGGTATTTAACACCCCGGGCGCAAACGCAAACGGTGTCAAGGAAATAGTGCTGGCAGGAATGCTCCTTGCAGCGCGCGATATCCGCGGCGGCATGGACTGGGTAAGCGAAAACCGCGGCGATGAGAATATCAGCAAAACAATGGAGAAAGCCAAAGCAAAATTTGCAGGGACGGAAATAAGGGGCAAAAAACTCGGCGTAATTGGTCTTGGGGCAATCGGCGTACTGATTGCAAACGCTGCGACCCATCTCGGCATGGAAGTGATTGGCTGTGACCCGTTTTTATCAGTGGCAAACGCATTAAACCTCTCACGCAATGTAAAAATTGTAAAATCAAATTCCGAGATATTTGCCGAGTGTGACTATATCACCGTACATGTCCCGCTCCTTGATGATACAAAGGGAATGTTTAATAAGGCATCCCTCTCGATGATGAAGGACGGTGTGGTGATCCTCAATTTCTCTCGCGACCTTCTGGTAAACGAGGAGGATATGGGTGAGGCACTCTCCACCGGCAAGGTAGCAAAATATGTAACAGATTTCCCGACAAAAAAGATTGCAAATATGGAAAATGTCATAGCCTTCCCGCATCTTGGCGCATCGACCGCGGAGTCGGAGGATAACTGTGCAGTGATGGCAGTCGAACAGTTAGTGGACTACATCGAGAACGGCAATATAAAGAACTCGGTGAACTACCCTGCGATGGATGCCGGAAAATGCCAGACGGCAGCACGTATCTGTGTATGCCACAAGAATATCCCGAACATGCTGGCACAGTTTACGGGCGTGTTCTCCGCAGCGGGCATCAATATTGAAACGATGGTAAATAAGAGCCGGGGCAATTACGCATATACGGTGCTTGATATCTGTTCGAGAGCCAGTGCGGAACTTGTGGATAAAGTAAACGCAATTGAAGGTGTATTAAAGGCGAGGGCAATACAGTAGAAAAACAGCGGATGGCAGGATGGCTTTAACGCAGGCTATCCTGCCATTTTTATGTGCCGCCGTTTAGTAGAAGGTTGTGAAACAGCTTTTAACCTGATAAAGAAGCCCATGCTTCTAAGTCGTAAAGACGAAAACGATAGGTAAGGGGGGATTACTTTGCGATAGCAGTATGGGAATATGAGGAAGTGGCGGAGAGGATTCCTTCTCTTCTTTGAATTAAATGATGTCATTTAAGTGGACGGTTACATAGTTTTGCAGTATATTTGCGAGAATGGAAAGAGGTGGAACATGCAGTTATTGAAAGATCGTATCCGCAGGGACGGAGTGATAAAACCGGGGAATGTCCTGAAAGTAGACAGTTTTTTAAATCATCAGATGGACATAGGATTGCTCAATGAGATTGGAAAAGAATTTAAACGGCGCTTTGCAGATCTAAATATCACAAAAATCGTGACGGTTGAGGCATCCGGTATAGGGATCGCCTGCATAGCAGCCCAGTATTTTGATGTGCCTGTGATTTTTGCGAAAAAAACGCAGAGTGTAAATATTGACGGCGATGTTTATTCGGCACAGATTGAGTCGTTCACCCACAAAAGGAATTACGATGTAATTGTGTCGAAGAAGTTTTTAAATGCGCAGGACAATGTGTTGTTGATCGACGATTTCCTCGCGAACGGATGTGCGCTACTGGGGCTGATAGAGATTGTCGCAAGTTCCGGTGCAAATGTAGCGGGGATAGGCATTGTGGTGGAGAAGGGTTTCCAGTCCGGCGGCGAGGTAATCCGTGAGATGGGACTAAGGTTAGAATCCCTGGCGGTTGTGGAGCGGATGGATGCCGAAACGGGGGAAATATTTTTTAGGGGAGAGTAGAAAATAATCTAAAGCTATCTGTATCGGAAAAGGTTTTTAAGAAGGGGGAAGCGGGATGAAAACAATCCTGTATTATTTGAAACCGTACCGTTTCAGGATGCTGCGCGGTTTTTTAGTTAAGATACTCGGTACTTTTGCAGATCTGGGATTGCCGTGGGTACTGGCATATATCCTGGATGACGTGGTGCCGCTCGGACGCATTTCGCTTGTGCTTTGGTGGGGTGTAGTGATGTTTTTTCTGGCGGTGGCGGCAAGACTTTTAAATATCAGGGCAAACCGCATGGCATCGAAGGTGGCAAGGGATACAATAGAGGAAGTAAGACATGATCTGTTCCACAAGATTATGTATCTGTCCGGGAACCAGACTGACAGGATCGGGATTCCCTCGCTGATTTCACGTCTTACCGCGGACAGTTATAATGTGCATTCCATGATTGGCAGGGTGCAGCGAATCGGCGTGCGCGCACCGATCATCCTGATGGGGGGAATCCTGATTACCTTTACACTTGAGCCGGTCTTAACACTTGTGCTGATTGCGACGCTCCCGCTGTTGTCTGTGCTGGTCTACAGGGTTTCGAAAAAGGGAATCCCGCTCTATACAAAGGTTTCGCAGTCCGTGGACGGCGTGGTGCGCATTATGAGGGAAAATATCAATGGAATCCGCGTGGTTAAGGCACTCTCAAAAACAGATTATGAGTATGGGCGTTTTAAGGAACAGAACGGGGAACTTGCGGAACATGAATTTAAGGCGGGCATAACAATGGCGCTTTCAGGACCGATGATGAACTTGATATTGAACCTTGGTCTGACTGCAATTGTTGTGGTCGGAGCTTACCGCGTTAATGCGGGGGCATCCATGCCTGGAAGGATCGTGGCATTTCTCTCTTATTTTACAATGATTCTGCATGCGATGATGGCGATAACACGCGTCTTTGTGGATATCTCCAAGGCGGCAGCAAGCGCCAACCGTATTGGCCTTGTACTTTCGGAGGGGGACGAGCTTTTGGTGCGCGCTCGGGAAGCGGATAAGCTTAGCGGTGAGGATGCAACGGAAATTCCCCCGCGCATTGAGTTTTTAAACGTTTCGTTCGGGTATCATGCCGCATCCGGCGGGGAGGATAAACTCTGCTTAAAAAATCTTAATTTCCGGATAATGCCGGGGGAGAGTCTTGGGATCCTTGGGGCGACGGGGAGCGGGAAATCCACCGTTATCAACCTGCTGATGCGTTTTTATGATGTGAACTCGGGCAGTGTGCGGGTGGACGGGCGCGATGTAAGGGAGTATACGCCTAAGGAGCTCAGGGAAAAATTCGCCGTGGTATTCCAGAATGATACGGTCTTTCACGACAGCATTATGGAAAATATCTGTTTCGGGCGTGAGATTGGGGAGGAAGAGGTAATGGCGGCTGCAAAAGATGCCTGCGCCTACGATTTTATTATGGAGAAGGAAGATGGTTTTCTCAGTGAAGCGGCAATTGGCGGCGCGAACCTTTCAGGCGGGCAGAAACAGCGCCTGTTAATAACAAGGGCGCTGGCGGGAAAACCGGAAATTCTTGTGCTTGATGATTCCTCCTCCGCGCTTGATTATAAGACGGATGCAAAATTGCGCAGGGCTATCCGAAAACATTATGCGGGAACCAATATCGTAATGGTTGCGCAGCGTGTCAGCTCCCTTATGGGTCTTGACCATATCCTTGTCCTTGAGGATGGGGAGGCGATTGGCTACGGCAGACATGAGGAGCTGCTAAAAGACTGTGAGGTTTACCGGGAAATCTATGAGGTGCAGATGGGAAGTATGGAGGGTATGGCACAGTAGCTAGGTGCGCGCCAAATTTTGCTTTTAAGATAGGATGGGAATCTGCGGGGGCAGGGGAGAAAGTGCAGGATAAGGCTACCGCAATCCCATTGGCTTTAGACAACGGGTAGTTCACAATAAAGGGGGAAAGGAACATGGCGGGCGGAATCGGTAGTACAAAGCAATTTAATGTGGAAAATGCAGGTCGCCAGGAAAGCCACAAGCCAAAGGATATCAGGGGGGCGCTGCTTGGTCTTTGGGGTTATCTGCGGCAGTACCGCGCCTTTATGCTGCTGGCACTGTTTCTTACAATAAGCGGCAATTTGCTGGCTCTTGTAGGTCCGAAACTTTCAGGGCGGGCAATCGATGCGATAGAACCGGGGAAGGGTGCGGTTGACTTTGATACGGTATTCTACTATGCGGGGCTAATGGTAATATTTTACATTGCCTCATCCCTATTTTCCTATCTGCTCTCGGTTGTTATGCAGACGATCAGCCGGAAGATGGCGAGGCAGATGCGCGACGATGTGTTCCATAAACTTTTGTCACTTCCGGTTGGATATTTTGATACACATTTATCCGGGGATATAATCAGCCGGGTATCCTATGATATCGATGTAATCAATACCTCACTCTCCACCGACCTGGTGCAGATTTGTGCGAGTGTAATCACGGTGGCAGGTTCCTTTGCGATGATGGTTTCCATAGAACCGAAACTTGTCCTGGTAATGGTTGTCACAATCCCGATGTCCATCTTTTATACAAAATACATGGCGGGAAAGACCAGGCCACTCTTTCGGGAGCGCTCGGCAAAGCTTGGCGCGATGAACGGTTTTGTCGAGGAGATGGTAAGCGGTCAGAAAACCATCGGGGCATATGCGAGGGAGGAGGTCATCACCGCGCGTTTTGATAAGGTGAACAAGGAGGCGGTGGACGCGTATTACATGGCGGATTATTACAGTTGTCCGGTCGGGCCGACCGTCAATTTTATCAATAATATTTCGCTTGCGCTTGTAACAGTATTTGGGGCAATATTGTATTTGCTCGGTTCCATGTCACTGGGAAATATTTCCTCCTTCGTCCTCTATTCCCGCAAGTTTTCGGGTCCAATCAATGAGGCGGCAAATATTATCAGCGAATTACAATCCGCATTAGCGGCGGCGGAGCGCGTTTTTAAGCTACTTTCAGAGGAAACAGAGGCAGAGGATGTACCTGGGGCAGTGCAGCTTGAAAATGTGCGCGGCAATGTGGGTATGAGAGGGGTTTCCTTTGGCTATACAAAGGAGCGGACAATTATTAAAAATCTCTATATGGAAGCTGGGGCTGGCAGCATGGTTGCCATTGTGGGACCGACCGGTGCTGGGAAAACAACAATCATCAACTTACTGATGCGTTTTTATGATGTGGACGAGGGCGGTATCTATGTGGATGGGCATGAGATAAGACAGTTAAGCCGGGCGAGCCTGCGCAGGGCATTTGCGATGGTATTGCAGGATACCTGGGTATTTGGCGGGACGATTTTTGAGAATATTGCATACGGCAGGGAGGATGCGACGATGGAGGAAGTGGAGGCGGCGGCAGCCGCCGCGCATATCCATTCCTACATTATGCGTCTTCCGCAGGGATATGGCACTGTTTTAAGCGAGAACGGCGTTAATATTTCGAAGGGGCAGAAGCAGCTTTTGACCATTGCCCGCGCCATGCTTTTGGATGCCAAGATGCTGATTCTTGACGAGGCGACTTCAAATGTGGACACTCGCACGGAAATCCGTATCCAGAAGGCAATGCGCCGCCTGATGGCGGGCAAGACCTGTTTTGTGATTGCGCACCGCCTCTCCACCATCCAGAATGCCGACCAGATCCTTGTTGTGGATAAGGGCGATGTGGTGGAACAGGGGACACACTTGGAGCTGATGGAAAAAAAGGGTTTTTATTATCAGCTTTATGCGTCGCAGTTTGATATGTAGCATCGGGTACAGAAGGGCTTTGGCAAGTTTTACAGATCGGGGATCTACGGAAAAACTGCTTGTATTTTGCGGGGGATTCCGATATACTTAAATGCAGGGCAGGGTATGTGAAACCTGCATAAAACCGTACCGCGGGATTTTAATCCCGCAGAAATGGAGGATACTATGGAATTTATGGAGCTGATTGAAAAGAGGAGGAGCATCCGCGCTTTTGACGCTTCAAGAAAGGTGACAAAGGAGGAGATGGAGAAGTTAGTCTACGCTGCGATCCAGGCACCTTCCTGGAAAAATTCCCAGACAGCGCGCTATTATGCGGTGCTTTCGGACGGGATGATAGAGAAGGTTTCTGCGGAGTGCCTGCCTGCATTTAACGCGGCAAGCGCAAAAGGTGCGGCGCTTGTGGTTACTACCTTTGTGTCAAACCGCTCCGGTTTTGAGCGCGATGGGAACGCGACAAATGAGTGCGGTAACGGATGGGGTTATTATGACCTCGGTTTACATAACGAAAATTTTGTTTTGAGGGCGACGGAGCTTGGGCTTGATACTTTGATTATGGGAATCAGGGATGCAGGAAAGTTGAGGGAACTGCTCTCGATCCCGGAAACAGAAACAGTGGTTGCGGTGATTGCGGTAGGTAAGGCAGCGCAGAGCCCGGAGAAGCCAAAGCGCAAGGAGCCGGGGGATATCTTGAAGGTGTTCTGATATTTTGTTGGGAGGATTGACAGGGATGTATATCACATGTTTGGATCTGGAAGGTGTGCTGGTACCGGAAATCTGGATTGCGTTCGCTAAGGCAAGCGGTATTTCCGAGCTTGAGAGGACAACGCGCGACGAGCCGGATTACGATAAACTAATGCGCTGGCGGATCGGTATTTTAAAGGAACATGGACTTGGGCTTAAAGAGATACAGGAAACCATCGCTAAGATTGACCCGCTTCCCGGGGCGAGAGAGTTTCTCTTAGAGCTTCGCAAAATCTGTCAGGTTGTTATTATCAGCGATACTTTTACGCAGTTTGCAACGCCGCTGATGGAAAAGCTTGGCTGGCCGACTATTTTTTGCAATTCACTAGAGGTGGCAGAAGACGGGGAGATAACCGGATTTAAAATGCGCATTGAAAATTCAAAGCTCGCCACGGTAAAGGCGCTGCAATCAATTGGCTACGATACGATTGCAAGCGGCGACAGTTACAATGACCTCGGGATGATTCTGGCAAGTAAGGCAGGATTTTTGTTTCGGAGCACGGATAAAATCAAGGCAGAATACCCACAGCTTGCAGCATATGAAACATATGGGGAGCTGCTGGGGGCGATTAGGCGGGCGATAGTATAATTTGACCTATCAATTATGCTGGTTGGGCGCAAGCCCCATCGGACAAGCTGATAAAGCAGCATGGGATATGAGGAAGCGCTTATCTGCCGCGCTTCCTATTTTCTTTCCTTGCAAGTTTCTTTGAAAGTTTCTGCGGGTTCCCGGTTGTTTTTGCGCCCGAATGGTGTATTTTTGTTCGGTTAGCCCTTTTCTGGGCGGTAAACACATAGTACCCGTCGATCTCGTCGATATGGACACCGCCGAACACCGAGATCAATTTATTTTTGTACCACTCCCTTCTCTTTGTTACCATGTACATTGTGCCGCCCGTAACAAGGTGGGAAAAGCCATCCTCAATAAAGCCCTTTGCTACGGAAAAATCTGTGTGATAGGGCGGGTTTGAAAGGATTTTGGTAAAGTCTGCATCGGTGATTAAGGAAAATCCGTCACTTTTTTTTATATGTATAAAATTTTGGGGTAAGCTGAGGGCTTCGTTCCTGCAAATATCGGCATTAAACGCGGTATCCCCTGAGGGAACACAAAAAGAGGGAACTTCTGCAACGGGAATGGAATTTCTTTGTGCATTTTTAAAGGCGAGTGCCAGGGCATCTTCCGAGATATCGCACATGGTTACCTGGCAGGATGGTGCAAGTTTTGCAGCCAGGATTCCGACAGCGCCGTACCCGCAGCCAAGATCGAGCACCTTGTCATCCGGCATAAATTCCGCTGCGGATAACATGGCAGCCGTGCCCGCATCAAGAGCCCTCGGCGAGAAAACTTTATCGTTCGTAATAAAATTGAGGGTCTGGTTTTTAATGATAACTGTGAATTCTGCCATTGTTAGCTGCATCCTCCTTGTATTATCCGTTAAATCCAATAATTTACATGATTTGGAATTAAATGTAAAAATAAATACTGGTTTTAACTGTTATTTCTATCATAAATCTATAAATATTCCAGGGTTTTATAAACAGCCTTTTTTCAAATCTTTACCATCATAGCACACAGAGGTTAAAAAGTCCATGGATAATCTTTTAAAAACCGCGGATAATAGAATTTGGAAAGGAAGGTGATAAACCATGGAGAGTGATACCGTAGCACTTTTAAAGGAATGTAATTCCGGTATTAAGATGGGGATCAATTCGCTTGATGATGTGCTTGACCGCGTGCAGAAAAGTGATTTGAGGGAGATTTTAAGAACCGCAAAAAAGGAGCATGAAAAGCTTGGGGATGAGTCCCATGCCATCCTTTTAAAATACCATGAGGATGGGAAGGAACCGCATCCGGTTGCAAAAATGATGGCAAGCGTAAAAACAGGTGTGAAGCTTACGGTTCAGGAGAGTGACACGGCTGTTGCGGAGCTGATTACGGATGGCTGTGATATGGGGATTAAATCGCTGCACCATTATCTGAACCAGTACCCGCAGGCGGAGGAATGTGTGGTCAAGCTAACCGGAAAATTGATTGATTCCGAGGAAAAACTGCGCAAAAATTTACAGTGTTATCTGTAGGAAGGTGACTGTCCGGAAATTTTAAAATCAGACAGAGTTTGTGGCAAAAAACGGGGTGGAAATAATCCGCCCCGTTTTTTTTAAAGCCTGTGGGCGTAACATTTTCCTTGCATTTTTTTTTGCGGCATGATAAATTTATATCAGGTAAGCAGAAGCGGAAACCAAGAAGACGGAGGAGTATGGTATGGACAACCAGAGATGGGAGAAGTCCCGGGGGAAAAGAAAAGTGCTTGGCATTATTTTGTCCATCCTTATTTTTCTCGCTCTTTCTTCACCGTTTTATGCTGCGGGGACTGAGGGGAAAGCGGAGGTTTTCGGGGCAAAAAAGAGGGTGGTGAAGGTCGGGTTCTTTCCGATGGAAGGGTTTCATGAAACTGACGGGAACGGCGGGTATTCCGGTATGGATGTGGACTATCTCAAAGCCCTGTGTTCCTATGTAAACTGGGAGATTGAGTATGTAGAGTGCCAGAGCTGGGACGACGCGTTAGCAATGCTGTATGAAAAGAAAATTGACCTGGTGGGCTCCGCGCAGTTTTCGGAAGAGAGAAAGGAGAACTACCAGTATGCCGACCTTTCAAGCGGCTATACTTTTGGCGCGGTCGCGGTAAATGGGGACAGCACGGTTGCCTATGAGGACATTGATGCCATGGCCTCATTGACTTACGGTATGGTGGAAACCTATGTTAGAAAAAATGAGTTTTATGAGTATATGCGTGGGTATGGGATAGAGGAATTAAATGTCAGGGAATATAAGGATACAGCGGCGCTTTTAGAGGCTCTTTCGCTTGGGGAGATTGATGCGTTTGTGCATTCGCTAACCGAGGTGCGTAAAGGGCAGCGCATTATCGGGCGCTTTGCTCCAAAGCCTATCTTTTACATAACCTACCGTGGAAACAACGATTTGATGCGCGAGATAAACAAGGGGATTGCGGATCTGAAAATGTACCGTCCGGGTCTGGAAAATGAGCTGATGGTCAAATATTATGAGGACAGGTTGGATCAGACCATGCTTCTTACGGGCGAGGAAAAGCAGTATATCGCTCAGAAAAAAACAATGTCCGTGGGATATTTTGACGGTTACTATCCTTTTTCGTATTCGGACGCGGGGCAGGCAGCGGGTCTTGCAAGACAACTGCTTGATGTGGTGGCAGAGCGCACCGGTATCGAATTCAGCTATACGCTTATTGAAGGGATGGGGCAGGCAATAGAGCAGTTGCAGGACGGAGAAATCGATATTTTATGCTATTGCGGGGAGAATGAACAGGGCATAAAAGAAAAGGGAGTCCTCCTGACAAAGCAGTATGCGCAGGCTCCCCATGTCATTGTGCGCAAAAAGAAGGATAAACCAAAGAAAATACAGAAACTGGCAGTTGCCTACAATAATGAATCAAAGGAACATATGATAGATTTTGTCGGGGAGGATACCGAGATTTTAACCCTGGGCTCACAGCTTTTATGTATTGAGGCGGTGGATAGCGGCAGGGCGGATGCGGCGGTTTGCGACGGGTATCTGGCGGAGTATCTGTTAGGCAGCCAGTTTAGCTTTGGCAAGATGGAAATTAACAGTGTGTTAAGCGATGTACATCCGATTTATATGGCGGTAAAGGAAGATGATTCCTGCCCGCTTGCCGATATCCTTAACAAGGTGCTCCCGGAAGTCGGCGATAAAATGATTAACGACTATATGCTGAAGGATAATTTTTATTCCCGCCTAAGCCTTGAAAATTTTATCAGCGACAACAGTATCCCGATTATCGCCTTTCTCTCGGCGGCAGCACTGGCGGTTATCCTGGCGCTGTTTAAAATGTTAAAGAACAGTATGCGCATCCAGAAACTGATGTACAAAGATACGGATTTTTCTATATGGAACCTGAACTATCTGAAATACCGTGCGGGAAAGAAACTTAGTTCGGAGAAAAATTCACGCTATGCCGTGGTCTATACGGATATCAGCCAGTTCAGGCGCTACAATGCATTATATGGATGGCAGGCGGGGCGCAGGGTTCTCGCGCTGTTTATCGAGGTAGTTGCGGGGAAACTCGATAAGGGCAGCGAGCTCTATGCCAGGAGCCGCGGCGATCATTTCGTTCTTTTTGTGCGGTATGACGATGAGGACTCCCTGAGGGAGCGCCTGTACGAAATTGAGCGTGACTTTTCAAAGAAGATATATGAAAAGCTTGAGATGCATATGACATTGGCGATGGGTGTCTGCTGTATCCCGAAAGGGGAAACGGATCTGGATGCCGCCTTAGCGTACGGTATCCAGGCGGTCGAAATGTTAAAAGAAAGTTACAGCAACGAGATCCAGTTCTACGACGAACAGATGAGGAATCAGCTAAGAGAATTGCATGAGAGGGAAAAACTTCTTGAATCCGCTGATATTAACAGGGATTTTACCGTCTATTACCAGGCGAAGGTGGATATACGCAACGAGTGCATTGTGGGGGCAGAGGCTCTCATTCGGTTCTTAGATCCGGCAGATGGGGGGAGTGTCCATCCGCCATCCTTCTTTGTTCCGTATTATGAGCAGACGGGGAAAGTAACGGAAATTGACTTTTTTGTGATGGAATCCGTGTGCAGGATGATCCGCAGAAGGCTTGATTTAGGTCAGAAGGTGGTGCCGGTTTCCTGCAATTTTTCGCGCGTCCATTTTGTAAAGGAGGGTTTCCCGGAGCGCTTTGAGGAAGTGATTGCGCGCTATCAGGTGCCTAAGGAGCTTATCGAGGTTGAGATTACGGAAACCCTTGTGGTTGAGGAGCTCGCCCAGCAGCGGGTAAAGGAAACCGTCGATATTTTAAGGGGGAACGGTGTGCGCCTCTCGATTGATGATTTTGGTTCGGGATACTCGTCGTTAGGTGTGTTCGAGCAGATTCCTGCGTCCGTTATCAAGCTGGATCGCTCATTTTTGCTTAACAATGAGAACCGCATCCGCCAGGTTAAGATTATGCGAAATATTGTCAACCTGGCTCAGGAGCTTGATGCGCAGGTGGTCTGCGAGGGCGTGGAAACAAAGGAAGATACGGAGCTGATGCTTGAGATCGGCGCTTATGTGGCGCAGGGCTACCGCTACTGCAAGCCTGTCCCGGAGGATGTTTTTGAAAACATGCTGCGGGGATAACGCTCTTTTTTCCTGTCTGAAAGCGGTATACTTTGCGGGAAGATGTCTGAAAAACGTGGACAAATCATGGAAAGCATGTTATACTAATAGACAAAATAATGTGTCCGTGGGGAGGGTCTTTGCCGTCCTTTTGCGGGCACAAATAATTTGTGAGCGAGGTAAGGTATGCATGAGGTGATTTTTTTAGAACCTGTATTTAAAGAGATGATATGGGGGGGCAGCAGGCTTTCGGAGGATTTTGGATATGATATCCCGGGGGATCATACCGGGGAATGCTGGGCGGTCAGCGCGCACAAAAACGGGGACTGCCTGGTTCGCGGCGGGAGTTTTTCCGGGAAGCATCTAAGTGAACTGTGGGAGAAAAACAGGGAACTTTTTGGAGGGATTGCGGGCGATGTTTTCCCGCTGCTTGTAAAGATCATCGATGCAAAAGAGGATTTAAGCATCCAGGTCCATCCGGATGACGCATATGCAAAAGAGCATGAGAACGGTTCACTCGGGAAAACGGAATGCTGGTATATCCTTGATTGTGATAAGGACGCGAAGATCGTGATCGGCCACCATGCAAAGAGCAAGGAAGAATTGAAGCAGATGATTGAGGAGGGGCGTTTTGAAGATCTGATCCGCGTGATTCCGGTAAAAAAAGGAGATTTTTTCCAGATTCTTCCTGGCACGGTGCATGCGATCAAGGGCGGGACACTGATTCTTGAAACTCAGCAGAACAGTGATATCACTTACCGCCTCTACGACTATGGCCGCCTCTCGGATGGAAAACCGCGCGAGCTGCATCTTGAAAAGAGTATGGATGTGATTGGCTGCCCGCATCGGGATATAAGTGCGGACCGCACGAGGGAGCAGTTTGCCGGCGCGGTAAAAGAGCACCTGGTTTCCTGCGCCTACTATACGGTGGACAGGCTCCTGATAAACGGCGGGGCGGATTTTGTTATGGAGGAGCCATTTTGTATTTTCAGCGTGGTGCAGGGGGCGGGCAGTATTGACGGCACCGAGGTCAGAAAGGGGGATCATTTTATTTTGCCTGCGGGATATGGAAAATACTGTCTTAGCGGTGAGATGGAGCTGATTTGCTCAAGTGTTGGCAGATAGGTGTGTTCTTCAATAAATTTCAGTTTAACCTGTCAGTTATGTCGGGTGGGGGATAAGTCCCATTTGGCAAGCTGTGATACGGCATAGGGATATGAATTTCCTTATGACGCGGTTAAAGCATGTAAGAAATGGTGGATTTTAAGATAAGAGAGGAAGGAATGAAATATGGGAGGATTATTTAATCCGGATAATACTTTTTTTCGGGGGATGTCGAAAGTGTGGGATATGTTTTTTGTAAGCATCCTCTGGGCAATTTGCTGTATTCCCGGATACTTTCTGCTCACCCTGGTCACAAGCACGCTCAGCGACCCGATCCAGCTTTTTATCTATATGGCGGTGGATGCTTTGTGCATGGTGCCAATCACCCCTGCAATGTCGGCGATCTATTACGTGTGCATGAAGGTGATCCGCAGGGACAGGGGCTATGTCTTCCATGAATTTGTGTATGCATTTAAGCTTAATTTTAAAGTGGGGGCGGTTACGGGTGCGATCCTTGGCGCATTTATCACGCTGCTGAGCTTTAATCTGCAATATTCCTACGCGGCGGTTACGGCCTCGCAGGATATGATGGGCAGGGTACTGCTGGTGGTGACCCTGGCACTGTGTTTCGTGCTGGTTGGCACGTTAATGTTTTTGTTCCCCGTACTCTCAAGATTTACAATGGGTGTGAAACAGCTTTTTAAGACCTCGGTTTATATGGCGTTTAGGCATATCCTGCATACTGTGGGAATCCTGGCCGTGGTGCTTTTGACCGTGGTTGCAATGTATGTGGTGCTGCCCGCGGTATTTATTATGCCGGCGGTGTGTGCACTTCTCTCTTCATTTTTGATCGAGCATGTTTTTAAGCGCTATATGCCAAAGCCGGAAAAGACTGCCGAGGCGGACGGAACCTTTATCACGGACAGCGATGTCGTGGCGGAAGGCGAGAACGGGGAGAGAAAGGATTTGTGGTATCTGGAGTAACAAATAAAATTCAGGAGGATATGGTTTGATGGAAGAACAAAAAATTTACGACCAGATGGACTGGGCGGGGATTGAGGCCGTGGTATATTCCGAGGCTGACTCTCCGCAGGAGGTGCTAGGACCGCGCGTGGTAGAGGACGGGGTGCTTGTGGGCGGTTTTATGCCGGAGGCGCAGGGGATGACGGTGGTGACCGGCAACGGGAAAGAATATCCCATGGTAAACGAGGATGAGGCAGGGTATTTTGCCGCGCTGCTTCCCGGCAGGAAGATCCCGGACTACACCCTTAGAGTGCAGCACCGCGACGGGCATTTTCAGGATTATGTGGATCCTTATGCCTTTGACCCTTATATAGTCGAGGAGGACTTAAAGAAATTTGAGAGGGGCATCCACTATACCATCTACGAGAAGCTTGGGGCACATATCCTGACAAGGAAGTCCCTTGGCGGCGCACAGGTTTCGGGAACGCTCTTTGCAGTCTGGGCTCCGAATGCAATGCGCGTGAGTGTGGTCGGCAATTTTAATAACTGGGATGGAAGAAGGCACCAGATGAGGCGGCTTGGCGACTCCGGCATATTTGAAATTTTTATTCCCGGGGTTGCGGAGGGCGAAATATATAAGTTTGAGATTAAGGCGCAGGGGGGACTGACCTACCTGAAAGCGGACCCGTATGCGAACGCGGCTGAGCTGCGCCCGGCGAATGCTTCCATTGTAACCGACCTTTCTGGGTTTAACTGGACGGATGGGAAATGGATGGCGGCGCGGAAAGAAGCGGATCTCTATACAGCGCCGGTATCAATCTATGAAGTCCATCTTGGCTCGTTTAAAAAGCCGGAGGAGAAGAACGGCAGTTTCTATAATTACCGCGAGCTTGCGGTGATGCTTGCGGAGTATGTAACCAAAATGGGGTATACGCATATCGAGCTGATGCCGGTGATGGAGCATCCGTTTGACGGCTCCTGGGGCTATCAGGTGACCGGTTATTATGCGGCGACCGCGCGATATGGCACTCCGCAGGATTTTATGTATTTTATGAACTATATGCATGAGCATGGGATCGGCGTGATCCTTGACTGGGTTCCGGCACATTTCCCGCGTGACACTTTTGGATTGTCAAGTTTTGACGGAACCTGCCTGTACGAGCATTTTGATCCGCGCAAGGGTGCCCACCCGCACTGGGGGACATTGATATATAACTATGCGCGCCCGCAGGTATCGAATTTCCTGATTGCGAACGCGCTGTTCTGGGTGGAGAAATTCCATGCGGACGGCATCCGGATGGATGCGGTTGCATCGATGCTCTATCTTGATTATGGAAAGAATGACGGTGAGTGGGTGGCAAACGAGTACGGGGGACATGAGAACCTTGATGCGATTGAACTCTTCCATCATCTGAATTCCGTTTTCCATAAGCGCAGGGACGGTGCAGTGCTGATTGCGGAGGAATCCACGGCATGGCCCGAGGTGACCGGGAATGTGGACGATGGCGGTCTTGGCTTTGATTTTAAGTGGAACATGGGGTGGATGAATGATTTCACAAATTATATTAAGCAGGACCCGCTGTTCCGCAAGGGCTGCCACGGAGCTTTGACTTTTGGCATGGTTTATGCGTACAGCGAGAAATTTGTGCTTGTGCTCTCCCACGACGAGGTTGTGCACGGGAAGGCTTCGATGCTGTACAAGATGCCAGGGACACTGGAGCAGAAATTTGCGAACCTGCGCTTGGCTTACGGGTTTATGACGGCGCACCCTGGCAAGAAGCTTCTGTTTATGGGTCAGGAATTCGGACAGACAAGGGAGTGGAATGAAGACCGCAGCCTCGACTGGGATCTGCTTTCCTACGACAATCACCGCCAGATGCAGGATTTTTCTGCGAAGCTGAACAATTTTTACCGCAGCAATCCGGCGCTGTACGAAACCGATTATGACCCAGAAGGATTTTCCTGGGTGAGCTGTGAAGATGCCGACCACAGTTTGGTCAGCTTTATGCGCTACTCAAAAAATTCCGCACAAAAATTATTTGTCATCTGCAATTTTACTCCGGTGGAATATAAGGCATACAAGGCAGCAGTGCCGTTCTTTGGCAAGTACAAGGAGATTTTTAACAGTGACGCAGCGGAATTCGGCGGTGGCGGAATGACCAATCCGCGGGTGAAACAGTCGAAGGAAGGCGAAGTGGACGGTCAGGAACAATATATTGAGATTGCGCTGCCGCCGCTTAGCTTTGTGGTATTTTCCGCGGAGGAAACAAAGAGGAAGGTGGTGGAAAAGAAGGAGAAGGCAAAGACGGCAAAATCTTCAAAAAAGAAGGGGGAGGAGATTGTGGGGGCGGATTCCACAGCCGGGGAAATAGCGGCAGCCGGGGAGGATGGCGGTGAAAAGGAAGTTTTAAAAACCAAAAAATCCTCGGGAAACAAAAAAACGTCGTCTTCAAAAACAAAAAAATCCGCCAAAAAAAGTACGAGGGGAAGGAAATAAACAATGAATTTACAAAATTTAATATCCGCTTCAATAACATTTTCTTACGATGATGCCGATATCGGCTCAAAATTTTCAAAGTTCTGGTCGTGGTTCTGGCCGCTTGCGCTGGCATTTATCTGGAAATTAGTGGTGGTGCTTGTTATATTCTTCGTCGGGAAGAAACTGATTAACCTGCTTTTAAAGCTTGTGAAGAAGGGCTTTGAGAAAACGAAGGTCGAGGAGGGGGTTTCTGGTTTTATCGGCTCGGTTTTAAATGTGATCCTCTACTTCCTGCTTGTAATGATTATTGCAAATGTGGTGGGGATTGCAACGACCTCGGCGGTGGCACTTGTCGGTTCCGTCGGCCTGACCGTCGGCATGGCACTGCAGGGGAGTTTGTCAAATTTCGCGGGCGGCGTGCTTATCCTTGTACTTAAACCGTTTGTGGTTGGGGACTATGTTGTGGCGCAGGGATTGGAAGGTACGGTCACTAAGATTGATTTGTTTTACACAACGATTCTTACCACGGACAACCGGACGGTTGTGATGCCGAACGGCGCGCTCTCAAACGGGAATATTGTCAATGTGACACACGAGCCGGTGCGCAGGCTTGATTTGATTGTCCCAATCGGCTACGGCGATGATATCAGGCAGGTGAAAGCCATCCTGTTAGGTATTGCGGACCACCATGCGGAGCGGATTTTGCAGGATCGCGACATCGCGGTGATGGTGGGTGATTTTGGCGATGATGCGGTTGAGATCGCTTTCCGTGTCTGGGTGAAAAAGGAAGATTACTGGGCGCTTCGCTCCGATTTGCTGGAGGATATCAAATATACATTTGATGAGCAGCATATCACAATACCGTTCCACCAGCTTGACGTGTTTATGAAGACAAACTAGGTATAACTTGTTCCTAGTCAAATGCGACAAAGCGGGCGGGGGAAAGCGGATGTGGATTTGAGCAAAAGATAGAAATCGTATAAATTATAAAAAAATTCTTTTCAAAGGACAAAAAACGTGATATCTTAATAGCAGGAAAAGTGATGGGAAGGGGAAAGGTGTTCTTAGGTGTCAGGCTTAGGGCACCTTTTTTCTTCCCGCAGGCGGCTCCGGGATAAGGGGCTGTTTTTTGCTTTACTGGAAAGGGGTACTTAGAATGTCGGATAGGGTAATGGATATTTTTGGAGTTGACGTGTTTAACGAGGGGGTGATGGCGGAGCGCCTGCCAAAGAAAACTTTCGTGGCGTTAAAGAAAACAATTGAAAACGGTGAGGAGCTCGATGCGATGGTGGCGGAAGTCGTTGCGAACGCGATGAAGGACTGGGCGATCGAGCGCGGGGCGACCCACTACACCCACTGGTTCCAGCCGATGACGGGGGTAACCGCGGAGAAACATGATTCTTTTATTGCCCCGGCAACGGAGGGCAGGGTTATTATGGAGTTTTCCGGGAAAGAGCTGATAAAAGGGGAGCCGGATGCATCCTCCTTCCCTTCCGGCGGTCTGCGCGCCACCTTTGAGGCGAGGGGCTACACGGCATGGGATTGTACATCCCCGGCGTTTTTAAAAGAGGACGCGGCTGGGGTCACACTCTGCATTCCAACCGCTTTTTGCTCCTACACGGGAGAGGCGCTAGATAAGAAAACCCCGCTGCTGCGCTCGATGGAAGCGCTAAATAAGCAGGCAGTGCGGGTAATGCATCTGTTCGGGGAAAGCGATGTAACAAATGTATCATGCTCGGTCGGGGCGGAACAGGAATATTTCCTGATAGATAAAGAGAAATATTTAAGGCGGGAGGATCTGATCTTTACGGGGCGCACATTGTTCGGCGCGATGCCGCCTAAGGGGCAGGAACTTGACGACCATTATTTCGGCACGATCAAGGAGCGCATTGCAGCATTTATGAAGGAGCTGAACACGGAACTCTGGAGACTGGGAGTTTTGGCAAAGACCCAGCATAACGAGGTAGCGCCGGCACAGCACGAGCTGGCTCCGATCTACGCGACTGCAAACATTGCGACCGACCACAACCAGCTAATTATGGAGTGCATGAAAAAGGTGGCAAACCGCCAGGGGCTTGCGTGCCTGCTGCACGAGAAACCTTTTGCGGGAGTGAACGGCTCGGGAAAGCACGACAACTGGGCGATGATTACAAACACCGGGAGAAACCTTTTAAACCCGGGCAAAAAACCGCATGAGAACACGCAGTTTTTGTTTTTCCTCGCGGCAGTTATCAAGGCGGTTGACGAGCATGCGGAACTTTTGCGCCTCTCCGCCTCAAACCCGGGGAACGACCACAGGCTTGGCGGGAACGAGGCACCGCCCGTTATAATTTCCATGTTCTTGGGCGAGCAGCTAGAGGATATCCTGACGCAGCTTGTCGCGAACGGCACAATAGAAAATACCATCCAGGGCGGAAAGCTTTTGACCGGTGTGCACTCCATCCCATACATAAAAAAGGATGCAACCGACCGCAACCGCACATCCCCGTTTGCTTTTACGGGCAATAAATTTGAGTTCCGCACGGTGGGTTCGTCCATGTCCGTGGCAGATCCGAACACTGTTTTAAATACGATTGTGGCAGATGCGCTCTCGCAGATGGCGGATGAGATGGAAAAAATTGGAAGCATTCCCGGAAGCGCGGAATTTGACAGTGAGGTGAGGGCGTTGATCCGCAGAACTGTAAAAGCGCATATGAGGATTATTTTTAACGGGAACGGCTACTCAAAAGAGTGGTTTGAGGAAGCTGCAAACCGGAAGCTCCCGAATGTTTCCTCGATGGTGGAAGCCATCCCATACCTTACGAAGGAGGAAAGTGTTGCGGTATTTGAGCGCCACAGGGTACTTAGCCGGACGGAACTTTTAGCGCGCGCCGAGATCCATTATGAAACTTACTCAAAAGCAATCAATATCGAGGCGAAAACAATGGTGGAGATGGCATCAAAACTCTATATACCGGCGGTAATTAGCTATGTCGAGCGCATTGCGGCTTCCCTGAGCGCGGTTAAGAGTGCCCTCCCCGCCGCTGATACAAGTGTGCAGGAAAACCTTCTTATTAAAACTTCCTCCCTCCTTTCAAAGGCGCAGGGGGCACTTGAACTTTTAAAGGAAAAGAATGCTGCCGCCGCAAAGAAGGAACAGGGGAAGGAGCAGGCAGATTATTTCTATGCGGAAGTTGTTCCTGCCATGGAGGCACTGCGCGCGCCGATTGATGAGCTCGAGATGCTGGTGGATAAAAAACTCTGGCCTGTGCCAACCTACGGGGATTTATTGTTTGAAGTATAAAGTTGGAATATTTAGATTTTTGTGGGCTGCACCGGGTATAGCGGTGCGGCTCCTGTTTTTATGCGCACGGATGTTTAAAGGAAACATCCCATGCATCTTTTTGCACCATAATGGGAAAAAATGCGGATTTTAAATTAGTATTCTATTAAAAAAAGAGAAAAGAATTGAAAAAAAAGACTTAGTGTAGTATTATAATCTGCGGAACTACCACACCGACTTGCACTACTCTTTGTCTAGATGGAAATTTAGTATCATATCAGGTTTTGGGCATGTGGAACCCCTGGGAGTGTGGAAGGAACAAATTTTAGCAGGAAATGTAACGGGAGGTTTGTATGGCATTAATAGTGGATGGACTGGTAAAGAGATATGGGGAGAAGACCGTCGTGGATCATTTGGGGTTTGCGATGGAAAAACCGGGCGTGTACGCGCTGCTCGGCACGAACGGCGCGGGCAAGACTACTTCGATCCGCATTATCCTTGGGATGCTTGCGAGTGACGAGGGGAAAGTGACCTGGAAGGGGGCTCCGCTTGACCCGGTCAACGCTAATATTGGTTATCTGGCAGAGGAGAGAGGCCTCTATCCGAAATATTCACTGCTTGACCAATTACTTTATTTTGCAAAATTAAAGAAGGTTGGCAGGAAGGAGGCGCTTGAGCGCATTAAATACTGGGCGGAGCGGCTCGAAGTGACGGAGTATATTTTCCCGCCGGCTATTAAGGGGAAGAAGAAAGCGAAGGCGAGCCGTGCCGACCAGCTTTCAAAAGGAAACCAGCAGAAAATCCAGTTGATGGCAGCGCTGCTTTCCGACCCGGAACTTCTGGTGTTAGATGAGCCGCTATCAGGTCTTGACCCGGTTAATACCGATTTATTTAAGGGGATTATCCGCGAGGAGATCAGGAAGAATAAATTCCTGATTATGTCGAGCCATCAGATGCCGGTGATCGAGGAATTCTGCTCCGACATAACAATTTTAAACCGGGGAAAAGCCGTCCTTACCGGGAACTTAAACGAGATTAAGAAAAGCTATGGAAGGGTGAATCTTTTTGTTAAATGTGAGGGTGAGATTGACCGCTACATTGACCAGTTCGGTCTGAAACTTGCAAACCGCACCCCGGAGGAATACCATCTGAAAGTGCAGGATGAGGCGCAGGCGATGGCATTTTTGGGGCGGCTGGTACAGGATCATGTGACCGTGATTCGCTTTGAGCTGCGCGAGCCGTCGCTGCATGAGATTTTTGTCGAGAAGGTAGGAGGCGCACATGAAGAATAAGCTTTCTGGATGGAAGGACGTATTTTCATTCACGCTGACGCAGACCTTAAAAAGCAAGCCATTCATCGTATCCTTTGTGATAATGATGGTTCTTGCGCTGGTGGCTTCGCCGGTGATGAGCATGATCTCCGATGTTGACAGTGGGAATGAAAATTATACAATTACAAAAATGTATGTGTATGATGAAACAGGATACTTTAATGAGGATACCGTTGTTCCAATGTTAAAAGATGGCGGATGGGAGGTGCAGGTTGCCCAGGGTGCGGCACCCCTTGATAAGGAGTATGAGGAACTCTGTGCGCGAGTGGATAAATCGGAAACAAGCGCCGTGATATTATCCATAACAGCAAAGGAAGGACCGGTGGAGGCTTTTCTGGAATATTCGGGGAGCGGGAAAATTAAGAGGGCGGAGCTTACCGCTTTTGAGCAGGTACTTTCGGAAGCCTTAGAGGAGTGCCGCTATAATGTGCTCGGGGTGGATAAAGAGCAGCGTGAACTTTTGTCTGCACAGATTGTAACAAATGTTTCCCATTCGGATATCAATGGAAATGTTATTGAGAACGAAGATACCTCGATATCAAGTTTTGAGTACTACTTTTTGTACGCGCTGGTCTTTATCGGCATGATGATTTGTATGATGACAGGTTCCCAGGTAGCGACCTCGGTTGTGGTGGAGAAATCTTCAAAGGTGGTGGAATATCTTCTGACCACAATAAAACCGCTTGCCATTATTGTTGGCAAAGTGCTCGCGATGCTGTGTGTGGTTGTAACGGAGATCGTCGGGCTGATCGTGGTCTTTGCAGTTTCAAATGCCATCACAGGGCAAAAAACCGGGGAGAACATGCTGGCAAATTTGATTTCGCCCGAGGTACTCGGGATGCTAAGTCCGCTTAATATTGCGCTCGGGCTTGTATTTATAACACTTGGCATGGTATTTTACGCGACGCTTGCGGGTCTTGCAGGTGCTACAGTCAGCCGTATGGAGGAAATGGGCGAGGGGCTTTTAATATTTACAATCACGATGCTTGTCGGACTTTATATCGGTGTGGGCGCAGCGAGTTCCCTGCTTGGCGCGGGCGATAACCCGTTTGCTATGTTTGCGATGCTTTTTCCACTTTCCTCCCCGTTTTTGATGCCGGGTGCGATTGTGATTGGGAAGGCTCCGCTGTGGATTACGGTGGTATCCCTCCTGCTATTGGTCGGGCTGGTTGCACTCCTGTTCTGGTTTGTAGCAAGGGTGTACGAAGTCCTGATTGTCCACAATGGCAACCGGATCAAATTAAAGCAGCTCTTTAAGATGAGAAGCTAAAGTTTTTGCGGTCGGGAATATAATGGTTGCGCGGGAAATGTGAAAGAATGGAGGAAACAGTGAAAGAGAGTCGTTTTCGCGGGTGGAAGGATGTATTTTCCTTTACCTTCTGCCAGATGGTAAAAAAGACAGGTTACCGGGCAGTAACAGCGGTGGTGGCACTGCTGCTTATTGTGGCGCTGGTTATTGTGATTGTGCTGACCGGGAAACCGGATGAAAAGCAGGTGGAGATGTCAGAAATCCAGACAGTTTATGTGGTGGATGAGCCATATCGCGTGGATTACGCACAGATGCTTTCCCTGCTTGGCAAGGGCTCATTTCTGGAAATTGATTTTGTGAGTGTGCCAGATTATGATACTGCTCTTTTAAGAGCCGGGGAGGAGAAAGAAAGTGCAGCCTCCACAATTGTTGTCGTAAGCTATCAGGATGCCACATTTTATATGGAAGGTATCTTGTTGGAAAATTCCACACTAAAGACGGGTGCCGTAGAAGATTTGCTTACTGTGATGTCGGAGTGCTTTGAGTACGCGAAGGGCGGCATGGCACAATTGACACAGGAGCAGAGTATGGCAGTGATGATGCCGGTGGTAACTGGCGACGGCAAGATCGGGGAAGACCATAGTATGGGTGCGATGATTATCAAGATGATAGCACCGATGGTTTTCGGGCTGGTGCTCTATATGATGTTGATCTTCTACGGTCAGGATGTCAGCCGGGAAGTTTCCATGGAGAAGGTTTCAAAATTAACGGAAACATTGCTGACATCCGTAAGACCATATGCGATGATTACCGGGAAAGTGCTCGCGGTATCGCTCGCTGGGGTGATTCAGTTCTTTATCTGGATTCTATCTGCGGTGGCAGGTCTGGCAATAGGGAATATAGTGGCAAAATCCATGTATCCCGGCTATGAGAATGTGGTTATCAAGGTGCTTGAATTTGTGAGGGAAGGTTTCAGTACATCTGCATTCTCCCCGGTGGCTATTATTCTTGCCATTTTGATCTTTGTTGTCGGCTTTTTGTTCTACAGCGTGCTTGCCGGCATGGCGGGGAGCCTTGTTTCAAAACCGGAGGATACCGCACAGATGCAGAGCATCTTCCAATTCCCGATTATCATCAGCTTTTTTGCATGTTATTTCGGGGTGCTTTTGGAAAAAGAGGGGCTGATTCTTGCAACAAGATTTATTCCGTTTACCATTCCGTTCGGTGTGCCGTGCGATTTGCTGACCGGGAGTGTAAGCATTTTGCAGGGGGTTGTTTCCCTTGTGATCCTGCTCGTATTTACCGTGTTCTGCATAATCCTTTCCGGGCGGCTTTATGAGGGGCTGATCCTGTATAACGGGCAGAAGATGAATTTAAAGAAGCTTGTGAATGTGGTGCGCGTGAAAAAATAACTCCGGTGTGGGGAGTGCTTTTTTAGTGTCAGGTGGGGGGATAAGCCCCATCTGACACTAAAAGCAGCATATGGATATTATTTTTGCATAAATTCAATGCAGCGTTTAATATTTCAACGGAGCGTTTCTTGTAATATGGTGTTTCTCATGATACTATAAAATCAGAAAGAAGGTGAAAATATTGAACGCTCAAAAAACAGGCAGTCTGATTGCTGCTATCAGGAAAGAACAAAATCGCACGCAGCAGGATTTAGCGAATGAATTGGGAGTATCAAGTGCAGCTGTTTCAAAATGGGAACGAGGTATCGGATTTCCGGATGTATCTCTTATCGAACCATTGGCTGCATCCCTGGGGATTACCATAGCAGAATTATTCAAAGGCGAAAGAACAGAAAACAACATTGATAACGAATATGAAAGTCTGTTGTCAGATGTTGTAAAAGTATCAGCTCATGAAATAACCAGGAAGAAAAAAATAACGAATTGGATGATTGCTATTACTGTTGCTGTTCTTTATTTGATGATTTCTGTAATATCCCACAAGTGGGAAATAACCTGGGTGGTCTGGATTGTATATTGTTTTTATCGGATTTTTACTGAATATATCTATAAAAAATATTAACAGTCTACAGAAACGTAAGAAACGGAGGAAAAAATGGTCGATTATTCACAATTTGAAGCGAGTGTAAAATCCGGCATCCATGCAGATGTGAGCCGGATACGGCAGAAAGATGAGATAATAAAAGCCGTCGTCAAAAAGAGGAGAAGCTCCGCGATAACCTGCGTGTGCCTCCTGTGCATGGCAGGAATTTCTTTGTTTAAAAGCTGGATTCCCGCCGTTATCTGTCTCCTTCTTGCATTGTTTTTCCTATGGCGGGCTGTCGGAAAATTTTCTGACGAGTATTTACGGGAAATGTACGA
>CAJTOR010000014.1 GCA_910577675.1 uncultured Lachnospiraceae bacterium
GACACCGGCGATGTGGATTCCCGGCGGTTTGGCTGGCTGTCCTCCCTGGAGGATGGACTGCTGTACCGGCGGCTCTGCAAATCGCCTTTCCCAATGCCTACACATTGAAGGGACAAGTCCTCTTGCCCCTTATTGCAGCTTGACAACTGAATATACGGCATAACAGGTACATAACCCATATCGAAGCGGAAAAGGCGCGCCGCCAGCAGAAGGACTATCCTGCTCAATGCGTATACCGCTGAATAAAGAACACGATATTGTTAAGAAAAAACTGAAAGTACCGCCGACTATATGATACCTGTGTTTATCGGTATTGGTTATGCAAATTCCGAAGAAGTGCAATTAGAACAATATAAACCTGATATAGAGAAACAGATCCGCTTTGGGAGATGGAAATGATTATAAAAGAAATTACAAAGTCAGCGCGAAAAGGTGGTGGGAGTAATGCCTGAACTACAACATAAAATTGCAGAAGGTAATACAGCTGAGATTTTTGAAATCGACGAGAAAAAAGTACTAAAATTATTTAAAACGGGTTATTTGAAAAGTACTGTACAGCGTGAATATAACAATTATTGTATGGTAAGCAGGGTAATGGAGAATATACCCAAACTGTTTGAATTTGTGGAGGAAAATCAACGATTTGGATTTATAATGGAAAAGGTTCAAGGAAAAAGTCTTGTATCGCTGATGCTTGATAACTCTACTTTCGGACAGGCGATGGAGATATTTACAAATCTTCACAAAAACTGGCTTGAAGAGCGATGATAAATGGCAAAAGGAGTAAAGTTTATGGCATCATGGATGATACATTTAAGGGTTGCACAGCAACTCTACCGACAACTGAATATTGAATCTCTGGGCAAGGGAAATCGTCTATTCATGCACGATATAGTATTGAGAACGATATATCAGAAGATAGTAATCTAGGTCTTACGTTAAATTCCTGAAATTTGGTAGAATTTTTAATGGTTTTGTGATAGAATTATTATTGATTTTAACCTATCAATTGTGTCAGGTGGGGTGTAAGCCCCACCTGATAAGCTGCTTCGATAACGAACCCGAGTGCGCAGAAATGCCTGGAGGGGCAATATTTTGCAGAAATGTTTGGAAATGAATGAAATAGTTTTGTGATTTGTATGGAATGGGGTAAATATGACACAGAAAAAGAAGAAAACAGTCCGCCATATTATCATAGGTATAGGACTTCTCTGGCTGATTATTATAATCGCAGCACTTGTATTATTTAGAAATGAATTGCGCTCCCTTATGTCATTGGAAAAGGTGGATAAATACGGAATGTATCAAATGACATATTATGGCGATTATGGTTTTGATGAATTTTTGGAAGTTGGTGCCAGAAATGATGTGGATATTGAAGCCTTTGTGACAAAGAGGTTATTGAAAGGATTGCCGATAAATCTGGGTGTTACAGGGGATGGCTGTACAGCTTTTGTTGTGAAAAATGAGAGCGGTGACATTTTGTTTGGGAGGAATTTTGATTTTCTCTATGCTCCGTCTTTACAGCTCTACACTGCCCCCAATAATGGCTATGCTTCTGTTTCCACGGTCAATCTGGCTTTTGCAGGATATTCGGGGGACAATTTGCCAGATGGTTCGTTTTTTAACACCTTCCTGACTTTGGCTGCGCCATTTCTTCCTTTTGACGGAATGAATGAGAAAGGTCTTGCGATTGCCCTGCTTGCAGTACCTAAGGCGGAAGTTCCATATAATCCGGATAAAATAACATTAAATACTACCACTGCAATCCGCCTTGTACTTGATAAAGCAGCTACCGTGGAGGAAGCCATTGAATTGTTAAAACAATACAATATCTATTTTTCCGGGGGTATCGAGTGCCATTATTTGATTGCTGATGCAAGTGGACATTCGGTAATTGTGGAATATGTAAATCAGGAGCTTTGTGTCGTTGAATCGGAAACAGAATATCAGATTGCTTCTAATTTTATTGCCTACAACGGATTGAATATTGGAGAAGGCTTTACAGAATTTGAGCGATATGACAGAGTGCAAAATGCGATAGAAGAGAATAACGGCATACTTGAAGTAAGCGGGGCAATTCAACTATTGGCTGATGTCGGAGTTTTTGACGGCGATATCGACAAACTGCAATGGAGCGTTCTTTATAACCTTACAACCGGCAAAGGGGGAATTTTTGCAAATAGGAAAACGAGTAATATAATAGAGTTTAGTCTGGATATGGATAGATGATATTAGTGTAATTTTTTGTTTTTCTCTGGTTTGTCCGGTTTAGAAGATGCACTTGGCAGCGGTGATGTTTCGGTTACTTTTCACTTTGAATAGTGAAAATTTATTGTGGCGGGACAGAACCCTGATTTTTAGATCGAAGTACATCGGGCAGGGAATTTGATAATTTTCCTTTACATGATTGCAAAACAGAATAATTTTTCTTTCGGTTGGAAATGACTAAGTTCATAGAAAACTGTGGAAAGAGGTAAATTATCCACTGTTGGAACGGATTATTGAATTTTTCTTTGACAGAGGAAGCCATGTACAAATTGTACATGGCTTCCTTTTTTGTGGATAGTCCGGTAAATCAGATTTTTCCAGCCGGGTTACCTGAGTTTTTCTGTTAGCTTCCAGTTATTATAATCCGTGGCAGTACTTTGGCTCAGGGTTTTAGAGCCGTGGGTCAACGGGTTCGCTTTCAAGTGCAAGAACCCCGAAGGAGCATTCGTGCACTTTGTAGAGTGGCTCACCCGAAACAAAGCGCTCTAATGATTCCATGCCGAGGGAGAACTCCTTTAGCGCCAGGGTGCGCTTGCGGTTTAACGAGCGTTTTTTCAGGCGTGTAAGGTGATCTGGTTCAAGGTATTCGGCACCGTAGATAATGCGCAGGTACTCCCTTCCCCTGCATTTGATGGCAGGTTGCAGCAAGGTATGATTTTGTCTTGCCAAGAAGGTTTCGGGCTTGACCACCATGCCTTCACCCCCTTCTTCTGTGAGGGAGAGCCACCAGTCCACGCCCTTTTGGATGCTTGCGTCATCCTCCGTATCCACACAGAGATAAGGGGTTGCCATAAAAATAGGGTCGTTTACAGCGATATATTTTTTGATTGTTTCCATATGCCATACATGTGTTTCGCCCGAAAATACCCTGCCCTCACAGGCTAAGATATGGAACGGGGCAATGCGGAAGTCATCAATGTTATTTACTGTCCAGCAGTATTCGCGGTAAGCCCCAATGTAGCGGTCTATATCATCAAGCTTTGACTTAAAGTGTTCTAACAGTGTGGCGGTCTGAGGCTCGGATGTGTCCGTTTTTCTTTTCTCGGCTTGGGAGAGTGCCTTTACTGCGGCTGTAAGTCCGTGCAGGGCAGCGTTCCCGGTCGCCGCGTACTGGGAGCGGATCAGTCCCTGGGCTTTCTGCGACCACGGCATCAGTTCCGTATCAAGACATACCCAGTCGGTCGAAAAATCATCAAAGAATCCCGTTTTAACCAGCGTGTCGTAAAGCCTTAAAAGCAGGGTTTCTTCCGTTTCCAGATCATCGAAAAAGCGTCTGCCCGTGCGGCTGTAGATAATCCCCCTTGTGCCGTCTAAAATGCCGAAGCGCTTTTTTGCGGTCGCGGCATCCCGGCATAGTATGATTACTGCGCGCGAGCCCATATGCTTTTTTTCACATATAACATTTTTCATTCCCTTGCTTTTGTAGTAGGAAAAAGCTTGCAAAGGATGTTCTAGGTAGTCGCAAAGTCCGCTTGTTTCGCAGGGCGACATGGTGGGCGGGAGGTAGATTAGCCAGTGCGGGTCAGCAGCAAAGCGCGACATGGTTTCCAGTGCGGCCGCCGCATTGTTCACATCGATATCAACCGATGGCAAAAGTCTTGTCGTGATATGCATTTTATGGTTGAAGTCCCCCACGGTAAGCATATCTTCCATATCCACCTCGGTTTCGGTATCCAGGGGTTTGACAGGTACATAGTATTCTTCCCTGGCATCCACCTGGATAAATTCCCGCTCAGGATATCGGTATGCAGTTAGTTTTCCGCCAAACACGCAGCCGGTATCAATACAGTATGTGCCATTTAGGGATTTTACTTCCCTGTCCGCAATATGACCGTATACAATAGTAGCTCTTCCGCGGTAATCCGCTGCCCAGTTAAGGCGGATGGGCAGACCGTAGGAATCCGTTTCACCCGTTGTTTCGCCATAAAGGCAGAATTCCCTTATTTTTGAGGAGGTGCGCCCGATATATTCCTGTTTTAAGCCTGCGTGGGAAATAACAAGTTTCCCGTCATCGAGCACATAATGGCTGATAAGCCCATCGATAAAGCTTGCTGCCTCGGCTTTGAATTCTTCCCCGCAGGCATTAAGCTCCGCGATGGTTTTATCCATTCCATGCGCTTCGGAAACGGACTTGCCGCGCAGATATTTCAGAAGTTTGGCATCATGGTTTCCGGGAACTGCAATGGCATTTCCCGATTTAACCATATCCATAACCAGGCGCAAAACGGCGGCATTTTTTGGCCCCCTGTCGCAGAAATCCCCGAGGAAGGCTGCTTTCCTGCCGTCCGGGTGGATGAGCGTGCCGTCAGTTTTTTGGTAGCCGAGTTTTGTAAGTAGGTTGAGGAGTTCATCAAAGCAGCCGTGGATATCCCCGATAATATCGAAAGGTCCGTGTTCGTCCCTACGATCGTTCCATAGCCTGGTGCGGACAATTTCCACATTTTCAAGCTGCTCGGGGGAATTGATTACATGGACAAAGCGGAATCCCTCGCGCTTTAAACCGCGGATACAGCGTTTTACTTCGCGGCAGTGCTGGCGGACTACCCGTTCCGGAAGGTTTCGTTCCGGGCGCTTTTTATTGCGCTCTAACAAAAGTTCTTCAGGGAGGTTTAACACGATGGCAGCGGCATGGACATTTTGTTCCTTTGCTAGTGCAATTATCTGTTTCCTTGCCTCGAGCTTCAGGTTCGTGGCATCAATCACTGTGAATTTCCTGTGGTCGAGTCTTTTGCCAGCCGCGTAATACAACAGGTCAAACGCGTCCGAAGAAACATCCTGGCAGTTTTCGTCATCGCTTATCATACCGCGGAAAAAGTCGGAGGAGAGCACTTCAGTTGGTATGAAATAGCGGTTTGCAAAGCTGGTTTTGCCCGATGAAGTCCCGCCGATCATGGCGACCAAGCAAAATTCGGGTATTTCGATCCTGTATTTAATTTCCATTTTTTGTAAACACCCCCATCTGTGTCGGATTGCCGTAGGTTTCATCCGGTTCGCCAATCCCGCGGATTTCGCAGCTATATCCGAAGCGCCCGCAGATTTTTTTTGTCCACGCCGCAAACTCTTCCCTTGTCCACTCGAACCTGTGATCGCCGTGGCGCAGGGTGTTTTCCTGCATGTTTTCATATTTGGCGTTGTATTCCCGGTTCGGTGTGGTTAAAATCACGGTTTTTGGCAAAGCGAATTCAAAGACCGCGCGCTCAAATGCAGAAAGGCGCGTCGGTTCAATATGTTCGATAACCTCGATAACGCAGGCGCAGTCATAGCCTTCAAAGCGTTTGTCACGGTAGGTCAGGGAAGCCTGCATAAGTGTCAGTTTATTTTTCCTGAAAGGTGCCATCCGGTCAAGGCGCAGGTGCTTCGCTGCTTTTTCCAGCACATTTACGGAAACATCGCATGCCGTGACCTTTTTGATCTGTGGTTCGTTCAGCAGCAGGGAGGTGAGCCTGCATTCCCCGCAGCCAAGGTCAATCACCGAGGAAGCACCGGATGCCAATACGGCATCGCGCACGGTTTCCATGCGCTGTTTATTAAGGGGCGTGCGCGTTTTGTCTTCGGTATCATCCGGGGAATCTTCTTCTGTAGTTTCAGCGGTTTCCCCGGTATCCGCATCCTCTGATAGAAGGATGTCAATTGCCCGGCGGGCATAACTCCACTTTGCGGGGAAATACCGGCGCGCGATTTTTTCTTTGTAAGGGTGGGCAGAAAGCCATCCCTCCCCGTGGTCAAGCAGTTTTTTGATTTCCGCTTCCGATGTGTAGTAGTGTTTTTGTTTATCAAATACGGGGATCAACACATAGAGGTGGTTTAGCAATTCACAGAGCCTGACCGTCCCGCTTATTGTAAGATTGATATATGGGGATGCCCCCCACTCCGGAAATTTTTCATCTAACAGGGTGCGCTTTGTATCGACCCGGTATCCGAGAGGTTCAAATAATTGTTTGGCAAGTTCCGTTTCACCGCCGTCTTTTAAGGAGAATAGGCATGCCGTAAGAGGAATTGGCTTATTTGCGAGTTCTTCACGCTGTTCACACCGTCCGCCAAGTGCGGTTCCGAATACGCGCGAGATTGCCGTACTCATAAAGGAAGCCACAGTGTAAGGTCGGTCGTTTACATAGTCGAACAGCCCGCCGTCCCTGCTTCCCAATTTTCCGCGGGCGAGGTCAATCGGGTCAATATCAAGAAGCAGCGCGGCAGTGGTGCGCTCCCCGCTTACTTCGGGATAAAAGACATATGCTTTCCCATAATTTAAGTTGAATTCCTGTGTCCGGTCGGGGTGTTTGTGCAAAAGAAATCCAAGTTCCTGTGTGTTTTGTCCTTCGTAAGTAATTGTCAATAACAATTTTGTTTTCCTCCTTTCTTTTGGTTAACATAACAGTATATCATGGAAAGAAAAATATAGCAAGATATTTTTAAATAATTGATATAAAAAGGTTTTGTTTTTGTACTGGGGATTCTATTTATAGCGGAAAATTTAAGTGCCTTATTGTTAATTTGATATTTTTGAATGGGGAAAGTAAATGACGATAAGTGAATATATATTTGATAAATTAAATGCAAGCGAAAAGGACTGAACTCTGTACAATACAGGTTTCAGTCCTTATTCGTTGCATAACCATCAATTGTTTGCGTGGTGCCGGTCGTCACAACCGTCATACTCTTTTTTCAATATGCTTCCATCAGATGTGCTGATCTCATATTCGTACTCGTTAATACCATCGCAAAACTCAATGTCATAAAGGCGGATTCCATCGTCGGAATCAAGTTTAATTTCCAGATCATAAACGGTGCCGGTGGGAACGCCAGCATCCTTTCTAGCGATTTTAATTGCCTGATCCTGGGTGATATCGCCTGTCTGGGAGGATGGGGTTTTTGTTGGCTTTGGAGTATTCACATTATCCTGCATCTCGGACTTCTTATCGACAATGCGCCCATCCGAAACGGCGATATCGTATTCATACTCCATTTCTGCGGTGTCAAACTCGATCTCATAAACCTTGATGCCGTTATCATAATCCAGTTTGACCTCCAGGTTAAAAATCTTGGAATCGGTAACGCCAGCATCCTTTTTAGCAATTTCAAGCGCCTGATCCTGTGTGATATCGCCTGTAGGGGAGGTCGGTGCTTTGGTTGGTGCTGAAGTAGAAGCAGGTTTTGCCGGGGCTTTTGTAGGGGTTGCTTCCGGGACTAAGGTAGCCTTAGGTGCAGTGGTTGCTTCTGGTGTTGCAGATGTTTTATCATCTGTTCCAGTGGAAACTGGATTTACATTTTTTTCCAGAATTGATCCGCTCGAAGCGGAAATACGGTATTGATAAGCTTTATTATCGGTTGTGAACGTCGTAATATATTCTTCCCCGTTTTTCCCTTCTTCAAGGTGTGTATGCAGGTTGGTCAGTTCATCCTCTTTGACCCCGGCATCCTGATAAGCAAGCTCATTTGCCTGTTTCATTGAAATGGATGTTTTCCTGTCCGTTTCAGGTGTGGCGGACGGGCTTGTGTTGTTTGTGTCTGTCACGCCGTCCGTCGGGGAGAGTGCCCCAGGGATGTCATCGTCGCGTGTGCCGCATCCTGCGAGCAATGCTGTTAGAGAACAGGTTACGATTAATAAATATTTTTTTGCTTTCATAAATCTCCTCATTCTTTTAGTTTTTATACATATATGCTGCGCCAGTATAATGGCAGGTTCAATATATATTATACTGAAATGATAAAGATATTTTACCACTTTATACCCGTTTGCGCAATATAAAATATTGGCAATAAAAATTATTGTGGACTGTTGTTATTGTACTGAAATTAGTGCGGATGAAGCACAATACTATTTTAAACCGGAGTGGAAATGGTTTGCAATATATTTAAAATAAGTATATGTTATATTCATTGCCGATTGCGGGTTCCCTTGTAATATGTTATACTGTTTATCGCCAAAAAATACAAAGATATAGCCAAGGAGGATATTCTTTATATGAACAGGGACATGACGCAGGGAAACGTGATGAAATCCATGCTGCTTTTTGCAGTCCCGATGATACTGGGAAATCTGCTGCAACAGTGCTATAATATTGCGGACACCCTGATTGTGGGGAAATATCTGGGTGAGAATGCGCTGGCAGCGGTGGGTTCATCCTTTACACTTATGACATTTTTAACCTCGATTCTTCTGGGGCTCTGTATGGGAAGCGGTGCGTTTTTCTCCATCCGGTTTGGGGAGCGGGATGAAAAGGGATTGAAGGAGGGAATCTGCGCCTCCTTTGTCCTGATTTTTATTTTGACGGTGTTGCTCAACTTGGCGGCTTTTTTGTTCCTTGACGGGATACGGGGATTTTTAAGGGTGCCGGACGAAGTCTGGGGCGATATGCGCGATTATCTCGCCATAATTTTTTGCGGGATTTTTGCAACATTTCTTTATAATTATTTTGCGTCCCTGCTTCGCTCGATCGGGAATTCGGTGGTTCCTTTAATGTTTCTTGCCGTTTCGGCAGTGTTGAATATTGTGCTTGATTTCTGGTTTGTGGTCGGGCTTTCCTGGGGTGTTGGGGGAGCAGCGTGGGCGACGGTAATCGCACAGTATATTTCTGGGGCTGGCATTGCAGTTTATGCATTCCTGCGTGTCCCGCACCTTAAAATGACGGGGCAGGAGAGGCATATCCGCAAAAAATGCCTGCGCGAGATTGCGGGGTTTTCCGTACTTACCTGCATCCAGCAATCCGTAATGAATCTGGGGATTCTTATGGTGCAGGGGCTTGTCAACAGTTTTGGTGTAACGGTGATGGCAGCGTTTGCGGCGGCGGTCAAGATTGATGCCTTTGCCTATATGCCGGTGCAGGATTTCGGCAATGCATTTTCTACTTTTATTGCCCAGAATTACGGGGCGGGCAAGCTCTTTCGGGTGCGTCAGGGGTTTCGGGGGGCGGTTGTTTCTGCGGTGGCTTTCAGCATAACGGTCTCGGTTCTTGTTTGTATTTTTGCGCGCCCGCTTATGGCAATGTTTGTGGATGGGGAAGGGGAGGCTGTAATTGCGGAGGGGGTTCGGTATCTCAGGATTGAGGGGGCGTTTTACTGCGGGATTGGCTGTCTGTTTTTGCTTTACGGGCTGTACCGCGCTCTTGGAAAGCCGGAAATGTCGGTGGTGCTGACCGTGTTTTCCCTTGGGACAAGGGTGCTTTTGGCTTACCTGCTCTCCGCTATCCCGGCGGTTGGTGTAGCGGGGATCTGGTGGTCGGTGCCAATCGGCTGGTTCCTTGCGGATGCAGTCGGATTTACCTACTATTTTATATGTGACCGGAAAGGGAAATTTGAGCGGTGAACCTGGATACTTGCAGGTTCTCTGCCAATATGGCAATTACATAAGATTGGGAGCGTGGAGTATAAACGGAGGGGCATGTAAAAACGGAGCTGCTACATATAGAATTTTGTAGCAGCTCCGTTTTGAGAGATATTATTTTTGTGATAAATTTCTTGTACTAAAACAGTCTAGTAGCTGAATTCCAATACCTGTCCCTCATAGATTGTGTAAGGGGCATTAAGATCAAGTAATTCTGCGAGAACCTGCCAGTTCATCCCGAGGGAAGCCGCAATTTTTCCGAGTGTATCGCCCTTCTTTACCGTTACTTTTTCCGTGGCGGTAACGGCGCTTTCAGGAAGGATAAGTTCTTCGCCCGCGTAAATTTTGTACGGGGCTTTTATATCGTTTAATTTAGCGATTTCCTTCCAGTCAACCTGGTAACGTTTTCCAATTTTTGACAGTGTATCGTCTTTTCTTACATAACAGGTTTTCTGAGGTGCTGGTTCCTTTGAGGTATCCTGGCTTGAATCCGCCTGTGATTCATCGGGCTGAGGTTCTTCCGGCTGCGGTTCATCGGGCTGAGGCTCTTCTGGCTGCACTTCCTCCGGCTGAGGATTTTGCATATTGGCAAGTAGTTCCTCAAAACGTTCTTCAAGGTCAAAATATTCCATCAGTGTTTCACTCAAAGCCTTGATTGCTTCCGGTGCGAGCACATCATCAAACCCTGCATCCTCCATCACTTCAAAAAATCCCTTATCCGTTTCTGCATTTGCTATATTCAGGTAGGCATTTACTGCGGCGGTCGGGTTTTCAAGTGTAAGTTCCCAGATCGCAAAAGCGCCGGCTACGGAGGTAGCATAGCTGATATAATAGCATGGCATTGTAAAATAGTGCGGGGTCTGTACCCAGCTCATGCCGTAATAATCAGAGAACCAAGTATCCGAATTTATCTGTTTGTAGGCGGTAAGCAGTTCGGCGTGTTTTGCATTGAGTGCGTCAAGCGTTAAGTCTTTCTGCTGGTAAGCCCAGGTTTCCAGTTCATTGTTCATACAGCCGGAGAAAAAGGAATAGAGAAGTTGGAGTATAAGGTACTCTTCAACGGTATCCGCATTGTCCCCGAAAATGTCCCCGTAGTGTTCGATAAACAGGCATTCAAGACCCTGGGACTGGACTTCGGCAACATCGAGGGAACTCATGCTTCCCTGCTGGTAATTTGCGTTAAAATGTCCGAATTCGTGAACCATGGTCAGAAGGTCGTGTGTAATGCCGTTAGGCTGCATAACAATACATTCAGTATTATAATACGGAAAATAGGAAGTGAAAGCCCCCGACATTTTGACATCGGACTGGGCAATATCATAAAGGTTATTGCTGATTAGGTGGTCAAGTGCGTCCTCGAGATCCGCCGAGGTATACGGGATGTAGGTGGAGAGAATATCTAAAATCTTCTTCGGTTCATAAACCTGCATAAAGACAGGCGCGGATAAATCTACAAGGTTGTTCAGATAATAGTACGATTCGGAGAGATATGTTTTTACCGAATCGTTGAATTTTTCAATATCTTCCGGGGAGTAATCGCGCCCATACTGCTCGTACATGTAGTCGATATAATTGTCATATCCGTAAAGGGAAGCAATTTCCTGGCGCACTTTGACAAGGCGCAGATAAATGTCTCCGAGCAATTTGTTTTCTTTCTCCATCAGTTCCATATGTAAATCATAATAAGTGTCTGTGTCGATAAGACCTGAGGCGGCAGCATATTCAATATCGGAAAATCCCATTTCCGTGCCATTTACTGTGACGGTAAGCATATTTGCCTCAAGCTGCTTGGCGCTGTATTCCTGGAGAAGCTCCTGTTCGCGGCCTATTGCGTCAAGCTGTTCCTCCGTCATTTTTTCATAGTTTGAGAAGAATTCAATATCGTCCTCAGTCAGCTCTGCAACAATATCGACGGCTCCCGGCTGCTCTAAGATTTCCTGCATACAGATACAGAATTTGTCGCGCATCTGGTTGACCAGGGCAGCATGATAGGCGTTTTCTGCAAACATTGTGGTATCCGTTGCATCCACATAGGTTGCGACGTTTGCGGTATTCCACATCGTGTATGCCTTTGTGTACGCGATATCAAGCTTGTCATACAGGACCTTGGCGGCCTCCGCATTTTCTTCCTTTGCCGCAAGCCCTGTAAGCTCTTCAAGCTGTGCGTAAAATTCGGTCGGATCCGTATGTTCGTAGTTTTCAAAGATTTCCTTTAAGGAAAGTTCTGCATGTTCCTCGCCGTTTACTACGGACTCGGGCATTTCCACCGCTTTGCCTTTAGTGGACGGGACAAGGGTGGTAAGCATAGTCAGGAGCAATAAAAATGCCCACAGCTTTCTTGTTTTCTTTTTCTGCATGATTTGCCTCCGTGCTGCGGCTTGTATTTTTTAGCAGGGTGTGTCCCCCAAAGTCCCCGCGCAGCGGGGGATTTAATTAATTATATCATACTGTTTTGGGATTTACCAGTGGGTGGCAGCTTTTTGGGCGGAAACATTTTGACTTTGTTGTTACAAAATAATTTAGTGGGAAGCAAAATGTGTAATTGACAGCGGCGGCAGGAAATTTTATAATAGAACTAAAAAGAAAGGCGAGGTGATTCCTATGATTTACACAGTTACCTTAAATCCATCCCTGGACTATAATGTGCGGGTGGGAAGTTTAAAAACTGGTCTTGTGAACCGGACGGAGGAAGAAGTGATGCTTCCCGGGGGCAAGGGCATCAATGTGTCACTGGAGTTACATAATCTCGGGGTTGAAACAACGGCGCTCGGTATTGTTGCCGGTTTTACCGGGGAGGAGATTATCCGTCTGGTAAAGAAGCGCGGCGTGCGCGCGGATTTTATTTATGCTGGGCATGGGTTCTCGCGGATCAACCTGAAAATCCACCATGGGGAGGACACGGAAATAAACGGGCGCGGTCCCATGGTTGGCAAGGAGGAGCTTGCAGCACTTTATTGGCGCTTGGATATGATTGAGGAGGGCGATGTGCTGGTGCTTTCTGGAAGTGTCCCGGCAGGGTTATCCGAGTCGGTTTATATGGATATCGTCAAATATATGGAAGGGAAGGGTGTGCGGATTGTTGTGGACGCGACGAAGAACCTGCTTTCCATGGCGCTTTCCCATCATCCGTTTTTGATTAAGCCGAACCACCATGAGCTTGGGGAGATTATGGGCGTGTCGATTGAGAGCCGCGATGAGATTGTTAAGTATGCGGACAGGCTCAGGGAACAGGGTGCCCGCAATGTGCTTGTATCCATGGCGGGAGCCGGTGCACTGCTTATATCGGAGGATGGAGAAAAACTGTTCGGGGCGGCTCCAAAGGGTGAGGTAGTGAATGCGGTCGGAGCCGGGGATGCAATGGTTGCAGGGTTTCTCGCCGGATATCTCGAGAAGGAGGATTATGCAATGGCGCTGCGCACAGGTATTGCGGCGGGGAGTGCTACCGCGTTTGAAACGGAGTTTGCAGGTTTAGAGAAGGTTCGTGAGCTTGCAGAACAGATTGAGATTGTTCGATTATAAGTGATTGGGCATTCACAGGATTGAATCTGCGCGGGCAAATAACAAAGGGATGAATGTATTTAAACATTCATCCCTTTGTCCTTCGCCGCAATGCGACATAGAAAAGCGGAAAGATTATCTGTCGTTTGTCAGTGCCAGTATGTAGTCAGTTGACACCTTGTAATACTTGCTCAACGAAATCAGATGTCTGATTGGCATTTCGTTGGCACCGCGCTCATAACGAGCGTACATGGTCTGAGAAATGTTGAGAACATTTCTTGCGACAGATTCCTGTGTGAGATTATTCTCTAATCTCAAGTCGCGAATACGCTTTTTGTAGTCCACTGTGATCACCTTTTTAATTGAAACTTAACAACGGGTTACATCCTTATTATAACACAAAATCTGTAATATGCAAATAAAAAAATATAATTTTTTTGTTAATTTGTCGCAAATTTTGATTTTCTGTCACGTTTTCGTAAAAGATAGGGAATATAATAAAAATTGGGGAGGAAAAAGTGGAGTTCTATAGGGGATTGTAGGAAATAAAAGGGAAAAATATCCTTTAACTAACAGCAAAAAAAACATATAGTTTTGGAAATAACTGGAAAAACCTTTTTGCATATAGGTAAAGAAAGAAAATGGGGAAATTTACTAATTCTACATATTGAATATATATTTTTATTGCGGCGGTAAAATTTTTGGTAATATTTGAAAATAAAGGAGAAAGAATTTTATTCTGAAACAGTCAGAACAAGGAGGCAAATATGAGGAAGAAAGTTGTGTGGAATGGTGTTGCGGTGTTTTTTATGGCAGCTTTGCTTGCAGGCTGCGCGAAGGAAAATCCGTTTTGGAAGGATCTGGGTGTGGGCGCGGAGCAGGGTTCAAACACAGAGCTTGACGGGGAGATGGAACCGCCGACCGGTGTGGGATACGTAGATGGGGATGCCGGGAGCCCGGATGAAGGGGAAGCTTCTGGCGGAGAGGGGAAGCCCGATAAAGAAAAGGAAGCCTCTGGGGATGCTGGGAGCCCGGATGAAGGGGAAGCTTCTGGCGGAGAGGGGAAGCCTGATAAAGAAAAGGAAGCATCTGGGGATACCGGGAGCCCGGATGAAGGGGAAGCTTCTGGCGGAGAGGGGAAGCCTGATAAAGAAAAGGAAGCATCTGGGGATGCCGGGAGCCCGGATGAAGGGGAAGCTTCTGGTGGAGAGGGGAAGCCCGATAAAGAAAAGGAAGCCTCTGGGGATACCGGGAATCCGGATGCGGGGCAGGAGGGAGATGAAAATATTTTTGAGGTGGAGGAATTCCCGGCGCGTGCAATGCTTACAGTTGCGTCGGTCAATGTGAGGACGAAACCGTCCCTTAAAGGCGAAGTCCTTATTTTGCTGGAACCGGAAACAAAAGTGACAGCGACCGGACGGGTGGGGGAGTGGTACCGTGTAGATTATAACGGGGAAACTGCTTATATGTTTGCGGAATATATAATGGAAGAAACCGCTGCAAAAGAATTTCTTCAGGAGGAAAAAGAGGAAGACTTTTCTTCGCGCACCTTTGAAACTAAGGAGGGATGCGGGATTGTACATGAGGTTTCACCCGATGCGCCGTGGATTGTGATTGATGCGGGGCATCAGCGCAAAGGAAATTATGAGAAAGAACCTGTGGGACCTGGCGCGGAGGAAAAGAAAGCAAAAGTTTCTTCGGGGACGGCGGGGAAATGGTCTTCGCTCTCGGAATATGAGCTGAACCTGACTGTGTCGTTGATGTTGAGGGATGCTTTGCTTGAGGAAGGCTTCAATATTATTATGGTGCGCGAAACAAACCAGGTGGATATCAGCAATGCCGAGCGTGCGGCGATTGCAAACGAAGCAGGTGCAAATGCTTTTATCCGCGTCCATGCAAACGGTTCGGAGAACACAGCAGCGAACGGGATTATGACAATCTGCCCGACAAAGAAGAACCCGTATTGCAGCGGAATTTATAAGGAAAGCCGCCGCCTATCGGACTGCATCCTATCAGCCATGCTTGAGGAAACAGGCGCGGCAAGTAAGGGAGTGTGGGAAACGGATACAATGAGCGGCATTAACTGGTGCGAGGTTCCGGTCACAATTGTGGAGATGGGTTATATGTCAAATAAGGAGGAAGACCTTGCAATGGCAAAGCCTGAATACCAGGAAAAACTGGTTTCCGGTATGGTTTCCGGTTTGAAGGAATATTTTGGAAAATAATGTATTTCGCGGCAGGACTAAAGTAATACGGGATTCTAGCCGATAAATATACGGGAGATTTTTGTTTTCAGTCATAAATACAAGCCAGTGGCGAAATACAGGAAAGAGGGATTTGAATGAGGAAACATTATGGGCTTCGTGCCGGAATTGCGTTTACTGCCGTGACTTGTTTACTTTTTTCGGGTTGCGGCGGGAAGGATGTGGACGGGCAGGAGAATATGGTTACAGTTTCTCCTGATAACATGGAACAGGAAAAGCCTACACCGGATAGTGGGGTGACACCGGATCAGGAGGACGGGGATCAGGAAACAGGAGGGACGGATATGGAAGGAATCGCGGATACATCGGGAGTTAATATGGTGGAAGAAGAGGATGAGGAGCGTGCTAAGACCGAAGTTGTAAAGGATAGGCACAGCGGGCACCTGATGTACCAAGGGATATATTATGATATAATAGACGACGACAGCGTGAGGATACCGGATTACTATGACCTTGAGATGACGGAGCTTGTTATTCCGGATACCATTACTTATGGGGGGAAGACCTACCGTGTAACGCAGATAGGGGAGGATGTTTTTTCCTATTATTATGATCTTGAAAAGATTGTTCTTGGGAACAATGTCGAGGTGATTGAGGCGAACGCGTTCTGCGGCTGTTCCTCACTGAAAGAGGTGGTCTTTGGGACGGGGCTTAAAGAAATTGGCGGGCATGCCTTTGAGGGATGTGATGTGCTTGAAGAAATCACATTGCCGGAGGGGCTTGCAAGTATCGGGGCAGAGGCGTTTTGCAGCTGCGCGGCGCTAAAGAGTATTGTGCTGCCGGAAAGCCTCTTAACACTTGGGGACAATATGTTCTTTGACTGTGAGTCACTTGAGAAAGTACGTATCCCTGCTTCGGTTGAATCCATACCATATGGTCTTTTTACGAATTGTGCTTCTCTTAGCGAGGTTGAATTATCAGAGGGGCTGACTGTTATCGAGACGGAGGCGTTCTGGGCATGTGAGTCGTTGCGCACCCTGAAATTACCGGCCAGCCTTGTATTTCTCGGAGACCGCGCATTTTATAATTCGGGTCTTGAAAGCATCAGTTTCCCGGATAAGAGAGTTTCGACCGGCGAAAATATTTTTGATTTCTGTGAATCGCTTAACACAATTTATGTGTCGGGGGATACGGCAGGGTATTATGAGGAAATATTTGGCGATGAGTACACCTATGAGGTTGTCGAGTAGGAAAGGGGGCTTGGATGAGAAAGCGGATAAAAGCTTTATCAGCACTTCTCCTGGCGCTTGCCATGACAGCACAGCCTTCTTTACCGGGGGAGGTGCCGCAGGAGATTTTTGCGGGATGGGAGGCGGCCACTCCGAAAGTAGCCATAAAATCTAAGACGCTCTATGTTGGCGGCAGCAGTTATCAGATTACAGTTAAGAACCTGGCGGAGGATGCCAAAGTAACATATTTAAGTTCTGACAAAAAGATTGTGACAGTAACTGATAAAGGGGTGATAAAACCAATTGCAAAGGGGCGGGCTGCCGTTACAACCCTATGTAAAGATCACCAATCCGGTTGACGAGCTGGCTGTTTCAGACTCCTACTGCTTTTTGGGAAAAACTTACGGGCTGAAAAATACTTCCATGCGCTGGTCAGTCTCGAACACATCACTTGCCACCATCGATGAAAAGACCGGTGTGCTGGTGGCGCTTGGAGCGGGAAAAGTAAAAATTACATTGCGGGATATGGCAAGTAAAAAATCAAAGAGTATCGAGCTTACCATTGTGGAAACATCGGATAAAAGTGATGAGGAGCGCGCGCAAAAGGTTGTTGTAAAAGATGACCAGACAGGCTACCTGATGTATCAGGGGGTCTGTTATGAGATACTTGGCAAAGAAAGTGTCGGGGTTGTGGATTATTACGACCTGGAAATAAGCAGCCTGACCATCCCGGATACCATTCTTTACGGGGGATGGGTCTATCCCGTGACCGAAGTTTATGATGATGTATTTTCTTATAGTTATGACCTTAAAACGCTGGCGGTTGGGAACAATGTCAGGGTTCTTGGGGAAAATGCCTTTAGCGGCTGTACCGCGCTTACCAAAGTGACCTTTGGCACCGGGCTTGAGGAAATAAAGGAGAGTGCCTTTGAGGATTGTGATAGTTTGGAAGAAATTTCCATACCCGAAGGTGTAACCTCACTTGGTGCGGAAGTGTTTAGCGGCTGTACCGCACTTTCAAACATTACTCTGCCGGAAACACTTACCACGCTGGGGGATAATATGTTTTTTGACTGTACCTCATTGCAGAAGGTAAAAATTCCTGATGCGGTGGAAACCATACCTTATGGCATGTTTACCAACTGCACTTCCCTCGCCGGCGTTGAACTTGGCAAAGGAGTGTTGGTCATTGAGGCGGAGGCATTCTGGGCTTGTGAGTCGCTGACAGAAATCACTCTGCCAAAGGGGTTGGTTTATCTCGGTGAAAGGGCGTTTTACAGTTGTGCACTACATAGCATTACGTTCCCGGACAGGAAGGTATCTGTCGGTGAGAATGTCTTTGATTTCTGTGAGGAGCTTTCCGTGATCCGCACAACAAAGGCGATGGCGGATTATTATGAGGCGGTGTTTGGCGGCTGGTATGAATATGATGTAGAAGGCGGCAGGTAAAGGAGGATTACTGTGAAAAATAATAATGATTACATATTTTTCACAGAGCTGTTTGTGCAGAGAACGTCACAAATAAGTCCTGATCCGACAAGAGAAACTGCATTCGCCTGCGGTTTTTCGAACGTAAGCGTTCTCAGAATGGAGGATTTTTATGAGAAACAAGATTAAAGCATTTTTAGTACTGTTTATGGTTCTTGCACTGGTGATACAGCCAATTACCATAACAAGAGCGGCAACCCCTGCGACAAAGGTGACAAAGAAGACACTCTATGTGGGCGGGGACAACTATAAGATCACGTTCAATAATTTGGATAAAGCTGCCACGGTAAAATATTCCACATCGGACAAGAAAATCGCGTCGGTAACGACACAGGGTGTTATCAAGCCGGTTGCAAAGGGGACTGCGGTTATTACGGTTAAGATTACCCAGTCAAAAAAATCTTATGAAAGTAAGATTACGGTCACGGTTATGAACCCGTATGTAAAGATTACCAACCCGGTTAAGGAGCTTAAAGTTGGCGATACTTATAAGTTTGAGGCAAAGACTTACGGCTTAAAGAAGACTGCCACCACCTGGACGGTTTCGGATAAGTCAGTTGCCAAAATTGATGCGAAGACGCGCATGCTCACCGCATTGAAGGCGGGCTCAGTAAAAGTGACATTTAAAGATACGGTCAGCGGCAAATCCAATTCGGTAACCGTCACTGTAAAATCCTCAAGTGCAAAGCCTACAGCCACCCCAACCCCGACTCCAACACCTAAGCCAACGCAGGCACCGGTCGAGGTGCCGGAACTTCCGGAAGACGAACTGTTCGGTTATGATATCTGGGAGGATGGTGTAATCATTACCGAGATTTACGATGTGGAAGTGACATCGGTTGATATCCCGAGGAAACTTGGAGGTTACACGGTTGTGGCGATCGACGATGGCGCGTTTGAGGCGCTCTCGGAATTAAAGACTGTAAAGATGCCATCAACCATCACCTATATTGGTGATTACGCATTTGGCTCCTGTGAGGCGCTTACTTCCATCACAATCCCTTCCGGTGTGACACATATTGGTGATGGTGCGTTTGAATACTGTACTTCACTTGCGAAGCTGACCCTGCCGGAGAAACTTACCGAGATGGGCAGCAATATGTTTGAGGGCTGTGGGAAACTTGCCTCCATCACAATTCCAGCGGGCATTGAGGAACTTCCTGAATATTCCTTTAGCGAATGTGTTTCCTTAAAGACAGTTACCTTTAAGGAGGGGCTGCAATTGATTGGCGACGAGGCATTTTATGGCTGTACCGCGCTTACCGCCGTTGATTTCCCGAAATCCTTAAAAGAGATTTATGGTTCCGCATTTGAAGGCTGCACTTCACTTGCAAAAATTTCGTTCTCTTCCGGTCTTGAGTCGATTGAGGACAGCGCGTTTTCAGGCTGTATCAAATTGACCAGCGTTGTGCTGCCGTCAACACTGACCTACCTTGGCAGTGCATTTTCAGGCTGTGAGAAGTTAAGCAGTGTCACGATACCGAAATCCGTGGAGGATATTGGAAGCGGTGCGTTTGATGATTGCAGCGGATCCTTAAAGTTGAAAGTAAAGAAAAATTCCTACGCATATGAGTATGTGGTGGATGAGGAGATTCCTTACAGCACATACTGATGATTCATAAGGAGATCCGGGAATAGTTTCTTCTGATAAAGAGCCGGGGAGGGGGAATCCTTCCCAGGCTCTTTTTATTTGTTGATTGTCGTAATGCCCTATAAGGGCAGGGGAAAGGTGGTAGGATATGATAAGTATCAGTGTCTGTATGATTGTGAAGGATGAGGAGGAGGTTCTGGCGCGCTGCCTTAATAGTCTTGCGGGGATTGCGGATGAAATTATTATTGTGGATACCGGTTCGGGGGATGCCACCAAACAGATTGCCGCAGCATATACGGAGAGAATTTATGATTTTGCGTGGGTGGATGATTTTTCGGCGGCGCGCAATTACTCTTTTTCCAAAGCGACCATGGAATATATCTATGTGGCAGATGCGGACGAGGTGATTGAGGAGGGGGAGCGGCAGAAATTTTTAAAGCTTAAACGGGAACTTGACCGGAGGGTGGAGATTGTCCAGATGCTTTACACTAACCAGCTCTCCTGCAATACTACTTACAATTTTGATGAGGAGCTGCGCCCGAAACTCTACCGCAGGCTGCGCAATTTTTTCTGGGAGGAGCCGCTTCACGAGGCGGTGCGGCTTGCACCGGTTATTCTTGATACGGATATCCGCATAAGACATATGCCAACTTCCGTACATGCGGGGAGGGATTTTGCAGCTTTTGAGCGGGTGTACAAAAGGGAAGGTGCGCTCTCCGTGCGGCTCTCGGAAATGTACGCGAGGGAATTGATGATCGCGGGGGATAAGGCAGCCTTCTTGCGTGCAGTCCCGTTTTTTGAGGCGCAGTGCGAGGGGACTGTTAATGAGGGGCTTTTAAGGCAGGCTCTCTGTGTTCTCGTTCGTGCGGGCAGGCTTTTGGGTGATATGGATCTTTTATTTAAATATGCGCTTAAAGCTCTGGCGGCGGGGAACGCCCCATCAGAGGTCTGTTTTGAAATCGGTGAATATTATTTTAATCGGGGGAATTTTCAAAAGAAAGATATTTACGAAGCAGCGCTTTGGTATTATAATGCTATTTATGAGGCGCAGCCGGAGTTAAATATCAGGATGGCGGGAAGCCTTCCTGCGGGCAGGCTGGTGGAATGTTATGAGAGCCTGGGGGAAATGGAAGCCGCTGCGCAGTACCGTGCCGTCCATGCGGATTTTCTTGGGGCGGCGAAATAAGGCTTATAACGCGGACAAGGAAGTGGGAATATGACGGATCATATCATGAATATCTTTAATAAGAATAAGGGGCTTTTGGCAAAACTTACCTGTGCTGTTATCTATTTCAGGGAATGTGATTATGAGAAAGCGCTGATACTTGTGGCGGAGAGCACAGAGGGTATCCGGGAGGTGACGGATGCGGTACTCGCGCGGGTGCAGTATTTTGAGCATGTATCCGTGGAGTCGGTAACGGAAATGCTTTCCGGTATTATGGAGGCTGAAAAAAGCAGGGATTACATACTGCTTGCCGACCTGATTGAATTGCAGGTGGTGCGGTTTTTGTGCAATATACAGACACTGATTGTGGAGCGGGAGGATTTCTGCGCGTTTGACGAGGAAATCTACCAGAAAAACCTTGACGCGATGAAGCGAAAGATCAGCCGTTCCACCGCCCTTTTTGTGAGGGATGCCCAGGAGCGGGAATTGCGTATCGGGCAGGTGCTAAGGCTTTTGGAGGCGGATCTTTATCCGGAGCAGCTTTTGGAGCAGGGTTACTGTGTGGAATTTACTTCCTGCGGCGAGATGACAGTGGGGGTGCCGGATATATGGGGCAAAACCATATATCTTCACACGAACCATCATGTGGCGCAGGAGTCATTTTTGCTTGCGAGGAGCTGGCTTCTTCCCGGCGCAAAAAAATATCTGGTATATGGTTTTGGCATGGGATATGTGATACGCGGACTTCTTGAACTTTTACCGGAGGATGCAGTGGTTGTAGTATATGAGAATGATATGAATCTGTTAAAGCTCTCGTGTGCCTTCACGGATGCGGGCAGCCTGCTTGATGACCGCAGACTGCGGGTGGTATACGACCCGGACTGCCGCTTTATCCGCGGGGCATTGAGGAATAAGGACAGGGAAACAAAGGTCTGTATCCACTATCCTTCGCTCTGCCATCTGGTGCAGCAGGAGAGCAGGGAAATACTCCTTGATTACCTGCCATGGGCGCGCTCTCTTGAAGGGTGCTAGATTTACATACCAGCACATTCTGATAAAATTTTTCTGCTGCTTAATGATACAGTACAATGTGGTTTCCAATAAAAACATAGTCTATCATGCCATAGTTTCGGGGAAAAATTCATTGTGGATTATGGAATGGAAGCAGTATCGCGGGCATAAAAATGAAATTTACGTGAATTCGCCATGAACCTGCTTGATTTATGGGAGAGGAATGACTATAATATGCGTGATAAGGAAAAATTACTGGAAATTGCAAGCCAATAAAAATTAAGGAGATCCCGATGGAGAATCAGAATAACAACCAAAATAACCCAAACCAGAATGGAGGGGGCTCTGACAACAACCACAGGCGAAATAACCGGTTTAGCTGGATTATCTGTCTGGTTGCGGCGCTGTTCGTGTTGTTTTCATTTACTTATATGTCAAAGCAGATGGAAGCAGGTACGCTAAAGGAAATTACTTACAGCGAATTTATAGATCTTCTGGAGCAGGGAAAACTCTCCGCCATCGAGGTGCAGCCGGATAAGGAACGCATTGTGCTCACTCCGGTGAGCGGGGGGGTGGAATATGGTGTGGGAATCACATACTATACCGGATATTTTCCATATGATACGGGATTGCAGCAGCGCTGTGAGGAGGCGGGGATCAAATATGCTGCCACATACACGGATAAGACCGTTACGATCCTTGATATCATCCTTTCCTATGTGCTGCCGTTTGTGCTGATCTATGTCGTGATGATTTTGCTGTTCCGGATGCTGACAAAGAACGGCGGCATGATGGGGAGTGTCGGGAAAAGCAATGCGAAGGTCTATGTGGAGAAGGAAACGGGTGTCACCTTCAAGGATGTTGCAGGGCAGGATGAGGCGAAAGAATCCGTTACGGAGCTTGTGGATTTTTTGCACAACCCTGGCAAATATACGCGCATCGGTGCCAAGCTGCCTAAGGGTGCACTTTTAGTAGGACCGCCTGGAACCGGAAAGACCCTGCTTGCAAAAGCGGTGGCGGGCGAAGCCAAGGTGCCGTTCTTCTCGCTTTCCGGCTCGGATTTTGTGGAGATGTTTGTCGGAGTTGGCGCTTCGCGCGTCCGTGACCTGTTTAAACAGGCGCAGAGCCAGGCACCGTGCATTGTGTTTATCGACGAGATCGATGCCATCGGAAAGAGCCGTGATTCCCATTATGGGAATGACGAACGCGAGCAGACCCTAAACCAGCTTCTCTCAGAGATGGATGGTTTTGATACCTCAAAGGGGATTGTGATTTTGGCGGCAACCAACCGGCCGGAGGTGCTCGACAAAGCACTTTTGCGCCCGGGGCGTTTTGACAGGCGTATAATCGTGGATAAACCAGATTTGAAGGGAAGACTTGAAATCCTAAAAGTTCATGCGAAAAATGTGCTGATGCACGATTCAGTTGACCTTGAAGCCATCGCCCTTGCGACATCCGGGGTGGTTGGTTCCGACCTTGCAAATATGATTAACGAGGCGGCGATTCTTGCCGTCAAGGAGGGAAGGACGGTTGTAACCCAGGAGGATCTTTTTGAATCCGTCGAGGTTGTGGTGGCGGGCAAGGAGAAAAAAGACCGCATTCTGGGCGCTGAGGAGAAAAAGATTGTAGCTTACCACGAGATCGGCCACGCCTTAGTTACGGCGGTTGAAAAGAAGGCGGAGCCTGTCCAGAAGATTACGATTGTGCCGCGCACAATGGGGACACTGGGTTATGTGATGCAGGTGCCGGAGGAAGAAAAGTACCTGATGAGCAAGGAGGAGCTTATGGCAAGGCTCACCATGCTGCTTGCGGGGCGTGCCGCGGAAGAACTGGTGTTCGGTTCTGTGACAACCGGCGCGTCAAACGATATCGAGAGGGCGACCTCCATCGCGCGCGCGATGGTCACGCAGTATGGTATGTCAAAGAAGTTTGGTATGATGGGGCTTGAATCGGTGGAAAACCGGTATCTTGACGGCAGGCCGGTCCTAAATTGTGCGGACGAGACGGCGGCGGAGATCGACCATGAGGTGATGGAGATTCTTGACAGGGCATATGAGCGGGCGTTTTCGCTGCTTGGCGAGAACCGGGACCCGCTTGACAGACTAGCTGCCCACCTGATCGAGAAGGAAACGATCAGTGGGAAGGAATTTATGGAAATCTTCAGGGAAGCGAAAAGGAAGGATACGGAGGAAGAAAACGATCCGGAAATCATTTCCGACGTTGCGGCGGAAGAGAAATTGTGATAAAATGGAATCGGCAGAGAAGCCGGCAGGCAAAAGCAGTGTAGATGCTGTGCTTTGCCTGCCGGTTTTATATGCGCGTGGACATGGCAGTTTATGTGTTGTGTTATAAACCCGGTGCGGGCACAAACTTTGGGGGCAGGATAAGGATCGGACCAGTGGGAACCAAAGGAGGAAGATTTATGTTTGACCTGGAAGAGGAATTAAAAAAATTGCCGGCGAAGCCCGGCGTATATATTATGCATGACGCGCATGACGCGATTATCTATGTGGGCAAGGCGATCAGCCTGAAAAACCGGGTGCGCCAGTATTTTCAGAGCAGCCGCGGGAAATCCCCGAAAATCCAGCAGATGGTGGCAAACATCGCATACTTTGAGTATATTGTTGTGGATTCGGAGATGGAGGCGCTCGTGTTAGAGTGCAACCTGATTAAGGAGCACCGCCCGAAATACAACACAATGTTAAAGGATGACAAAAGTTATCCGTATATCCGCGTGACGGTGGACGAACCGTTTCCGCGCGTTCTCTATGCGCGCAGGCAGAAAAAGGATAAGTCAAAATATTTCGGACCGTTTACAAACGCCTACGCGGTAAAGGAAACGTTAGAGCTTCTGCGCAAGACCTACCAGTACCGCAACTGCAACAAGCAGTTGACCGGAAAGAAGGAGGCAGACCGCCCCTGCCTTTACCATCATATCGGGCAGTGCAAGGCTCCGTGCCAGGGTGGTGTCACAGTGGAGGAATACCGGAAAAATATTGATGAGATCCTGGAATTTTTGGGCGGCAATTACGGTATCCTTACAAAGAAGCTGTCCGCTGCAATGCAGGAGGCATCAGAAAACCTTGAATTTGAGAAAGCGGCGGAATACCGCGACCTTTTAAACAGTGTCAACAAGCTTTCTCAGCAGCAGAAGGTGAGCGATACGGAGGGCAGCAACCGCGATATTATAGCCTTTGCAACAGCGGGTGACGAGGCGGTTGTACAGGTGTTTTTTATCCGCGATGGCAAGATGCTCGGGCGGGAACATTTTTATCTGACCGGTGTGCAGCATGAGGAGCGCGCGGATATTATGGCGGACTTTATCAAACAATACTATGCGGGGACACCCTATATACCGAGGGAACTGCTGCTTGGCGAGGCGCTAAATGAGGAGGATGGGCAGCTCATTGGGGACTGGCTGTCAAAAAAGCGCGGCGGGAGGGTGAAAATTCTGGTTCCACAGCGCGGCGAAAAGGAGCGCATGATCGAGCTGGCATACAAGAACGCTTCGCTTGTGCTGCAGCAGGATGCGGAGAAAATCAAGCGGGAGGAAGCACGCACCACGGGGGCGGTTAGGCAGATTGCAGACTGGCTTGGGATGGCGGGTATTTGCCGTATTGAGTCCTACGATATTTCAAATACCAGCGGTTTTGAATCGGTCGGCTCGATGGTGGTCTACGAGAATGGCCGCCCGAAAAAGAATGACTACCGCAAATTCAGGATACGCACGGTGGCGGGACCGGATGATTATGCCAGTATGCGGGAGGTGCTTACCAGGCGCTTTCTGCACGCCGGGAAAAGCACAGAAGGGCAGGAGGACAGTTTTAGCCGTCTCCCGGATCTGATTCTTATGGACGGGGGGCGCGGGCAGGTCAATGTCTGCCTTGAAGTGTTATCTGAACTTGGCGTTGACAGGGTGAAGGTCTGCGGTATGGTAAAGGATGACCATCACAGGACGAGGGGGCTGTACTATAATAATGAGGAAATTCCCATCGATCCGGGCAGTGAGGCGTTCAAGCTGATTACGCGCATCCAGGACGAAACCCACCGCTTTGCCATTGAGTTCCACCGCTCTTTGCGCGGCAAGGCGCAGGTGCATTCGGTGCTCGATGATATCCCGGGTATCGGTGCGGTGCGGCGCAGGGCGCTGATGAAAAAGTACCAGTCCCTGGAGGAGCTAAAGCTTGCGACACCGGAGGAACTCGCGCAGCTACCGGAGTTTAACCGCCGTGTAGCGAACCAGGTTTATGAGTTTTTTAGAGGAAGGGAGGAACAAACATGGAAGGATTGATGGAGGAAGCGTACTGTGCGGCAAAGGAGCTGTGCAGCACCGCTGGGCTTAAAGCGGGGCAGATTATGGTGGTGGGCTGCTCGACAAGCGAGGTGGTCGGCAGTGTGATCGGGACAAATTCGGACACAGATGCGGCGGGAGAACTCTATGCGGGTATCGCAAAGGCGCTTTCAGAGTGCGGCGTGTATCTGGCAGCGCAGTGCTGCGAACATTTAAACCGCGCCATTGTGGTGGAGCGGGAAGCAGTGCCCGGCGCGGAAATTGTCAATGTGGTACCGCATAAAAAGGCGGGTGGCTCATTTGCCACGGCGGCATACCACAGTTTTATAAACCCGGTTGTTGTCGAGGAGATTCGCGCGGATGCGGGACTCGATATTGGCAATACCCTGATCGGCATGCATTTAAAGCGCGTTGCCGTGCCGGTGCGCCTTTCCGTGGAAAGAATTGGGAAGGCTTTTGTGGTGGCGGCGCGGACCAGACCGAAATATATTGGCGGGGAGCGCGCGCGCTACGGGTGAAAAGATATAGATTTTGCCCGCTTTTACAGGGGAAGTGGGAAATTTTTAAGTTTGTTTTGTGTAAGTCCTGCCATATACCCAAAGGAAAGGCTACAGGTACGTAAAGGTATACAAGAGGCTGCAAAGGGAACCGCAACTAGGGAAAAACTGGACAGAGCCGCGGAGGCGGCGGAAAGAAGGGAATTATGTATCACTTTACGGATGAAATAAGGACACGTTTATTTGAGATGCAGGACGAGGCTTACCGCGATTTCCATGCGAAGCTGATTCCGAATGTGGACAAAGAAACAATTATTGGCGTGCGTGTACCGGAGCTGCGCAAATATGCAAAAAAGATTGCGGCTCATTCGCTGGTGGGGGAGTTTTTAAGTGAACTCCCGCACCGCTACTACGATGAAAATAATGTGCATACTTTCGTGGTGGAACAGATTAGGGACTATGGGGAATGTCTGCGGGAGGTGGAGCGTTTCCTGCCTTATATTGACAACTGGGCGACCTGTGATATGTGGGCACCAAAGGTTTTTGCAAAGCATAAGGAGGAACTTCTGCCAAAGATTAAAGAGTGGATGGCATCGGGGAAAACTTACACGGTGCGCTTTGGGATAGGGATGTTGATGCGCTACTACTTAGGCGAGAATTTCAGGCCCGAGTATCTTTCGCTTGTGGCGGCTGTTAAATCGGAGGAGTATTATGTGAACATGATGGCTGCCTGGTATTTTGCGACCGCACTTGCAAAGCATTTTGATGAGACCCTGCCGTATCTGACAGAGAGCCGCCTGCCTGCATGGACGCACAACAAGACCATCCAGAAGGCATGTGAGAGCTGCCGCATTGCGCCGGACCGGAAGGATATATTAAGGGCTTTGAAATGTGAGGGCAGTGAGGAGGAAGGAAATTAGGCTTTATGGGGGAAATGGATTTGAGGGCAGAAATCCTTGCCTACGGAAAGGAGAAATATCATTCGGAGGCTGAGTACCTCTGGGCGGATACCCCGGACGCAGCAGTGCTGCGCCATAATGATAACCGGAAATGGTACGCGCTTGTTATGAAAGTGGAGCGCGCCCGCATGGGGATTCCCGGGGAGGGAGTGGTGGATGTGCTCAATATCAAATGTGATCCGGATATGGGCACTATGCTGCGCGGGATGGATGGGTTTTACCCGGCTTACCATATGAACAAAACAAAATGGATTTCGGTACTTCTTGACCGGACGGTAAAAAAGGATATGATACTGGATTTGCTGGATGCAAGTTTTGCGCTGACAGCGCCTAAAAAAACGCGCGGAAAATCTGGGGATAACAGATCCCTGACGGAAAAAAACGGGAAAAAGTAATAACGGGAGGTACCCATGGCATTTACACATTTACACGTACATACGGAATTCAGCCTGCTTGATGGTCTGGGGCGCATCAAGGAACTGGTGGCACGCGCGAAAGAACTTGGAATGGACAGCATCGCGATCACGGATCATGGTGTTATGTACGGCGCGATTGATTTTTACCGTGCCTGCAAGGATGCGGGAATCCGTCCGATTCTGGGATGCGAGGTCTACACTGCGCCGGGTTCGCGCTTTGACAAGGAGGGGGGAGTGACGGACGGGCGCTACCATCATCTTGTGCTTCTCGCCGAGAATAACAAAGGGTACTCCAATCTGATGAAGATTGTTTCAAGGGGCTTTACTGAGGGCTTTTACTATAAGCCGCGCGTGGACCATGAGGTGCTTGCCGAATACCATGAGGGGGTGATCGCACTCTCCGCCTGCCTGGCGGGGGAGGTGCCAAGCCTGCTTCGCAAAGGGTTTTACGAGGAGGCGAAGAAATCGGCACTTACCCTGTCCAAAATTTTTGGAAAAGACCATTTTTATCTTGAACTGCAAGATCATGGTATACCGGAACAGAAAATTGTAAACCAGGGACTTTTGCGTATGCATGAGGAGACGGGTCTTGAGTTAGTCGCAACTAATGACATCCACTATGTGCTTGCGGAGGATCAGAAGGCACACGATATTCTTCTGTGCATCCAGACGCAGAAGAAGGTGACGGATGAGAACCGCATGCGATACGAGGGCGGGCAGTATTACCTGAAATCCGAGGAGGAGATGAGGAAGCTGTTTCCCTATGCGCCGGAAGCAATTGAAAACACGCATAAAATTGCATCCCGGTGTGAGGTCCAGATTGAATTCGGGCATTATAAACTGCCGAAATTCGATGTTCCGTCGGGCTACACGGCATGGGAATATATGCAGAAGCTGTGCAGGGAGGGACTTTCCCGCCGCTATGGGCATGTGGAGGAACTTGAGGAACGCCTGGAATATGAGATGAATGTTATCCACGATATGGGTTTTGTGGATTATTTCCTGATTGTCTGGGATTTTATACGCTACGCGAAGGAAAACGGGATTGCGGTGGGGCCTGGGCGCGGCAGCGGCGCGGGCAGTATTGTCGCCTACTGTCTTGGGATTACGAATATAGACCCGATTAAATACAATCTGCTTTTTGAGCGCTTCTTAAACCCGGAGCGGCTGACCATGCCCGATATCGATATCGATTTCTGTTATGAGCGCAGGCAGGAGGTTATCGATTATGTTGTGGAAAAATATGGAAAAGACCGCGTTGTCCAGATTGTCACATTCGGTACAATGGCGGCCAGGGGTGTGCTGCGGGATGTAGGGCGTGCGCTTGATATGCCGTATGCGCAGTGCGATGCAATCGCGAAGATGGTGCCAAACGAATTAAATATTACGCTCGACAAAGCTCTTATGATGAATCCCGATTTAGCTTCGGCGTACCGAACGGACGAGCAGGTTAAATATCTGGTGGACATGTCAAAACGTCTGGAAGGGCTTGCGCGCCACAGTTCGATGCACGCGGCGGGAGTCCTTATCAGTAATGCCCCGGCGGATGATTATGTGCCTCTCTCCCGCGCGTCGGAGGATACCATCACGACGCAGTTTACAATGACAACGTTGGAGGAGCTCGGGCTTTTAAAAATGGACTTTTTGGGTCTGCGCACCTTAACCGTTATCCAGGATGCAGTGCGCCTGATAAAGAAAGAATATGACGGGCAAAACGGCAAAAAGGAGGAGGGGCAGTTTCCAGGCTTTGTTGACGGGGTGCTCGATATGGATCGGATTGACTATGCGGACTCCAAGGTATATGAGCTTTTGGGGTCAGGGCATACCGAGGGCGTATTCCAGTTAGAAAGTGCCGGGATGAAAAACTTTATGAAGGAGTTAAAGCCGCATAATATCGAGGATGTGATTGCGGGAATCTCCCTCTACCGTCCGGGACCGATGGATTTTATCCCGAAATATATTAAGGGCAAGAATGACCCGTCTTCCATCGAGTATGAATGCAAAGAACTAGAGCCGATCCTGAAGCCGACTTACGGCTGTATTGTTTATCAGGAGCAGGTTATGCAGATTGTGCGCGACCTTGCTGGTTACAGTTACGGGCGCAGCGACCTAGTGCGCCGCGCAATGTCAAAGAAAAAGGAATCCGTTATGGCGAAGGAGAGGAAGAATTTCGTCTACGGCAATGAGGAGGAGCATGTGCCGGGCTGTATTGCAAAAGGCATCCCGGAGCAGGTCGCAAACCATATTTTTGATGAGATGACGGACTTTGCGAAGTATGCGTTCAACAAATCACACGCTGCGGCATATGCGGTTGTGGCGTACCAGACAGCTTTTTTAAAGTGCTATTACCCGGTGGAATTTATGGCGGCGCTTATGACTTCCGTAATCGATAACCCGGGCAAGGTAGCACAGTATATCTTCCATTGCAGACAGCTTGGCATATCCATCCTGCCCCCGGATATCAATGTGGGGGAGGCATCTTTCTCCGTGGATGGCGGCGCGATCCGCTATGGTCTGACCGCAATCAAGGGACTTGGGCGACCGGTGATTGACGAGGTGGTTAAGGAGCGAGGACGCGGGGGGAATTATAAGGGCATCAAGGATTTAGCGGCGCGCCTGACCAACAAGGAAATCAATAAGAGGACGCTTGAGAACCTGATTAAGTCCGGTGCGCTCGATACGCTTAGCGGGACGCGCAAGCAGAAAATGTATGTTTACGCAACAGTGCTTGACACGGTGGCGGAGGAGAAAAAGGAATCTGTTACCGGGCAGATAAGCCTGTTCGATATCATTGCGCCCGAGCAGAAGCAGGCGTATGACAACCAGTTCCCGGAGGTTGGCGAATATTCAAAGGAGGAACTTTTAGCGTTTGAGAAGGAGGTTCTCGGCATATATATCAGCGGGCATCCGCTGGAGGTTTACGAGGCGGCAATGCGCAAGAATGTAACGAAGACAACGCTTGATTTCCTGGTGGACGAGGAGGCGGGTGCATGTAAGGTGTTAGACGGCAGTATTGAGCTTATTGGCGGGATGATTACCGCAAGGACGTTAAAAACAACGAGGAACAATACGCTGATGGCATTTTTGACCCTGGAGGATATGGTGGGTGCCGTCGAGGTCATTGTTTTTCCGAGAGATTATGAGAAGTATAAATTGCTGCTGAATGTAGATGATAAAATCTATATCCGTGGCAAGGTGGCTGTGGAGGAGGATAAACAAGCCAAACTGATCTGTCAGGAAGTGATCCCGTTTTCGGCGGTTCCGCGGGAAGTTTGGATACAATTCTTTAATAAGAACAGTTTTGTTGAAAATGAACAAAATTTATATTCTTTATTGGGTGAATTTGACGGGAATGATACGGTTTGTATCTATCTATCGCAGGAAAAAGCCGTAAAAAAGCTGCCAAAAAGCAGAAATATTAGTATAAACAGCGATAGTTTACAGAAACTTTATGAAAAGTTCGGACAGGAGAATGTGAAGGTTACGGAAAAGAGTATTGAAAAACGCTGAAACTTATACTAAAATGGATACCAATGAATGAAATGTGCCGCACCTTAATGCAGGATGGGGGTGGTACAAAGGATAGAAAACGAGAATGGGATCATTCGGAAATGAGGTAAATTATGGCGAAGGCAAAAGCAGCAGACAAAAAGCAGGTTAAGACAATCGGCGTTCTTACGAGCGGCGGGGACGCGCCAGGCATGAACGCTGCCATCCGCGCGGTGGTGCGCACGGCGATTGCGAGCGGGTTGAAGGTAAAGGGCATCCGCAGGGGCTATACCGGTTTACTCGAGGAAGATATAGTGGACATGAACGCGCGCAGCGTGGCTGATATTATCCAGCGCGGCGGTACGATTCTCTACACGGCGCGCTGCCCGGAATTTATGACGGCGAACGGCCAGGATAAGGGGGCGGATATCTGCCGCAAACACGGCATTGATGGTCTTGTTGTGATCGGCGGTGATGGTTCTTTCCAGGGTGCAAGGCAGCTTGCAGCCAGGGGGGTCAACACAGTCGGCGTGCCGGGCACAATCGATCTTGATATCGCCTGCACGGAGTACACGATTGGATTTGATACGGCGGTTAATACCGCGATGCAGGCGATCGACAAGGTGCGCGATACTTCCACATCGCATGAGCGTTGCAGTATTATCGAGGTTATGGGCAGGAATGCGGGGTATATTGCGCTTTGGTGCGGTATTGCGAACGGAGCGGAGGATATACTGACTGTGGAATGCTACGACCGCGACGAGAGCAAGATTATTGAAAATATACGCGTCAAGAAAAAGGTTGGCAAGACCCACCATATTATTATTAACGCGGAGGGTATCGGCGATTCCTACGGGATGGCAAAGCGCATTGAGGCGGCGACCGGTATGGAAACGCGGGCGACCGTGATCGGGCATATCCAGCGCGGCGGCAGCCCGACCTGCAAGGACAGGGTCTATGCCTCGGCCATGGGCGCGAAGGCAGTTGATATCTTGGTGGCGGGCGGGAGCAACCGTGTTGTGGCGTATAAGCACGGGGAATACGTGGATTTTGATATTGAGGAAGCGCTGAGCATGAAGAAGACGCTTGATCCTTATTTGTTTGAAATGTCAAAAAAATTGGCAAGGTAATAGAAAAAGAAAAGGAGCTGCCGCAAAGCATCCGGTTTGTGGCAGCTCCTTTTCTTGTATATTTCAGTATTATATGTAAATATATGTAAAAATATTCCTGTATCTGTTTTGTAAGCCACTCTTACTTATTCTGAGTTTCTGTAAGAATTTCTCCCTTGTGTTAAAAGCTGTATTGATTTAGCCACATCAATAGATAAGTTTGTAATAATATGTGGAAAAATAAAAATATCTGTGCTATAATAGAGAAAAATAAAAGAATAAGGAAATAACTGGAAAAACGTATATGCAGGCAGGAGGATGAATATTGAAACTGGAAAAGGTTGGGATACAGATTGGGATTTTATGCGAGAAAGCAGGAATAACCAGAAACAAACTTTGCGACGGACTTTGTTCGGAATCCGAATTGGCTCTGATTGAAAAAGGGGAAAGCTCGGCTGATGTAATCCTGTTTGCCGCACTTCTCGAACGCCTGGGAAAATCCGCGGAACGGCTGACTTATATCCTGACGATGGAGGAGTACAAAAGATTTATGGCTCGCAATGAAATTGAGGAAGCCCTGCGCCTGGGATTGTTAAAGGAAGCAGAGCAGAAATTTGCACGCTACCGCAGGGAGAACCCCCCAAAAAAGAAACAGGGCAAAGATGGGACGGATGGGGTGGATAAAATCTTGCTTATGTACGAGGAAAAAATAAAGGGAATTCTAATTCTTGAAGAATATGAAAAGGATTTTAAGGATAAAGAAGGGCTTGCGGGGATATCCGCATGCGGGGGTGCTGTAGGGCAGGAAAGGTTGAAGAAATTGAACACTTCCCTGTCTTATCTGGAATCCGCGATTTCCCGCACAATGAGGATAAAGGATCTATACAGCCATAAATTTATTGAATGCCTTGATGCGGGGGAGAAGTTTCTGGCAATGTTTGAAATAGAAAATATACTGCTCTACCTGTATATAAAGCAGTACTATGGGGAGGCGCAGGATCAAAGGGAGCTGCTTTTTGCATTGTACCGCTATCTGGAAAGGAACATGCAGGATGCGGTACTTCGCGCGCAGTATCTTGCCAAAACAGGGATATTGCTTGGATGTATTTTGCTGGCAGGGGGGGATTGTGCTGCATGCGTGAAGATGCATGAAAAAATTATCGGACTGAACCGGGAATGTGGTATGCTTGTCTGTGTAATGCCACTGCTGGAACAGATAATAGCTGCCTGTGAACGGCTTGGGGATACGGGTAAGGCAGAGTGGTACAAAAAGCAGAAGGAAAATTTTTTAAATATATTCCAGGATTCAGATTTATCCATCCAATGCCTTAATAAATTGTACTATACCTGCCGGATGCGCCAGTATTTTGTCGAGGGGAGGTTGATTGCCGCAGAGCGCAAATGGAAGAAGATGACACAGCAGGAGTTGGCGGAGGGGATCTATCAATATTGTGCAAGTATTTCCCGCATCGAAACCGGCAAGGAGAATTCCGGCAGAAAAAAGTTTTACAGGATTATGGAAAAACTTGGAATTGACTGTACACGTTATAACGGGAACCTGCTTACCGACGAGTTTTGCGTGCTTGAACTGGATCGGGATATTGAAAGACATCTGGCCAGGGGACAGTACGAGGAGGCGGGACACGAGTTATATCTGCTTGAGAGATCCGTGGACATGAATGAAAAATGTAATCAGCAGCTAGTCCTCGGCTTAAAAAATATGGAAGCGCTTAGGGCGGGCAAAATCGGCACGGAGGAAGCTCTTGAAAATGCAAGGGAGCTGCTTGAGATGACCTATCATCTGGAGAATGTGGAGGAAGGCGGGGAGAGATACCGGAGAGTGCCATTTAGAAATGAAATGTATCTGTTTAATCAGATTTGCATAATACTGAGAAAGGATGGGAGGATTATGGAAGCGGTTGAGCTGATGGAGCGGATGATGCGCACCTATGATGCGACAGTGGAGGCAAGGAATTTCCATAATAAAAATATATATTTATGCGCAATAAATTTGTGTCAGTATCTGGAGCGGGTGGATCGCCTTGAAGAAGCGGAGAGGTATGCAAATGGGCTGATCCGGGAAAAATTGATTTACGGTAAAATTTTGGGATTACACAGGCTTTACTCAACTAAATTTGATGTTGCCGAAAAGCTGGGGAGTGATATTGAAAATAGAAAGAAGCTGCTATATCAAGCGTATTTTCTGAGTGACTGGTGTAATGTTGATAAGGATAGCAGAATATTGGAGAAAGCGTTAAAAGAAAGATTTGGTAATTAATAATGACAAATGGAAAAAAACACGGGTTGTCACATTAAATATTACATAGTATATTAATGTGACAGCCCTGGATTTAATTATAGTGAGGTATATTATTCTATTATTTCCAGGTCGTCATCTAAAATTGAACTATCTTTTGATGGGTCAGTAATGGAGTAGATTGAAATCTCCGACTCCTGCCACTCCCTCGGTGTTATATTGGAAAGCACCGGGATTAGAAGCAGAAAAAGCATTCCAAATGAGGAAAGTCTTTTCTTTAGATAATTCATGGTAATCAAGTCCTTTCTTTTATAATTGAAGTTTCTAGGCAGCGGGTTTTTCCGATATTCAGACCAAGATATGGAAAAACCCGTTGTCAGTGGCTACATACTAAGTTTATCATAAATGGATAAAAATATATATGATTTTTTTCTGTGATTTTTGCAAAAAATAATCATATTTTGGCGGGAGGATAATTTTTTGGTATAATATGTCGAGGTGGAAAAGTGTGTGGGCGGGCAGAATATATTTTGTCCTTCCTTTTATAGGAAGAGTATGCTATAATCAGGATATCCGGAAAGAAGTGAAAGAAAACGAGGTATAACAAATGAATCCAAGGGCAAAAAAGTTTTTATCCTATTATAAACCTTATCGGAATGTGTTCTTTGCAGATATGCTCTGCGCTTTTGCGGTGGCGGCGATTTCGCTGATTCTGCCAATGATTGTGCGCTATATTACGAATACTGTGCTGGTCAATAACGGGATTAACGAAGCTATAGGGGAGATTGCAAAGCTTGCTGCAGTGATGGTTTTGCTGGCCATCCTGCAATTTTTCTGCAATTTTTTTATCAATTACCAGGGGCATATCATGGGAGCAAAGATGGAATATGATATGCGCAATGATATTTTTGACCATTACCAGAAGCTGTCCTTTAATTTTTATGACAACCAGAAAGTTGGACAGTTGATGACGCGCGTGACAAACGACTTGTTTGAGATAACGGAATTATGTCACCACGGACCTGAGGATATTGTAATCTCCATTATCAAGTTTGTTGGCGCGTTTATAATTCTATTGTCCGTCAACTTTAAATTGACGCTGCTTTTGTTTGCGGTGATCCCGCTGATGTTTGTTTTTGCCTATATTATGAAGGGGCGCATGAACCGGGCATTCCGCAAAAACAGGGAAAATATTGCGCAGATTAACGCGCAGATTGAGGATAATCTCTCCGGTATCCGCGTCGTGAAATCTTTTGCAAATGAGGAGTGCGAGAAACAGAAATTCAGGGAGGGGAACGGGGAGTTTGTAAAGAGTAAGAGCCACGCTTACTGGCAGATGGCAACATTCCATTCGGGGCTTTCCTTTTTCACAAGTATGATTAATGTTGTGGTCATTGTTGGCGGCGGGCTCCTGATTGCGGGAAATGGGCTTCAGGTAAGCGATCTGCTGACCTTTTTATTGTACGTTAATAATATTATTGAACCGGTAAATAAACTGATTAATTTTACTGAACAGTTCCAGAATGGTGTGACGGGATTTTCACGTTTTATGGATATCCTTGAAATTGAACCGGATATCAAGGATCGTGAGGATGCCATGGAACTTTCCTGTGTGAAGGGGGATATTAGATTTGAAAATGTGGCATTCCGCTATGAGGGAACGAGGGAGGATGTATTTGAACATATCAGCCTTTTAGTCCCGGCGGGCGGTTATGTGGCGCTTGTGGGTTCGTCCGGTGTGGGAAAGACAACGCTTTGCAGTCTGATTCCGCGTTTCTATGAGGTTTCAGAGGGGAGCGTATCCATAGACGGCATTGATGTGCGCGATGTAACTCTTCGCTCGCTGCGCCGCAATATCGGGATTGTGCAGCAGGATGTTTATCTGTTTGCCGGTACGGTGGCGGATAATATCCGCTATGGAAAGCTTGATGCAACGAGGGAGGAGATTGAGGCGGCAGCAAAAAGTGCAAATGCACATGAATTTATTATGGGGCTGCCGGACGGTTACGAAACTTATATCGGTCAGCGGGGCGTAAAACTCTCAGGCGGTCAAAAACAGAGGCTTAGCATTGCCCGGGTCTTCTTAAAAAATCCCCCAATCCTGATTTTTGACGAGGCAACATCCGCGCTTGATAATGAGAGTGAGAAGGTGGTGCAGGAGTCCTTGGAAAAACTTGCGGCGGGGAGAACGACCTTTGTGATCGCACATCGGCTGACTACGATACGCAACGCGAAAGAGATCCTGGTGCTGACAGAAAATGGAATCTGTGAAAAAGGCACACATGCGCAGCTTATGGAAAAGGGCGGGCTGTATGCGTCGCTGTACCAGGTTGGGAAGGTATAATTGTAGGACGGGGGATTAAAATGGCAATTTCGCTATGCCATTTTAATCCCCCATGTCGCTTTGGGCGGTACAAATAGAAATGAAAACGCTGTCCTATATTAATTTTTTTTAAGCAGAAATTCCTTGATTATTCCAACCAGGTAGAGTGAGCCTGCACAGAGTAAAATAGAATCCATTGTATTTACTGCCCTGTCTGTTGCAGGGCTTTCTATATCCACCTTCACATCTTGCAGTCCGCGAAGAAAAGCTTCTTTCGGTGTCATGTAGGATATAACGGGTGCATCCGTATATCTCAGGAAAGTTTCCTTTAACTGTTCGGGCGCTATGGCGCGGGCACCTTCCACGGTCGTTACCAGATAGCGGCAGAAAAGACCGCTTTCACAAAGTTCCCTTATCATTTCGTCCGTATCCTTTTCTTTTACCGCGGTAAAAAGCAAAGTGACTTTTTTGCCCGCAGCAATCGGGCTTAGTGAGGCGAGCAGCATACGGATACCATCGGCATTGTGTGCCCCATCCAGATAACAATTTGGCAGAATCTGTTCAAAACGACCTTCCCAGACGGAGTTTGCGAGTGCATCTTTTAGTGTGGCGCGCAACCCCATATCCTCCGTCTTTGTTTGCTCTGTTTCTTTATTGGGACGCGGGGAAAGCAGGGCTATCCACAGGGCGGCAGTATAGGCGATTGCCGCGTTTTCCGCCTGGTAGGAGGCAGGACTGTTTACGGTTAGTATTTCGTGGATGCCATCCCTAAAAGTATCTGTAAAAGGGCTGCCCGGGTGGGTCAGGGGAAGGCAGTCTTTTTGGGGCAGGCAGAAAGAAAACCTGAGCCTTGCGGGATTTTTTATGTTGTCCGCATCTTCCATCATCAGCCGTTTGCAGTGATTTCGCCCAATTCCAATACATGGTGCCCCCATCTCTTTTGCTGTCTGTGCAATCACACTACGGACATCCGGCTCATCGGCACAGTAAATCAGCGGGACACCCTGTTTGATAATCCCCGCCTTTTCAGCCGCAATCTTAGAAATGGTGTCCCCGAGCAGTTCGGTATGGTCAAGGCTGATGGAAGTGATAATACAAAGCATTGGATTTTTAAGGGCGTTTGTGGAGTCCAGCCGTCCGCCAAGTCCGGTTTCAACCACGACATAATCCACCGCCCGATCTTTGTACCAGCAAAGTGCAATCATTAATAGGTAATCAAAATAGGTAATGCCGGAATAACCCTGTTGCCCTAGCTGTTCTACCACCTTTTTTACTGTCAGGAAATAATTGTAAAAATTTTCCATACCTATCATTTCCCGGTCAATTTGGATGCGTTCGCGTAGATCAACCAGATGGGGCGATATAAAAAGCCCGGTTCGGTATCCCTGTGCCGTAAGCATATCCGCAAGGAATGCGCAGACCGACCCCTTACCGTTCGTTCCCGCCACATGGATAATTTTAAGTCCCTGCTCCGGGTGATTAAGCGCCGCCAGAAGCTTTGTCGCATTTTCGATACCCGGGTGTTGACCGTACTTTCCTATATGGTCGATATATTCCACTGCCTCCCAATATGACTGCATGTCTTGCTGCCCCCTCTTTATCAGGATTGTTGTTTCTCCCGTAACCCTGTGGTTTGTGCGTGTTATTCAAAATCCGCCTTGCTCCCCAAAAGAACCGTAACATCGCGCTCCCTGTACTGCCCGTTTTCAAGGCGCGCAAGGGTAACGGTGATTTCCGTGCCGCTTCTGTGTGCTTTGACTTTTTCCTGCAATTGTGTCCTGGCTGTAACGGCGGAACCGTTGATTGCAGTAATAATATCGCCGGAAACGATACCAGCTTTATCCGCCGCGCCACCCTTTACAACATCGGCGATAAACACACCGCGCGGGAAGCCGTAGAGTTTTGAAATTTCCTCCGTGATTTCCTGGTCGGAAAGATAGACACCGAGGTATCCCTGTTCTTCCTCCGTAAGGATTTCGCGATCCATAAGTTCTTTTAAGATATCGATGGCATCGTTGATCGGGATGGCATAACCGATTCCCTCCACCTTGGTGCTTGAAAGCTTTGCGGAGTTGATACCGATGACTTTGCCGTCAGTATTGATTAACGCCCCCCCGCTGTTGCCGGGATTGATGGCGGCATCCACCTGGAGCGCCGTGTATTTGGTCGATTTTCCTGTGGTTGAATCGGAAACAGTAATTTCGCGCTCCTTTGCGCTAAGGTATCCAACTGTGGTGGTCTGCCCGTAGCCTAATGCGTTTCCGATTGCAATTACCATCTGCCCGACCTGCGCCTTGTCCGAGTCGCCAAGCTCTGCGACCGCGATATCGGCAAGCGTTTCCGCAGAGAGCTCGGAGAGTGGTACGGATACAATAGCGAGGTCGGCAGCTTCCTCCGTGCCGCGCACAAATCCATCAGCCTGACTGCCGTTCTGGAATGTTACGGTTGTCGTGACAGCATCATCCACGACATGGTTGTTTGTGGCAATCAAAAGTTCCTTGTCGTTTTTACCTACGATAATACCGGAGCCGGCACCCTCGGAAGTACCCTCATAAAGATAGCCGAAAAAACTGGTGGTATTGCGGAATGTACATGAGATTGACACGAGGGACGGCATGGCTTCCCTTACGATAACCGAAACGTCCGACGTTGCAACGGATGTGCCGGAGGCAACGGTCGTGTGGGATAAAAGGGGAGTGCGGCCGGAACCATTGCCGTCCGGGGAATCTGATAAGGACGGTTTTGCTGACGGGTTTAAGCGGTAGTACAGCTCGTTAAAACCGATAAAAGCCCCGGCGGCGACCCCGCCAAAAAGAGCTGCGGCAGCCAGCAGGGCGGTGCCGCGGCGCAAAAAGGAGCCGATACGGCTTTTCTTTTTGGAATTTTGATTTGCGTTTTGTGGGGCGGGGATTTCATATGTGTACGCAGTTTCCGGGCGGACGACATGGGCGGATGGGGTTGTTATTGAAGGTGTGGGTACTTCTGACGGCTGTTCTGTGGCAGTTTCCTTAATGTCAGCAGCCATGTTTTCCAACACCGTTTTCGAAGCTTCACGCTTAGAAAAAAGTTCTATCCCGGAAACACTGGCACTTACCGGGTCATCCTCCATTCTGTCTTCAGTATTACATGGATTTTGGTCTGTATCCGGAGCGCAGGATGATCCTGCAAGAAGTGTTGTATCCGCACTCTGTGCCTGCCCGCTCCCTGCCCGGTGCTCTTCCTCCGCCACAAAGCGATAATCATTTTCGTTCTCACCCGTCATAATAATGCTCCTTTCTACTCCAAAATATATGGCATCAAACAAATTTTGCTTGCATATTGCGGGAATTTGATTATAATCATTTCCAGTGTACCAAAATATTGTGATGGAAATGTGAACGAATTCCAACGCTTTCTTTAAAATTTCTTAATATTTTTTTAGTTGTGTTGTTTGGAAAAATCATGTATGCTTAAAGTGTTGGGAATTGGTTCAGGGGTTTATGTAAAAAATCGGAAATTACCGGGAAAGGGAACCTGTTTTGATAAAGGACAATCAAAAGTCGTTAAACCGGCTTCATATCATAATTGACGGAATCCTGATCGTTGTCGCCTTCGTGCTGTCGTACTGGCTGCGTTTCCATGTGCTGACGCGGTTTCCGGTATTTGCACTGTCGCAGGACGAGCGCTATTATTCGCTTGCAAAATATGCGCAGAACCTGTATTACCTCGTCCCGGCGTACCTGGTAATCTATGCCAACTGCGGTCTTTACCGGCCAAGGCGTGGTGGGGGGCGCGGTTTACTTGAATACTGGAATCTTTTTAAGGGAAATATCTTAGGCCTCCTCGTCTTTGCAACTGTTCTCTATGCAATCCATGAGAATGATATTTCGCGCGGACTCTTTGTAACTTTTGCAGTGCTGAACTTTATTTTCGGAGCAGGGTTCCGCTTTTGCCTTGGCCGTATCCTTCGGGCAGTCAGAAAGAGGGGCTTTAACCAGAAGCATGTGCTGATTGTAGGTTACAGCCGCACGACGGAAGCCTACATCGACCGCATCCGCCAGAATCCTCAATGGGGGTACCATATTCACGGGATACTCGATGACAATATGGAAGTCGGGACAATGTACAAGAAGGCAGTGGTTATCGGAAACTGCGATGAGCTCGGGAATATTCTTCAGGGAAATGATTTTGACGAGATTGTTGTGACCCTTGGAATCAATGAGTACAATAAGCTTGAGCGCCTGGTGGGGGTATGTGAAAAGTCGGGTGTCCACACGAAATTTATCCCGGATTACCGCAGTGTGATCCCGACTGTGGCAGTTATGGAGGATCTTGACGGGCTGCCTGCAATCAATATCCGCAATGTGCCGTTGAACAATGTTTTTAACAGCCTGTTAAAGCGTGCGTCCGACCTGGTACTGGCATCCATCGCACTGCTTATTTCCCTGATCCCCATGGTTATTATAGCCATCATTATAAAGTGCACCTCGAAAGGACCGATTATTTTTTCGCAGGTGCGGGTCGGGCTGCACAACAGGGAGTTTAAGATGTACAAGTTCCGCTCGATGCAGGTTCAGAGTGAGGCAAAGGAAAAAAAGGCGTGGACGAAGGCAAATGATGCGCGCGTGACGGGTATCGGGAGGTTTATCCGCAGGACAAGCCTTGATGAACTCCCGCAGTTGATTAATATAATCAAGGGGGATATGAGCCTGATTGGACCGCGCCCGGAGCGCCCGTATTTTGTGGAGAAATTCAGGGAGGAGGTTCCGCGCTATATGATTAAACATCAGGTGCGCCCGGGGCTCTCCGGCTGGGCGCAGGTCAACGGATACCGCGGTGATACCTCGATAAAAAAGCGGATTGAATATGACCTTTACTATATTGAAAACTGGTCGATCGGTCTTGATGTAAAGATATTGTTCCTGACCCTGTTTAAAGGGTTTATTAATAAAAATGCATACTAGAATGAGATATGACCCAGGGCAAAAAAGAAATGGGGCGGAAAAAAAGGGGGGCTTATTATGAGCGAGGAAGACAAAAATAACGACAAAAACCAGGATTACTGCTACCTGTGCCGCAGGACTGAAAAAGTGGCGGGGAAACTTATCCAGCTGCCGCAGGGCATCCGCGTCTGCCAGGATTGTCTGCAAAAATCCATCAACCTGATTGACGGGGGAAATTACCCGTTTTTTGGCGGCATAATGGATCCGACCATGTTTGCGGGCGGTATGCCCCCTGTGGGGAATATCCCGCCCATGGGAGGTAGGAGAGCTAAGGAGAAAGCGGAAAAGAAAGAGAAGGGCGAGGGGACGGGGGCAGCAGGGCAAATTCCTGTGGTGCCGGCACCCCACCGGATTAAAGCCCAGCTTGACGAGTATGTGATCGGGCAGGAACAGGCAAAAAAAGCAGTTGCGGTCGCGGTGTACAATCATTATAAGAGAATAAGGGATGATGCATCCGACGGGGTGGAAATCGAGAAATCCAATATTTTGATGCTTGGACCGACCGGGAGCGGGAAAACATATCTGGTTCAGACACTCGCAAAGCTTTTGGATGTGCCGCTTGCAATCACGGATGCCACGTCGCTTACGGAAGCCGGCTATATCGGGGATGATGTGGAGAGTGTCCTCTCGAAACTGCTTGCTGCGGCGGAGAATGATGTCTTGAGGGCGGAGAGGGGAATTGTTTTTATTGACGAGATCGACAAGATTGCAAAAAAGCGCAATACAAACAGCCGCGATGTGAGCGGGGAAGCTGTCCAGCAAGGGCTTCTTAAACTTTTGGAGGGCGCGGATGTGGAAGTGCCGGTCGGTGCAACCAGCAAGAATGCCATGGTGCCGATGACAACGATCAGCACGAGGAATATCCTTTTTATCTGCGGCGGGGCATTTTCAGGGCTTGAGAAAGTGATAAAGGAAAGGCTTAATAAGGCATCCACAATCGGTTTTTCCGGCGACCTTAGGGATAAGTACGATAATGAAAAGAATATTTTAAAATATGCATCGGCGGAAGATTTGCGGGAATTTGGCATGATCCCCGAGTTTTTGGGTCGCCTGCCGGTGGTCTGTACGCTTGAGGATTTAAGCTGTGATATGCTGGTCCGCATTCTTACCCAGCCTAAAAATGCGATTATCCGGCAATACAAAAAGCTTTTTGCGATGGATGAGGTGGAGCTTAATTTTGAGCCGGAAGCGCTTGCGGTAATTGCGGAGCGCGCGCTTTTGAAAAAGACGGGCGCGAGGGCACTGCGCGCAATCCTTGAGGAATTTATGCTTGATATCATGTATGAAATCCCCAAGGACGAAACAATCGGGCGCGTGACCATCACAAGGGATTATGTGGAGAAGAAAGGGGCTCCCGGGATTGAGCTGAGGCAGGGCAGTATCCGCGCACTGCCTCAACAGCATGGATAATACCGGAAGGAAAGGAAGCAACAACCGATGGAAAATTGCTTCGAAATCTGTTATACTGCGGATAGCACAATGACAGAAGGAGGCAGGATGCATGAAAAAAAAGAAAAATCGCTTGACCAATATTATAAAATTGGAATTGATTTGTCTGATTGCCGTTACCATTTTTGTAGGTGGGCTTGTGAGGTGGTCAGAGAGCCGCAGCCGGGCGGATGGGAGCCAAAATACGAAACAGACAGCTTCCGGTACAGTTAAAGCGCAGGAGGGACCTATTTATACCGAACCATACGGGGAGGAAGAGGGGGGGAGCAAACCATCTTCCTTTCCGGGAGATACTTTGCCGCAAGGAGGGCAGGAGCCGGGCGGTATGACGGGAGAGTCCCCTGACGGCAGTGGGGGGCTTGTAAAAGGTGATGGGGAAACCGGAAGCCAAAATGGGCAGGGGGATGCCGCCCAGGAAACCGGGAATGGGGCAGAAGTAACACCGGCGCAGGATGTGACACCGGATATAGGAACACCTGTCCCGACAAAAGAAACAGATGTGCCAAAAAGCACACCGGAGCCGACTGCAACACCAAAGCCGACACCGACACCAAAGCCACAAAACACTCCTACACCAAAACCGCAGAACACGCCGGCTGGAAAACCGACTGCAACACCGGCACCAACTGCAACGCCGACCTTGACACCGACACCAACCGTCAAGCCGGATTATGCCGAGGGGATGGATGCGGATTTTATTGAATCACTTGGAACACCGCAGAGCGGGGAGCTTTTGGTAGCGGCAGGCGCTGTGGATACCATGTACTATATGCAGACGGACCCTAGATGGGGCAGCCTGATTTATGGCGGGGAGGATACAATCGCAAAATATGCGTGCGGACCGACCTCGATGGCGATTGTTGTTTCGAGTCTTACAGATATAGGGATCGACCCGGTACAGATGTCCGGCTGGGCATTTAATAAGGGGTACTGGTATCCAAAGAGCGGTTCACTGCACTCGGTAGTGAACGGGACAGCAAAGGCTTTCGGGCTGAAATCAGAGGGCGTGGGCAATGATTCTGATACGCCGGAAAAAGTAAAAAAAGCCTTAAAAAACGGGGATATGGCAGTTGTGCTCATGGGCAAAGGGCATTTTACAAAGGGCGGGCATTTTATTGTGCTGCGCGGGATTACCGCCGAGGGGAAAATCCTTGTGGCGGACTGCAACAGCAGGGAGAATACCATGACGGAGTGGGATTTTGAAACCATACAGTCGGAGGCGAAGTGGGCTTCGGACGGCGGACCGTTCTGGATTATACGCAATCCAAACTAATACATCTATGTGTTATGGCACAAAACGGGTGGGGAGATTTCCCCGCCCGTTTTTTATGCACACGGACGCGGAGAGGAAATATGCAGCAGGAGCTGCCCGCGTCCATGGAAGTTTGTTTATGGACAGATGGCATAGGACAACCTGCCGAGGAAATAGAATGGTGGAAAGCGGCTGCAAAAGGAGCGGCTATGGATTGTAAGAACGCGATATTTTCACAGGATATGCAGGAATTTTTTGTCCAGCGCGCCGCGCTGCTAGAGGAGCTTTCAATGGTCTACGGTTTTGATTGTATCCTGCCGTTAGATGAAAATTATGCGGTTGGGTATGTCAATACGGGGCGCGTCAACAGCACAACAATAGGATTCCCCTCTGTATACAGCTCCGTGCCGCGCTGCTATGCTATTATGGAGGAGGCGGGGGATGGGACACAGCAGACCTCCAGCGCCCCGGTGCTTGAGGAGATGGGGATTGCAAGGCTTGACAGGCTTCCATACCTTGACCTGTCAGGGCGGGGTGTTATAATCGGTTTTATCGATACGGGGATTGATTACACGCACCCTGTTTTTAAGAATCCGGATGGCACAAGCAGGATTACAGCAATCTGGGATCAGAATGTGGAGGACGGAACACCGCCGCAGGGTTTTGCATATGGGGTGGAATACACGGGGGAACAGATTTCCCAGGCGCTAGAAAGCGGCGATCCGCAGGCAGTTGTGCCCGAGAGGGATGAGAACGGACATGGAACCTTTGTTGCGGGAGTGGCAGCGGGGAACCGTGACCGCGAATCAGGGTTTTCGGGGGTTGCACCGTTTTCGGATATTATGATGGTAAAATTAAAGCCCGCGAAAGCATATTTGAAATCGCTCTATAAAATACCGCAGGATGCTGTTTGTTTTCAGGAAACGGATATGGCATGGGGTTTGCAGTACCTGATGTCGAAAGCGGCTGCAATGCGCAGGCCGTTAGTGGTCTGTATGACACTTGGGACAAATTCAGGCGGGCACTCCGGCAGGGGAATCCTTGACAGCATGATTAATTCTGCCGCGGAGAGATATCATATGTGTGTGGTGACTTCCACGGGGAATGAATCCAGCTACGGTCTGCACTATCGTTCGGAGGGGACGGGATCGGAGTACGAGGAGGTGGAACTTAGGATCGGGGAGCGGGAGAGGGGATTTACAATGGAGTTGTGGGCGGAATCTTTAAACCAGTATTCTGTTTCCGTTGTGTCGCCGACGGGGGAATTGATCCGCAGGATACCCGACCGCCGCAACCATGTGCAGCAGATGAATTTTCTGTTCGAAGATACAAGGATCTGCGTCAATTATTTTATGTCGGAAGGAAGGAGCGGCAACCAGCTTATCCTGATGCGGGTTATGGACCCGACGGCGGGCATCTGGCGTTTCCAGGTATATGAGGACCGGTCTTTTGGAGGGGGATTTGATATCTGGCTGCCAGTCCATAATTTTGTCACAGAGGATACTTATTTTCTGCGAGCCGACCCCTATGTCACAATAGCCGACCCGGGCAATGCAAGCGAGCCTATAACGGTTGCTACCTACCGGGTTGAGGATGGTTCGGTCGCACTTCATTCCGGACGCGGCTTTACAAGAACCGGCGGGAGGAAGCCGGATGTGGCGGCACCGGGAGTATCCATCTACGGACCCGAGTCGGGGGGTGGATTTGGGACAAAAAGCGGCGGGGGGATAGCGTCCGCACTTACGGCGGGGGGATGTGCACTCTTTCTTGAGTGGGCGGTAGTGGATAAAAGACAGCCCCAGATGCGGACGCAGGAGATCAAGAGGCTTTTGCAGGGCGGGGCGGAGCGGGAGGGGCTTCTTACCGCCTCGAGGGAACTTGGGTATGGGCTGGTAAATTTTTATGGGGCATTTGAGGAATTAAGGATTGTGGCTGGAAGTTAATAAAGTAATACTAATATAGGGAAAGGGCAAAGCGGGGCAATGGCAGCTTGACGGGTGCGGATAAAGGTATTATGATTAGCAGGGAGTATTTTATGGCATTTTGTGCCGGAATGTGAGGGAACTATGGAAAGGAAACTGATTATATTCACGGACAGCGGCGATACGGTTATTGATGAGGGAAGCCAGGTATTTGACGGGAGGGGGATTGTCACGGGGGCAGAATTTATCCCGGGAGCGGGGCAGGTGTTAAAAAGCCTGCACGACGAGGGCTACCGAATTGCCCTGGTGGCGGACGGGCAGTGGGAATCCTTCCAGAATGTATACCGTGAAAACGGATGCAGCCACTGCTTTGAACAGTGGATTGTATCCGAGGTGGTGGGACATGAAAAACCGCATGTCAGTATGTTTGATACGGCAATGGATAAAATGGGGTTGTCCGAGGCGGATAAGCCGCTTATTGTAATGGTCGGCAACAATCTGAAAAAGGATATTGCGGGGGCAAATAGGTATGGCATCACCTCCATATGGCTTGACTGGTCGCCGCGGTATTTCCATACGGTGGAGGAGGCGGACTGGCAGCCGGATTATACGGTAAAAACCCCGCAGGAGCTCTATAAGCTGATTCACAGGCTTGAGGAGGAATTGGAAGGAGCCAGCAGCGGCAAGCAGGAGGATGTGGCGGGTATTTCCGGGGCGGTGGCCCATGAGGTCACCCGCAAACTTTCGCTTGTTACGGATGCCTTTACCAAGATTTTGTACGAGGAGGACGAAGCTTTCTTAAAAAATATGCAGAACCATAATCTGGCGGGGGATGATATTGAAAAGTACCGCTACTGGGAGTGGACCCAGGGGGTTGGGCTGTTCGGGCTCTTTAAGCTGTTCTGCCACGAAAAATCGCGGGCGGGTGATACAGAAAAGTACCTTACCATAATTAGGGAATATTATGACAGACAGCTTTTAATCGGTTTTCCGGCACTCAATGTCAACACGGCAGCTCCCTATCTGACCATGTCATTCCTCGCGGAATATACCGGGGAGAAAAAATATATGGAACCTTGCAAAAGGGCGGCGGAAGAGATTATGGATTCTTTCCCAAGGACAAAGGAGGGCGGTTTCCAGCACAAGACTTCGGATTCTGTAAACGAGCAGGAACTGTGGGATGATACTCTATATATGACAGTACTCTTTCTGGCAAATATGGGTCGCATCCTCAAAGATTCGCGCATGGTTCAGGAGGCGCAGTACCAGTTCCTTTTGCATGAAAAATACCTCTGTGACCGAGTGAGCGGTCTGTGGTACCACGGCTGGACATTTGCGGAAAGAAATCATTTTGCAGGGGCATTCTGGGGGCGCGGGAATTGCTGGATCACAATGGCAATCCCGGAATTCTTATCGATTGTGCCGGAGGATGGACCGGTAAAAAGAATGTTGGCACAGACCTTGAAACATCAGGTGGAAAGCCTTGCAAAATACCAGAGTGATAATGGTATGTGGCATACGCTTGTGGACGATGCGGATTCCTATGTGGAGGCGAGTGCCACCTGCGGTTTTGCTTACGGAATTTTAAAGGCGGTAAAGGACGGGCTGATCGATCCTTCGTACCGCAAAGTGGCATATAAGGCACTGCCCGCCATTTTGGAGTGTATTTCTGAGGAGGGGGTTGTACACCAGGTTTCCTACGGCACGCCGATGGGGCGGACGGATAAGAATTTCTACAAGGAGATTGAACTAAAACCGATGCCTTACGGTCAGGCGTTAGCAATGCTGTTTTTATCGGCGGTGTGAAAAAAAGCGGTTTGTGTGGGGAGGGAAGGACATGGGGCTTGGCAGGCAGTGGGAGGAGCGGCTCAAACTCTGGGATGGTGCGTTTGTTTCAAATCTGTATCAGAAGCTTGAAGGGGTGGAACTTGAAGGTTTTGTAACGATGGATCATATCCCTCTCTGTGAGGTGCGAAAACGGGAATTTTGGCCTTTTAAGGAGGGAAAGTGCTGGGGCAGGAAATGGGAGTACGGATGGTTTCGCTGCCGGATTATCCTGCCGGGGCAGGCGGCGGGGAGGCGGGTAATCTTAAAGCTTGGGGCGGCTTCTGAGATGCTTGTCTATGTGAATGGCAGGGAGGCAGGTTCCATTGACAGGCAGCATGATTTTGTGCAGCTAACCTCCGCCGGTGTTCCGGGCGAAAAATTTGAAGTCTATGCGGAAGGGTATGCGGGGCATGGACCAAGGCTTGAAAACGGCGGTATTTATCCGCCGGAGTCAATCCCAATCCCGCAGCCGCCCAAATTTCAGTGTGTGGTAAAAGAAAGCAGTTTCGGGATCTGGAACGAGGAAATGTTTCAGGCGTATGCGGATTACCACACATTGTATGAGCTGATGCGGGCATTGCCGGAAAATAGCCTGCGCAGGATGCAGGTTGTCTGCGCATTAAAGGAATTTACATACCTGGCGGATTTTGAACTGCCCGAGCCTTTGAGGACGGAAAGCGTTAAAAGTGCAAGGGCGGTGCTTGCTCCGCTGCTAGATAAGAAAAATGGTTCAAGTGCCCCGCTGTTTTCCGTTGTTGGGCAGTCCCATCTTGATCTGGCATGGCTTTGGACAAGGGAGGAAACGAAGCGGAAATCGGCGAGGACTTACGCAAACCAGCTTGCACTTATGGAGAGGTATAAAGAGTACCGCTTCCTGCTCTGTGAGCCGCCCATCCTTGAAAACCTGAAACAATATTATCCCGATTTGTATCTGCGGGTGAAAGAGAGGGTGCGGGAGGGGCGGTTTATCCCCGACGGCGCGATGTGGGTGGAAGGGGATGTCAACATGGCGGGTGGGGAGAGCCTGATACGGCAGTTTGTCTACGGGAAGCGCTGGTTTTATAAAGAATTCGGTGTGGACAGTCGGGTGGCGTGGATGCCTGACACCTTCGGTTTTACAGGTGCCCTCCCGCAGATAATGAAAGGATGCAGAGTTGATTTTTTTGCAACACAGAAGCTGTTGCGCGCAGACCCCGAGTGCGAGCCGTTTCCCTATAATCTGTTCTGGTGGGAAGGGATTGATGGCAGCAGGGTTCTGACACATATATTTAAGAAAAATAATGCAGCATTTTCGCCCGCCGATATGGTGGGGCGCTGGGAGAAGGACAGGAACCAGGAGGAAGAGATTTCGGGGATGCTATATCCGTTCGGTTACGGGGATGGAGGAGGCGGGCCTACTGAACTGATGCTTGAAATGCTCTGCCGCTGCGGTGACCTTGAGGGAGCTCCGAGGATGGTTGTTGAAGGACCTGGGGATTATTTTTCACGCGCGCAAGAGCAGCCCGTGGAGAATGTATACTATGGGGAATTGTATCTGGCATGGCACCGGGGAACTTACACCGCGCAGGCGCTGATAAAGAAAAAAGTGCGGGAAGCGGAGGGCGCGCTGCGGCAGGCAGAATTTTTGGCGGGGCTTTGCAGGCTTTCTGGCAGGGAACCTGGGGATTTTTTAGAGGACATATCGGGCAGGGAAATTTCCGTGCGCGTAGAAGCTCTCTGGAAGGAACTTTTATTCTGCGAATTCCACGATATTCTGCCGGGAACCTCGATTAAACGGGTTAATGAGGAAGCAAAAGAAACTCTTTCTGCGGTGCGGCAGGAGGCATCTTTATTGGCGGACAAGCTGTTAAGCGCCCTGGCGGGTGAGGGGGCAGTATTTAATTCACTGAGCTTTAAACGCAGATACAGGGGGGAATACCTGCCGCCATGCGGGTATATAAGGACGGGGCAATGCACGGGGCAGGAAGATGAGAAAAAAGCGCTGTCCGTAAGTGCGCTTTTTTCGGATGACAAAAAAAACGTTGTGGTGGAAAGCCCGTATTACCGCGCGAAGGTTGACTGCCTTGGCAGGATTTTAAGCCTGACCGATAAGGAGAGCGGATATGAATATGCGGCGGGCGCACTTAATGAACTTTGTCTTTACAGGGATGTTAATGTGGATTACGATGCCTGGGAGCTTGGCAGAATGTACGAGAAGGTTCCGGAGAAATTTTTGCAGGAAGGGACGCTTGCAATCCGCAGGGAGCGGGACGGGGTATATTTGGATATCGACCGGAGGGAAGCAAATTTTACCTGGCAGCAGGAGATTGTTTTTGCAAGGGATGAGCGCAGAATCGAATTTCGCACAAAAGTGGACTGGAGAGAGAGGCATAAGATTTTGAAGGTATCCTTCCCGACTGCGGTATATACAAGGGAGGCAATCGAGGAAATCCAGTTCGGATACCTGAAACGCCCAACCCACCGCTCGAGGCAGTACGAGCGTGACCTTTATGAAACCTGCCATCACCGCTACGCAGTACTCTGCGATGGCAGGAATGGTTTTGCCCTGCTTAATAACTGCAAATACGGGATCTCCGCAAAGGACAGCACCCTGTCGCTGACACTTTTGCGCGCGCCCGTGATACCGGATATGGAGGCGGATCAGGGAGAACATGAGTTCACCTATGCGCTGTATTTGTTTCAGGGACCATTTACCGGGAGCAATGTTGTGCGCGAGGCTTATGAATTAAACACGGAGGTGTTAGTATCCGGAAACTGTGGGCGGGATATTAAGGAAGCCGGGGCGTCAGTAAGCTACTTTTCTATAGATGAAAGTAATATTATACTGGAAACCTGCAAACCGGCACTGGATAGTGAAGATGCTGTTGTGCTGCGGCTTTATGAGTGTATGGGGGGAGCGGTAACCTGCGTTTTGTCCCTGCCCCCTGCGGTAAAAGAGGTATGGATATGTAATATGCTTGAGGAAAAGCAGGAGAAAGTGCCCTTGACAAATGGGAAAGTCAGGCTTTTCTTCCACTCGTTTGAAATCAGGACATTGATGCTTTTGGTGTAGGAAGATGAGGGGGCAGCGGAGCGGAGTCCTTATTTCTTTTGATTCTGTGGCAGCATCGGTTTTGCCTGCGGAGGGAAGTCGGGAGTGGATAGCCGGAAATACCATGCATCGGAAGTTTTTGCTGTCAGCATTGTAAGGATAGAATTTATGTGAGAGAGGGATGAAGATGGAATCGCATTACAAAAAAATTGTTAAGGATACGGACAGGCGGGTTATTGCTTCCATGCAGCGTCAGATTATGGATGGGGGAAATGCCTGTTATGGAGGGTTTTGGGACGGGACGGGTATTGTGCAGGCGAAGTATGCCATTTATCAGGTGGCACCAATGATAGCGGCATACTGCTGCACGGACAGCGCATTTTACAGGAGCGGGGAGATCTTTGAGCGGATTATAGCGGGTCTTACATACATCCGGGGTGTCCAGCATGAAAACGGGCTGTTTGATTATATTACCTGCAATTTTTTTTCCGCGCCGGACACGGCTTTCTGCCTGAAAAAACTGTTGCCGGTATATGAGTATCTGCGCGGGATGGGGGAGGAGGAAATTTCCCCGGCGGAGAAAGTTTCTTGGATAGGGAAGATTACTACCGAGGAAATTTCCCCGGCGGAGAAAGTTTCTTGGATAGGAAAGATTACTACCGGGGAAATGGAAATCCTGCGCCGCCTTGAGGAAATAATAAAAGATGGCGCAGACGGTATGCTTGCGGGCGGTTTCCACACGCCAAACCACCGCTGGGCGATCGCGTCAATCCTGATGGCGTGCAGCAAATATTTTGGCAGCAGGAAGATGGAGGAGGCAGCTAACACATATTTAAAAGAGGGCATTGACTGCAATGAGGACGGTGAATTTTCCGAGAAATCCGCCGGGAATTACAACCGGATTAACAACGATGCAATGATTTTGCTATCGCAGGTTACGGGGGATACCACCTATGAGCAGCATGTTTTGCGCAATCTTCGCATGATGCTTACCTATATCGAGCCGGACGGCAGTATATTTACGGCGAATTCCACACGTTTTGACAAGGATTTGCTGGTCTACCCGACGGATTACTATATGGAATACCTGAGAATGGGACAAAAATATAATATCCCGGAATTTCTTGCAATGTGCAATTTTATTTTTGACCTGGCAGGGGAGAAGAATCTTGCCGCGCCGGACTGCCTGATCTGGTTTATGCTCTGCCCGCAGTATCGGAACCTTGAATTTGGGGAGAGTTATGATTTCGGAAATTTCCATGCATTTTACAGGGATTCGGGTATTGTGCGGGGCAGAAACGGGCGATTTACCTATACTGTGATGAGCGGAAAGTCGAATTTTTTCTATCTCCACAGCGGGACGATAAAGCTGGAGGTAAAGGTGTGCGGAAGCTTCTGTGAACACAGGGCGTTTAAGGCGGATAATATTGAGCAGCTTCCGGGAGGGGGGTACCATCTGAATCAGGTGATGAGGGGATGGTATTACCTGCCGTTTGAAGATGCACCGGAAACAAGTGACTGGTGGAAGATGAACCAGGCAGCCCGCCCTAAAAAATATGGACCCAATATGCAGATTGATGTGTGGGTGCAAGAGGTGAAGGGCGGGGTGGATATCCGGGTTAAAACCTCAGGGGTTGAGGGTGCGCCATGGCGGATTGAACTGGCATTTTTTGGCGTTAATTTCCTAACAAGCCGCCAGATTGACATGCCGCTTACCGGCAGCGAGGTGCTGGTGGTAAAGGAGGGGGAAGTTGAGGTGGCAAACGGCTTCGATACCCTTTTGATAGAGCCATGTTTCGGAAAGCATCATTTTATAGAGGGAAAGGAAGACAGCGAGAAAAAGACACAGGGGGCGTTTACATTGTATCTGACGGATTACACAGCGTTTGACCGGGAAATCCATATACGGAATAAATTAGGTTTGTAGCGGATTGGACTGTTTTTTGAAACTTTCCCCAGGTATTTAAATTTTGATTGACACGCCAAAAAACCATAACTATAATATATCTATTGGAAGCATAAAATCTGAATGGATGAAAACAAAGAGCGAAGGGAGAGCATACTATGAAAGCCTACAAGGACATGAGCCGGGATGAACTCTTATCCTTAAAAGCAAGCCTTTTAGAACAGTATAAGACCGAGGAGGCAAAGGGGTTATCCCTCAATATGGCGCGGGGCAAGCCAGGCGCGACGCAGCTTGCAATTTCCATGCCGCTGTTAGATGAGATCAATTCGAAATCCGATATGACAACCCTGCTTGGGAATGACACCAGGAATTACGGCGACTGGGACGGAATCGGAGAGTGCAGGCAGCTTATGGCGGACATGATGGAGGTTAAAAAAGCCAATGTCGTTGTGTGCGGGAATTCCAGCCTGAATATTATGTACGATACAGTTGTGCGCTCAATGGTGATGGGGGTCAATGGCTTAACACCATGGTGCAAGCTGGATAAGGTGAAGTTTTTGTGCCCGGTACCCGGTTATGACAGGCATTTTAAGATAACGGAAACTTTCGGGATTGAGATGATTCCGGTGCCGCTTGGCGAGGACGGACCGGATATGGATATGGTCGAGGAGTACGTAAGCGGCGACGATGCCGTAAAAGGGATATGGTGTGTACCAAAATATTCCAACCCGACGGGCATTACTTATTCGGATGAGGTCGTGCGGCGTTTTGCCAATTTAAAACCGGCGGCGGCTGATTTCCGTATTTTCTGGGATAACGCATACTGTATCCACCATCTCTATGACGATATGAAAGATAAGATCCCGAACATACTTGAGGAATGTGAAAAAGCGGGCAACCCGGATATGGTATATGTTTTTGCATCCACCTCAAAGATCAGTTTCCCGGGTTCCGGTGTATCCGCTGTTGCAACTTCACTTGCAAATATGGAATATATCAAAAAATTTATGACAACGCAGATTATTGGACACGATAAGATCAACCAGTTAAGGCATGCGCGTTTCTTTAAAAATATTGACGGGCTGAATGCACATATGAAAAAACATGCGGATCTGATGCGCCCGAAATTTGAGGCGGTACTTACCGTTTTGGACAGGGAGCTTGCGGGGCTTGAAATCGGGACTTGGACAAGGCCGCGGGGCGGGTATTTTATTTCCTTTGATTCAATGCCTGGCTGCGCGAAGGCGATAGTGGCAAAATGCAGGGATTTAGGGCTTGTCCTGACCGGTGCGGGTGCAACCTACCCATATGGCAGGGATCCGAAAGATTCGAATATCCGCATTGCGCCGTCCTTCCCGACACCGGAGGAGATGTTTGAGGCGGCGGGGATGTTCGCACTCTGTGTGAAGATAGTTTCTGTTGAGAAATTGTTGGGTCAATAATATATTGTAAATTGAAATTGAAATTGATGGTGCCACCCAAGGTCGGCTGGAGCTTGATTTTGCAGCAGATTTAAAAATGCAATGGGGAAGGAGGAAAGAATATGCCATTGATTAACAAGATTATGAAAAAGCTTCCCCGCAAGCAGGTGCTTCCGGGCGAGCTTGAGGCGGCACGCCGGTTTAAGGAGCCGTTAGTAGTACCACGGCAGCAGCTTTCGGAGGATGGGAAGGATGAGAGCGGGGAATATCCGATTTTAGAGAGGGAGATACTTCCCGAGCGAATTATCTGTCCTGACTGTGGGGGAATAACACTAGAGGGACTGGACTTTTGTGATAAATGTGGGGGGGAGTTGCGGTGAAGGTTATGCGCCGGGAATATTGTTTGATAGTATTTCAAAATCGATTTGTTTACAGTATTGACTATTTGAAAAAAAGAGTTATAATAAAACTTGGATAATATTATTGATTCCAAATGTTCAGGAACTGTTTCTACGAGATTGAGAAAAATTACTCCTGCTAGTTGAGATTATACATATATTTCTGGGATAAAATTTCTAAAACCGTCATGGGCAGGGAACCTGCTTTGGAGCAAGCAGAGAGGAGTAACTTATTTATGGAAAAGAAGGGTAGTATTGAAAAAAAGCTCACTCACTCATTCTTTAATGTAGCATCTATTGCTGCGGGGGCGGCGGTCTTGGGGTTGATCGCATTGATTTTCCTTTCAATGAGGTATTCGTATGCACTGACCAATTTCGGTTTTGCACAGGGGGATATCGGGCGGGCTATGTTTGAATTCGCGGATATCCGCTCATCGCTGCGCGCGGCAATCGGCTATGATAACGAGGACGCGATCGCTTCCGTTGTGCAGATGCATGATGAGTTGAAGGTTGCGTTTGAGAGGGATTTTGCCAAGGTCGAGGACACCATTGTGTCGGAGGACGGAAGGGAAGCCTACGATGCGATAAAGCAGGAGTTAAAGGCGTACTGGGAGCTTGACGATAAGATTTTGAGGCTGGGAGCCACGACCGACAGGGAGTATTGTAAACTGGCGCAGGATCTTGCGCTGACGGAGCTGGCTCCGGTATATCAGGGCATTTATGATAAACTCGAAAACCTGCTTGATGTGAAAGTGGAGCAGGGGAATAAGATATCCCTGACACTTAGGATTGTATGTATTATTACAGGTTTTGTGGTTGCGGGTGCGATTATCGGGGCGATGTATTTGTCCGCAAGGATTGGAAAGCGGATTGCACAGAGGCTTACCAGTCCGTTAAAGCAATTGGGGGAACGTCTTAAAACATTTTCAGGCGGGGATTTGACCACGCCGTTCCCGGTAATCAGCACGGGGGATGAAATCGAGGATATGAATAAGGATGCCGTCGAGATGGCGGATCAACTCAATGTGATTATCCACGATGTCGGTGAGGTGCTTGGGGAAATGTCCAGGGGGAATTATGCGGTTCGGTCAAGGGCGAGCGGACGCTATACCGGGGATTTTAAAAAGTTGTTTGAGTCCATGAGGGGTATGAGGGATCAGATGAAGGAAACCCTGCTTTCCATCGGGGAGGCATCAAGCCATGTATCCTGCGGTTCGGGCGACCTTGCAAAAGCCTCCCAGAGCCTTGCTGAGGGCGCAACGGAGCAGGCTGGTGCGGTGGAGGAGCTGCAGGCGACCATCGCAAATATTACGGCTACAATGGAGAAGAGTGCGCAGAGTGCAGAGGATTCCTATGCGAAGGCACAGCACTATGCCGATGCGGCGGATAACAGCCGCGAGGAGATGAACAATATGATGACTGCGATGGGGCGGATTAACGAGGCTTCCGCAAGGATTGGGGATATTATATCAAAGATCGAAACCATCGCAGCACAGACCAATCTTTTGTCGCTGAATGCTTCCATTGAGGCTGCCCGCGCAGGCGATTCCGGCCGTGGATTTGCTGTTGTGGCGGATCAGATCCGCGAGCTGGCGAACCAGAGCGCTAAGGCTGCGATTGATACAAGGGAATTGATTGAGGGTTCGATTAAGGAAGTTGCCGAGGGCAACAATTCCGCTGAGCGCGCAGCACATTCCATTAAATCCGTTGTGGATGGAATCAAGGAGATTGCAGAGTTTTCCAGGGAATTAAAGAATATGGTGGAAGACCAGACCGAGGCGATACGCCAGGCGGAAGTGGGCGTGGAGCAGATTTCCGAGGTCGTGCAGGTCAATGCGGCGACCGCGCAGGAATCTTCTGCAACAAGCGAGGAACTTTCTGCCCAAGCCATTGTCCTTGATGAACTGGTTGGGAAGTTTGTATTACAATAGCAATTAACTGCCCGGGGTAAAGCCGTTAGCGGGGCAGATATGAAAGCGTTTTGCGGGTTTACCCCCGGCAGGTTTGTATTGGCAGGCCTGTCCGGGGGTATTTTCTGTATATCCGGTCATTTGACAAGCTTTGGGATTTCTGTTATGATGTTTTTTTAGAAAGTCTTTAACTGGAGGTGAAGCATGGGAAAAACTATCTTTACAATTGCAAGGCAATATGGAAGCAGCGGGCGCATGGTTGGAAGAAAACTGGCAGATCAGTTAAAGATACATTATTATGACAGGGAACTTTTGCGCCTTGCTTCTAATGAGAGTGGGATTGACGAGGAGTTGTTTTACAAGGCGGATGAAAAGTTAAAAAAGACTTTTTTTGATTACCTTGCCCGCAAAAAGTACAGAGAGAACTGGATTTCCCCGGACAGCGATGAATTTACCTCCGACGATAATCTTTTTAATCTCCAGGCAAAGATTATCCGCGGCATTGCAGAAAAAGAGTCCTGTGTGATTATTGGCCGCTGCGCAGATTATATCCTGCGGGGGAGAGGTGATGTGGTGCGGGTTTATCTTCATGCGCCTTTTGAGGAGAGGTTAAAGGCTGTTCTTGCGCTTTCTCCGCTTTCGGAGGAGGAGGCGAGGAAGCAGATGGAAAAGACGGATAGGTTGAGGGAGGAATATTATTCGTACTATACGGGTGGGAGGGTCTGGAATTCGGCAGATAATTATGATTTGTGTATTGATACAAGCCGCGTGACGGTGGATGGATGTGTGGAGATGATTATCCGGTATCTGGAGTCCATACAGCGCGGGAAGGGAGGCAGGTAGTTTGAGAGCATGGGAGAAGAATTTCAGGAAGGTGGAGCCGTACATCCCGGGAGAGCAGCCACAATTTGAGAATATGGTGAAGCTGAACACGAACGAGAATCCGTATCCGCCATCTGCTAAAGTGGCGAAAGAGTTGGAGGAGCTTAGTAGACAGACGGAAAAGTTCCGTTTGTATCCGGATTTTAAGTCGAGAGTGTTAGTGGATGCTTTGGCTTTACATTATGGGCTTTCGTCGGATCAGGTTTTTGTCGGGGTTGGCTCGGATGATGTGCTTTCTGTGGCATTTTTGACTTTTTTTAATTCCGAAAAGCCGATTTTGTTCCCGGATATCACATATTCTTTTTATGATGTGTGGGCGAAAGTATATGGTATCCCGTATAAGTGCCCGGCACTTGATGAGGAATTTCGCATTCGCAGGGAGGATTATTACGGGGAGAACGGCGGGATAGTGATTGCGAACCCGAATGCACCCACCTCGATTGCGGAGGGGCTTGATTTTATAGAGGATATCTTAAAACACAACCGGGAGTCTGTCGTGGTGGTGGATGAGGCTTATGTGGATTTTGGCGCTGCATCGGCGCTACCGCTGCTCGGAAAATATGAAAATCTGCTGATTGTTCAGACTTTCTCCAAATCGCGCTCGATGGCGGGCGCACGCATAGGCTATGCGATGGGTCATCCCTCGCTGATAAAGGCGATGAATGATGTGAAGTATTCCATCAACTCATACACTATGAATTATCCAGCGCTCAGGCTTTCGGTGGCGGCGATTGAGGACGATGCATATTTCAGGGAATGCTGTGACAGGATTATCGGGACGAGGGAGAGGACGAGAAAAGTGCTTTGCAGGCTTGGCTTTACCTGTCTTGAAAGCTCTGCAAATTTCCTGTTCGCCACGCATGGGAGCGTGCCCGCAAAAAAGATTTTTGCGGCGTTGAAGGAGCGCGGGATTTTTGTGCGCTATTTTGAAAAGCCGCGCATCGATAATTTCCTGCGTATCACAATCGGCACTGACGAGCAGATGGAAAAATTAGAAAGGGCGCTCGTGGATATTTTAGGACAATAAAACAGTATATGCCCGGACGGAGCCCAGAGAAAATTAAAGAGCGAAGCGGAGGGATATTTCTCTGCCGATAAAGGTGAGGGAAGGGCATATACGGAACAATAAAACAGTATATGCCCGGACGGAGCCCAGAGAAAAATCCAGGAGCGGAGCGGAGGGATATTTCTCTGCCGATAAAGGTGAGGGAAGGGCATATACGGAACTATAAAACAATATATGCCCGGACGGAGCCCAGAGAAAATTAAGGAGCGAAGCGGAGGGATATTTCTCTGCCGATAAAGGTGAGGGAAGGGCATATACGGAACTATAAATAGGAGGACAAAATGAAAACTCAGACAGATTTGGAAGGGATGTTAAGAAGCATTGACCACAGGGGGTACCCGGCATATAAAGACCTGCGCGGGAGCTATCAGTTTGTGGGATATGTATTGGGAATTGACCATGTGCAGGGCGACCCGTTTGCAGCGCCGTCGCGGCTTAGTGTGCGCGTGGAAAAAGCACAGGCAGGATTCGGAGCGGAAATGTACGAGAAGGAACACAGGCGCACAGCGCTTTCAGATTATCTCCTGCGCACCTTTGGCAGGACACTTGCGGATTACACATTCCAGGCAAAGGGCTCCGGAAAAAGCGGGCTTATCGGAGTCAGCCGTCCGGGGCAGGAGATCCTGGCGCGCACAGCGTGCGAAATACAAAATGGCGATGTCCTGGTGCGCTTTGAAGTCGGCTTCCCGGCAAACGGGCGCACAATCAACGCGGGAGAACTGCATAAAATTCTGTTTGATTATATCCCGCAGGCAGTCAAGCGCGCGCTTTTCTATAAAAACCTGAATGCTCCCGAGGTGGAGGCAGTCCTTAAACTTGCAGATGACGAGCAGGCAGTGAGGGAAGCGCTCACTGAAAAGGGGCTTGTTGCATTTGTGGCAAACGGAGCCATCCTGCCGAGGGAGAGCGGCGTTTCACAAAAACCGATGAAGAATGCTGTGGCATTTACTTCCCCGAAAGAGTTCGAGGTGGAACTTAACCTGCCGCACCGCGGCGCGGTAAAGGGGATGGGCATCCCGGCAGGTATCACGCTGATAGTCGGCGGAGGTTACCACGGGAAATCTACACTGCTAAAAGCGCTGGAGCAGGGCGTTTACAACCATATTGCAAAAGATGGCAGGGAACTTGTGATTACCCGGGATGATGCAGTCAAGGTGCGTGCGGAGGATGGCAGGGCAGTCAAGCATGTCAATATTTCACCGTTTATCAGCGACCTTCCGAACGGCAAGGATACAGTAGATTTCTCGACAGAGGATGCGAGCGGGTCAACCTCGCAGGCGGCGAATGTGGTGGAGGCAATCCGGGCAGGGGCAAAGCTGCTATTGATCGATGAAGATACCTGTGCTACAAATTTTATGGTGCGTGACGAGCTGATGCAGCAGGTGGTATCCCCTGAGAAAGAGCCGATCACACCGTTTTTGCTTCAGGCCAGGGAATTATATGAAAAATACGGGGTTTCCGTAATCCTGGTTGCGGGAAGTTCCGGGGCATATTTCCATATTTCCGACCGCGTAATCCAGATGGATAATTACAGGACACTTGATATTACTGCGCGCGTAAAAGAATGTATAAAGGGCGAGCCGCCGCTTGAAAAACTTTCCGCGGGCAAAACACCGATCGGGGCAATTTTTGGGGAATCGGCGAAAAAGCGCATGGTAAAAGTCGGGCGGCTCGAGAAGAAATATGATGAGGTCAAAGTAAAACAGTTTGGCAGGGACAGCTTCTCGTTCGGGCGGGATAATGTGGACTTGAGCTTTGTGGAACAGCTTCTTGATTCCGAGCAGACAACAACGCTCTCGTACTGCCTAAAGGCGCTTGTCGATAAGCTTGAGAAGGCACCGCAGGACATTGAGGCACTGGTGGAGCAACTGGATAAACAGATTAAGCGTGACGGGCTTGCCAGCCTGTGCAAGGGCAGCTATCTCCCGGCAACACTCGCGGGGGTACGCAAGCAGGAGATTTATGCATGTGTGAACCGCTACCGGGGTTTGATATAATGCAGGGGGAACCGGTCGGGACAGGGGGAAAAATATGATTTGCGGAATGCAGGATGGGAACAGGGTAAACTATCAGCGTCTACTTGACCGGACACTTTCTGAAATTGCGGGGGACGGGAGAATTCCATCCCTGCTTTTGCATGCATGCTGTGCACCCTGTTCGAGCTATGTGTTAGAATACTTGTCAAAATATTTTGATATCACTGTATTTTATTACAATCCCAATATTTCCCCCAAGGAGGAGTATGACAGGAGGGTTGCGGAAATTACACGCCTTATCAGCCAGATGCCGCTTGCGCGCCCCGCGGGGCTGCTACCCGGAAAATATGAGCCGGAGCGCTTTTTTGCGATGGCAAAGGGACTGGAATCGGTGCCGGAAGGCGGGGAGCGCTGTTTTGCCTGCTACCGGCTGCGCCTTTTGGAAACAGCAAAGAAAGCGGCAGAAGGGGGATATGATTATTTTACAACAACGCTTTCCATCAGCCCACTCAAAAATGCAGATAAGTTAAATAGTATCGGGGAGGAAATTTCTGATGCATACGGGGTTCCTTACCTTTATTCGGATTTCAAGAAAAAAAACGGTTATAAGCGCTCGGTAGAACTTTCAAAGGAATATGATCTTTACCGGCAGGACTATTGCGGTTGTGTTTATTCAAAAAAGGAGCGGATGCTTTAGATTATTTTTTGTGTTGGGATTTGGCTACAAAAAAATGAGAAAGGGTGGGAAATCGTCGATTGACGTTAATCCACTAATGTGGTACTATAAGAGTATGGATATCGGGGGCAGGAAGCCTGCGTAAGGGGAAGGCGACCTTGGCAAGGAAAGAGGTGGAGCGATGAAAAGAATACTGATTGTCGATGACAACCGGATGAATATTGCGTTTGCGAAGGGATGTTTGGGGGATATGTATGAGATGTTGTCCGCGAATTCAGGGGAGGAAGCGGTTGACATCCTCTCGCGGCAGAGGTTTGACCTGGTGCTGCTTGATTATGTTATGCCGGGGTTAAACGGTATGGGGGTATTGAAATTTATCCGCGGCAACATTAATCTGCGCGAAATGCCGGTTGTCATGGTAACATCGAGCGAGGAGATGGAGGTGGCATGCCTCGATGCGGGGGCACAGGATTTTGTCAAGAAGCCGTATGCTCCGGAAGTGTTGAAAATGCGCGTGGCGCGCACGCTCGAGATGGACGATTACCACAGGAAACTTTCACTTCTGGTACAGCAGAAATCAAAGCGGATTGAGAAAATGCAAACCAGTATTATTGCCAATATTGCAAACCTCATTGAGAACAGGGATAAGGACTCGGGGCAGCATGTCAAGCGCGTGGGGTTTTATATGGGAATTATAGCCGACCGTTTGAGGAAGATGCCGGACTACCAGGATTTGCTTAATGAGCGCCTGATAAGGAATATGATGCAGGCTTCTGCACTGCATGATGTGGGGAAGATATCGATCTCGGACAATATTCTTTGCAAACCTGCGAAACTGACAGCCCAGGAGTATGAGGTAATGAAGACCCACACGGTGCTTGGGGCGCGCATTATAAGGCAGTGCCTTGAAAATATTGAGGAGGATGATTATACGGAGATGGCGGAGCAGATTGCGCTCTACCACCATGAACGCTGGGACGGGACGGGTTATCCGGAGGGGCTTTCTGGCACCAGCATCCCGCTCTGTGCGCGTATTATGTCCGTGGCGGATGTATTTGACGCGCTGATTAGCAGGCGCTGCTACAAAGAGATCCAGTCGATGGAGGAAGCATTCCGCATTATAGGGGAGGGAGCCGGCACACAGTTTGAGCCCGCGGTTGTGGATGCATTCCTTGCGGAGGCAGATTCCATCGGGGCGATTGTGGAGCGAATGCAGAGGTGAGGGAGATGAAGGAAAAGCAGAATTTGTGTATGGCTGATATCGGGGGCATATATGAAGTGTGCGGGATGGAACTGCCCCGCAAGGTGCAGATGCGCCTGACCGCACTTGGAATGACAGAGGGGACGCGGATTAAAGTGCTGAACAATAAGCGCAGCGGCTCGGTAATCTTTCATGTGCGCGGGACAAGGCTTGCGGTTGGAAGGAAGATCGCGGAGCATATTTATATCGGGGGAATTTAACTTTTGACTTTAAATCGGGTTCGGTTTTTTTGTGGGGAGTTGGCAGTACATAAAAATTACCGGGTAAGTAAAATGTATCTTGGAAGGAAGCGTACCTATGGGACAGGAAAAGGAATTGCAGGTCGGTTTTGTCGGGAACCCGAACTGCGGGAAAACGACATTGTTTAACGCTTATACCGGCGCGCGCTTAAAGGTGGCAAACTGGCCGGGAGTTACAGTGGAGAAAAAGGAAGGGGCGTTAAAATATCATAAACACCAGTTTAAGCTGGTTGACCTGCCCGGCATATACAGCCTGACCTCCTACACGATGGAGGAGAAACTGACCAGGCAATTTATCCTTGATTCGGAGGTGGACGTGATCGTCGATGTGGCGGACGCATCGGCGCTAGAGCGCAATCTTTATCTGACTTTGCAGCTAATTGAGCTGGGAAAGCCGGTGGTGCTGGCGCTCAATATGATGGATATTGTGCAGGAGCGCGGGATGGAGATTGACCTGCACCGCCTTCCCGAGATGCTCGGCATCCCATGCATCCCAGTTTCGGCGCGCAAGCGGTCAGGGTTGCAGATCCTTATCCACACAGTGGCGCACCACCAGGAAAAGCGCAAGGCAATCTTTGAACATCAGCACCCGGAACAGGAGAAGCCAAGCCACCACAGACATAACCATCACGAGGAATTTGCGATGGTGTACGATGATGTGATTGAAGATAAAATAGATGAGCTGACAGAGCGGATGAGGGCGGCGGGGTTTAAGAGCCCGAATTACCGCTGGCATGCCCTGAAACTCCTTGAGCAGGACGAGGAGATTATGGGGCAGGTGGGGATGGACTTTACGGATATTGTGGATCGCAGTTATGAGACGGATATTATAAATGAAAAGTATGATTTTATTGAGGAGATCATTGAGGAATGCCTGGTAAACAAGCAGACAAAGGCTGCTTTTACAGACAGGGTGGACCGGCTTTTGACACACCGCTATCTTGGACTTCCAATGTTTTTATGTATTATGGCAGCGGTGTTTTTCCTGACTTTTTTTATCGGGGACTGGCTGAAAGGATATTTTGAAAATTTCCTTGAATGGTTTTCGGGGGTAGTGTCGGGCGGGCTTTCCGGAATAAAGGTGAATGCGGCGCTAATTTCCCTGATTGTGGACGGCATTATTTCAGGTGTGGGCGGCATTTTAACCTTCCTGCCAAATATATTTATCCTTTTTCTCGCGCTGGCATTTTTGGAGGACAGCGGTTACATGTCGCGCGTAGCTTATGTGATGGATGGGCTGATGGGGAAATTGGGGCTTTCAGGGCGCGCATTTATCCCGATGGTACTTGGATTTGGGTGCAGCGTGCCGGCGGTGATGGCATCGAGGGCGCTTGAAGATCCCTCCGACCGCAGGAGGACGATCTTTGTAACTCCGTTTATGTCCTGCTCTGCAAAATTGCCCGTCTACGTGTTGTTTTCGGAAATGTTTTTCGGTAAAAATGCAATATTTGCCGCGTTTTCCATGTATCTGATCGGGATGGTAATCGGCGTTGCGACAGCGTTTGTAATGAGCCGGATGAGGCGTGGGGACGGAGCGGAACCGGAAAGTGATAATGTGGGGGCAGGAGGAGCCAAAACTGCCTGCGCTTCCTGCAAGAGAACCTGCGCACGCCGGGAAACACAGAATCCACTCCTTATTGAATTGCCCGAATATAAGACACCGAATGCCAGGACAATAGCAATCTATGTGTGGGAAAAGGTGAAAGATTATCTGACCAAAGCGGGGACAACGATTTTTATTGCGTCGATTCTTGTCTGGTTCATCCTGAATTTCGGGCCTGCTGGTCTGGTTAAGGATATGGGGGAGAGTTTTGGTGCAATGATTGGAAAAACTCTCACACCTGTTCTGGCAACTGCCGGGATTGGTCTGTGGCAGATTGCGCTTGCACTGATTTCCGGGTTGGCAGCCAAGGAGGTTGTAGTATCAAGTATCTCGGTGCTTTTTGGCATTGGCAATGCCAGTTCATCCGCCGGGATGGCAGAACTTTCTGCAATTTTGGCAGGGCTTGGGTTTTCCGCGTTAAATGCATATGCACTTATGGTCTTTGTGCTTCTCTACACGCCCTGTGTGGCGACCATCGCCGTTATCCGCAGGGAATTAAAGTCCGTGAAATGGACGGTGGCAACCGTTCTCTACCAGCTATTTATCGCATGGTTTATGGCAACCTTGGTATATCAGGCGGGGAGGTTGTTTATGTGAAAATTTTTAGGTTGCTGCAAACCTAGCAGGTTTGTATATGTGCGATAAGAAGTAAAAGAGGTGAAAGAAATTTGCCATTCCCCATCCGGCTGACTGCCGGATGGGGTGGCGTGGATTGGGCACTTTATCCATTCTTTTCCGTTTCGCCCCATGCCCGGCAATCGTTTTTTGCATGGCTGCTATTTGTTTTTTGACTGGCTACAATTCTACAGACCGTGATTTATTTTCTAATTTCTTTAATCGAAGAAATAATTGCATAGGCTAGTACTGCAATACATAAATGGATGGATGATAATAAAGCGAACACTATGCCTGACTGCCGATAATGTGGTTTTTTATCCATTGTTTCCCGCTCCTGCTTTGATGCGTAAATATATGAATTATTAAAGAGAAAGCCTTTATTCCGAAACTGAAAAAAGCTTATGACAGCACAAACGACCGTTAACACAATATTGATAATAATTTCAATCAAGTCTTCCAACTTATACCTCCACAAGAATCAATTATTGTTACTCAATTATATATCCACTTTCCCCAAAATACAAGCAATTTCTTATACTTCCTTTTTATCATAACAAAACCTGACAAATAGTCTGCTTGCGGCAGCCAAAAAATTTTTCTGCAAAAAATTTTTTCGAGAAAGGAAAATTCGCTGGAATCACAGAATAATATAAATAGAGGAGTAATTTTGTCAGTTTTGCAGGAATGGGGGGAAGGGATGGAAAAAAATATCAGCATAAGGGAAAAACAGGAAAAAAGGGAACATGAGTTGTTTTCTCCTTACGCGTCTTTCTCCGATGCGTCAAGGGGGCGTGACCGTGTGGAGGAACCCTGTGATCTGCGTCCGGTCTATCAGCGCGACCGCGACCGTATCCTGCACTGCAAGGCGTTTAGGAGGCTGAAGGGGAAGACGCAGGTTTTTCTGGCTCCGGAGGGCGACCACTATCGCACAAGGCTGACACATACGCTTGAGGTGGCACAGAATGCGCGGACAATTGCCAGGGCGCTGCGCCTGAATGAGGATTTGACGGAGGCTGTCGCGCTCGGGCATGACCTTGGACACACACCTTTTGGGCATGCGGGGGAGCGGGCGCTCAACCGCGTCTGCCCGGGGGGATTTGACCATTGTGCGCAGAGTATCAGAGTAGTGGAGCACTTAGAGAAGAACGGAAGGGGGTTAAATCTCACTTTTGAGGTGCGTGACGGCATCAAAAACCACCAGACGGCGGGGATGCCTGCAACTTTGGAAGGGAAGATTGTGCGTCTTTCGGATAAAATTGCCTATATCAACCATGATATTGATGATGCGGTGCGCGGGCATATTATTACGGAGGCGGGAATACCGGAGGAATATACCGGAATTTTGGGGCACAGTGTCAGGGAGCGCCTCAACACGATGATCCATGATATTGTTATGCACAGCGAGGGAGGGGACGATATCCGTATGTCGGATGAGGTTTCTGCCGCGATGGCAGGACTTAGAAAGTATATGTTTTTAAATGTCTATACCAATCCGGTGGCAAAGGGTGAGGAAAAAAAGGCGGAGGAGATGATTGAACAGCTCTATCATTATTATGCGGGCAATTTAGATCTCCTGCCGGAGGAATACCTCTATATGATTAATGAGCTTAAAGAGCCGGATTACCGCGTGGTCTGCGATTATGTGGCTGGGATGTCTGACCGCTATGCCGTGCAGAAGTATAAGGAGATTGTGATTCCAAAGGCATGGAATGTGTTCTGATGTGGGAAGCGGCAGCTTCGTATCTTTATGACAAGGAAAAGGGGAGGAAACTATGTATTATCCCGAGGAGCTGGTGGAGGAGATCCGTTCTAAAAATGATATTGTGGATGTGATCGGTTCCTATGTGCACCTGACAAAGAAGGGAGGCAGCCATATGGCCTGCTGTCCGTTCCATAATGAGAAGACACCCTCGTTTTCGGTCAGTTCGTCCAAGCAGATGTTCTATTGTTTTGGGTGTGGGAAGGGGGGCAATGTATTTACTTTCCTGATGGAGTATGAGAATCTGACCTTCCTTGAGGCAGTGCGTATGTTGGCGGAGCGTGCGCATGTTGATCTGCCGCAGATGGAATATTCCGAGGAGGCGAAGCGCGCCGCACAGTTTAAGGCAAGGCTGTATTCCGCAAATAAAGAGGCGGCGAAATATTATTTTTATCAGCTTAAATCCGAGCGGGGGAAGCCCGCGATGGAGTATCTTAAAAAGCGTGCGCTCACGGATCATACAATCACTCGTTTCGGGCTCGGGTATTCGAACAAATATTCGGATGATCTGTACAAATACTTAAAGAACCTGGGGTATGAGGACGAGCTTCTCCGCCAGTCGGGGCTTGTGACCTTTAATGAGGCGCGCGGGGGGAGCGATAAGTTCTGGAACCGTGTTATGTATCCGATCATGGATGTGAACAGCCGCGTAATTGCTTTTGGCGGGCGCGTGATGGGCGCGGGGGAGCCAAAATATTTAAATTCCCCGGAAACGCCGATCTTTGAGAAGAGCAGGAACCTGTACGGTCTAAATTTTGCCAGGGCGAGCAGGAAAGATTATTTTTTGCTTTGCGAGGGGTATATGGATGTGATTTCGCTGCACCAGGCGGGTTTTTCCAACGCGGTCGCCTCGCTTGGCACTTCGCTTACCACCCAACATGCAAGGATACTGGCGCGCTATGTAAAGGAAGTGGTATTGACCTACGACAGTGATGGGGCGGGGGTTAAGGCGGCACTGCGCGCCATCCCTCTGCTGAAGGAAGCGGGGATTTTAACGCGGATTGTCAATATGCGCCCGTATAAGGACCCGGATGAGTTTATCAAGGCACTCGGGGCAGAGGAGTATCAAAAGCGCATCGATGAGGCGCAGAATAGTTTTTTCTATGAAATCGATGTGATGCAAAAAGATTATGATCTTGCCGACCCGGAGCAGAAAACGCGATTTTTTAATGAGATGGCAAAGCGGCTTCTTTTCTTTTCGGAGGAACTTGAACGGAATAACTATACCGAGGCGCTGGCGCAGAAGTATTGTATCAGCTATGATAGTTTGAGGAAGCTTGTAAACCGGTACGGCGCGCGGGGGGAGAGTGTGAAGGTTGCCGAGGGGAGTGTGCAGCGGCAGAGGGAGGATGCGAAAAAGAGGGGAAAACCGGGGGACGGGATGAGGAGGTCACAGAGGCTTCTTCTTACAAGGCTTATCGAGGAGCCGGAATCGTTTTCACGCATCGAGGGTATTATCGGACCGGAGGATTTTACGGAGGAATTTTACCACGGTGTGGCGGGGATGGTTTTTGAGGAATATAAGGAGTATGGGAGTGTGAATCCTGCTAAGCTGATCGGGCGTTTTGAGGATGCGGGGCAGCAGCAGCGGGCGGCGGAACTTTTTTCCACAAAACTGGATGCACCGATGGATGAGCAGGGGCGGAAAAAAGAGTTTGCGGACACGGTGGTCCGCGTAAAGCAAAACAGCCTGGATGTGCAGTATGCCCGGGCGGTTGAGCAAAATGATTTTGCAAAATTGCAGCGGATTATTAAGGAGCGCAGGGAACTGGGCAAACTGCATAGTTCCTTAAATCTTGGTTAACCTATGGGTACAGGAGGAAGGATTTTTTATGGACGAAAACATGGCAAAATTTCATGAGAAACTGAAAGAACTTTTGCAGTATGCAAAGAGTAAGAAAAATGTTCTTGAGTATGAGGAAATCAATGATTTTTTTGCCGAGCTTGAACTTGGCAGCGAACAGATGGAAAAAATCTATGATTACCTTGAAAAAAATGAGGTCGATGTCCTGCGTGAGCCGGCGGAAACCGAGTTTATCGGACCGGAGGATGAGATTGATGTGGATGAGAGCGAGCTGGCTTTGATCGAGGCGGAAAGTGAGGATCTCTCAAAAATTGATCTGTCCGTGCCGGAGGGGATCGGGCTTGAAGACCCGGTGCGCATGTATTTGAAGGAGATCGGCAAAGTCCAGCTTTTAAATGCCGATGAGGAAACGGATCTGGCTGTCCGCATGGAGCGGGGGGATGCCGATGCGAAAAAGAGGTTAGCGGAGGCTAACTTGCGTTTGGTGGTCAGCATTGCAAAGCGCTATGTGGGCAGGGGGATGCAGTTTTTGGACTTGATCCAGGAGGGGAATTTGGGTCTGATTAAGGCGGTGGAGAAATTTGATTACCGCAAGGGATACAAATTTAGTACTTATGCTACCTGGTGGATTCGCCAGGCGATTACCAGGGCAATTGCCGACCAGGCGCGCACGATCCGTATCCCGGTGCATATGGTGGAAACCATCAACAAATTAATCCGTGTGCAGAGGCAGCTTTTGCAGGAGCTTGGGCGCGAGCCTTATCCGGAGGAGATTGCCAAGGAGATGAGTCTTTCCGTTGACCGCGTGCGCGAGATTCAGAAGATTGCACAGGAACCGGTATCGCTTGAAACGCCGATCGGGGAGGAGGAGGACAGCCATATTGGTGATTTTGTGGAGGATGACCGCCTTCCGGTACCTGCGGAGGCAGCGGCATTTACAATGTTAAAGGAGCAGCTAAATGATGTGCTTGGCACCCTGACCGACAGGGAGCGGAAAGTCCTGCGCCTGCGTTTTGGTCTTGATGATGGGAGGCAGCGCACGCTCGAGGAAGTCGGCAAGGAATTTGATGTCACAAGGGAGCGCATCCGCCAGATTGAAGCCAAAGCCCTGCGCAAACTGCGCCACCCAAGCCGCAGTAAGAAACTAAAAGATTATCTGGAACTATAACACTGCGGCTTTGCCGGAGTAAGAAACTGAAAGATTATTTGGAACTGTAACACTGCGGCTTTGCTGGAGCAAGGAACTAAAAGATTATCTGGAACTATAACAGAGCGGCTTTGCCGGAGCAAGGAACTAAAAAGATTATCTGGAAGTGGAACACTGCGGTTTTACCAGAGCAGGAAGTTAAAAGCCTACCTGAAAGTGTAACACTGCTATTTTGCCAGATCAAGAAACTAAAAACTACCTGGAGGAACTGTAATACTGTGATTTTGCCAAAACTAAAAGAGAGGGCGTTTTAAAAAGAATGGATACAGAAAAACTGCCGATGTCAAAGCGGCTCTTGATGAATGCTGCGCTTGTGCCAGAATGCAGTGTGTTTGCGGATATTGGTTGTGACCATGCATATACCTGCCTCTATCTTGTGGCTGCCGGTACCGCGGGACAGGCTCTGGCGATGGACGTAAAAAGTGGACCGCTTATGCGGGCGAAGGAGAACATAGAGCGCTATGGTTTTTCCGGGCGGGTCAGGACAAGGCTATCGGACGGGCTAAAGGAGCTTTCTGTGGGGGAAGCGGACTGTATATTGATAAGCGGCATGGGTGGATTGCTGACCATTGATATCCTGGAGAGGGGATGGGAGAAGGTACTGGCAGCAAAATGCATTGTATTGCAGCCGCAATCAGAAATTGCCCAGGTTCGGAAATTTTTACATAAAATGGGATATCATATTACGGCGGAGGATATGTGTGAGGAGGATGGGAAGTTTTATACTGCAATGCGCGCCCAAAAAGGTAAAAGTGCTGTTTGCCTGAGTGGTATCAGCGGATTACTGTCTGGGGAGGCAGCATTTTGTTACGGGGCGTGCCTGATCGAGAAAAAACACCCGGTGTTAAGGGAGTATTTGCAGCGCGAACTTGCCAAGAAGCAGGAGATTGTGGCGCAATTAAAAGAGAATGAATCTGAGAGGACAAATAAGCGTCTTTTGGAACTGCTTTTGGAATGCGGGAGGATTGGGGAGGTTCTTAGTTTTCTCTCGGCATAATATATTATACCTTAAAGCATTCTAATACAGAGTACGGGCATTTTTAGGAAAGGGGGATTATTATGTACCGGTTGGAGATTGACGGGGAGAAAAAAGAATATCCAGAGGGGATAACCTATGCGGAAATAGCATGGGAATACCGGGATAAATATGAGCATCCGATTATGCTGGCATCGCTTAACGGAAGACTTCGGGAGCTTTTTAAGAAGGTGGAACAGGACGGGAAGCTTGAGTTTATTACCTCGGCGGATACAGCGGGGCACAGTACGCTGGTGCGCGGTATGATCTTTGTGATGATGCGCGCGATGTACAAGGTGAGCGGCAGGATTTTTGGAGAGGGGACTGCGGCAGAAAACGCGGGGCAGGAACCGGATACGGGTAATGCCTCTAACCCTGATAAAACGCAGGATTTTACAGCGGCAAATGGAAAAGCGGAACACGAGAGCAGTGGCGGGCATATGATTGAGCGCGTTCGGATGGAGTATTCGATCGGTGCCGGGCTTTATGGCGAGATTGACTGGAGGACGAAAAGACATCCGGATATAGCCGGATTCCTCGCACAGGTCAAGGAGGAGATGAAGAACCTGATAGCGGCGGATCTGCCATTCCACAAAAAAACTGTGGGAACCGAAGAGGCGGCGCGTCTTTTCCACGAAGTCGGCATGTATGAAAAGGAAAAGCTTTTTGGCTACCGTCTTGTTTCTAACACAAATATTTATGAGCTTGACGGTTTTTATGATTATTATTATGGTTATATGCCAAAAAGCACGGGTGTCCTTCCTGTGTTTGACCTGACAGCCTACGAGGACGGATTTCTGCTACTTATGCCGGAGAAAAAAACACCGGATTTCCTTACGGAATTTAAGCCGCGCAAAAAGCTTTACGGCGTTTTGCAGCAGTCAAATCGCTGGGCGCAGGACTTGGGGCTTGGCAATGTAGGGGATTTAAACAGGACAATCAGCCAGGGGAGTGTCGAGGAGATGATACTGGTCCAGGAGGCATATCAGGAAAAGGAGATTGCCAAGATTGCAGAGCAGATCCATGCGCGCGGGAATATCAAATTTGTTATGATTGCGGGGCCTACCTCCTCCGGAAAAACAACATTCTCACACCGCCTTTCGATCCAGCTGCGCACGCTTGGCTTAAAGCCGCAGCCGATAGCAGTCGATGATTACTTTGTCAACCGGGAGGATACTCCTCTGGATGAGAACGGGAATTATAATTTTGAGGTACTTGAAGCCATTGATGTTGAGCAGTTTAACAGCGATATGCTGGCGCTTTTGCGCGGTGAGCGCGTGGAGCTGCCAAGTTTTAATTTCAAGACCGGCAAGAGGGAATACAAGGGAGTGTACAAACAGCTTGGAGCAGGGGATATCCTGGTAATTGAAGGAATCCACGGTCTGAATGATGCGCTTTCTTACGCGCTGCCGCGGGAGAGTAAATTTAAGATTTATATCAGCGCGCTTACCCAGTTGAATGTAGATGAACATAACCGTATCTCCACAACGGACGGCAGGTTAATCCGGCGCATTGTGCGCGACGCGCGCACGCGCGGGACGGCGGCGAAGGATACTATCGCCATGTGGCCGAGTGTCCGCCGGGGCGAGGAGGAAAATATTTTTCCATTCCAGGAAGATGCCGACGTGATGTTCAATTCTGCATTGATCTATGAACTTTCGGTGCTCAAGCAGTTCGCTGAACCACTTTTGTTTGGGATTGGAAGGGATTGTGCGGAGTATGCGGAGGCGAAGAGGCTGTTGAAATTTTTGAATTATTTTCTCGGGGTAAGCAGTGAGGGAGTGCCGAATAATTCGATTTTGCGCGAATTTGTCGGCGGAAGCTGTTTTAAAGTCTAATTGGAAAATAATGTAGGCGCTAATTGGGAAAATAGCCAAATTCCTGCGGAAAACCATAAATTTGTTTATGGACTAATAAAAAACCATTAATTTTATGTGTTGGTTTATTTCGGTTCCTATGATTATCCAGTAAGATTAATATATAATATTATTCTGGAGGAAAACTATGGAAATAAACTACTTGGCGATTGGGGAAAGGATAAAAAAGTATCGGCGTGAGCGGAAAATACCGCAGCAGAAACTGGCAAAGCTTGTGGGTATCTCAGTGCCACATATGTGTAATATTGAGAATGGCAGGACGAAATTTGGCCTGCCGATCCTGGTCGCCTTAGCGGACGCTTTGGAGGTAAGGCCGGATTTGCTTTTGTACGAGCAGATCAATCAGCATGGAAAGATGCGCACCATGATTCTTGAGGAGATTGAGGCGCAGATGATGGGATGCAGCGAAGTCCAGATACAGATGCTTAGGGAATCATTCCGCAATGAAAAAAGGCTTTTACTCCAATATGAGGAGAAACTGCGCAAGAATTGAGATTTAATTAATCAATTGTGTCAGGTGGGGTACAAACCCCATCTGAGATGCGAGAGCAGCATAGGGATATAATTTCCTTATGATAACGGGGGAAGGAATTTGTAGGTTCCTTCCCCCATTTTTGTGGGTATAATCGCAGAAATATGTAAATTGACAAGTCTGCCGGTATATGTTAAAATTAACAACCGTGAGCAGCACGGATGGCCGCGCCGCTTGTTTTTGCGGTGAGGAAAGTCCGGGCTTCACAGGGCAGGGTGCCGGATAACGTCCGGTGGGGGTGACCCCAAGGCCAGTGCAACAGAAAAGAAACCGCCGGGGAATTCCGGTAAGGGTGGAATGGTGGTGTAAGAGACCACCGCTTCCCTGGTAACAGGGGAGGCTGTGTAAACCCCACCTGAAGCAAGACCAAAACATGCCTTTTGGCAGGGAGGGCGATACGGCGGCCCGTCGTGCCTTCCGGTAGGTCGCGTTCCGTCGCAGGACGGAGGAGCTGCATGGTGACATGCAGTCAAGAAAGATGGTCATCAGATACAGAACCCGGCTTATAGTGCTGCTCACATTAAGTGGATATCAGTGGGGACTCCTGCCACAAGGCGAAGGAAGTGTTGCTTTGTAGCGGGGGTTTCTTTTGTCCAAATGAAAAACTTCTGTGTTTTGTAAGAAATTTTTAAAGACTTTCCCATAAAACTTATGTTATACTGACTGCAAATGAACTGGTGGCGATAGTCGGGCATGGTTTGATTTAGAGTATCAGAAATGAGGTTTTGGTATGGAACAGATTAATATATTGGTGGTGGATGATGATAAGGAAATTGCGGAGCTGGTAGAAATTCATCTGGTGGGGGATGGTTTCAGGGTTTTTAAGGCATATGACGGGCACGAAGCAATGCGCGTTATGGAGAAAGAGAAAATCATGCTTGCGGTTCTTGATATTATGATGCCAGGTATGAGCGGGATTGAGCTTTGTCAGCGCATCAGGGAAAAAAGCAATATCCCGATTATTATGCTGAGTGCGAAGTCCACGGATCTCGATAAAATCATGGGGCTTGGCAACGGAGCTGATGACTATGTGAGCAAGCCGTTTAATCCGCTTGAACTTACCGCCCGCGTCAAGTCACAGCTTCGCCGCTATACAAGTCTGAATCCCGGGTCGGATCGATGTGCCGAAACGGAGGTGACCGTCCGCGACCTTACAATAAACAGGGAAACGAGGTGTGTAACTTCCTATGGAAGGGACGTGAAGCTGACTCCGATTGAGTTTGATATTCTCTATCTTCTGGCATCGAACCCGGGAAAAGTTTTTTCAACGGACGAAATTTTTGAGCGCGTCTGGAATGAGAAAATGTATGAGGCAAACAACACGGTTATGGTGCATATCAGAAGGCTCCGCGAGAAGATTGAGATGGATCCTAAGAATGCGGAGATTATAAAGACTGTCTGGGGGGTAGGATACCGCATTGAACGCTAGTGGAAATAGAAGAGGACATTTTGGTTTTCAATTACAGATGATTGCCTATACATTAGCCAGCATGTTTCTTACCGCACTTACACTTCTGGTGATTGGGTTTGCGGTATATGGTGTGTTGGTGCTGGTGCAGGATAACCCGGATTTAGCGGTGCCGGGGGAGGATAAGGGGTATTATAAGGAATATCTTAACCGCATAGAAAACGTGGAGGATTTGTCGGGGATAGCTGCAGCGAATAGCGGGATGGTGGAGTTTTCAGTTCGTCCGGAAAAAAGCCATGTGTTAAAGAAGGGGACGGTTTTTGCGCTCTCGGGTCTTGCCATCTTTCTGGCATTGTTTTTTTTCAGCCTGTATTTTTTGTTGTTCACCAGGAAGTTCGCCGCGTATCTGGCGGAGATTACGGTGGGGATACGCAGGTTTGCTGCCGGGGAACCCGGTGCACGTATTGTTGTTCGCCAGGCCAATGAACTTACGCAGATTGCAGAGAGTTTTAACGCGATGGCGGAGGAACTCGAGGAGATCGAAACGGAAGAAAAGAAAAATGAGGGGGCAAAAAACGACCTGATTACGAGCATTGCCCATGACCTTCGCACACCGCTGACCTCGGTGATTGGATATCTGGAACTGGTGACGGAGAAGGATGTGGACGAGGAAACAAGGAGGCATTATATTTCGGTGGCATACCGCAAAGCGAAGCGGCTGCAATGCCTGACGGACGACCTTTTTAATTATATTAAATATGGTTCTTCGGAGCTGACATTAACCCTGGCTCCGATTGATGCGATAAAGATGATGGAGCAGTTGACGGAGGAGGCTTATCCGGCAATTTCGGAGAACCGGCTCGAGCTTGTGCTGGAAAAAGAGCTTGACCGGGCGGTTGTGGAAGCGGACGGGACACTTTTGGCGCGCGCGTTTTCAAATCTTCTTGGCAATGCAATCAAGTATGGGCGGGATGGCAAACGTCTTTTTTTGCAGATGGGGCAGGAAACTCCGGAAACAGTCAGCTTTCATATTATTAATTTTGGTGAGGTGATCCCCACGGAAGACCTCGAGCGTATTTTTGAGCGTTTTTACCGCGTGGATGCGGCGAGGACGGAGGAACAGGGAGGCACCGGGCTGGGGCTTGCCATCGCAAAGAATATTATTGAACGGCATGGTGGGACAATATCGGTTAAGAGTGATTTGAGTGGGACAGAATTCATTGTAGTATTGCCGCTGGCTCCTGTGAAAGGCGATGAAATTTGAATTTTTTGGGGGTAGTCCCACGCAGGCGGTATAAAGGAATAAGTAAGTTGTGCAAAATGTCGGGACAGCATGATGGCGGAAAGCCATTTTTAGATATATTCTGTGGAAAATACCGGTTTTTGGAAAGGAAAGAGGCAGTTTCATGGGGGAAATGGCCAGGGGAAGGTTGGATATTAATAAAATTATTGTATGCGCTGTCTGGTGTATTTATTTTATGGCTCATTTCTTTCTGGCAGATATATATGCACAGGAACGGGAAGAGTACATGGGAGATGGGAGAATTACTGTTAAGGTTACATTCAATTATCAGGATGAGGAGGAAGAGGAGATTACATTGCGTGCGGGCAGGGATTTTGCAGTGCGCTTTGAGGTGGTGGTGAAGGAAGAGTTTTCCGGTTATGTGAATGTGCTGATGCAGAATGAGGGTGGGGAGCATGTATTGTACCAGCAAAAGCTTGGAACCATCCCGGCTGGTGGGAGTACTTCCTGCCAGATGCTTCTGCCGATGAACCTGATGACGGAGGGGCTTTATCTGACACTTACGGAGGAGGATGGCACTGTCCGCCTGGAACGGACAGTTCCTGTCGGATCGGTGAATTACGGTTTGTATGAGATGACAGGTGTTTTTGACCCAGCGGGGGAGGAGGAATATAAGCATTTTTCCTCCTATGGAGCCCGCCTGGTCGCGGTTTCGGAATCCGAGCTGGCATGCGGCGCGCAGGCGATGGATGCACTTGAGATTATCGTGACACAGGAGCAGGTATTAGAGGAACTTGAGGAGAGGGTAACAAAGTCCGCTTCGGGTTTTGAGGAGGGAAAGGATGGCGTTGAGGAGATTGTAAAACTTTTCGGGCAGGATAATGCCGCACAAGTACAGGAAAGCCTGAAAGAATGGGTTGCAGGAGGAAAGACGCTTGTGGTGGGCGCAAGTGCCGGGGAGGGAAAAGAGGAGGAAATGTTAAATCTTGGCCTCCAGGAAAAGGAAATTTTGCAGGAGGTTATCCTTAGTATCGGGAATTATGAGGCGACAAGGGAGAGTATCCTTGCTACGAATGAGGAGATAAAAAGGCAGTATGGAAGCGATGCGAGGACTTCTTATATTGGGGATTCCATGATCGGCGCGGTGTCTGTAAACAGCCTTTCGGATGATGCGGTCAGCGTGCAACTTAAACGGGAGGAGATGGGGCAGGGCTGGTGGAACTCGGGGGATTCCTACGAAATTCTCTGGCAGGAGAGGGGGATTGATATCCTGCGCTGTTACCGTGTGGGCAAGGGAAATGTACTTGTTTTTGCTATCCCGATAACAAAAGAGCAGCAGGAGGTTTACCCGCTCTTTTATTATCGCATGGTGGGGCTGGTTCATGATAATCTTACGCAGATGCAGCTTTCCCGCCAGAATATGGAAATGTACGGAAATACAAAGGGAAACAGAACTTATCTTTTGTCTTACATCCAGACGAAAAATGCAGGAGTTTCCGTGTTCCCCTATGTGGTAATCCTGATGGTTTATATACTTGTTCTGATACCGGCGGTTTTTATTTTGCTTCGCTATTTCAGGAAGACGAAATATCTCTGGGGGGTTCTGCCGGTGCTTTCATTTTTTGTGATGGCAGTGGTCTATTTTACGGGAATGCGGACGCGGATTGTGGAGCCATATTGTACCTATCTTGATATAATGGATTATGCCCAGGAAAAGCACTTTGTCAATTTTTCTTTGTCGGCACCAACCAACGGCGGCGCGCAGATTATGTTGAAGGAGGGATATGCAGTGCGCCTGGCGCAGACGGGTTTCCGTCCGTATGAGATGGGTTGGTTAAATAGCGTGTATGTCCGGGGGGAAAATGTTTTAAGAGCCAGGGATTACCGCGCAGCGGTGTGCGTGCAGCCTGAGGGGATGAAACTAAGCGTGGATAGTAGCCGCGCATTTTCAAATACCAATTTTGCTGCATGGACTGACCTGCCCGCCATAGGGGGTGCCCTGAATGCAAAGGTCACGGCTTCAGATAAAGTGGTCGCCGGTTCAATAAGTAATACAACGGAAATGTCGTTCAGGGAAGTTTACTTGTGCAATCAAAACTATGCGGTGTGCATTGGCAAAATGGAGCCCGGCGAGGAAATCAAACTTGAAGATTGTATGCAGAGTATTGCATGGGAAGATGAGGAAGGGTATGTTGGAGGGGGAATTTACTGGCTGCTTTCCAATATTATGGAAGAGGCGGGGATGGAACAGAGGGTTTTGTATTTTTTGATCGAGGACTATATATATGAGAACGGGGAGCAGACCTTTATTTTTGCCTTTCCTGTGGAAGAGGAATGTGAACTGCTCGGCGATGCGGTAAATAATCCTGGAAGTAACGGACATCAGGTTTTTATCTGGCCGCTGGAAGATAAGTAGTCTGTCAGGCGAAAGGAGAGGACAATGGTAAGGATACGGAACCTGAGAAAATCTTATGGGAGTTACCAGGCGCTGCGCGGGCTTACTATGGAGATTGACAAGGGGGAACTGTTTGGTTTTGTAGGACCAAACGGTGCCGGGAAGACAACTACAATGAAGATTATTGCAGGGCTGATGCGCGCTGATTCCGGTGAGGTAGTGGTAGCGGGGAGGACACTTTCGGGAAATACCGGGCAGGTGCGTGAAATTATTGGCTATGTTCCGGATTTCTTTGGGGTATATGATGATTTGAAGGTGCAGGAGTACCTGGAATTTTTTGCTTCGCTCTATGGTATGGACGGGAGGGAGTCGAGGCACAGGACGGAAGAACTTTTAGAAATGCTTGGAATGACGCAGTGGCGCGATGAGATGGTGGACGGGATGAGCCGCGGCATGAAGCAAAAGCTTTGTGTAGCCCGCGCGCTGGTGAACAATCCGGATCTGCTGGTTTTAGATGAGCCGGCTTCCGGTATGGAACCACGTTACCGCAGGCATTTGAAAGAACTTTTGCAGGAACTTTGCGCGGAGGGGAAGACGATTATTATCAGTTCGCACGACTTGAATGAGCTGGCGGAGATGTGCACGAGTGTCGGGGTGATTTCAAAGGGGCGGCTGGTGATGCAGGGGGAGCTGCCAACTTTGTTGCGCAGGCAGCAGGAAAAGAATCCCTATGTGCTGCAATGTCTTAAATTTCCTGAGGAGGCTGTACAACTTTTAAAGTCCGACCCGCATGTAAAAAATATTGTCAGCCGAGGCACAAGTATTTCTTTTCCATATGATGGAACGGAGGAGGAGGTTGCAGAGCTGTTTGCGGGGCTGGTTGGACGGGGGGCGCAGATTATCTCGTTCTGCCGCGAGGAGGGGAATCTTGAGAAGATGTTCCTTGATATTACAACTTTGTCTTGAGTATAAAAGGTATTTATTTGTGCTAATCATGGAAAGAAGGGGTAAAAAAGGATGCGGTACCTGAATCCGGTTTATAAGATAGGGCTAAAGCAAAGCGCGCGGACGAAAAAGACCGTGGTGCTGCTTCTGGTCTACAATTTTTTGCTGGCGGGACTGGGACTTCTTGTGTTTTATTTAACTTTTGACCGGGAGGGGCGTATGCGGGAGAATATTGCCTATTCCGGCATCCTTACGCTCTACTGTGTTATGGCAGCAATGGAATTTGTTATGATTCTTTTGATTGTGCCGGCCTCAACGGCGGGGGCGGTTGCGGGGGAGCGCGAGAAGCAGACACTCGATATCCTGTTATCCACAAAAATTACGCCGTTCCATATTGTAACTGGCAAGCTTGCCGCATCGATCAGCATGGTAATTTTACTGGCTGTTTCTTCCATGCCGGTGCTGGCGATAGTATTTAGCATCGGTGGTATTACGTTGTCCGATATGTTTACCTTTTTGCTCCTGCTTGGAGTTACGGCGGTTTATATCGGCAGTATCGGGATTTTCTTTTCTGTTTGCTGCCGCAAGACTACGATGGCAACCGTATGTGCATATCTGGCAATGCTTGTCGTGGTTTTCCTCCTGCCGGTCTTGCTGTTTTTCTTTGAATTTTTGGGGGCGTTTTCCAACAGTGGCTTTAGTGGGTTGTGGGATGTTATGAATTCCATCCGCGGGAAGCGGACTGTGTTTTTGCTTTTAAATCCTCTTATTTCCTTTGTTTCCATGCTGCATGACCAGGCTGGACGCGGGATTACATTGATGAGTTCGATTGGCAGTGAGGGAAGACTTATGTATTTTTTGTCCAACCACTGGTTTGCGGCGAGCATGATAGGTCAATTGCTTGTGTCGGGGGGGATGGTTGCGCTGTCAGCGTGGTATTTGAAGCCGGGGAGAAAACAGATATTTTTTTGGTTTCGAAAATAAAAGAAAGGGCTGCTGTCGGTTTCCCGATAACAACCCTTTCTTTTTATAAAAATGGAAGAAGAAAAAATGTAATATTATTATACCACAACTTCAGAAAAAAAATACTGTTTTTTTTAATATTTTCAAATTTCTTTTAATTAATTACAGGAAAGGTTTATTTTATCGGGGTAATCCCTGATTTTCCTGCCGATTCGTATGGCCGCATATAGTTTTGCATATTCCCTCTCGGATAATTCTTCGATATAGTTCCGTGGATAATTTTTTGTAAATCCCTTCCTATTTAAATAGTCCGCAGCCTTATTGTATGCGATGGCGGCTTCTGCCTCGGAAAGGTAGCGGCCGATCAGGTAATTGCCGTTAATATGGATGCGCGCAGTAAAAATATCATGTCCTCGGTGCAGGCGTTTTGTAACGCCGTGGTAATGATTGATGATTTCAATGTTACTGTATCGGTAGTCTAGGGGATCACCGTTGACGAAACGGTAATCCCTGCCTGCAACAGCGTGGCTGTGAATCCCATAGCGGGAAAGAATTGAAACCTGCATCCCGTAATCACTTACGAAAAGATGCCCCCCGCGCTGCATAATTTTGCGGCGCATATAGTAAAAAAGGTCATCCGCATCGAATTTTAACGGCGCGGATGGAGCCAGGTAGTAGAGGAAAAAGCGGTTTTGCAGGTAGATGGGGGTGTGGCAGTAGATCCCATTGTCCCGAAAATTCAGCAGGCAAACCCATTTTTCAAAAGGGAGTTCACCTCCGAGTGAGGGATGGTCATCCACCGTACATCCGGCAAGGGGCGTATTTTTTTCATTGAGCAGGCGGGAGGCAAGCAGGTAGGCGGAGTGCGCCGTGTGAGCATTTTGGTAGCTGCCAAGGCTTATATGTTTGCCGCGGTAAGTGATTGAGGAGCGGTAGTAAGGTGTCCCGTCTTTTTTGTGTGCGGGGAATACTCCGGAGGGGCAGGAAGGAGTGGGTTTTTCTGGGACAATGGTTCCTTTGTATGTGGCGGTTTGTTCTTGCAGTGCACGTTCTTCCAATATGTCAATTTGTTCTTGCGCTGCAATTTCTTCCTGTATGACTTTTTTAGGGGGAATGGAATATTCTGGTACCATGGCAGATCTCCTTAAAATAGGGGCTTGTGTGATTGAAGTTAAGCTGGTTTTTATGATTATGATTCTACCCTCAAGTAATAGCTTAACACATCCGGTGTCGATCTGACAAGAAAAAGATAAAATATTACATGATTATTACGAATATATTACACAATTTTTTGGAAAAGTAGGTATAAATTCATTCCAAACATGGGAAATTAAGAAAAAGAAAATGGCAAATGTTACAGACACGTCATAAATACTTAACATTTAAATAACCAAAATGCTGAAAAAGAAAGGTATAAAATATACTTTTATTGTACAAAATTATGTTCGATGGAAATATTTGGGGGTATCATCTGTACGGAACTAACAAAAAACCTTGGGACTTATTGACAGTTTTATATCCTCTGATATAATACATCACAGGATTGACGGAAGAATCATCCAAGACCATCGGGACATGGAGTATTTTAGAAACTTGTTTGATTTGAGAGGCTTTCAGAAAAGAGAGGGATTTATATGCCGGAAGTGCAAACGTTTCTCCAAAAGAAAAAGGATCAAAATACTGGGGGAAAAGACCATCGCCAAAATTTAAGAAACCGCCGCAAGAAAACGGCAATGATTAGTATGGCGGCGGTCGGAGTTATTCCGTTTTTTGCCCCGCCGCTTGGGACGGATTCTTCCGTTTACGCACTAGCTGCCGTTGCGGACAGTATTGACGGACTGTATGATGAAGATGGGGGATTGGTGCACGATGTGCTGGTTGCAGCCATGCTTGCTGAGAATGAGGAAGCCAGGGGGGTGGCGCTTGCCAGGAATGAAACTTATAAGGAAGCGGCAAGGCATGCCCTTGAGGAATGGAAGATAACAGCGGGCAATGTTTTGGGTGATGCGTTCCCGGGAATAGGGGATGGCTTGCATCTGCTTGGGCTCGGTGAAGAGGATGCTTTGTTTGAGGATGATGTAATTGCCGGAGATTTAAAGGAAGCCGATGGGGCAGCAACGAAACAGGAGGCAGTAAAAGCTTCCGCCACGGCGGATGGGACAAGCAAGGCAGCTTCTATTTCCATCGGCGGGGCGGGTGTAAGGGTTTCCGCTGCGATGGGTGGTGCGGGGACAAAAGCTATTACAGCCGCAGGGACAACAGGAACAAAGGCTACTGCGGCATCCGGTGTGGCAGGGACAAAGGCATCCGCTGCGACGGGCGAAGTTGGAACGAAAGCTCCTGCGACCAAGGGGGAAACTGCAACTAAAGTTACTGATGGCAAGAATGAAAAGCCTGCGGATAAAGACTCGGTGGAGGCAGGTGTGCAGTCTGGGGACAAGCAGATTAAGGAAGCCGAGGAAGCGTTCCACAATAAAGTTGATCTGGATAGTATACCAGCCGCCCTTAATTTGGAATATAATGCGAACTATGCTGGGTTAAAACTTTCCGCTGAGCAGCTTACCGTGCTTGAAACGATTGTGGAGGCGGAAGCCGGGGATGAGGATGCATACGGCAAGATACTGGTTGCGAATGTTGTGTTAAACCGTGTGTTAGATGAGGAGTTCCCGGATACTGTCAAAGGGGTTGTTTTCCAGAATAACGGGAAGACCTACCAGTTTTCACCGGTGCGCAAGGGCGGGCGGTATTATACAGTAAAGGTTTCAAAGCATACGAAGGCGGCTGTTGCGAGGGCGCTTTCAGGTGAAGATTATTCGGATGGTGCGCTGTATTTCTTTGCGAGAAGATATACTTCGGAAAAAAAGGCGAACTGGTTTGATACTTCCCTGAGAAAAATAGTGGAATATGGGTGCCATGAGTTTTTTGGTAATAAATAAAAGAGAAGGGTTCTGTAGTGGATGCAGGACTCTTCTTTTGTTTTTTGGAAATTCTGTACTTGAAATACGAGAGTTTTTCAAGTATAATGACTTCAACAATGAGGGGCAGGCACACCGCTTCTTTTAATATACTGGAGGGTTATTATGGAGATGATTTATCAGAGCACGAGAAATGCGGGGGAACAGGTGACTGCCTCCGAGGCGATTTTAAAAGGGCTGGCATCGGATGGGGGATTGTTTGTGCCAAATGAAATCCCGGTTTTTTCCATTCCTTTTACAAGGATGGCAGAAATGGATTACCGCGAAGTGGCGTTTGAAGTGATGCGGTTATTTTTAACTGATTTTACCAGCGAGGAATTGAAGCACTGCATCGATAAAGCTTATGACCAGAAATTTGATGTGCCGGAGATTGTGCCGCTTCGAGAGGTGGATGATGTTCATTATCTGGAATTGTTTCACGGCGCGACAATCGCTTTTAAGGATATGGCACTTTCCATCCTACCGCACCTGCTTACGGCTGCGGCAAAAAAGAATAATGTGAAAGAGGAGATAGTTATTTTGACTGCCACGTCCGGAGATACCGGAAAGGCGGCGCTTGCCGGTTTTGCGGATGTGCCGGGGACTCGCATTATTGTGTTTTATCCAAAGGATGGTGTCAGCCCGATTCAGGAAAAACAGATGGTGACGCAGCGCGGTGCAAATACCACGGTGGTTGGTATCCATGGTAATTTCGACGACGCGCAGAATGGCGTGAAAGCTATATTTAACAATAAGGAATTGGCGGCTGCCATGCGGGAGAAGGGGTTTCGTTTTTCTTCTGCGAATTCAATTAATGTTGGCCGCTTAGTTCCGCAGATTGTTTATTATGTTTATGCATATACCAGGCTTCTTGCGGCGGGCAAGTTAAAAGAAGGGGAACGCCTGAATGTGGTGGTGCCAACCGGAAACTTTGGCAATATCCTCGCTGCATATTATGCGAAGTGTGCGGGACTTCCGATCGGCAAGCTTATTTGTGCGTCGAACGACAATAAGGTTTTATATGATTTCTTTCAGAGTGGTACCTACGATAAAAACCGCGATTTTATTCTTACGACTTCGCCTTCGATGGATATTTTGATTTCGAGTAATCTTGAGCGCCTGATCTACAGGGTTGCTGGAGATGATGCAAAAAAGAATGCTCAGTTAATGCAGGCGCTTTTAAAGGATGGGGTTTACTCTGTTACGGATGAAATGAGGGAAAGGCTTGCTGATTTTTATGGGGGATTTGCAACGGTAAAACAGACTGCGGATACAATCCGGGAACTGTACGAAAAGACGGGGTATGTTATTGATACCCACACGGCAGTTGCAACCAGCGTGTATCATAAATATAAGGAAGAAACAGGGGATAACTCCGTAACTGTGATAGCTTCCACTGCCAGCCCTTACAAGTTTACCCGGAGTGTGATGACGGCAATTGACTCGAAATATGATGCTATGGGTGATTTTGAACTGGTGGATGAATTGGAAAAAATTTCCAATACAAAGGTACCCCACGCGATCGAGGAGATACGCAATGCACAGATAGTCCACAAGCTTGTTTGTGACAAAGACCGGATGCAGCAAACGGTGGAGGAGATTTTGGGGATTTGATTGCGAAGTGCTGCTGAGCGATGGCAGAGATCGCAGGAAGCTGGTTTTTTAAGGAAATGTTTATGGAAGGAACGGATGCAAAACGGCAGTACAGTCTGCTGATGCATCCGTTCCTTCTATATATAATGCGATGTGGGATGATGCTGTATCCCATATTATATATACATGTAAATCGAATTTTTTCGCGCCTTAATAATTTCGTAAGAAATTAATCTAAAAATGACAACACGGTGCCATAAGTTTGACACACAGGATTTGTATTATGTCATCAGTCAAGCACGAGAAATCAAATTTCCGAGCAGAAGGGCAAAGTTCATGCGTGTCACATCCAAGTCATTGATGAACGGAGTCTTTTGGGGCGGGAGGTATCTCGTCAGTTGACAAGGGTATGATCTTCCAGGACGGAAGATTGTATCGGCAGCTCTTGCAGAGAGGATTGCACAGTTCGGGCGAATGTCAGTTTTATGCGCTAGGTTACTAGACATAAAAAAGTGACAATTTCTATCGAAAAGGGCTTGACCTTTGCAGAGAATGTTGATATAATCAAATCGTTATTGGAATGATTATATCTGCGGATACTTTTGCTTTTCTAAAAAGTGAGGTTAATGTATTATTAATATACATTTCTACCACACTTCTTAACAAAAGTCAAGGTTCCCCGCAGAAAGATCACCAAATTAAA